>NZ_JBIAUR010000021.1:0-199340 GCF_042893105.1 Streptomyces sp. NPDC001663 | reverse complement strand
TCCCCTCGGAGCAGGCCGCGCTGAAGGTGCTCTACCTCGCCGTCCGCGAGCTGATCACCCCCAAGGCCCGCGATGTCAACCACGTCGCGGCACACCGGAAGAAGGCGCTGAACCAGTTCTCACTCTTCTTCGAGGACCGGCTCAACACCAGGTGAACCCCAAGGACTTACACAAAGCTACTGACACGCCCAGACGCCGTAGTCGGTTTCGTGGTCCAGGCCGCGCAGCCGTACGAGGTCGGGCAGGGAAATGACTGGGGTGGCGACGGCGGCCAGGGCGAACACCGTCTCGGACCGGTCGTGCAAGCGCTGCTGTACGCCTGCTCACCGAGGAAGGTCGAGGCACCTCAACGCTTGTCCGAGGGAAGCGGGTGCGAGCTGGTCCGGTAGCGGCTGCGGAATTCGGCGAGCAGTTGGTCGGTCGCTTCGGCACCGGCGCTCACGGCACCATGGACGTCCCGGAAGTAGTTCTCGTAGCCGGCCGGGGTGTAGAGGCACAGGGCTCGTGCGGTGGCCGGGCCTTCGTTGCGGAACCCATGAGGGGTGCCGCGGGTCGCGGCGAGCAGGTACCCCGGGCCGGCTGTCACCTCGCCGTCCCCGGTGTGGAGGGTCAACTCGCCTTCAAGCACGTAGAAGTACTCGTCGTGTCCTTCGTGTACGTGGGGCCTGGCTCCGATGGTGCCCGGCGCGAGACTGAACTCCTCGAAGGCGAAGCGTCCCTCCGTCTGCTCGCCGGTGAGTCGGAAGAAGTGCGCGACACCGGCGACCTCTATGAGCTCGCCGTCCGAGGGACGGCGCAGGAGCGGACGAGGCACATTGCGGGAAGAATTGTCGGTCATGGCGTCATTGTCGCCCAGCAATTCGCCTTGATCGCTTTGGGCTGTGGCGGCCTCTTGTGTACGCCGACCTCGACTCCAGCGTGGCGGCGATGATGGCTCAGCCCTTCTGCCGACGGATCGCTTCAGCGACGCCAGGGCAGTCCCGTGGTGGCGGGACCGTTGGGATCGGTGAGGGCGGCGAGGATGGTCTCGCAGATCTCGGTGAAGGCGCGGGTCTGCTCGCTGCTGAGGTGGTCGAAGACCGCGGCGCGGACGGTGGTGACGTGTCCGGGCGCGATCCGTGCCAGGGCGGACATGCCCTCGTCCGTCAGAACGGCGAACTGGATACGCCTGTCGGTGGAGCAGTTCTCGCGGCGCACCCAGCCGTCCTCCTCCAGTCGGCGGACCGCATGGGTGAGCCTCCCGCGGGAGATATTGAGCTGCTCGGCGAGGTCTGTCATCCGCAGGCGTTGGTCGGGGGCGTCGGAGAGGCGGACCATCACCGTGTAGTACAGGTGGATGATGCCCGCTGTGCTTCTCAGCTGCTGGTCGATGGTGTCTTCCAGTAGGACGCTGGCGTTGCAGTAGGCGCGCCAGGCGTGCTGCTGTTCGGCGTTCAGCCAGCGGGTCTCCTCCATGCGGCGGATCCTAGCATTGCTTCAACTTTTAAGAAAAACGACCGCGAACGCTTGAAAGTTTAAGCTCCTCGCCCTAGCGTGAGTCCTGTCGAAGTACTCAAAAGTTTAAGCACTTGTCGACAGGAGCTGTCATGAAGCCCATCCGTAAGGCCCTCGTCGGAGCCCTCACCCTCAGCGTGCTCGCGGGCGGCGCCACCGCCGCTCTCGCCGATTCCCCCGTCGGTGGTTCCGGCGGCACGCGCGCCGTGCCGACGAGCGAGCAGGCGCAACTGCAGAAGCTGTACAAGCAGGCCCTGGCCGAGGGCGGGACCCTGACCGTCTACGCCGGCGGCGACACGCCCTACCAGGCCGACTACCTCCGCGACGCCTTCCTCAAGAAGTTCCCGAAGATCAAGTTCAACATGGTCACGGACCTCAGCAAGTACCACGACGCCCGCATCGACAACCAGATCGCCACCGGCAGAGTCGTCGCGGACGTCGCCCAGCTGCAGACCCTCGACGACTTCCCGTACTGGAAGAAGGAAGGCGTGCTGGCGAAGTACAAGCCCGTCGGCTGGGACAAGGTCTACAACCAGATCAAGGACAAGGACGGCTACTACACCGGCGTCATGTTCTTCGGCTTCGCCAACGTCACTGCCACCACGCTCGGCAGCGACGCCCCCGTCGAGGCGAAGGACTTCCTCAAGCCCGAGTTCAAGAACAAGCTCGTCTTCACCTACCCCAACGACGACGACGCGGTCCTCTTCTACTTCAAGCAGCTCACCGACAAGTACGGCCTCGGCTACCTGAAGAAGCTCCTGGCCCAGCACCCGAAGTTCGTCCGCGGCACCCAGGCCGCCGCCGACACGGTCGGCACCGACGGCTACGTCGCCAACTTCGGCAGCGCCGGCAGCTTCTCCGGCCTGTCCACCACCAGCATCCCCAAGACCAGCCCCTGGGTCACCTGGCCGCAGACCGCCGCCATCCTCAAGAAGGCCCCGCACAAGGCCGCCGCCGAGCTCTACCTGAGCTGGCTGCTGTCCAAGGACGCCCAGACCAACTCCATCGGCACCTGGAGCGCCCGCACCGACGTCGCCGTACCCGCCGGCCGCAAGGGCATCTTCGACTACAAGAACACCAACCCGCTCGCCCTCGGCAAGTTCATGGGCAACCGGACCGCCCTCGCCCGCTACAAGGCACTGATCACCCTCTACGTCGGCGACGTCAAGGGCGTCGACCCCTCCGACCCGGGCGGCGTGCTCGGCCTGTACCCGATCAACCGCGACGGCACCCAGGGCTGACGAGCTCTCGGCTTCGACTCGAAGCCGCACCCCTGCCTTGGGCCAAGGCTCGGCCAGGTCGGCCCAATTCGACCTGGCCCTCGACTGAACCGGAGAAGGACATGGAATCGTTGAGTGCGCAGGCCGACGGCACGTACGAGCTGGAGAAGGACAACTGCATCCACTTCCACATGGTCGACTTCGTCGCCTGGAACAACCGTAAGTTCGACATGCAGGCCTACTACCACGCACCGGCCGTCTACGTGGAGATGGGCGGCGTGGCGACCGCCGACGTCGACGAGCACATCGACGCCATGAAGGGCATCCTGGTCGACAACCCCGAGGCCCGGATCCTCCAGCACTACCCGCAGGTCGCCCAGGGCGAGTGGACGGCGGTCGTCGGCCACTACGTCCCCGGCGACTTCCGCCTCTGCACCTTCGCCCGCCACCACGAGGGTCGGATAGTGGAGGAATACCTCTTCATGCGAGAGCTCACGGAGGAAGAGCCCGACCCGTACGAGGACGAGAAGCCCTTCGTCACGATCACCAGCCCCGACGACAAGCTCCTTCAGGTCGCGGCCGACGTCCGTCCCGGTTGGAGCGCTGTCATCCGTGGCGACGAACTGGGCAAGCGATCGGCCACCTTCACCCGGCGCGAGAGCGGTGAGGTCGTCGAGCAACTACGGTTCGCGGCGATCTAGTACGCGCTCGGAGTGGTCCCCTCTCGGCTGCGCCGGCTGATGCCGACGCAGCCGAGTCGTGCTCCGGGCGGGTGTCCTTCGACGGCCAGAGCCCGGACCGTCGCGGAGATGGTTGCCTTCGCGGTGGCCCGCCGCCCGAGAGGGACACCCGGCTGCCGAACCTCAGAGCACGACGTCGAGTCGGGCCGGGCGTCGGATCATGACCAGGCCAGGAGGCGGCTCGCGGTGGTAGCCGGGAGCGAGCCGCAGTTCGGGGAAGCGGTCCAGCAACTGCTCCAGGAAGACCCGGGCTTCCAGCCGCGCCAGTGGCGCGCCGAGGCAGGTGTGGATGCCGTAGCCGAAGGTCATGGTGGTGGCCTGTCCGACAGGCCGGTCGAGCGAGTACTCGGCGGCGTCGGCGCCCCAGGCCCGTTCGTCCCAGTTGGCGGACTGGAGGCTGACGGCGAGGCGGTCGCCGGGCCTCACGGGACAGCCGGAGATCTCCCGTTCCTCCGTGACCGTCCGCAACACGTACTGCAGGGGCGCGTCGTGGCGCAGTGACTCCTCGATCGCCGCGGGGAGGAGCGACCGGTCGGCGAGGAGACGTTCCCAGCGGGTGCGGTCGACGAGCAGTTCGTGGAGCAGGTTGGTGATCAGACTGGCGGTGGTGTCCGTGGCGGCCAGGATCAGCTGGAAGGAGTGGATGACGGCCTCGACCGGGGAGAGGGGTGGCTCGCCGTCGGCGGGGTGCGCGAGCCCGTCCAGGACGTCCGCCCCGGTGGACGGGGCGGCGGCGCGGGCGGCGAGCTGCTCTCCGAGGTAGCCGGTGAGGGCCAGGAACTCCGGCATGTCGGTGCGGAGTTCGGGGAGGACGTCGTCGATCGCGTCGGCCCACTGGTGCAGACGCTCCCAGTCCCGCTCCGGCAGACCGAGGAAGGCGTACACCACCCGGGTCGGGATCTGGCGGGCCAGATCGGTGTGGATCTCGGCCTTCTGGCCGGGCTGCCACGCATCCAGGACACCGGCCACGATCTCGCGGACGCGCGGTTCCTGCGCACGGAGCCGGGCCGGAGCGAACCAGCGCCTGAGACGCCCGCGTAGCGCCGTGTGATAAGGCGGGTCCGCCATGGTGATCGGGACCGCGGGGAGGTCGGCCGTCCTGGTGCCCCCTTCCAGGGCGAAGTTGTCGACGGACGAGTACGTTTCGTGGTCGGTGAGCACGTCCCGTACGTCCGCGTGGCGGGCGAGGAAGTGCACACCGGGCCGAGGTTGGGACACCGGGCAGCGATCACGGGCTGCGGCGAGCCGGGCGGCGGGATCGGCGTGGTGGGCGGGATCGATCGGATCGTAGGGGGCAGGGTGCGGCTGAGCCATGGTGACGTCCTTACGTACGGGCTGGGGCAGGGGCGGGAACTCCGGCGCCGAGCCGCTTGAGTTTGATGACGGGGAGGCGGTGATTGACGGCGACGGCGGTGGCCGTGCCTCCGTCATGGCGCCACCTCAGCAGCGCACTGCGGTCGTTCACCGATCCGGCGAGGATCTCGGGGGCCCCGGTGAGCGGCAGTTCACCGCTGATCTTGATGTCGAGTCCGCACTGCTCGGTCCAGAAGTACGGGTCCGTTCGGTACGGCCGCGCCGACGCGCCCTGCAGCAGGCCGGCCGCGGCCGCCCGGCCCTGCTCAACAGCGTTGGTCCAGTGAGGAGTTCGGTGCCCTTCCCGCGATACGACGTCCCCGGCGGCGACCACTCCGGGAGCGACGCGGCAGCACGCGTCGGCGACGAGGCCGCCACCGGCGTCCAGGGGCAGGCCGGAGTCCCTCAGCCAGTCGGTGTTCGGTACGTCGCCCACCGCGCAGACGATCACGTCGGCCTCCAGGACCGACTCGCCACAGCGCACGCGGTGTTCGCCCACCACGGTGACGCCGTCCGGCGCGACGCGGACACGGATGCCGTGGTCCCGCGCGGCCGCGACGGCGAGATCGGCCAGCCACGGTCCGAGCAGCCTGAGCAGCGGCGGGACGAGGTCGACCACGGTGACCTCCAGGCCGAGCGCGCGGCAGGTCGTGGCGACCTCCATGCCGAGGAAGCCGCCGCCCAGCACGATCGCGCTGCGCGCGGTGGCCAGCCGGGAGGCGAGGGCCTCGGCGTCGTCCAGGGTGCGCACCACCAGGTCGGCGCCGCCGGTCAGGCGGCGTGCCCGTGCTCCGGTGGCGACGACCAGCCCGTCGTACGGCACCTCGGTGCCGTCGGCCAGCGTCACCGTACGGCCGCGGACGTCCAGCCGTACGGCCCGCGCCCCGGTACGGAACTCGATGTCCTCGCCCGGCGCGGGGAGCAGGGCGGATGTCGCGGGTTCCCGGCCGGCGAGGACGCCCTTGGACAGCGGGACGCGGGAGTAGGGCTGGTGAGGTTCTTCGGACAGGACGGTCACCTGTCCGTCGAAGCCCCCGGCCCGCAGGCTCTCCGCCGCCGTCAGCGCGGCGATGGACCCGCCGACGACAACGATCCGCCTCACGGCCGCACCTTCAGCGCCGCGACGGGGCACACCCGCACGGCGGCGGCGACGGCCCTCTCGTCCTCCGGGGCAACCTCCTCGTGGGTCAGGTGCAGCTCGCCCTCGTCGTCGAGCCGGAACACCTCGGGCGCGGTCTGCTCACACAGCCCGTGGCCCTCACAACGGTCGAAGTCCACCACGATCCTGGACATCTCACTGCCCTTCCGTGCGTACCGTGACGGGCAGCGAAGCCATGCCCCGGATGACGTTGTTGAGTTTGCGGACCGGCTCGCCCGCGAGCTCGAGCGACGACACCCGCCGTACCAGCGCGCCGAGCACCGCCTGCGCCTCCAGTCGGGCCAGGCCCTGGCCGGCGCAGCCGTGCACGCCGTAGCCGAGAGCGACGTGGTCGACCGGGTTGCGGCGGACGAGGAACTCCTCGGGGCCCTCCCACTTGCGTTCATCTCGATTGGCCGAGGCGAAGGACAGCAGGACCCTGGTGTCGGCCGGGATGGTGATGCCCTCGATGTCCACCGGCTGGGTGGTGCGACGGAAGAAGCCCTGTGCGGGGGACTCCAGCCGCAACGACTCCTCGAACGCCGGGCCGACGAGCGCCGGTTCGGCCCGCACTTCCTGGTAGGCCTGCGGGTGCCGGGCGAAGAGGAGGATCGTGTTGCCGATCGCGTTGATGGTGGTGTCCATGCTGGCGATCACGTACGCGGACAACAGAGGCACCACGGAGGCGGCCTCGATCTCCCCCTGCTCCGCGGCCTGGTGGATGGCGGCGGCCCAGCCGTCCGGGCGGAGGTTCTCCGGCACCATCACCGTGTTCAGGTACCCGAACATCTGACTGACGAAGGGGATGGATGCCTGGGCGCGGGCGTTGAACGGACCGAAGGTGTTGAACGCCGCGTCCGCGAACGACAGCCATGGACCCCGCGCTTCCTCGGTGAGCCCGATCAGGTCAGCGATCACGGTCACGGGGAACACCGCGGCGAGATCCGTCACGGCGTCGAAGTCGCCCTTGGCCGCGGCGTCGGCGACGAGGTCGTCAGCGAGGGCGGTGATCCGGGTGCGGAGCCCCGCCAGGGCCTTGGGGGCGAGCTTGTCGGACAGCAGGGCCCGCAGCCGGGTGTGGTCCGGCGGGTCACTGGCCAGCACGGTGCCCTTCATCTGGGCGTTGAACTGGTCCTCGTAGCCGACGCCGTGCGCAGACGAGAAGCGTTCGTGGTCGGCCAGAGCCGCGCGCACGTGGTCGTAGCGCGGAAGGACCCAGGCGTCGTAGGCGGTCAGCCGTACCGCGGGGCCGACTTCCCGGAGTCGGCGGAGCGCGGGGTACGGGTCGTGCAGCACGTCGTCGGCGAACAGGTCGACGTCGGAGGTGGGCAGAGGCAAGGTCGCACGCATCGACAACTCTCCTTTGAGTTGCTCGGGCCACGACGGAGTTCCGGGGAGGGGAGAAGGTCTGAGCCGTCGGCACGAGGGTGTGGGAAACGAAGAGAGCGAACCTATGTGAGTCAGGACTCACACTTGTGGTGAGCATGAGCTCACAACCGCTCCTGTCGCGTCAAGCCCCGTGCGCGCACTTGTGTGCCACTGCAAGCCAGGCGGTCAGCGGCCTTCTGAGGTGCCGAGTAGGTAGGACACGACCGCGGTCTGGAGGTGACTGCGCAGCTCGTTCCAGGGCAGCGGGCGGTCGGACTCGAGGAACTCGCCCTGGGTGACGCGGTGCGCGATCGTGGCGTAGACCAGGCGGAAGGCGAAGTCCAGCGCGGCCGCGGGATCCGGGTGTGCGACGGGGATGTGTCGCAGAGCCTCGGCGAAGTTGCGGTTGCCCTCGACGCTGACGCGCGAGCCCTCGACCCTGACCGCTTCGTGCCGGGTGCCGAGCAGCAGGAAAACGCGCAACAGGGCCTCGTGCGCCCGGAAGGCGTCGGTGATCGCGCCGACCGCTTCGGCGATCGCCACGGCCGGATCGCGCAGGAGGCGCAACCGCTCCACGGACATGCGTTCCGTGATCTCGGCCTGGAGGTTCTCGGTGAAGGCGTGCTGGATGGCCAGCAGGAGTCCTTCCTTGTCGCCGAACCGGCGGTAGATGCTGCCGACCGCCATGCCGGCCCGTTCGGCGACCGCGGCCACGGTCAGCGCGTCCACTCCACCCTCTTCGAGCAGCGCGTACCCGGCCTGCATGAGGTCCTGCTGCGAACGGCGACTGCCTTCACGGAGGGCGGCAGGCCTGCGGGTGGGGGACTCGGTCATCTGCGCAGTTTATCGACCGGGCTCTTGACGTCCATGTTGCCGTTGTGTGAATCTCGCTTCACTCCAACTGTGAATCTAGATTCACACGAAGCTGCGGCACGCACCGCACGGTCGAGCCGCACCCCTCTCCCATCCCACCACGACCCCTCGCAACGGCGCGGGGCTGTCTCTGGAGGTGTCCGATGGCTCCGCACTATGACATCGCCGTCGTCGGCTACGGTCCGACCGGACTCGCCGCGGCGTCCCTGCTCGGCCGGCTCGGCAACCGGGTGGTGGTCTGTGAGCGCTGGCCGGCTCTGTACGGGCTGCCCCGGCTCACCCACATCGACGACGAGACCGCACGTACCGTCCAGGCGGCGGGCGATGTCGACGAGGCGCTGCGGGACTCGTCCCCGTGCGAGTACCTGTGGGTCAACGGCAAGGGTGAGACGCTGGTGCGCATCCCGGCGAACCCCGACGGCCCGATGGGATATCCGGATCACATCTCCATGTACCAGCCGGACGTGGAGCACGCGATGGACAAGCGGTTGCGCGGTTACGGCTCGGTCGACGTCCGCCAGGGCTGGGCGGTCACCGGCCTCGACCAGGACGACGACGGTGTCACCCTCCGCCTGTGCGGCTGGAACGCCGAGACAAGCTGTGCGGATGGTCCGCGCGACGAGGTCCGGGCCCGCTATGTGATCGCCGCCGACGGCAGCCGCAGCGGGGTACGGGAACTGCTCGGAGTGGAGCGCGAGGACCTCGGGTTCAACGAGCAGTGGGTCAACATCGACACCGAGTGGCTGCGACCCCAGCCACCGGAGTTCGCCTACGGCACCCAGTACTGCGATCCCGCGCGCGGCCACATGACCATCAACATCGGCACCACCCGCCAGCGCTTCGAGTTCGCCCTGCTGCCGGGCGAGTCCCGAGAGGAGATGACCGCGCCGGAGACGGCCTGGCGGCTGCTGCGCGACTACCACGACCTGGGACCGGACGACGTACGGATCACCCGTCAGCTCGTCTACGGATTCGAGGCCCGCATCGCCACCCACTGGCGCACCGGGAGGGTCTTCCTGGCCGGCGACGCCGCCCACACCATGCCCCCCTACCTCGGCCAGGGCGCCTGCAGCGGCATCCGCGACGCCACCAACCTCGCCTGGAAACTCCACCTCGTCCTCGGCGGGCTGGCGCCCGAGGCTCTGCTGGACACCTATGAGGGCGAGCGCCGCCCGCACGTCACCGCCCTCACCCACATGGCGATCGGCCTCGGCAAAGTCGCCAACACCCACGACGCCGAGGCAGCGGCGGCCCGGGACGCGGCCTTCTTCGCGGGCACGGTACCCCCGCCGCCCCCGTTCCCGCCCCTTGCGGGCGGAGTCCTCAGGCCGGACGGGGACGCGCCCGTCGGCACCCTCACCCCCCAGGGCCGCGTCCGCCTCGCCGACGGCCGCACGGGACGCTTCGACGACCTCACCGGATACGGCTTCACCCTGGTCACCACCGAAGATCCCACCGCCGCCCTCGGCCCCGACCGGCTCGCCAGGCTGACGCGCCTGGGCTGCACCGTGGTCGCCCTCGACACCGTCGACGACCTCGACGGACGGCACCGTGAGTACCTCCAGCGGCTCGGCGCGGTCGCCTACCTGGCACGCCCCGACTTCGTGCTGTTCGGCGCGGCGGCCGACAGCACGGACCTCGGCGCGCTCGTGGACGACCTGGACGACGCCCTGTCCGGCACGGCCAAGGCGGTCGTATGACGGCCGCGGTCCCCGGGACGGCTTCTCTGCCGCCGCTGGTGGCGGCCCAGCACCGGGCCATGCCCTTCACGCGGCTTACCGACTGCGGCATGGACCCGGCCGACGCCCGCCGCCTCCTCGCCGACACCGCGGCCGGGACAGCGTGGCAGGACGCCGCCGCGGCCATCGCGCGGACACAGCTGGAACGGGCCCGCGTGGCGGAGGAGTCGGAGCACCGCACGACCGCCCGGCAGGCGTACCGCCACGCCTCCGCGGCGTGGATGTTCGCGCAGATGGCGCACCAGACCGACACCGCGGAAAAACGGGATCTGTACGCCCGGCACACCGCCGCGACCGCCGCTCTCGCACCTGCCGTGGAGCGCGTGGAGATCCCGCATCGCGACGGGCGGCTCGGCGGCTGGTTGTGCCTGCCGCCGACGGGCGAGGCCCAGGCCACCGTCATCGTCTGGGGCGGGCTCAGCGGCTGGGGCGCCGCGTACCTGCCCGTCGCCGACGCGTACACCTCGCGCGGCCTGGCCTGCCTGCTCGCGGAAGGTCCGGGGCAGGGCGAGTCGCGGCTGCGTCACGGCCTGTACGTCGACGAGCGCATCACCGAGGGCTTCGCCCGCTTCGTCGACCTGGTCGGGGCCGATCCCCGCCTCGGCGGCGCGATCGGGGTGCAGGGCGTCAGCTTCGGCGGCCTGTTCGCCGCCCACCTGGCCGCCGCCGATACACGCGTCGGTGCGGTGGTGGTCAACGGCGCCCCGGCAGCGCCCACGGTCCCCGAATACCGCACCGCCCGCGAACAGATGGCCGCCGTCGTCGGCACCGACGACCCGGACCGGGTGACCGAGGTCATGGACGCCCTGCGCTTCGACCCGGCCAAGCACCGCATCACCTGCCCCCTGCTCCTGCTGCACGGCGGCCAGGACCCCCTGGCCCGCTACGAGGACCAGGAGCCCTTCCTGCACGCCGCGGACCCCGCCGCCGCGACCGTCCGCATCTGGCCCGACGGCGAGCACACCCTCTACAACCACGCGGCCGAACGCGACGCGCTCACCGGCGACTGGTTCACCGACCACCTCACCGGCCAGAGCACCCCGAAAGGTTAGGACCACCAGTGGACTTCACCGTCGAGACCGCCACCGACGCGGTGGTGGAGAGCTTCCGGGAGACCAAGGACCAGCGGCTGCGGCAGGTCATGGAGAGCCTGACCCGCCACCTCCACGACTTCGTGCGGGACATCGAACCCACGATCCAGGAGTGGGAGGCCGCGATCGGTTTCCTCACCGCCGTCGGCCAGAAGTGCGACGACACCCGCCAGGAGTTCGTCCTGCTCTCCGACATCCTGGGCGTCTCCATGCTCGTCGAGACCATCAACGGGGCCGAGGAGGGAACCGAGAGCACCGTCCTCGGCCCCTTCCACATGACCGAATCCCCCCGCCGCGAACTCGGCGACTCCATCGACATCCTCGGCACCGGCCGTCCCTGCGTGGTCTCCGGCCGAGTGCTCGCCGGCGACGCAACACCGCTTCAGGGCGCCGAACTCGACGTGTGGCAGTGCTCGGAGGACGGTTTCTACGACGTGCAGCAGCCCGACGTGCAGCCCCCGGGCAACGGACGCGGCCTCTTCCGCACGGACGAGCACGGCCGCTACTGGTTCCGCACCGTCGTCCCCTCCCACTACCCGATCCCCACCGACGGCCCCGTAGGCCGCCTCCTCGAAGCCACCGGACGGCACCCCTACCGGCCCGCCCACATCCACTTCATCGCCGGCGCCGAGCACCACCGGCCCATCACCACGCACGCGTTCGTCGCGGGCAGCCCCTACGTCGACTCGGACGCCGTCTTCGCGGTCAAGCGGGGCCTGATCACCGACTTCACCGAGTCCCACGACGAGCAGGACGCCCAGCGATTCGGCGTGACCGCGCCCTTCGTCCAGGCCAGGTTCGACATCGTGCTGGCGCCGGAGGCGAAGGCGACGCGATGACCTTCACCTACGAGGCTCTGCCCATGCGGGTGGTCCTCGGCCCCGGCAGTCTGCGCCAACTGCCCGTCGAAGCAGAGCGTTTGGGCCTGCGCCGACTGCTCGTGCTGGCCACGCCCGGTCAGCGCGCTCTCGCCGAGCACGCGGCCACCGTGCTGGGCGACGCATGCGTGGGTCTCTTCACCGAAGCCAGGATGCACGTGCCGATCGACGTCGCCGAAGCGGCTCGCGCGGCCGCCCGCGAGGCCGGCGCGGACGGTTGTCTGGCCATCGGCGGCGGCTCCGCCATCGGCCTCGGCAAGGCGATCGCCCTGACCTCCGGCCTGCCCGTGATCAGCGCGCCCACCACCTACGCCGGCTCCGAGATGACCACCGTGTGGGGACTCACCGAGAACGGGCGTAAGCGCACCGGCCGCGACCGGGCCGTCCTGCCGCGCAGCGTGGTCTACGACCCCGAACTCACCGTCGGCCTCCCCGTGGACGTGTCGGTGACCAGCGGCTTCAACGCCATCGCCCATGCCGTGGAGGCCCTGTACGCGCCCGACGCCTCGCCGATCGTGTCCCTGATGGCCGAGGAAGGGGTGCGCTCGCTGGCCGCAGCCCTGCCGGTCATCGCCGCCGACCCCGGCGACATGGCGGCCCGCACCGACGCGCTGCGTGGGGCGTGGCTGTGCGGGGCGTGCCTGGGCGCCACGACGATGTCGCTGCATCACAAGCTCTGCCACATCCTCGGCGGCACCTTCGACCTGCCCCACGCCGCCACCCACACGGTCCTGCTCCCGTACGTCGCCGCCTTCAACCTCCCCGCCGCACCGGCCGCGGAGCAGGCCCTGAACCGCGCCTTGGCCACGGACGACGTACCGAAGCACCTCGCGCGGGCATCCGCCGAACTCGGCGCTCCACGCTCACTGGCCGAACTCGGCCTGACGGAGAGCGACTTCGACGAGATCACCGCACAGGCACAGGCCCAGCCCTACGCCAACCCACGCCCTGTCACCGCGCAAGCCCTCCGCTTCCTCCTCACTCAGGCCCTGAAAGGAACCCTCGCGTGATCAAGTTGGTGGCCGCCGTACGGCGGCACCCCGGCTGACGCACACCGAATAGGCCGAGTACATCGAGAAGGCGCACGGCTGACAGCAGTCGCCAACAAGCCGACCGTGCGCAAGTGCGTCCAGAACCACGTCCTCGACGGCGCCTACGGGGCGCCCGGGGACGTGGGTTACCTACTTCGGGGCCGGAGTGATGTGGGACGCGCCTGTCGTGCCGGGTGGCGGACCCGCGATGGGAACGACATGACTCATCGCCTGCCGCGGGTCCGCCAGCGTCTCACGCCGGGTTGCGGCCCATGAAGAACTCGCGGAAGGGATCCATGCTCGGTTCCAGGCCGGCGTCGATCAGACCCTTGCGCAGTGCGGTCATCTGGGCGTCGTGGATGCGCTGGGTGGGCTGACGGAGGGGGCCGCCGTTGTAGCCCTGGAGCCAGCCCTGGAACTTCCATGCCTGCCGGTTGATGAACGCCCCGCCGTGCAGGGCAGGGGCGAGACCGGACTTGATCTTCCGGGCGGGGTGGAGCTGCCAGTAGATGTCGGCGGCCTCGTCGTGCTTGCCCTCCCGCAGGAGGTGGAAGGCGCGCGGGATCATCGGGCCGTAGTACTCGTGGTCGCTGGTGGCCGAGAACTGGATCGGCATGATCTGTGACAGCGGGATCAGCTCGCCCTCGATGGGCATGGAGATGACGACCTCGTCGCCGAAGTGGCGGTGGCACTCGATGACGCTCTGGATGCTGGGGAAGCCGCCCTCCGCCTTGATCGCGACGATGTTGGGGCAGTCGTCGATCAGGCGCCGGATCAGGCGTACGGGGATGTCGGAGGGGTGGATGCGGGGGCTGAAGCCCCACAGGTACATCGGGAAGAGCATGACGCCGAGGTTCGTCGCGTCGCAGACGGCCTTGGTGTAGTCGTAGATCTCCTGCTCGGACTCGGGGTAGAAGTTCGGCGGGTACGACAGCAGCACCAGCTCGGCGCCTGCCTCTTCCGCCCCCTTCACGGCCTCGATGTTCTGCTCCAGCGTGCTCCAGCTGGCGTGGTGCACCAGCAGGAACCGGTCGCCCGCCTCGTCCTTGATGATGTTCAGGAAGTCCAGGTACTCGGGGAGCTGGATGGCGACCTCGGAGACACCGAGGGTGCCCATGAAGCCGTGCTCGATGGCGAGCCGGGTGTCGTGACGGATCGCCTTCTCGTTGATGTTCCTCAGGTCGCCCGTGAAGGACGGGATCGTGCAGTTGACGACGCCGACGAGGTTCTCGCGTGCCCATTCGCGGGCTTCGGCGCGGGTGTAGCGGGCCATGGTGGTGTGCTCCTCGGTCTTTGTGATCAGACGTGTGGGGTTTTCGCGCCTTCCCAGGCGAGGTACTTGAGCTCCAGGAACTCGTCGAGGCCGTAGACAGAGCCCTCGCGGCCGATGCCCGACTGCTTGACGCCTCCGAAGGGGGCGGTCTCGTTGGAGATCAGGCCGGTGTTGATGCCGACCATGCCTGCCTCCAGGGCGGCGGCGACGCGCCAGATGCGCTCGGCGTCCTTGGCGAACAGGTAGGCGGCGAGGCCGAATTCGGTGTCGTTGGCCAAGCGGATCGCGTCGCTCTCGTCGGTGAACCGCACCAGTGGGGTCACCGGGCCGAAGGTCTCCTCGCGGGTGACGGCCATCCCGGCGGTGACGCCGGTCAGGACGGTCGGCTCGTAGAAGAGACCGCCACGTGCATGGCGCCTGCCGCCCTGAAGGACGACGGCCCCGTGGGCGAGGGCGTCGGCGATGTGGGACTCCACCTTCGCCACGGCGTTCTCGTCAATGAGCGGGCCTTGCTGGACGCCCTCGTCGAAGCCGTCGCCGACGGCGAGGGCGGCGACCCGCTCGGCCAGCTTCTTCGCGAACGCGTCGTGGATCCCGTCCTGGACGTAGACGCGGTTGGCGCTGATGCACGCCTGGCCGGTGTTGCGGTACTTGGTGGCGATCAGGCCCTCGACGGCCTCGTCGAGGTCGGCGTCGTCGAAGACGAGGACGGGTGCGTTGCCGCCCAGCTCCATGGAGGTCTTCTTCACCGTCTGCGCCGACTGGGCCAGCAGCAGCCGGCCGACCTCGGTGGAGCCGGTGAAGGTGATCTTGCGGACGAGCGGGTTGCCCGTGAGCTCGGGGCCGATCTCGCGCGGGTCGCCGGTGACCACGTTGAACACCCCCGCCGGGATGCCCGCACGGTCGGCGAGTTCGGCGAGCGCCAGGGCGGTCAGCGGGGTCTGCTCGGCGGGCTTGAGAACCATCGTGCAGCCCGCGGCCAGCGCGGGACCCGCCTTGCGTGTGATCATCGCGGCGGGGAAGTTCCACGGGGTGATCGCCGCGCAGACGCCGACCGGCTCCTTGAGGACGACGATCCTGCGTGACGCCTCCGGAGCCTCCATGACGTCGCCCCGTATGCGCTTGGCCTCCTCGGCGAACCACTCCAGGAACGACGCCGCGTACGCGACCTCGCCGACGGCCTCCGGGTACGGCTTGCCCTCCTCCAGCACGATCAGCCGGGCGAGGTCCTCGGCGTGCTCGGTGACCAGGTCGAACCAGCGCCGCAGGATCCGGGACCGTTCCTTGGCCGGGCGGGCCCGCCAGGCCGGCAGCGCGCGGTGTGCCGCCTCGATCGCCGCGGTGGTCTGCGCGGCGTCGAGGAGCGGCACGTCGGCCAGCAGGTCGCCGGTGGACGGGTTGTGCACGGCGAGGGTGCCGGCGGTGGTGATCCAGGTGCCGTCGACGTACGCGGCGGTCTTCAGCAGGGACGGGTCGTCGAGTTCTCGGCTCACGGGATTGCTCACGGGGGTGCTCACTTCGATACCGGGGAAATGGTGACGGGCAGCCGGGTGCCCAGGGACAGCTCGGCGGCCCGCCGCACGCACATCGCGGCGACGGCGAGGTCCTGCGCCGCCGAGCCGACCGACTTGTAGATCACGACCGCGTCGGGGTCGTGCGCCTGCCGGCCGGTGACGCGACCGGAGACGACGTCGGCGAGCGAGACCGTCTTCGCGGCGAAGTCGACGCCCGCCTTCCTGGCCGCGATCAGGTCTCCCGTGTCCTCGGTGACCTCATGGACCATGTCGGCGACGATCACCTCGGCGCGCGAGATCACCTCGGTCGCCAGTTCGCGCTGCTCGGGCAGGGTGGACCCGATCGAGACGACGGTGGCCCCGGCCGGAGCCTCCCGCAGGGTCGGCTGCTCGTCCCGGGAGCGGGCCGCGCAGATGACCAGGTCCGCACCGGCGACGGCCGCCTCGGGGCTCTGAGCGGTGGCGGTCGGCAGCGGCAGATCGGCGAGTTCCTGGGTGAACCGGGTGCGGCTGGCCGGGTTGGGGCTGAACACGGTGACGGACGACAGGTCGCGTATCGCCGCCAGGGCCCGGACGTGGTTCTGCGCCTCGAAACCGGACCCGATCACCGCGACGCGCAGCGGGCCGGCGGGGGCCAGCAGGTCGGCGGCGAGCGCGGAGGTGGCGGCGGTACGGAAACCGGTGATCGAGTGCCCGTCCAGGAGCGCGGTCAGCTCCACGGTCTCCTGGTCGAACAGCGGGATCAGATACGAGGCGCGGCGGTTCCGGAGCGAGGCGGCGATCAGTTTGGCGCCCATCGGGCCGCCGTCGCCGGGCACGCCGCTGAGCGTGCGCAGCCACAGGCCGTCCCCGCGGGCCATGGAGCGCGAGGGGAAGCGGGTCTCGTCGGGTGGTGCGGCGTAGGCTCCGCGGAGTGCGGCGATGGCGTCGGCCCAGTCGAAGGCGGCTCTGACGTCGGCGTCGGTGAGAAAGAGGGTCATCAGGTGCTCCCTGAGGCTGTCGTCGGGTGTGCGTTGCGTTGCAGCGCGTCGGAGACGGACTTGACGCCGCCGTGCGCGGTGAGGCCGCCGTCGACGGGGATCTCCGCGCCCGTGATGAACGACGACTCGTCCGACAACAGGAACACGACCAGCGGGGTGACCTCGTCCACGGTGCCGGTACGCCCCAGCGGGGTCTCGCGGATGTTGGCCTCGCGGAAGGCCGGGGCCGCGGAGGCGGTCATCGTGGTTTCGATGTAGCCGGGATGGATCGTGTTGACGCGGATGCCGCGCGGGCCGAGCTCCAGGGCGGCGGTCTTCGACAGGCCGCGCAGCGCCCATTTGCTGGCCGTGTACGCCACCGGGTAGTGGGCGGTGAGAGCGGCGGAGGAACCGACGTTGACGATGGACGCTCCGGGCGGCATCAGCGGGGCGAGGTGCTGCATGCCCAGCAGCGGGCCGGTGACGTTGACGGCGTGGACGCGGTCGAAGTCCGCGGGGCGCACGTCGTCGAGGCGGGCGCGCCAGGTGATGCCCGCGTTGTTGACCAGACCGTGCACCTGTCCGTGCGTCTCGCGCAAGTCGGCTGCGAGTTCGGCCCAGTCCGGCTCACTGGTGACGTCGAGGCGGCGGCAGTCGGAGGTCGCCGTCACGTCGGTGGCGATCACGAGGGCGCCCTCGCGGGTCAGTGCCTCGGCCTCCGCGGCGCCCTGGCCCCGGGCCGCGCCGGTGACCACGACGACCCTGCCCGACAGCCTCTTGGGATAGAGGTCCGTCATGGCCGCTCCCGCGGGCGGCGCCGGGCTGCCGGAAGCGGCACGGCCGCGGGGCCGGCCGTCACGGTGTTGGAGACCGTGCCGAGGCCTTCGACGGTGAGCGTGACCGTGTCGCCGGGCCCCAGGGGTGGAGGATCCTGCGTGCCGCGTATGCCCCACAGTTCGGCGAGGCAGCCGCCGTTGCCGCAGGTCCCGGAGCCCAGAACGTCACCGGGGCGGACGACGGCGCCGCGTGAGGCGTAGGCGGTCAACTCCTCGAACGTCCAGCTCATGTTGGACAGCAGGTCCTTGCCGACCACCTCGCCGTTGATCTCGGCGGTCAGGGCGAGGCGCAGGAAGCCGTCCGCGTCGCGGTAGGGCTCCAGCTCGTCGGCGGTGACGAGGAACGGACCGAGGGTGGTGGCGGTGTCCTTGCCCTTGCAGGGGCCGAGCCCGACCCGCATCTCACGGGACTGCAGGTCGCGGGCCGACCAGTCGTTGAAGATCGTGTAGCCGACGATGTGGTCGCGGGCCTGCTCGGGGGTGAGGTCCCGGCCTTCCTTGCCGATCACGGCGGCGACTTCGAGTTCGAAGTCGAGCACGCTCGATCCCGGTGGCACGGGTACCTCGTCGTAGGGGCCGATGACCGCGTAGGGGTTGCCGAAGTAGAAGGTCGGCGCGTCGTACCAGGCGTCCGGCACACCGGTCGCCCCGTCGACCGAGCGCCGGACGCCTTCGACATGCTCCTCGAAGGTCACGAAGTCGCGGACGGTGGCGGGCTGGAGCGGCGGCAGCAGTCGCACCTGGGACAGATGGGGGCCCGCCTGGGCGTCGAGGGCGGCGGCGCCCGCCTCGGACAGGGCGCCGGCCGCGATCAGCTCGGCGAGGGTGCGCTCGCCGGGGACCGGGTGGAGACGGCCGTCCTCGCCGACGGCGGCGACCCGGCGCTGTTGCTGGTGTTCGTATGAGGCGAAGCGCATGTGCGGCTCCAGGCATCGGGAATTCGAGGACTTCGACGGCTTCGACGGCCGCGGGAAGCGGGCAGGGGACGCGGCACGGGCAGTCAGGGCGGTTGACGGGGCCGCCGCGCCCCCGGGATTCGGGGGATCAGACGGGCGGGGCGACGAACACGCCGCGGTCGACGTCGTTGAACGACTCCTTGGCGACGAGCTCGTTCATCGCGTTGGCCGTACCCCACTGATCGGCGATGTCGGGCTTGGAGAAGTCGTAGACGTGCGGGTGCCAGGTGTCCTCGTCCAGGATCTCCAGCTCCGTCGTGTACTCGACGGTGTTGCCGTGCGGGTCCAGGAAGTACGTGAACGTGTTGTCGCCCGCCGTGTGGCGTCCTGGGCCCCAGAGCTTGCGGACACCGGCCCGCAGCAGACGGCCGGTGCCGCGCATGTACTCGTCGATGCCGCGCATTTCGAAGGAGACGTGGTGCAGGGCGGTGTGCGGGCCCTGCGCGATCGCCATGGAGTGGTGCTGGGAGCTGATCCGCATGAAGTGCATGGCCTCCCCCATGCGGGGATGCCAGAGCGTGTCGGAGAGGCGGAAACCGAGGTGGGTCTCGTACCACTCCCGGGTCCGGTTCAGATCGGGGGAGTTGAGGACGACGTGTGACAACTTGACCGGGATCGACTCCTTCTCCTCGATCTTGCGGTGCTGTCGTACCTCGACGTCCGCCGAGACCTCGATGGTGCGCCCGTCGACGTCGAAGAAGCGGAAGCCGTAACCGCCGCCGGGGGTGTCCACCTTGCCCGGCCGCGATATCAACTGCACGCCTCCCGCGAGGAGTTGCTCGGCGAGCGTGTCGACGTCCCCGGGGTTCGCGGCGCCGTACGACACGAGGTCGAGCCGTTTCTCGTCGGCCTTGCGCAGGCGTACGACGTACTGCTCCGGGCTGCCCTCGGCGGCCAGGAAGGAGATGCCGGAGTCCTCGGCGACCTTGGTCAGGCCCCAGACGCCGGAGTAGAAGTCGAGTTGCTCGTCGTAGTCGGGCACGGCGAGATCGACGTGCCGCAGGTGGGTGAGCAGGCGCATGGTGTCAGTCCTTCCGGAGGGGGGCGGCCGCGTTGTTGCTTCGTACGGCGTGGAAGTCGGGGTCGGGCAGCCGGGCCGCGCGCAGGGCGCCGACCGGGTCCTCGGTGCCCATGTCGAAGGGGTAGTCGGAGCCCAGCAGCACCCGGTCGGCACCTACGGCGGCGATGAGCGCACGCAGAACGTGGGGAGCGTGGACGAGTGAGTCGAAGTAGAGCCGCTTGAGGTAGCTGCCGGGCGGGTGGGCGCAGCCCGCGTCGGAGCGGGCCGCCGCGAGCCCGGGCAGGCCGGCTGCCAGGGTCTCGGCCTCGGGCAGCAGGACGTGCGCGTGCACATCCACGGTGGGCCGCATCACGGGAGCGCCTTGAGGAGGGTCATGGACCGGCCGATCAGCCCCAGCACATCGCCGCGCACTCCGTCCAGCTGCCACTGGCCGAGCTGCACGGACGCGTCGACGACGGTCCGCACCCGGGGAATGCGGCGCTCGTAGTAGCTCTGGAACAGGTCGTCGTCCCAGTCCCGTCCGCTCGTCAGCAGCTCGGCGAGGACGAGGGCGTCCTCCAGCGACATGGCCGCCCCTTGCGCGAGGCTGGGCGGGCAGCAGTGGACGGCGTCGCCGATCAGGACGATCCGGCCGCGGTGCCAGGAGCCCTCGACCAGCAACCGGTGGTACCAGGTGTAGTTGATCTTCCCCGGGTCGGTGATGTGCTTGGCGATCTCGGGCCAGACACCGCCGTACTGGTCGGCGAGGCGGCGCATCTCGTCCGCGTACGACCCCGGCGGGATCGCGTCACGGCCGCGGCACGCCTCGACGACGTAGGCGTAGAGGGTGCTCTCACTGGTCGGACAGTACCCCGCGGTGTATGCGGGGCCGCCGAACGTCAGGTCGGTGCGGGTGACGTCTGCGGGGCGCGGGGCGGGGGTGCGCCAGATCGCCTGGCCTGTGGGTTCGGGCTTGTCGGTGATACCGATGGCCGCGCGGGTGGCCGAGCCCAGGCCATCGGCGCCGATGACCAGGTCGTAGCGGCCCTCGGTGCCGTCACTGAAGCGCACCAGGACGCCCTTCGTGCCCTGGTCCAGGATCTCGGCGGTGGTGGCCAGGCGGACGGTGGCGCCCGAGGCGCGGACCGCGTCGATGAGGATCTGCTGGAGCTGGGGGCGCCGCATGCCGAGGGTGGCGGGCAGGTCCTCCCCGCCGGTCTTGATGTCCTCGGCGACGTGCAGGAGGGTGCCGTCCGGGGCGGTGATGCCCAGCGAGCCGAAGGGGAAGCCGGAGGACTCCACCTGCTCCCAGACACCGAGTTCACGCAGGACGCGCAGGGCGTTGCCCTGGACGGTGATGCCGGAGCCGGTGGTGGCGTTCCAGTCCGGTTTGGCCTCGACGAGGTCGACGGTGAGACCGGCGCGGCGCAACAGGATCGTCACGGTGTTGCCGGCGAAGCCGCCGCCGATGACGAGGACTCTCCTGGCTGTGGTCATGGGAACTCCCTTGTCCCGTGGGCTACTTGACGGCTATGGGATTGACCGGTGAGCCGACGGCTCCGGTGATGGGCAGGGGAGCGGCGGTGAGCCAGAACTCGTACACGCGGTCCTCAGCGCAGTCCTCGGCGAGGGCGTCGAGGTCCCACATCTCACCGATCAGCAGGCCCATGTTGGGGATGACGACCTGATGCAGGGGCTGGAAGGCGTTCTCGAACTCGTTCGGCCGGACCTCGAAGCCCCAGGTGTCGGTGGCGATCGCGGCGATCTCGGTGCGGTGCAGCCAGCCGGCAGTGGTGAAGGACAGGCCGGGTGCCGGTCCGCCCGCGTAGTCGCCCCAGCCGTCGCGCCGGGCGCGGGTGAGGTGACCGGTGCGGACAACCACGATGTCGCCCCGGCCGACGGTCACCCCGTGCGCCTCCGCGGTCGCGGCCAGGTGCTCCTCGGTGATCGCGAACCCGTCGGGCAACTCTCCTCCGCTCTCGGCTGCGCTGGAGCGGGAGGTGCCCCCACGGTCACGGATCACCCGTCCGACGTCCAGCAGGACGCCGCGCCCGGCGACGTACGGCGCCATGTGCTGGATGCCGGTGACCAGGTCTCCGTCGGAGGTGACGACCTTCTCGGCCGCCCGCCCGTTCCACGCCCTGCCGTGATCGAAGATGTGCCCGAGCCCGTCCCACTGGGTGGAGCACTGCAACGGCATCGCGATCATGTCGTCGGCGCCGCCGATGCCGTGCGGGAAGCCCTGGTTGCCGAGGGCCGCGTCGGTCCCGGTGTCGAGCATGGTGTGCACCGGGTTGGTGCGCCGCCGCCAGCCCTTCTGCGGGCCGTTCATGTCGAAACGCTGCGAGAGGGAGAAGCTGGTGCCTCGGCGGACCAGCGCGGCGCCTTCACGGCGCTTGCTCTCATCGAGGAAGTTGAGGGTGCCGAGCACGTCGTCCTCGCCCCAGCGGCCCCAGTTGGAGTAGGCCTTGGCGGCCTCGGCGATCGCGCCCTCGGGGTCGTGCCGGTTCACGCCGCCTCCTCCACACAGCGGGTGCGCTGCACGCCCAGCCCGGTGATCGAACCCTCCATGACGTCGCCGTCGCGCAGCAGCCGGGCTGTCTGGGAGACGTACGGCACCAGGCGGACGACGCCGAAGAGCATGTCCTTGGTGGACTCGTCCTGCATGGTCACGCCATCCAGCTTCAGCGTGACGCGCAGGTCACCGGGGTCGACGACGAGAGCGGGAAACGGGACCCCGTCAGGGGCGGGGAGGGTGCCGAGAGCGTAGGGGCCGGCGAAAGGCACGGACGTGGCTTCGGGTTTCACGAACATGTCCTCCTGATTGCGATGGGACTAATCTGGCCGCACTCGCCCGATCTGAGAAATAGATTCTGTGGATCTGATCATCCGTCCCGCTGATGGCGACGGGTCGCCGTCCTCGCATGCTGGAGCGCGCCGTGAACCTGGCAAGCCTTGATCTCAACCTGGTCGTCGCCCTGCGCGCGCTGTTGGAGGAGCGCAACGTGACCCGGGCCGGTCGCCGCATCGGCCTGAGCCAGCCCGCGATGAGCGCCGCCCTGGCCAAGCTGCGCCGCCAGTTCGACGACGACCTGCTCGCCCGCGTCGGCGGCCACTACGAGCTGACGGCCCTGGGCGAGGTCCTCCTCGACCGCACCACGGCGGCGTGCGGCCTGCTGGAACGCCTCTTCACCAGCCAGGCCGACTTCGATCCGGCCGTGGAGTCGCGAGAATTCACTCTCGCCGCCACCGACTACTCGGTGACGGTTTTCGGAGCCGAACTCGCCCGGGCCTTCGACCGTGACGCCCCCGGCATCCGCGTGCGCTTCACGCAGATCCCCGCCGGCATCGTCGAGGAGCCGGGCGCGTTGCTGAGCACCGTGGACGGCATGATCCTGCCGCACGGCATCATCAGCGGTTTCCCCACCACCGAGCTGTTCCAGGACCACTGGGTGTTCCTCGTCGCCGAGGACAACCACGAAGTGGGCGATCACCTCACCCGTGACGACGTGGCACGGCTGCCGTGGGTGACGTACCTGCGCGCCTACGACTCCCCGGCGGTCCGCCAACTCGGCATGCTCGGCATCGAGCCACGGGTGGGCGTCTCCGTCGACAGCTTTATGGCGCTGCCCTTCCTGGTCGCCGGCACCCGCCGCATCGCCCTCATCCCCGCACTCCTCGCCGAACGCCTCCGCGGTAGCGCACCGGTACGGATCATGAAACCGCCCTACGAATCCGTACCGCTGCAGGAGGCGCTGTGGTGGCACCCCGTCCACACCCGCGACGCCGCGCACATCTGGCTGCGGGAGACGGCGGCGCGCGTGGCGTCGGCCGAGTAACGGCCGGCCATCCGCTGAGCGGATGAGGGGATCCGGCAGTTCGATGGCGCGAAGGCTAGGCGACGGCGGCGGGCTGGCTCATAGTCGGGGCAGTTCCTGACGCGCTGTCCTGGGCGCGATCCCTCGAATGCGTCGGCGCCCCACCGCGTGGCACAGCCACAGCATGGACGGCGCCCCACCCTGCCACCACACGTGGAGTTCGGCATGTCCAGACCCGTTTCCCTGCCCTCGCCCACCGACAACACTCACCCGAGCACCGAGAACGCGGGCCCGCTGCGCGCCATGCTGCTGATGGCCGGCAGCTGTCTGCCCGTGCTGGGGGCCGTCCTGATCGCGCCGGTCCTGCCGAAGATGCAGGAGCACTTCGCTGCCGTTCCCGGCGCGAAGACCCTGGTCCCCGTCGTCCTGACCATCCCGGCGCTCGCGCTCGCCCTGCTGGCCCCCTTCGCGGGCGTCATCGTGGACCGCCTCGGCCGGATACGACTCCTGGTGTGGGCGACGCTGCTGTACGCGCTGCTCGGTACGGCTCCGCTGTGGCTGGACTCGCTGGAAGCCATCGTGTTCAGCCGGGCGCTGGTCGGCGTCACCGAGGCGGCCATCATGACCTGCTGCACCACGTTGATCGGCGACTACTACAGCGGCCGGGTGCGCGACCGCTATCTGGCCCTGCAGACCATGTGCGCTTCCGTCTCCGCCACCGCGTTCTTCGTCATCGGAGGCGCCGCCGGCTCGGCGGGCTGGCGCGCGCCCTTCTGGATCTACGCTATCGGCCTGCTG
Source organism: Streptomyces sp. NPDC001663 (assembly GCF_042893105.1). Taxonomy (NCBI): domain Bacteria; kingdom Bacillati; phylum Actinomycetota; class Actinomycetes; order Kitasatosporales; family Streptomycetaceae; genus Streptomyces; species Streptomyces sp. NPDC001663. Next base: position 175,261 of record NZ_JBIAUR010000021.1, on the reverse strand, counting down.
CTGGCCCCCGCCATGGCCGCCGTCCTGTCCAAGCCCCGGCCGGAGAACGCGGCGGCGCCCGAAGAGCCGGCGGCCGAGAAGAAGCAGTTCCCCGTGCGACGGCTGGCGGGCATCTGCACGCTCACGGTGTTCGGTGCGATGGTCTTCTACACCGTGCCCGTCGAGATGTCCTACCTCCTCGACGGCCTGGGCGTGAAGTCCACCGGCATCATCGGCCTGGCCACCGCGATCGCCAGTCTCGCCACGGTGGCGGGCTCCGTCGTCTTCGCCAAACTGGCAGGCAACCCCGCCGGCAGGCTGCCCCTGGTCTTCGCCCTGTGCGCGGCCGGATTCGTGGTGATCGCCCTGGCGAGCAGCCCCGTGGTGGTGATCGCCGGTGCGGTGCTCAACTGCCTGGGCACCGGCATGCTGCTGCCCTCACTGCTGACCATCGCCATGTCCCGGCTGGGCTACGCGGACCGCGGCCGCGGCACCGGACTGTGGACGGCCGCCTTCTTCGCGGGCGAGTTCATCTGCCCGCTCGTCCTGCTCGCTCTGGAATCGGCCACCGGGGGCCTGGCCAGGGCCGTCGGCATCCTCGGCCTCGCTTCGGCCCTGACGGCCGGCGGACTGCTGCTCGGCAGCCGCCGACCGGCGGCACAGCTCGGCGAAGCGGTGTAGCGCGGCTCGGGAAGCGTGTGTTGTCTTGCTTCCTCACCGGCGAGGAGAGCCTTGTCACAGAGGTCCGCGTCGGTTCGGCTGTGGCGGGGCCCGCCGCCACAGAGCCGAACGACCCGCTGGGCAGCTCCGCGCAGGGAGCACCGTATGCGGGCGTACCCGGTGCGAACAGCCTGCCCTGCACGAGTGGTCCCGCGTCGACGGTCTCGCACCCGAGGGCGTCGAGCGGTTCGCTCATGTGCCGCTTCGCCTCGGCGTTGTCTGCGGCTATGGGCAGCGCGGTACTTTCCCATCCCTGCGCCATCGTCACGACGTTTCGCCCGCCGCCTCCCCCGTGATCGGATCGGTTGTGAGCGGTTCCCGGGTCCAGCGACTCCGGGAAGGCCTGGCGGTAGGCTCGGCGCAAAGCAGTCGTGTCGGCGAGTTCGCGGTCGCTGATCACCACGACGCCCCGGTGGTCCACCGAGAGGGGCAGCCGTCCCACCGCCTGCCGCAGGTCCATCGCTGCCGGCTGCAGGTAGCACTCACGCGTCGCGGCCGCCTCGGTGCCGGGTCCGCGGAGGGCGCGAACGGGAGCTTGTCGACCCACACCAAGCCCAGCTGATGGAACTCGCTCGCCGCTCGCGCATTGTCCGGCGTCGACGCCACCGCCGACCGACGGAGAAGCCCCCTCCACAGCGAGCCGCTCTCACAACCGCTCCGAAACCGCCTCCGCGGCCGCCGTGGACGTCGTCGCACCAGCGCACGGTGCTCGAAGTCCCCGTGCCGTTTCACGGACGGCCTCACGAGCGTGGGCCCCGGTCGATCCACTGGGCACTCACTGTGTTGAGCCGCCGGCACATGCTCGGCGTGATGACGGTCCCGGCCGACACGGTTCCGCACCCGTGGATCTGCAGCAGACGGCGTACGACGTCCAGGTCGGAACCGGGGTTGATCCGGCGGATCTCCGACCGGCCATGGCCGATGCCCCGGGTGCGTCCCTGAAGCGGGATTTCCTTCCAGGGAAGGGAGTTGAGCCGCCGGCGGAGCTTCTTCTGTTGCGCTTGACGATCACCACGTAGTGGGCGCCGCGGTCGAGGAGGTAGTCGGCGTGCTCGCGCCGGGTGTGCATGGCGTCGCTGGTGACGACGGTTCCTGCCAGGTCGGCGACGGTGTCCGGCATCGGCTGGAAGCAGGTGATCTCGTTCGTCTTCTCGCCGACGTCCAGCTGGGCCAGGACCAGGCCGGTGGTGTGCTCCAGTGCGGCGAGCAGGTGGGTCTTGCGGCCGTTCGCTTTGGCCGCGCCGCGCAGGCTTTTGCCGTCCACTGCGAGACCGCGCAGCCCGGTCACCTTCGGGCGGCGGTCGGCGATCCAGCGTCCGACCGCCCGATCCAGCGCGCCGCCGTCGATGCGGGCCAGCAGCCTCCTGACCATCGTTTCCGCAGGCAGGAGCCGCTTTGGAAGCAATGGGTCGAGGCGTATGCCGAGGCGTTCCAGGATGTGCGGCGAGGCGTCGGCGATCCACTCGCTGACTGCCGGCACAGAGGTCGCCCCCGCCAAACCGCGCACGCGGTCAGCGCGAGCACGGCAACCAGAGCGTGCCGTACGCCGCGTGGGTCCCGCCGTCGGGCACCTCAGCCAGTCGCTCCAGCCGGCGCGGGACCTCGTCGGACACGACCTCGGGATGCTCGCGGAGCTGGTCAAGGGCAGGCGGGATCAGCAATGGGTGTACCTCCTTTGGAGGGATGAGCTGAGCCGGTGCTTTGCCACTGGTGAATCCGCAGGTCTGTGCCGGTGGGACCTCCCTTCAATAGGAGCTGGACCCGACGGCGATGGTCTTCCCGGTCGCTTGGGGCGGTCGCCGCTGCTGGGCGCCAGGCCGGGCCCCGGCGGTGGAGTGGCATCCGCGCCTACCTGTCGGTGTTGCCCCGAGGCACCCCCGGGCCGCGCAACGGGAGCGTCCGGCTGAGGACGAGGTTGGTGGTGGTGCTCCCGAACTCGGCCAGCTCGTCGACGATCTCCTCCAGGTGGGCCATCGACGTGGCCGCCACCTTCATGATGTAGCAGTCGTCTCCGGTGGTGCGCAGGCACTCCAGGATCTCCGGGCGCTCCTCCAGCAGCCGGCGCAGCGGCTCGTGCCGGGTTCCCGGCCCCGGGTACTTGAGCCGGACCACCGCCATCACTGGGTAACCGGTCCGCTCCGGGTTCACCTCCGCGCGGTACCCCGTGATCACCTCGGCCTCCTCGAGTCGGCGCACTCGCTCCTTGGTCGCCGACGCGCTCAGGTTCACCCGCCGTGCCAGCTCGGTGAACGGGATCCGGCCGTCCCGTTGGACTTCTGTCAGGATCGCCCAGTCCGTCGCGTCGAGACTCTCGGTCATACGCCCATTTTACCGGCGGATCCACGGCTGAACCGCCTCTGAACAGGCGGGAATCCCTTCTGAGGACCCATACGTCCTGCCTAGGGTTGGGCCCTGTGAAGGTCGGAGTGAACGTCCCCAATTTCGGCCCGGGCACTGACCCCGGGGTGCTGCGCAGCTGGGCCCGGACCGTAGAGGGCCTGGGCTTTGACCTACTGATGATCTCGGACCACATAGCCATCACGCCGGATGTCGCCGAGCGCTATCCGGCACCCTTCTACGAGCCCTTCACCACCTTGTCCTGGCTGGCCGGCCTCACCACCCGTATCCAGCTCGGCACGACGGTCCTCATCGCTCCCTACCGGCACCCGCTGCTCACCGCCCGCATGGCGGCCAATCTGAATGAGCTGAGCGGCGGACGGCTGGTCCTCGGCGTGGGAGTGGGCTGGGCACGGCAGGAGTTCGCCGCCCTCGACATCCCGTTCTCACAGCGCGGACAGCTGACCGACGACCACCTGCGGGACCTCCGGGCCGCCTGGAAGGACACCGCGTCCTACGGAGAGCGCCGGATCCCGGTGTGGGTCGGCGGAAACAGCGACGCGGGGCTGCGCCGGGCCGTACGACTCGGAGACGCATGGCATCCGCTGCGCCCTACCGTGCCGTGGCTGCGAGAAGCCGCGGGCAGGCTGGAAACGTACGCGGACGAGCAGCACTTGCCCGTGCCCGCCCTGGCTCCCCGCATCGCCCTGCGACTCACCAAGGAACCGGTCGACGGAGCGGGACGGCTCGCCGGTGAGGGCACCATCGACCAGATCATGGACGATCTCGACCAACTGCGGCTGCTGGGCGCCAAGTCCGTCGTCCTCGACACCTACCCGGGCGACCCCCGCGCGACGTGTCACCCGCAGGCGGCCTGGCAGGCCCTCGCCACCGTGGCCGCACACTTCTACGAGCCCGGCACCCCATCCCGCACCACGATGGAGCAGTCATGACCACACCCGACGACCACATCCTCCTCCGACAGGCCATCTCGCTCGCGGCCAAGGCACGCGCGAGCGGCAACCCGCCCTTTGGATCTCTGTTGGCAGGACCGGACGGGGCGATCCTGGCCGAGGAGTACAACACCACCCTCACCGACAACGACGTCACCGCACACCCGGAACTCAAATTGGCGAGGTGGGCCGCAAGAGAGCTCGACGCGCAGACGGCGGCAGGCACCACGATGTACACCAGCTGCCAGCCGTGCGGGATGTGCGAGGCCGTCATCCAATGGGCAGGGCTGCAGCGAGTGGTGTTCGCCCTGTCCAACGAACAGCTCCTGGACATCAGGCCGGGCAGCAGCCGACTGCCCGTGCCGCAGGACGGCCCCGCGCTGCTCGACGAGGTACGGGCCGCGGTCGAGCCCTACTACCGCTGACCGCCGGGCCCGGGAGCGGAGCCCGCCACCAGCGGAACGCACCTGGGTACGCTCGTCCTCCAAAGGAGCCACACCCATCAGCAATGATGCGTCGGCAGGCACGGTCTTCCACTCGGATCATGGGGCGTTGAGAGCTCCATGATCTTGGAAGCTGTGCCTGTCACATTCCGGGGCCACCGCCGAAATGACAGATCGTCACGAACCGGGCGTCACGCGACTACGCCGAGGCCCTGCTCGAAGGCGATCCTCGATCGCATCCCCGCCGGCCGCTGGGGGCGTTCCGAAGACCTCGGCGGCGCGGGCGTGTTCCTCTCGTCGGATGCTGCCGCGTACGTCAGCGGCGCCATCCTTCCGGTCGACGGCGGACGGCTCGGCAGACAACCCGATCACCGTGCAGAAGAACCCCCGGAACCACGAGGTTCCGGGGGTTCTTCAGCTTTCACTCGGCTCCGGTCTAAAGGTTGCCCCGTAACCGCTGGCCCCGACTGAGATGATCTTGGTGTGGCTGGTGTGATCACAGCGTCGGAGCCGTCTTGGATAGGTCCGTTCACCGGGCTGAGCCCGCGCAGCTTCGGCAAGTTGGTGACCACGGTGCAGCGCGAGAGTGCAGCCAAACCACGACTGGGGCGTCCGTGGGGTCTGCCGCTTTAGGACCGCATTCTCCTGGTCGCGGCCTACTGGCGCACCAACTTGACCATGCGCCAACTGGCCCTGGTGTTCGGGATTTCGAAGTCGGCGGCCGACCGGATCATCGGCCACATCGGCCCACTGCTGGCACTGCCGTCTCGACGTCGGTTCGCGAGAGGCACGGTGCTGATCGTCGATGGGACGTTGGTGCCCACCCGGGACCACACGGTGGCCGAGCAGTTGAAGAACTATCGATACTCCACCAACCACCAGGTCGTCATCGACGCCGACACCCGCTTGGTTGTTGTGGTCGGACGGCCACTGCCGGGCAACCGGAACGACTGCAAGGCGTGGGAGGAATCGGGAGCCAAGGCTGCGGTCGGCCGGACGACCGTAATAGCTGATGGGGCTATCCAGGAACTGGGTTGATCATGCCGCACCGCCGCACCCATGGGGAGGAACTACCCGGCTGGAAGCGGGAGCACAACCGCTCACACAAGCAGGTCCGTGCACGAGTGGAGCACGTCTTTGCCCGAATGAAGACCTGGAAGCTGTCCGGGCCGCTTTGCGGCGTCCTTGACCGGGGAAAAATTCTGACGGCGGTCCCGGCTTGGGCGACGTCGAAGGATCTTGGTGCGGTTGAGTCCGTGTGGAAGCTTGACGCGAGGGCTGGGGCAGGCGCCCTGGACTGTTGCCTCTGAGCACGCGAGTCAGATTCTTAAGTTGGCTGTGCCCTCACCAAGCCGGGGTCGTTTGGCGATAACTGTCTCCGAGATGGTGGTTCGCGATGGATGTGCTGGTCGAGAGAGTCGCTGGACTCGACGTTTCCAAAGGCGATGTGAAGGCCTGCGTCCGTGGGCCCGTCTCGCATGGGTCACGTCGCTACCGAGATGAGGTCCGCTCCTTCTCCACGATGACCAGGTCGGTGCTGCTGTTGTCCGACTGGCTGGCCGAAGAGGGCGTCGAACTGGTGGTCATGGAGGCGACGGCGGACTACTGGAAACCGGTGTTCTACCTGCTCGAGGAGCAGTTCGAGGTGTGGTTGGTCAACGCCCGAGACATCAAGCGGGTACCGGGCCGTAAGACCGACGTGTCCGACGCCCGGTGGATCGCCCAAGTGGCCCAGCACGGGCTGGTCTCTCCGTCCTTCGTGCCACCCCCGCGCATCCGTCGACTCCGCGACCTCACCCGACAGCGCACCAACCTGGTCCGGGAACGTTCCCGCGCGCTGAACCGGCTGGAGAAGGTGCTCGAGGACGCAGGCATCAAGACCTCACTCGTGCTGACCAAGACACTGAGCATGTCGTCCCGCGCCATGATCGAAGCCCTTATCGCCGGTGAACGCGACCCGGCGGTGCTGGCCGACCTCGCCATCGGGAAGGCCCGCTCGAAGATGACGGACCTCCGTGAGGCCCTGACCGGCCGTTTCGAGGACCACCACGCCTTCCTGGCGTCCCAGGCCCTGGCCCACATCGATTCCATCGACGCACAGACCGCGGCGTTCGACCGGCGTATCGAGACCGAAACCGCACCCATGCGCCGACAGCACAGTCTCCTCACCACCATCCCCGGCATCTCAACCCGCCTGGCGCAGGTCGTGATCGCAGAGACGGGCGTCGACATGACTCGATTCCCCACTGCGGCCGCGCTGGCAAGCTGGAGTGGCGTGGCTCCGGGGAACAACCAATCAGCGGGCCGGAGTTACTCAGGCGCCACGACCCACGGCAACGTCTGGCTCAAGGGCGGCCTCGGCGATACGGCAGCCGCCGCAGCACGCACCAAGGGCACCTATCTCTATGCTCACTACCGGCGGCTGATCAGACGCATGGGCAAGAAACGCGCACTCGTCGCGGTCATGCACAAGATCGTCATCGCCATGTGGCACATGCTCACCAACGACGCTCGCTACCAGGACCTCGGACCCAGCCACTGGCAACAGGACCCCCACCAGGCCAAACGACGGCAGCAACGCCTCATCGCCGAGCTGAGCGCACTCGGAGTCGACACATCCGGCCTCGCACCTGCGTGAACTTTCCTACTCCCCAGTTCTCCTATCAGGGCAATCGGCCCTGCCCTCACTCGGCTGTTTTCGAGTCAGATCCTCCGCGACTGCCGCCTACGAGGCGACGGCGTGCACCACGCGATGCACGGCATCGCCCGCCTGCACAACCTCGCCCTCACCGGATGACTCACGCCCCATTGTTCGCGTTGGCTCCTCACATCGGAGAGCACCGGAACGCCCGGGCAGCGGGCCAAGGGCGAGTCAGGGCCGGATGTGTTTCAACGTGAACTCGGGCAGGGCATACGGGCCGGCCTGCGGGGCTTCGGGATCGGCAAAGACATCGGCGTCAGTGATGTGCGACGCATGTGTTTCGGCGTTGTCGATGGGCGTGTAGGCCAGTTCGGATTCCGCGGGGAGTTCCCAGAAGCGGCGGGTGTTGGCAGAGACGGCGTACACCGTGGCAAAGCGCGTGGAGAGCGGGGCGGTAAGCGCGGCGCGGCAGAAGCCGACGGCATCACGCGGGCTGAGCCAGGTCGCCAGGTGGCGCGGCTCGGTGGGCGTCTCCTCGAAGCTGCCGATACGCAGGCAGATCACGGAAACATCGAACTTGTCCGCATACAGCCGCCCCAGGGCCTCGATAGCCGCCTTACTCACCCCGTACAGGCCGTCGGGGCGCACCGGCTCCAGTGGGCCAGTGCGATGGGCCGTGGGATAGAAACCGGTCACGCGGTTGCTGCTGGCCAGCACTACCCGTGGAATCGCCGCACGGCGGGCAGCTTCCAGGACATGGTGGGTACCCAGCACATTGGCGTCCAGCAGATGCTCAAGCGGTGCCTCGTCCGGCAAGCCGCCCAGATGGAGCACGGCGTTCGCACCCGCGAGCGCAGCCTCGACGGCGGCCGCGTCCCGAAGATCGACGCTATGGACCACCTCGTTCGCGGCCTCGGTCTGGAGCGGAACGCGGTCGAGCAAGACCAGGCGGCTCACCTCACTGCGCAACGCCCGGCGCACGACCGAGCCGATGTTCCCTGCTGCCCCGGTGACGACCACTGTTCCCAGCCCCACTGCACACCTCCGCCGTTCGACCTCAGCAACGCCCTGATCCGGACAGACAGTGATCCTCTCATCGCCAGTCACGACGCCCAACGGGTGGGAAGCCAACAGGAGGTGGGGACTTGCAACGAGGCCCATTGCCATACGGGACAACCTTTACTCGTTCATCACGACGGCCACCTCCGCGGCGGTCAACGCACGGTTGTAGATGCGGAACTCATCGATTCTTCCGTCGAGGTACGGATCGGAGGAGAACTGCGATCGTCCGAGATAGTTCTGGGTGTCGGTTCCGAGATCCGATGGCTTGATGTTGATGTTGCCACTGCCCACCTTGGCGCCATCGACATAGAGCGTTCCAGTAGCGCCATCCAGCGTCACGGCCACGTGGTGCCATCCACCTGTCGGCAATGCGGCCGTTCCATCGACATCCTGCTCGCTTCCCCCGTTCTTGATTCCGAACCGGATGAAACCGTTGGTCCCATTCTTCGCCGTCAGGAACATGTACTGAGACGTTCCGGAACCGAAATCGAAGATTCGTGCCCACGTAGCGGCCGAGTCCAGATTCACCCAGGCTGCGACAGTGATTGCCTTGTCACCGGAGATCGCCCCCGTCGGCAATGCGACGTACTGGCTCGACCCGCTCAGGTCGACGGCATTCCCCTTCTTGCCGGCCACGAACGTGGCGCCACCCGTCAACGTGCCGTTCCAGCCGTTGCCGGACACATCGTTCGCCGTCGTTCCGCTCGACTCGTTGAACGGGACCTCGGCGGACGGCAGCGCGGTGAGCCCGGTCATGACATGCCCGACTTCCGAAGCGGTCAGGGCGCGATTGTAAATACGGAAGTCGTCGATCTTCCCGTCGAGATAGGGATCGTTGTATTGGGACCGGCCGATCCAGTCCTGAGTGGTCACGCCCAGGGTGGAGGGCTTGAACGTCATCCCGGTGTTGCTGCCGACCTGTACACCGTCGACGTAGAGGTTGCCGGTCGATCCGCTGAGTGTGACCGCGACTTGATGCCAGCTCCCGGTCGGCAACGCCGACTGCCCGTCGATCACCTGCTCACTCGAGCCATTGTTCTTGATCGCGAACCGGATCTTGCCATTCGCGCCGTTCTGCGGAGTGAGGAACATGTTGGTCGCGGTGCCCGATCCGAAGTCGAAGATCCGCATCCAGTTGCTCACGGTGTCCAGGTTGACCCAGGCGGCGACGGTGACGGAGTCGTCCGTGGCCACGACACCATTCGGCAGGGCGACGTACTGACTACTGCCGTTGAGGTCCACGGCGTTACCGCTCTTGCCCGCCACGTGACTCGCGCCATTGACCAGCGTGCCGTTCCACCCGTTGCTCGATGCGTCGTAGGCCGTGGTTCCGGTGGCCTCGTCGAACGGGAGCAGGGCCATGGTGGCGGTGTCCCCGGTGTCGCCGATGATCTTGACATCGTAGAAAGCGGCTCGGGCACCGCTCGGCATTCCCGTTACGGTGATCCTGACGAACTCCGCGTTCGCCGTGAAGTGGTCGGCCTGCAGTTGCGCGCCCCCGCTGTTGTCGGAGTTGGTCTTGTCGACCTTCGTGGTCCAGTTGGTGTTGTCACTGGACGTTTCGATCTTGTATTTGTAAGGCGCGCCTCCCGTTCCCCACATCACTTGGGTGCCGCCCGTGATGTTCATGCTGCGCCCCAGGTCCACCTCCCACCAGTGGCCCGTCGCTGCGTCGTCGGCACTCCAACCGGTGGAAATGCTGGTGTCGTTCGCATTGCCCGCGGGACTGCCTGCCTGTTCGCTGTCGGAAGTGGCGTTCTTACCGAGAGCCAGGTTCACCGGGTCGCCGAAGATCTTGAAATCGTAGAAGCTCGCCCATGCACTGCTCGGGAGGCCCGTGATCGTGATCCGCACGTACCTCGCCGAGGCAGCGAACACATCGTTCTGGACTTGCGACGTATCCGTGTTGGCAGTCCTGTCGACCTTCAGCACCCAGGTGCTGTTGTCGCTCGAGGTTTCGATCTTGTACTGGTACGCCGCACCGCCGGCCGGCCACGCAACCTGCGTACCGTAGGTGATGTTCTTGACGTTCCCCAAGTCGACTTTGAAGGAATGTCCTGTGCTCCCGTCGTTCGCGCTCCAGAGCGTGGTCGGATTGCCATCGTTTCCATTGGACACCGAAAGCCCGGTCTTCGTGCTGTCCGCGCTTGCGGACTTTCCCAGCGCGAGATTGACGGGTTCGCCCAGGACCTTGAAGTCGTTGAAGCTCGCGGAAGCGCCGCTGGGCATTCCGACAACCGTGATGCGAACATATCGCGCCACGTCATAGAACAGGTCGTTCTGAGTCTGCGTGGTATCGGTGTTGGCGGTCCTGTCCGACTTCAGAGTCCAGTTGGTACCATCGAGGGAGGTCTCGATCTTGTACTGATAGGCGCCGCTTCCGGCCCACATCACCCGGGTTCCCCCGGTGATGTTCATGTTCGAGCCGAGATCCACGGCCCACCAGTGCCCGGGACTCCCGTCATTGGCAGTCCATCTCGTCGCCGTGGCGGCGTCATTGCCTCCGGAGGCGGGATTCGCCGTCTGCGCGCTGTCGGTGCTCGCCGGCTTGTTCAGCGCGACGTTCGTCGACGTGTAGTGAGGTATGGACACGGGTGCGGGTACCGAGCCGCCCGTGGCGATGAAGTTGACGTTGTTGGTGTAGCTGCCGACGCTGAAGTTGCCGGCGCTCGCGCTGGTGATGACGCTCCCGTTTACTCTCAGGTTCTCGAACGTCACGTCTTGAGTCAGGCGACTGGCGCTGTTGCCGTAGATCTGATTCGCGTTCGCGTTCGAACCCGTGTAGCTCACGTTCTTGAAGTAGACGTTGTTCACGCCGCGCCCCGGCCCCAGCCCGTAGCCCGGATTTTTGAACGTCAGAACATCGGCGATCTTGCCCGGGGCGTTGTCATCGATCCGTATGTCGGTGAACGACACGTCCGACACGACCGTTCCGTCACTGGCCGTGACAGAGATGCCCAATGCTTGGTGATAGTCCCAGATGTCGATGTTGGAGAAACTGAGCGACTCGATCGAGCCGCCGCCGCCCGGCAACGAGGGGTCGCCGTGCGTCCCGATGTTGATGGGATGAGCCGTGTCGGGCGTCAGGATCGAATTCGTGACGCTGATGTTGTTGGAGTGGTTTCCCTGATAGATGCCTCCGCCCGGTCTTGAACCGTAAACGGCAATCGAATCGTCGGACGTACGCATGAAGATGTCGTTGATGGAGACATTGCTGGCATTGAAAAGGTCAACGCCGTCGCCCCACTTGTTGCCGCTGTACGCCTTCACGTTGTTGATGGTCACGTTCGTCGTGTCGGCGAGGCCGATTGCATTCCCACCGTTATTACCGATGCCGTAGTCGTTTATGATGACGCCGTCGATCGTGACTTGGTTGGCGTAGTTGGCCGAGATCGCCCGAGCGGACGGGCGATCGATGACTCCTCGCCCAATCACCTTGGAGTTCGTGGTGTTGTCGAGAAAGATCTCACCCTTGATGGCGGCGCCCCCGGCGATGTAGAGCGTCTTGCCACTGGGGACCACGTAGTCGCGTGTGTAGTACCCCGGCCCGACGTAGATGACATTCGGGTCGGTCGGACTGGGCGGATTGACTTCGGTCGGATTGGCGAAGATGTCCAGCGTGTTATAGTCGTCGCCGTTGATCAGTGCCGACAGCTTCATCGGTCCGGACATGGAGAAGGTCATCGTGCTGCCACTGATCGTGGGTGTGATGCCCTGATTCGTGGGGCGAATCACTGCGGAGGTGATCGCACCACTGTTCAGTGTCACGGAAATGTCTACCGGGCCGTCTGTATCGAAGTAGACGAACGAGACATTGTGCGGATGTTGGTGATCGACCTTCGTCGAATACTCGTCCAAGTCCTGCCATGTGCCACCGGGGACGCGCACCTTCACCGTGTACGCCGTGTTCAAGGCGACGCCCGAGGGGGCCGGATACGTGGTCAAGGTCGTCGTGGCGTGCGCGGCGGCCGGAAAGCTCAGCATCAGAGACATGAGCACGAGCACGAGCGCGAGAAGAAACGCCGGCTGTGCCACCCTGGGCCTTGCCCCAAGAGGATCGTTATGCATCAGTGAGCTCCATCATCATTGTTGGATCGCTGAAACGTGGGATTTTTCGCGCACGTGACCGAGACCTGCTCCGAGTGGTGGGTGCCGTCAGCGCCCAGGCGTACGCCCAGGCCTCCGGCGTGGCCGATGCCCGCCGCGTCGAACAGGTCGGTTTCCGTTGTGGCCTGATCCGCTCCGGCTGGCGAAGGTGCGTGTGTGATCTCGCTACCGGGCGTGAAATCCAGGGTGAGGAACCCGACTTGACTTCACCGGAGGGCGAAGCGGATCGCGACGGGTAGCGCCGTACCGAGGCCGCCGGACGTGACGTGGACGCCCTCCGGGGCGGCTTCCGCCTCGACGGGATGGCCGTCCAGACGTTCCGCCGTGGCCGGATCCAGCAGGCCCTGCCGCGTCTTCAGGACGACACGTCCGCCGGCCGTGTCAGGGACGTCGGCCACGAAGGCGTAGGCATGGTGCTCGTCGCGGGTCCACCGGACCCATGGAGCGTCGTCGTGCGGCTCGACGTCACCGGGTTCGGGCGGCCGCGTCGCGTGCACAGCACCGGCATGGCATGCCATCCAGGACGCCATGCCCTCCAGGACGGCGCGTTGCTCCGGCGGGAGTGTGCCGTCGGCCTTCGGGCCGACGTTGAGCAGCAGGTTCCCGCCGCGTGAGACGACATCGACCAGCAGCCGGACGGCGCCCGCCGGGTCCAGCAGGTGTTCGGGGCCTTCGACTTGGCTGTAGCCGAAGGAGAATCCGATTCCCCGGCAGTTCTCCCAGCAGGCGGCCCGCTCGTTGGCCCGGCCTGCCTCGTACTCGGTGGTCAGGTAGTCGGCGTGAGCGCTGTCCCAGCGGTCGTTCACCACGCCTTCCGGCACGGCGGCGTAGTAGTGGGAGAAGAGCCCCGGCAGGTCGGGGCGGCCCGCTCGGGGCCAGCCCATGTCGTTCCACAGCACGTCCGGGCGATGGCGGTCGATCAGGTCGAGGACGTGCCGGTGCGCGTAGGCGGCGTATGCGGCCTCGTGAGGCCGCCCGTCGTCCATCCGGTCCGCGTGGAGAACGGGGTCCCGGCGGCCGGCATACCAGTCGATGCCGCCGGAGTAGTACACGCCGAACCGCAGGTCGCGGGCCCGGACGGCGGCGGCGAGGTCGGCGATCAGATCGCGGCGTGGACCGCGGTGGACGGTGTTGCGGGTGCCGGTGCCCGGCGCGTTCCACAGGGCTATTCCGTCGTGGTGCTTGGTCGTGGGGACGACGTAGCGCGCACCCGCCCGGGCGAACAGGTCCACCCAGTCCGCGGGGTCGAAGACCTCGGCCTTCCAGGCGTCGAGGAACTCGTCGTAGGGGCGTCCGCCGTGCACGGTGCGATGGTGTTCCTGGGCGGGGCTGCCCTCGATCCGGATGGTGTTCCAGTACCACTCGGCGTACGGGTTGTGCCTGAACCAGACGTCGGGGTCGACGACGCCGAGCTCGCCGGTGGGCTCCGCCCACGCCGGCACCGAGTACGCGCCCCAGTGGAGGAAGATGCCGAACTTGGCGTCGGTGAACCACGTGGGGACCGGCCGACCGCTCTGAGGGAAATCGCTCACGTTACAGGCTCCCGATATCGGATTGATTCACGAGAGAACTTCCGGTCCTACCTGCCGAACACATGGAGGTCAATGGGAGTGGTATTGAGGCCGTGCGGGGCCGTCGAGATCGAGTTCCACGACGTTGACGTAGCGTGCCGGTGGGTGGACAGGCAGGCCTGTGATGACGACCCGACGTCCCTCGCGGTGGACGGAGAGCTCCTCACCGGCGGGCAGCAGGCGTGCTGCCAGCACCTCGTTCGCGAGTTGCGCTATGACGATTTCGCCGGTGGCGCTCCACTGGTCGAGCGTCAGAAAGGCCTGGCTGCCCTTGGTCGTGATGCGGCCGGTGGAGTGGAAGTCGAAGTAGTTCGGCAAGAGGCGTTCCGTACCGTATACGGCCTCACCGTACGTGCTGAGCCAGCCGCCCATCTCGCGCAGCCGCTCGACGGACGGGGCGGGGATGACGCCGTCCGGGTCGGGGCCGACGTTGAGCAGGTAGTTGCTGCCGCGAGCGGCGCAGGCGATCAGCTGCCGGATCAGCAGGTCAGTGCTCTTCCAGTTTCCGTCTCCGATGGCGTATCCCCAGTTGTCGTTCATGGTGACGCAGGATTCGTACACGCGTGTGTCGTCGGGCACCTCCATGGGCACGGTCTGCTCGGGTGTGGCGTAGTCCTCGGGGAGGCCGGAGCGGTCGTTGATGAGGATGCCGGGTTGCAGTTGGCGGACCTTCGCGTTGAGAGCTTCCGAGTCCCACACCTCGGCTGTGCGCTCCCCCCATCCCCCGCGGAAGTCCGCGTCGTCCGCGCAGTCGTAGAACAGGATGTCGATGGGGCCGTAGTTGCTCATCAGCTCCAGGGTCTGCTGGTGGAACCGGTCGACGCACTCCCGCCAGCCGGACGGGTCGGCTTCCGGGCCGCGGAAGTAGGCCGGGATGCTCCAGTCCTTGACGCTGAAGTACAGCCCGGCCATGAGGCCTTCGGCCCGGCAGGCGTCGAGGTACTCGGCGACGAAGTCGCGCCGGGCTGCGGTGCGCACCGAGGTGAAGTCGGTGTATTCGCTGTCGAACAGGCAGAAGCCGTCGTGGTGTTTGGCGGTCAGGACCATGTAGCGCATTCCGGCTTCACGGGCGATGCGCGCCCAGGCCCGGGGGTCGTAGTGGCGGGGATTGAACTGCTCGGCGAGTTTCGCGTACTCGGCGGGCGGAATGTCTTCTTGATATCGAACCCATTCGCCCCTGCCGGGGATGGCGTACAGACCCCAGTGGATGAACATCCCGAACCGGGCGTCGTTGAAGTTCTTGAGGCGTTCTTGGCGCACGGCTGTGTCCCTTGATCAGTGGTGGGGGAGTGGGCTGCGTTCCCGCTGCCGCGTGGCGGCTGCGGTGCGCTGGATGCCGCTCGTGGTGGATTGCTGGTTGGTCATGACGGTCAGCGTCGTCTCGCCCGCCGCACACCAAGACTTCTGAAGAGGCAGGACAAAGCAGCGCGTTGGTTCGCGCTGAGCAGTGAAGGCACGGACGTCCAAGGACTGTGCGGGCTGGGACGTGGCTCGTTGAGGAGGCCGGCCGAACCGCGCCCCCGCCGCGAGCGCGTCCCGGGTCTGCGCTCCGGTGGCCCCGGTGCCCGGGCCACGGCGGGCAGCCCGGAGGCGTCGGCCGGCCGGAGGACGGCCATCATGGGGGTCCGGGGCAGCTGCACCGGGGTGTGGCGGAAACGGATATCGGCCTCCTTCCGTCCACGGCTGGGACTCTGCTGCGCCGATGATCAGCTGTCGGTCGGGAGAAAGCACGGGTGACTCCTGGTTCGCTGAGGCATCGTCATGAGGTGCGCGGGTGAGCCAGACGTCTGTGTTGCCGGACCCTCGCTGCCGGTGGCCGCGACGTCACCCACGTGCCCTCGGGCACCGAGTGGCCCGGTGGCGCGCAGGGCGTCCTTACTTGAGCCCGGAGGTCGCGATACCCGCGACGAAGCCGCGCTGCAGGATCAGGAAGAGCGCGAGCACGGGCAGGACGTACATCACGGCGCCGGCGGCGACGAGGTTGGTGAGCGGTGTGCCCTGTGCGTTGACGTAGCCGGTGGCGAGCTTGACCGCCAGGGTGGTGCGGTTGGTGTCCAGCAGCAGCGCGGGCGCCAGGTAGTCACCCCAGGCCCAGGTGAAGGACAGGATGAGGCTGGTGGCGATGACCGGCCACGACTGGGGCAGAAAGATCCGCCAGAAGATGCGGATCTGCCCGCAGCCGTCGATGATCGCCGCTTCCTCCAGTTCCTTGGGCATGTTGGCGAAGAACTGCCGGAACAGGAAGATCAGATACGGCGCACCGCACAGACCCCACAGCACCCACGGCATGTAGGTGTTGAGCAGGCCGATCTTGCCGAACAGCAGATAGGTCGGCACGAGAGTGATGACCTGCGGCAGCATCAGCGTCGACAGCATCACACCGAAGATCACCCGCTTCCCGGGTGCGTCGAGCCGGGCGAAGCCGAACCCGGCCCAGGCCGAGGCGAGCGTGACCAGCCCCGCGTAGATCACCGAGATCGTCAGCGAGTTGCGGACGTAGCCGAGGTAGTCGAAGAAGGTCAGGGCCTCCTTGAAGTTCCCCAGGCTCGGGTGGTGCGGCCACCAGTGGACAGGGAAGGCGCGCAGCTCCGACGGGTCCTTCAGGGCGGTGATCAGGAGCCACCCGAAGGGGCTGAGGAAGAGAACAAGGAGTGCCACCAGGACCATGTAGACGGCACTGCGCCGGGTGAACACCATCACGACCCTCCGATCGTCCGGGGCTTCGTCTTCGCCGGCTCCGGCTCCAGGGAGTAGAAGACCGCGCCCCTGCTCAGCCTGAAGACGAGGAAGGTGACGACGCTGATGATCGCGAAGAGCACCCACAGCATGGCCGAGGCATAGCCGTAGCGCCCGTTGGCGAAGTACTGGGCGAAGACGCTGATGATGAACAGGTTGTTGCTGTCCGGGACGCGCGCCACCCCCTGCGGGGAGGAGTCCAGGGCTATCAGCAGCGGTGCGAAACTCTGCAGTGCCGCGATGATCCCGGTGACGACCTGGAAGAAGATCACCGGGGAGAGGAGCGGCAGGGTGATGCGAGTGAAGGACTGCCAGGGGCCGGCCCCGTCGACACGTGCGGCCTCGTGCAGCTCTTTGGGTATGTCCTGCAGGCCGGCCAGCGAGATGATCATGACGTTGCCGACCGCCCACATCGTCAGCATGATCAGTACCCAGCGGGCGTAGGGATCCGTCAGCCATGGCACGCCGTTGATGCGGAAGATGTCCAGGATGCCGTTCGCCGCCCCGGAGTCCCGGTCGAAGATCAGCTTGAAGGTGAGGGCCGCGCCGACCGGCGGGACGACAGCGGGCAGGTACAGCAACGTGCGGAACAGTCCGCGGGCGCGGATCGGCTGGTTGACCAGCACCGCCAGCACAAGCCCCGCCACGATCGACAGCGGCACCGTGATGCCGGTGAACAGCGCGGTGCGCCCGAGGGAGGCCATGGTGTCCGGGTCGGTGAAGACCTCTCTGTAGTTGGCCAGTCCGACGAAGCGGGAGCGGTCGGAGAGCCCGTCGGAGTTGGTGAGGCTCAGCCACAGCGCGTACCCGAGTGGGTAGGCGGTCAGAGCCAGGAAGCCCAGTACCCACGGGCCGACGAAGACGTAGAAGGCTGCGGCCCTGCGCTGCCTGAGCGAGAGCCGTTTGCGCGTGGACCGGCGTGTCGTCCCCGATGCCGGGGACGACACGCGCGACTGCTGGCTGCTGCGGCCGGCGAGCTGACCGGTGCTCACCCCACGTGCTCCTTGCCTTGAGCGATCTGGGCGTTCATCTGCGAGTTCAGCTGGTCGGCGACCTTGCCGGCGGAGGTGCCGGACTTGACGGCGCCGGGCAGCACCTTGTTGATCACCCCCTCCAGAGCGGCCAGCTGGACGTACGGAGTGAAGGTCAGCACCGAGAAGTACGGAAGTTCCTGCTGCTGCACCTTGAAGGCCTGCTTCTGCAAGGTTGTGGCCTGCGGCATCTTCGGGCGCAACGACTTCAGGGTGGGGATGCCCACGCCGCCGGTGGCCCGGTCCTGCGCGGGCTTGCCGCCGAAGAACCACTCGAAGAACTTCCAGGCGGCGTCCTTGTTCTTGGCCTCCTTGGGAATCCAGTACCCGGCGGCGCCGAAGCACGGGCTGAGACGCTTGCCGCCTCCCATCTGGGGCGCCGGAGCCAGACGCGACACCTCGGCCGACTTGGCGTCGCCGCCTATGAGTCCGCCGAACCAGTAGCCGTCACAGGCCATCGCCATCCGGTCGGCCTGGTACGCGGGCCAGTCCCACCCGTCCGGATTGGGGTTGCTCACGCTCGGACCGACGTTGGCCCGCGCATACTCCAGGTACCAGTTCAGTGCCTTGAGCGCCTCGGGCGACGAGAAGTCGACCGACGCCAGGTCCTCGGCGAACAGACTGCCACCGGCCGACGCGGTCATGTTCATCAGCGAGGCGAAGTTGCCCAGGCCGGTGGCGCTGAGCCCGTACACCTTGACCTTGCCGAGCCTGCGCTGCGTCAACCGCTTCCCCATGTCCAGCCACTCGTCGAAGGACAGCGGCTGGGTCTCGCTGGGGTGGTCCAGCTTGGCGACGTCGAACATGTCGGTGCGGTACCAGAACATGCCGTCCTGGGAGTAGTCCTTCGCCATGCCGTAGCGGGGGCCCGCACCCTGCTCCTTGCCGTCGAAACGCCAGAGGTCGTTGACCGGGTCGAGGTCGGACGGCTTGAGCACCGTGCTCTTGGCGAAGTAGGAGTCCAGCTCGGTCATCAGTCCGCGCGCCGCGAAGTACGGCGTCTCCAACGCACCGACGCCGCGCACCACGTCCGGCGGGTTCTTGCTGGCCAGCATGGCGTTGAGCTTGATGTCGTCCCGGCGGATGACGTTGATCTTCATTCCGAGCGCCTTCTGGGCGGCCTTGACGTCGATCTCGTTGTCCACCGTCATGATGGTGAGCGTCGTCTTCCCGTCGCCGGCGGAGCCGCCTCCGTCGTCCACCGAGGCGGCACATCCGGGGAGGGCTGCGGCGGCCAGCGCGGCACCGGCGGAGACGGCGAGGAAACGGCGTCTGTCGAGTGCCCCTGAGGGTGAAATGGGCATGCTTGTAATCCTTTCGTGCGATACGTCGTGGATGTGAGTCGCGCAAAAGACCGGCGCCGTCGCGCCAGAAGACACGAAGAGAAGGGGGGAGGGAAACGCGGTGCCGCAGTCAGCCATGGCGCATGGCCGCTGAGCGAGGCGGGCCGGCGACCGACCGATTGCCGAGCCCAGTGGCCAGTCCGGCTCGGAGGTGGTAGCTGTCGCCCCCTGATGGTCGTGCGCTCAGATCCGTCAGAGGAAGGCAGGCGGCGACACCACCAGTGGCGACCGCGGGGATCTCCCGCAGCGCTTCACCGCGCAGCTCACTCGTCAGCGGATGCCGTCGGCATGCGCTGACGAGTGCGGACGGCTTGTGCACCGGTTCGTCGACGGTGTGGCGTCACGCCCCGCAACGCCCCCACCCGTGCAAACCGGATGCGGAAAACTGCGGCGAACCGTAAGGCGGTCCGCCAGGCAGTGTCAAGAGGTCCGGATGTTCCTCCGGGTAATCCCGCGGCACCGCGGTCGGACTACCTGACGTAACACCCTTGACACTCCCGGCGCCACGATGTCACTTTCTTGTAGCGCTACAAGAAACTGCTTGGAACGGTGCCATAACACCTCAAGCGAGGCGACCATGAGCCGGTAACGCCGCACCACCCCTGCTTGCGAACCCCGGAACCCCCTGTCCCGCCGCTGCCCGCCAACGCCCCGAACGCATCTCTCACGCCATCAGCCCGATACGCAGGAGTACGTCCGTGCCCAACGCCACCGCGGTCATCAACCTCGACATCGAGGGACCGAGAATCAGCCGCCATCTCTACGGCCACTTCGCCGAGCACCTCGGTCGCTGCATCTACGGCGGCTTCTGGGTCGGGGAGGACTCACCGATCCCCAACGAAGGAGGCATCCGGCTCGACGTCGTCCAGGCCCTGCGTGCCCTGGACATCCCCAACCTGCGCTGGCCCGGCGGCTGTTTCGCCGACGAGTACCACTGGAAGGACGGCATCGGCCCCCGCGACCAGCGACCCAGCATGGTCAACACGCACTGGGGCGACGTCGAGGAGAACAACCACTTCGGCACCCACGAGTTCATGGCCCTGTGCGAGCTGCTCGGCGCCGAGCCGTACATCAGCGGCAACGTCGGCTCCGGCACGGTGCGGGAGATGAGCGAGTGGGTCGAGTACCTCACCCGCGACGGCGACAGCCCCATGGTCAGGCTGCGCAAGGCCAACGGGCGCGACGAGCCGTGGCGCGTGCAGTTCTGGGGCATCGGCAACGAGGCATGGGGCTGCGGCGGCAACATGCGCGCCGAGTATTTCGCCGACCTGGCCCGGCAGTACTCCACGTACTGCCGTGACCACGGCGACAACAAGCTCTACCGCATCGCCGCGGGCGCCAACGGCGACGACTACAAGTGGACCGAGACGCTGATGCAGCAGATCAGCTGCTTCGGCTGCGAGGCCACCCCGCGCAACTTCTTCCAGGGCATCTCGGTCCACTACTACACGCTGGCCGGCCCCTGGGAGGCGAAGGGCAGCGCCACCGTCTTCGACACCGACGACTACTACCGGACGATGGTCCAGGCCCGCAGGGTCGACCGCATCCTCACAGGTCATTCCACCGTGATGGACGTCTACGACCCCGGCCGGAAGGTCGGCCTGGTCCTGGACGAGTGGGGCACCTGGTGGGACGTGGAGCCGGGCACCAACCCGGGGTTCCTGTTCCAGCAGAACAGCCTGCGCGACGCGCTCGTCGCCTCCACCCACTTCGACATCTTCCACAAGCACGCGGCCCGTCTGTACATGGCCAACATCGCGCAGACCGTCAACGTCCTGCAGGCCATGCTGCTCACGGACGGTGACGCGCTGGTCCTGACCCCGACCTACCACGTGTTCGAGATGAACAAGGGCCACCAGGACGCCTCTTCGCTCGCCGTGCACCTGAACGCGGACGGCGCCCGCCGGCGCGTGGGAGACACCGACCTGGACACGCTGTCCGTCTCGGCCAGTGTCAAGGACGGCACGGTCCTGGTCTCCCTGTCCAACCTTGACGCCGAGGAACCCGCCGAGGTGGCGCTCGACCTGCGCGGCGGCACCATCGGCGACCCGGTCGCCCGCCTGCTGGCAGCCGACAAGCCGCAGGCCCACAACACCCCCCAGGACCCGGCGGCGGTCGCCCCGCGCCCGTTCGACGCCGTGACCGTCACCGACCGGGGCCTGAGCCTGACCCTGCCGCCGCACTCCTTCGTCACCCTCCAGGCCGTGCTGGTCTGACCGTGGGCATCCACCCATTCCGCCCCCTTCGCAACGCCGATCGACATACTCGGGGGAAACCGTCACGGGACTCACAGAAAGGGGGCGCACATGGCAACGCTTCAGGATGTCGCGAAGGCGGCAGGGGTCTCACCGATGACCGTCTCGAACGTCATCAACAACCATCCCCATGTGCGAAGTTCGACTCGGGAGAAGGTCCTGGAGGCCATGGCCCGTCTCGACTACCGCGTCAACGTCGCGGCCCGCAATCTGGCGAAGGGCCGCACCGGAACCATCGGGCTGGCCGTTCCCGATGTGAACAGCCCCTATTACGGGCGGCTGGCGTCCGCCATCATCACCGCGGCCGAGCGTCGCAAGCTCCGGGTGAGCATCGAGCAGACCGGCAACAGGGAGAACGAACTGGACGCGCTGTCCCTGTCGCGCAACCGGCTCTACGACGGGCTCATCCTCAGCGCCGCCGGCCTGGGACAGGCCGACGCCGAGCGGCTCAGGGTGGACCACCCGGTGGTCATTCTCGGCGACCGCATCTTCGACGGGCCCGTGGACCACGTCGCCATGCCCAACCTCGACGCCTCCCGGGCGGCCACCCGCCACCTGATCGAGCGGGGCTGCCGCCGCATCGCGATCCTGTGCGGGGCGGTGGACGAGGTCGACACCTCCAGCCTCCGGCTCACGGGCTACCGGCAGGCATTGCACGACGCCGGCCTGCCGTCCGACCCCGCCCTGATCCAGCAGGTCGCAAGGCCCGACATGCCCGAGGGTGCTGAACGCGTCCGGGAGATGGTGGAGAGCGGGCTCGACTTCGACGGCGTGTTCTGCGTGAACGACTCCGTGGCCATGGGCGTGCTGCGGGGCCTTGCCGACGCCCGGATACGGGTCCCCGACCAGGTCAAGGTGATCGGCTTCGACAACGTCAAGGAGAGCAGGTTCCTCGTCCCGTCGCTCTCCACCGTCGATCCGGACCACGACGCCATGGCCGAGCGCGCGATCGACCTGCTCATCAGGCGCATCGAACAGACCGAGCCGCCGGCCGGTCACGCGGAGGCCGTCGGCGACTTCTCGCTGGTGATCCGGGAGTCGACGGGCGGCTGAACTCACCCTACCGAGCGACGCATGCGGGGAACCTGGCCGTACCAATGGTCAGGGGATCCTGCGCTACTCCTGTCGCCACTGCACCTCGGAGCCCGGTCAGCCACCGCGTGACAGCTGCAGAGCCGCGTGAGCCCCCTGGCCCTTACCCGCGTCGACACCTGCCCGGCCCCGGGCCCGTCGCTGACTCACTCGCCCCTCCTCGTTCCGCACCACCGTCCGGCCCGAGGAACACCCCCGATGTCGTCTCCGTAATCAGCGACCGATGCGCACGTCTCCATCAGCAGCCAGGCGGCCCCGGAGAGCCAGGCGGCCACTTCTTGGAAGCCACTGAAGGCAGATCCTCATCAGCCACGCCCGGCCCTCCCGGGCTGCCCGACAACCTACGGAGCCTCATGACGTCCCCCAGAATCCCCCGGCGGCCTGTGATCGCCGCGGCCGCCCTGCTCGCGAGTGCCGCCCTGTCCCGCACAGCGGCTGCGGCCACGGCCGGGACCGCCGCCGCACCCGGTGTCGCCATCCATGTCTCTCCCCGTGGCAGCGACCGAGCCCCCGGCACGTCCGCACGGCCGCTGCTCACCCTGCAGGCCGCCCAGAAGATGGCACGGGTCGCCGCCCGCACCAAGGCGGGACCGGTGAAGGTCGTCGTGCACGGCGGTACCTACCACCTGAAGAAGACCCTCACCTTCGGTGTCGAGGACTCCGGCACGGCCACGACTCCGGTCTCCTACGAGGCCGCGCCGGGCGAGACGGTCGTGCTCAGCGGCGGCCGGATACTCAGGCCGACCTGGCAGGCGTACCTGGGCGGCATCATGGTGGCCGACATCGGCACCGGCCTCGCTTTCGACGGGCTGTTCCTGAACGGTGAGCGCCAGACACTCGCCCGCTATCCCAGCTACGACCCCAAGGCCCAGGTCCTCGGCGGCACCGCCGCCGACGCGATATCCCCCGCGCGCGTGGCCACCTGGCGAAACCCCACCACCGGCCTGGTCCGTGCCCTCCACCAGGGAGGCTGGGGCGGGAACAGCTACAAGATCACCGGTGTGAACGGGGACGGCACCCCGCAGCTGGAATGGGTCGGCGACAACAACCGCGGCAGCGGAATGCACCGCACCCACCGCATGGTGGAGAACGTCTTCGAGGAGCTCGACGCCCCTGGAGAGTGGTTCTACGACAAGGATGCCGGAAAGCTCTACTTCTACCCGCCCGAGGGCACCGACCTGGCCTCGGCCCGGATCGAGACCGCCGAACTGAACGAGCTGATCCACGTCGAGGGCGAAGGCCCCGGCAGGCCGGTCGCGCACCTGGCCTTCTCCGGGTTCGCCTTCACCCAGACCCATCGCACCCTCTTCAACACGCCCTACGAGAAGCTCCAGTTGGGTGACTGGGCGATTGCCCGCACCGGCGCCGTCTACCTGCGGAACACCGAGTTCATCACCGTGGAGGGCTCCCTCTTCGACCAGCTCGGCGGCAACGCGATCTTCATGGACGGGTACAACCGCCGCAACACCGTCGCCCGGAACGAGTTCAACCACTCCGGCGCCTCGGACGTCGCGATCGTCGGCCGCCCCGACGCGGTGCGCGAGCCGTCCACCTGGGACGCCTTCCGTAAGAGCATCGACGACACCACACCTGGTCCGCAGTCCGAGAACCACCCGCGTGAGATCACCGTCAGCGACAACCACATGCACGACAACGGGCAGTTCGAGAAGCAGACCTCGAACGTGCAGATCTCGATGAGCAGCCGCGTCACCGTCAAGGGCAACACCATGCACGACGGCCCCCGTGCCTGCGTCAACATCAACGACGGCACCTGGGGCGGTCACCTGATCGAGGACAACTCCATCTTCAACGCCGTCAAGGAGACCTCCGACCACGGCCCGTTCAACTCCTGGGGCCGCGACCGCTTCTGGCCGCTGGACGCCGACGACGCGACGAAGAAGAGGTACGCCAAGCTGGACGCGATCGAGACCATCGTCATCCGGCACAACCGGATCTGGCACCACTCCGCGTGGGACATCGACCTCGACGACGGCTCGTCCAACTACCTCATCGAGAACAACCTGTTGCTCAACGGCGGCGTCAAACTGCGCGAGGGCTTCTACCGCACCGTCCGCAACAACATCTTCGTCAACGGGGGTGCCCACTTCCACGTCTGGTTCGCGGACTGCGGCGACGTGGTCGAGACGAACGTCTTCGTCACCGGCGAGCCGTACGACCTGATCGGCGTCGACATGGCCAAGTCCAAGCCGGTCATCGACAAGAACCTCTTCTGGGCGGACGGCAAACCCGTCCGTGACATCAGCAGCTCCTGGCGTGCCCAGGGGCTCGACGTCAACTCGGTCGTCGCCGACCCGCAGTTCAGCGGCTCCAACCCCTTCACCGACCCGAAGAAGCTCGACTACACCGTCACGGACGGCTCCCCAGCGCTCGCCCTGGGATTCCGCAACGTCCCCATGGACGGCTTCGGCAAGCCGGGCACACCCACGCCGCCGCCGCTCACGTGGCAGGCCGCCGCGGCCGACCCGTACAAAGCCCTCGCCGAGCCACTGTGGGGCGCGGCCGTGACCATGGTCTACTCGGACGAGGTCAAGTCCTCGACTGGACTGACCGACTACAACGGCCTGGTGCTGGCCACCGTCCCCGGCGACTCGTACGCCTACCAACAGGGGCTGCGCGCCAACGACGTCATCCGGGAGATCGACGGCACGAAGGTCACCGACCGGAACAGTTTCTGGCGCCCGTACACCAAACTCCCCGCCGGTTCGGAGATCATGCTGACGCTCTGGCGCAACCAGGCCGCCGCCACCCTCACCGTGCACAAGCCGGCCGGGGTCGAGACCGTCAACAACACGGCGGGCACAGCGTTCACCGGCACCTGGGGTTTCTCTGCGGGCCGCGGCCTCGGTGACCTGGCCGACGACGTCCACTACACCACCACCAATGGCGCTTCCGCGTCCCTGACCTTCCACGGCACGGGCATCGAGGTCCTCGGCGAGAAGTACTCCGACCAGGGCAACGTGGAGATCTTCGTGGACGACACATCCCAGGGCGTCATCGACACCACATCCCCCACGCGTCAGGGGCAGCAGGTGATCTTCTCCGCCGAGGGGCTGACGGCCGGTGAGCACACCGTGCGATTGGTCAAGCGCAGCGGCAAATACGCGACGCTGGACGGCTTCCGCATCCACGGTTAGCCAGGCCGACGTCTCACCCGATGTGTATCGCTGACATCAAGACAAGGAGCCCCCAGTGACCCCCGTGGCCGGCGCCCCGCTATTCCGTGACCCTGTGTACGACGGGGCTGCCGACCCTGTCGCCGTCTGGAACCGCCAGGCCGGCGAGTGGTGGCTCGTCTACACCAACCGCCGAACCACCGCCCCCGGCCCCGGTGTCACGTGGGTGCACGGCACCGACCTGGGCGTCGCCGCGTCGGCGGACGGCGGCCGCACCTGGACGTACCGGGGAACCCTCACCGGCCTGGAGACCGAGTGGGGTCGCAACACCTTCTGGGCGCCGGAGATCATCTGGCACGAGGGGCTCTACCACATGTACGTCAGCTACATCCGCGGTGTACCCGACGCCTGGAACGGCCCCGCCTGCATCCGCCACTACACCAGCCCGGACCTGCTGGAGTGGGCCCACCACGGGCCACTGGACCTCGGCTCCGACCGCGTCATCGACGCCTGCGTGTACCCGCTGCCGGGTGGCGGCTGGCGCATGTGGTTCAAGGACGAGACCCGGGGCTCCCTGACCTACGCCGCCGACAGCCCCGACCTGTACGACTGGCGTCCGATCGGGCTGGTGGTCGGTCACCGCCCGCACGAGGGCCCCAACGTCTTCGAACTCGGCGGCCACTACTGGATGCTCGTCGACGAGTGGCGCGGCCAGGGCGTGCTGCGCTCCGACGACCTCACGACCTGGGAACATCAGGGACTGATCCTGGACAAGCCGGGCAGCCGCGCCGACGACGGGACCATCGGCCTCCATGCCGACGTGGTCGTCCAGGGGGAGATCGCCTACATCTTCTATTTCACCCACCCTGGCCGCCTGGCCGGTACCGCTGAGGATGACAGCACCCACACCGCCCGCCGCTCCTCACTCCAGGTCGCCGCCGCCCGGGTCGTCGACGGTACGCTGCACTGCGACCGCGACGAGCCTGTCCAACTCGACCTGCCCGCTGGGAGCGACTAGCCCGAGAAGCGGAACAACTAGGGAGTGTTCCGGGTTTGGATCACGGTGTGGGATCTGGTTTCCGGGTCGCGTTGCGAGCTGGTAGAACGCCGACGTGACGCGTGCGGAACTCACTGATGATGAGTGGGAGTTGATCGAGCCGTTCCTGCCGATAGGCAGGTTCGGCCCGTACCCCGAGCGGCTGCGGCAGCAGTTCGCGGGCGTAATCCGGCGATTCCGCACCGGGACATACCGCCTGAACATGGGGCCTGGCAGACCGTCTACCACCGGTTCATGCAGTGGCATGACGCGGGCGTCTTCGAGCGGCTGATGGACGGGATAATCGCCGAGACGGCGTGGCGCGGGCAGGTGGACCTGTCGCTGGTCAGCGTGGACTCCTCGGTGGCCCGCGCCCACCACGACGCGGCCGGCATGGTCGTGCGTGAGGAGGTGCTGGCCGTCTTGGAGGAGGCCGCCGAGGACAAAAGGGGGCCGCGCACGGGGACGAAAGGGTCAGGGGCCGCGGTCGGCGGCGAACCCGACGATCCCCGGCGGGACGAGCGGCGACGGATGCGGCGCAAGCGCCGGGCACGTCTGAAGGCCGCTCGAGGGGCAGGCCGCCGACAGCCCCCGGTTCGTCCCGGTGTTGGAGAAGGTCAAGGTCCGTGGCCCGGTGGGCAGGCCGCGCACCCGGCCCGACGCCGTGGCCGGCGAGAAGGCGTACTCCTCCCGCGCTAACGTCGCCTACCTGCGCAGACGCCGCATCAAGGCGGTGATCCCGGAGAAGACCGACCAGGCCGCCCACCGCAAGAACAAGGGCCGCCGGGGCGGGCGGCCCGTCTCCTGCGACACCGAGCTCTACCGCGACCGCAACACGGTGGAGCGTTGCATTAACAAGATCAAAGCGTGGCCTGGACTGGCCACCCACTACGACAAGACACATGAGAGCTACCTGGCCGGACTCCACTTACGCGGTGCGGTCATCTGGCTCCGAAGCTTCCGCCCCGCGTGATTTCGGTTGGAGGCAGACCTCAACAGCGTGGCAGGCTCGGGGCATGACCGGCTGCCACCCGTCACGTGTCCAGGCCGGTGTGGCTGGCTCCGAGTCGGAATGAGCTGCAGAGACGAGGGTCCCTTTCATGAGTCCCATCAGGCCGACGGACGAGATGATCAGAAAACTCCTCGACGGCCATCGGCACGAGGTTGTCAGTCCGTCCACGGCGCATGTCGTCGCTGATCTGTCACCGGGGCTGTCGGATGCTTCCATCGTGCGCGTCGACCTGGGTGGTCCTTCGTCCTGGGGTCGCTTCGTCATTGCGAAGATCGCCTCTGCGCAGAGCGATGAGGTGCCAGGCGCCTTCCGACGCGGACCACTCGGCGCGCACCGGGAGGTGGATGTCTACCGCACTGGTGTGGTGTCGGCCCTGACCAAGAAGATCGTGACCCCCACACTGCACGCGATCGACTACATTGACCAGGCCGTATGCCTGTGGCTTGAGGACGTAGGTTCCTGCCTTGACGTCACCTGGGAAGTGACGCGGGCCGTCCGGGCGGCAGAGTCGATCAGTCAGTTGCACCAGGGTGATCTTCCGTCGCTTGAGCCGAAAGTCGACTGGAGGAGCAACGAGTTCGACGCATTTCGACACCACGTCCCTCTCGCCCGAGAGCAGGTCCTCGCTGCCCTGGACGACCACGGCGACCACCGGTCTGTACTGTCAGTCGAAGCCCTACGGTGCGGGCTAGGGCTGCTCGACAATGCAGCGTCTTACGCCGGGGAACTGGCAGCCGCGCCAACCGGCTTCAATCACGGCGACTTCCACATCGACAACGCTGGTTGGTCCGGCGACGGGCGTCTCCTCCTCATCGACTGGGCTCAAGCGGGGACCGGGCCGATCGGCGGCGACATCGCGACCTTTCTCAGCAACTACCGCGCTCGGGGCGGAAGCACCGGCTCGCTCACACGAGGGCAATTCGACACGCTGATCATCGATTCCTACTGCCGGGCACTCAGCGACGGCGGCGCGGACGACACCGTAATCCGCGCGGCTCGTCGGGTCATCGACCTGTGGGCAGTGTCCTGGGCCGTTCAGGTGCGGCTGGGCCCAGGACTGGCTGCGGCCAGGAGGGAGGACCTTGGCTCGAGTATCCGAACAGGCATCGAGAGTGACATCGCAGAAGGCATCGAACGCGCCCAGAACGCCGTCGAGCGGCTCGGGTAGCTATGTGGGCGTGACGCGCCAGGGGGCATCGGACCAATGGCCAGGTTCTGTGGAGCGGCTTTCGGCATCTTGATCACGACCCCAGACGGGCCCTAGCTCCGAGAACAGCGTCAGCGCTCCTCAATGCACGTCTGAGGGAGGCGGGTACGAGCTGGTCCGGTAGCGGCTGCGGAATTCGGCGAGCAGTTGGTCGGTCGCTTCGGCGCCGGCGCTCACGGCACGATGGACGTCGCGGAAGTAGTTCTCGTAGCCGGCCGGGGTGTAGAGGCACAGGGCTCGTGCGGTAGCGGGGCCTTCGTTGCGGAAGCCGTGAGGGGTGCCGCGGGTCGCGGCGAGGAGATACCCCGGGCCGGCTGTCACCTCGCCGTCCCCGGTGTGGAGGGTCAACTCGCCTTCAAGCACGTAGAAGTATTCGTCGTGTCCTTCGTGTACGTGGGGCCTGGCTCCGATGGTGCCCGGCGCGAGGCTGAAC
Organism: Streptomyces sp. NPDC001663; assembly: GCF_042893105.1. Lineage (NCBI taxonomy): Bacteria > Bacillati > Actinomycetota > Actinomycetes > Kitasatosporales > Streptomycetaceae > Streptomyces > Streptomyces sp. NPDC001663. The sequence continues at coordinate 146,169 of NZ_JBIAUR010000021.1, read as the reverse complement.
TCCTCGAAGGCGAAGCGTCCGTCTGTCTGCTCGCTGGTGAGGCGGAAGAAGTGCGCGACGCCGGCGACATCGATGAGCTCGCCGTCCGAGGGGCGACGCAGAAGCGGACGAGGCGCCTTGCGGGAAGGACTGTCGGTCATGGCGTCATTGTGGCCCAGCGATTCTGTTTGATCGCTTCGGGCTGCGGCGGCCTCACCTGAGCACGTCGACGTCCTAGCTAGGCTGGCTCGGCCATCCACGATGTTCGGGTTGTGCCGGTGGTGGTCGGGGCCGGGGCTGATGTGCTTGTCGACCAGGAGTGGGTGGTAACGCGTGGTGAGGTTCTTCGGACAGGACGGTCGCCTGTCCGCCGGAGCCCCGGCCTGCAGGCTCTCCGCCGCCGTCAGCGCGGCGATGGACCGGCCGACGGCAACGATCCGCCTCACGGCTGCACCTTCAGCGCCGTGACAGGGCACCGGCGGTGGAGTCTTAATGACTCTGTCCAGGACAGGGGACCTCGGCGGTCAGGCTTCGTCTTCGTCGAGGCCGAAGCCGTCCGGGACCTCCAGCAGTGCGTTGCGCCACGGTCCCTCTGGTTCCTTCATGGCCGCGTCATGAAAGAGCTCTGCGAGTCGATGGCGGTCCACTGGACTGAGGCGGTCGAAGAGGTAAGCCGGGTACTCGAACCATCTGGACGCCGCGTCCGGTGAGGCTTCCTCCTCCGTGCTGGTGTCGACTGCCGCCACCAGATGTGCCATGGCCCCCGCCAGCGTGCTGAGTAGCGGATTGCCGTCGGAGGGAACAGGCCGGCGGTAGCGCTCGCGAACCGGCCCCGAGGTGAGATCGTCACGGGACACGTGATCGGGCAGGTTCTCTCCGGCTCCAACGAGGTCAAGGCACTCGTGAGGCAGGCTGGTCTTCGTGCCGTTCGGAAGCCTCACCAGCGCCTTCGCGTGCCGGTCTTCCAAGAAGACGACGAGTGTTGACGCCAGATCACCAGGGTTCAAGCTGCCGTGGTGGTCGTCTGCGCGGGTGGGGTGGCGGTGAAGAGGCGGTTGTCGCGGAGCAGTGCCCATAAGACGTCGACGCGGCGGCGAGCGAGGGCAATGACGGCGGGGATGTGTTTGTGTCCCTCGGCTCGTTTCTTGAGGTAGTAGGTGCGGTTGGGGCCGTCGCGGATGATGCTGGTCTGGGCGTAGAGATAGAAGACGCGGCGCAGGCGGCGGCTGTAGCGCTGTGGCCGGCGCAGGTTGCCGGTGCGGCGTCCGGAGTCTTTGGCGACCGGGACCAAGCCGGCGGCGGAGGCGAGGTGGCCTGAGTCGGGGTAGGCCGCGAGGTCACCCACGGCGACGAGGAAATCAGCCCCCAGGATCGCGCCCATGCCGGGCAGCGATTCGATGACGGCGGCCTGCGGGTGGGTGTGGAAAGCGTCGCGGATCTGGCGGTCGAGCTGTTTGAGCCGGTCGTCCAGGGCCAGGGTCTGTTGGGCGAGGTCCGCGGTGATGCATGCGGCGGTGTCCTGGCCGGGCAGGGTGATGTGCTGGGCGTGTGCGGCAGTGACGGCGGTGGCGGCCACCGTGTCGGGGTCGCGCACGCTTCGGGCGGCGAGCCAGCGTGCGAGGCGGGCTTGCCCGCAGCGGCGCAGGGCAGCAGGGGTCTGGTATCCGGTGAGCAGAACCAGGGCACCTTTGTGGTCGGCGTAGTCGAAAGCCGCCTCCAGAGCCGGGCTGATGCCGGTGAGTACGTCGTGGAGGCGGTTGAGCAGACGGACCCGGTCGGCGATCAGGTCCGAGCGGTGTGCGGTGAGCAGCGCCAGGTCCGCGGCGAGGCCAGTGCGTGCCTCGACAGGGGCGAAGCCCCGCCGCAGACGGGCAGTGTCGGCGATGACGTAGGCGTCGCGCGCGTCGGTCTTGGCCTCGCCGCGGTAGGCGCCGACCATGCGGTTGACTGTCCGGCCGGGCACGTAGACGACCCGTTGGCCGTGCGAAGCGAGTAGCGCAAGGAGCAGGGCGGAGGGCGTGCCGGTGATGTCCACGGCCCAGTGCACCTGGTCGGCCAGGCGGAGGGCTTCATCGAGGCCTGTCAGGAGCGCGGCCTCGTCTTGCGGATCTTCTTGTTCCATACCGTTGTTCGGTGTCGTCGACCGCGACCCACCAGTGGTGGGCCTTGCTGGCGTCGATTCCGACCCACAAACGGGGCAACCGCGTGGTCATGAGCGTCTCCTCGGCTTCGGGTAGCGTGCCGGTTCGGTCCGAGGACACCCCGCCGTCAGCTCCGTAAACAGCGACCGTTTCGCACATCTCAATCAGCGGCCTGGGCGTCCCGAAGAGCGGGGCGGCCACTCCACCGGAGCCACCGGGGGCAAGCGACTTTAGAGCCACACCCCACTCTTCCGGACCGCTAAACAACTTACGGAGCGACCTTGCGGCCGGCCGGACCTACCTCGGGTTGGTCGAGTACGGCGACCGGACCAGGACCGTCGGCAGCACGCTGCTGACGGTCATCCCGTAGCCCCGCGAAGGAGATGGCTCTTGACCCCCGGACACGCGAGGTGAGCGGCTGCGTGCCCGGGTCCGCACCACCCGTGGGGACGTGGCGGGTGCGGTGAACGACCCGGCCGCGGACTCGCCGACGCCACACGAGACCGCGGCCGGGTCTCGTCTCCGGTCCCCGTACACGGAGCCCGCCGTGGCCGTCGCATTCATCGCCGACCGTCAGGCGCGAGCATGGGTCCAGACACACTCTGCGGAACAGCTGACCGCAGGGTTCGGCCGCTGTCAGCTGTGGACGGTGAACGCGTCGACGATCATGTACTGACCGCCGGTCATCACGCCCTTGACGGTGTGGACGCCGGGCGTGAGACCTGTGACCGAGTAGACGTGGTCAGAGTTCGTCCTTGGGGTTGGGGTTGGGTCCGTTGTTGAGGGCGATCGCCAGCAGGGCCGCGGCCTGGCGGGCGTCCGCGATGGTGGCCCCGGCGACACTTGTGCTCGCTTGGTCGTCCGTGTGGTTGGTGTGGCTGACGAAGACCTTGCTGACGCCGGCCCAGTCACGGATCAGGGAGATCTGCTGGTAGCTGAAGTTGGTCGCGTTCCCGCTGTCGAGGCTGACTGCGACGCGGTCGGCGAGGTTGCGGAAGCGAGCTCCCTCCGAGATGCTGAAGATGAGGGTGAGCAGGGAGCGGGCCTGGTTGGCGCGGGTCGAGTTGAGGTTTGCCAGGGCGCCGAGCGCCCCCGCCAAGGAGCCTGGGCCTATGTTGACGCTGGTCAGCGCCTGGTTCCCGACCCGGGAGAGAGCGTCGTAGCCCTCCCTGCCGACGAAGAAGTTGTCATCGGTGCTGGACGCGTTGGGGAGGCCGCTCGCGAGGTTGAGGACGCGGTTGTGGGGCGATCGGACCGTGTAGACCCGCACCACATAGAGGTCACTGAGGCGTACAACGGCGTGCACGGTGGGGGCGAAGTGCCCAGGGGCGCTGATCACGATGTCGGCGAAGCGGTTCGTTCTGGTGTTGTCCAGGATGGTGACGGTCACCCGGTTGTTTCGCGTGTTGACGACCGCATCGCTGAGGCGCGCGTTGGCCGTGCTGCGGGTCAGCTCGTCCAGCTCGCTGAGCATCTGGCGGTAGGCGGCGGAGCCGCCATCGACGTTCCAGTGGATCTGCGGGAAGTTGGTCTGCGCCACTTCCTGGGCGTTGATCTGCACTGCCTTGGTCGCGGGGGCCGCGCCGGTGGTGGCAAGGGAGGGGAGGCCGGACAGTGCGACCGCGCCGGCGAGAGCGCACGGAAGGATCGCCGAGAGGCCGAGGTGGCGCACGAGGCTGGAACGCATGGGTTGCTCCGATCATCGGGGTCTGAAGTGGCCGCAAGAGTTGCCCGGCCGGAGCCGGACGCCGACGGCCCGACTCCACCGAGAATCGCCTGGGTGCAGTTGAACGGCACCCCCGTTCACCTAGGGCAATCAATTCGTCTCCCCCCACCGGATTGATTGGTGACACCGATACGTCACCTGTGATCAACCTGGTCGTCATGGGATGACACCTAGGGTCAAAACCCTTGATGTCGCTTTCGCCAGGTGCATGGAGGTACGAGCGCATGGGCCGTCCCGAGAGACCCGTGGACCCGTCAGCCGGTCCCGTGCAGCAGCTCGCGCATGAGTTGAGGGAGCTGCGGAAGGCCGCCGGGAGTCCCTCGTACCGGACAATGGCGAAGGCGGCCGGCTTTTCGGCGACGACGCTGTCACAGGCTGGGGCCGGTGAACGGCTGCCCTCGCTCGCCGTGGTCCAGGCATACGTCCGCGCCTGCGGAGGCGACCCGGCCGAGTGGGAGACCCGATGGAAAGAGGCGGAGCAGGAGGCGAGTCGGGCCGTCGCCGAGGTCGTTGCGGACGCGCCCGCACCGTACTGCGGCCTTGCCCGGTTCGAACCGAACGACCGTCATCTGTTCTTCGGCCGGGACCGGGTGATCGACGAGCTCGGGGAGCTGGTGGGCGAACACCGACTCGCGGTGCTGTTCGGGCCGTCGGGGAGCGGGAAGTCCTCACTGCTGCGGGCCGGGCTGATACCCCGACTGCAGGAGGAGATCGCGACCCGCCGTGACCCGGTGGTGCTGCGGATCCTCACCCCGGGAGCCGCCCCTGCCACGACCTATGGCCACCTGCTCAGCCCTGCTCCTCAGGAGGCGGAGAGCTGGGTCGTGGTGGACCAGTTCGAAGAGGTGTTCACCCTCTGCCGTGACCCGCAAGAACGTTCCCGCTTCCTCGACCTGCTGCTGGCCGCCCGTGACCCGGACGCCCGGCTCCGCGTGCTGGTCGCCGTACGCGCCGACTTCTACGCCCGCTGCGCCGAGCACCGGGGCCTCGCGGACGCACTGCGCGGCGCGGGGGTACTGCTCGGCCCGATGACCGCGGAGGAACTGCGGGAGGCGGTGGTCGGACCGGCCCAGGCGGTCGGCTGTCTCGTGGAGCGGACGCTCACAGCCCGCTTGGTGGACGAGGTTCTCGACGAACCCGGCGGGCTGCCGATGCTCTCGCACGCCCTGCTGGAAACATGGCGCCGCCGCAAGGGCCGCATGCTCACCCTCGCCGGATACGAGGCCGCCGGCGGGGTGCGCGGGGCGATCGCGGCGAGCGCCGAGGAGGTGTACAGCAGCCTGTCGCCCACCCAGGCGCGTGCGGCCCGGCATCTACTGCTGCGGATGGTCGAGCCGGGCCAGGGCACCTCCGACACCCGACGCCCGCTTACACGTGCCGAGCTGCAGGAATGGGCGGACCCGGACGTGTCGGCCGTGCTGGAGCGGCTGATCCGGGCCCGGCTGCTGGCCGCCGACGAGGACGATGTGCAGCTCGCCCACGAGGCTCTCATCACCGGCTGGCCCCGGCTGTACGGCTGGATCGAGGAGGACCGGGAGCGGTTGCGGCACCACCGGATGCTGGCCGACGCGGCCCGCACCTGGCTGGAGCACGGCCGCGACCCCGGCGCGCTGTACCGGGGCACCCGGCTGGCCCGCGCCGAGGAGCTGTTCCCGGACCACGTGGCCGACCCGGCGCTGACGGTGCCGGAGCGGGACTTCCTGTCCGCCGCGCTGGGCGCCCGGGCGGCGGAGCGCCGGGCCGCAGCCCGGATCAGCCGAAGGCACCGGCGGCTGACCGTGACGCTGACCGTCGTGGTGGTCGTCGCGCTGATCAGCGCATTCGCCGTCTGCCGGGAACGCGACGACAACCTGCGCCGGCGGACCCAGGAGACGGCCCGCCGGGTCGCCGATGTTGCCGACTCCCTCCGCGCCACCGACCCACGCACCGCGCTGCTGCTCGGTGCGGCCGCCTGGCGCATCTCGGAGCTGCCCGAGACCCGCCGCGCTCTGCTCGGCTCTCTCGCCCAGCGGGAGACGGACACTTTCACCGATCCGGTACCCGGCAGCTCCGTCTGGCGTTCTCTCGCTGCCACCGGCGGCACCCTGCTCAGCGCCGTGGATGGTCATACCTGGCGCACCTGGGATGTGGCCGCGCACCGCGGCATCGGCTCCGGCCCGCTGCCCGACGGCACGGTCGTCGCGGCAAGCCCGGACGCGCGGGTGCTCGTGGTCGACGGGAAGGACGGGGCACGGCTGTGGGACACGGCCACGGGCCGGTGGACCGGCGGCTCGGTCCGGCTGCCCCTCCTCGGCGACGTCCGCTTCACCGCGGACGGCCGGGCCTTCCTGGCCACCGAGGGGGCCAGGGTGCGGTTGCGCTCGGTCACGGACGGCCGCGTGCTGTTCGAGACCGAGGCCTCGGACACGACGGTCGAGGCGCTGAGTTCGGACGGACGGCGGGCCGCTGTCTGCTCCGCCGGGCGGGCCCCGCAGCTGTGGGACACCTCCCGTCGCCGCGTCGTGCCGGGAGCGTGGCAGCGGGACCGGCTCTGCGACGAGGACACCACGTTTCTCGCATTCGGCGGGGACCGGCTGGTGGCCGTCACCGGCACCGGGGTGCGCATCTGGGACACCGGAACGGGCCGACGGATAGCCGATCTCGCTGACACCGGGACGCATTACACCTCCTTCAGTCCGAACGGTGCTTTCCTGGCGACGGCCGGCGCGGGGGAGATCCGGGTGTGGCGGCTCTCTGTTCCCGGGGCGCCCGTCTTCCGGTACTCCCTGAACAACCAACATCTCTACGACGGCCTGGTCTGGGGCCGGGACGGCCGCACCTTGCGCTACCTGGCGGGCGGCACTGTCCACACCCTCGACCTCGGCCCGGCGGTCACCCCGGCCTGGCACGGCACCCCGCTGGACGCCGTGCGCTACAGCCCCGACGGCCGTGCGTACGCAACGGCCGAGCGGTCCGGTGGCCACTATCTCTTCCGGCTCCGCGCCACCGCCGACGACCGTCTGCTGAGCACGCTACCCCCGGTGAACGTGCCGGTCTCCCGGGACCCCGCCGACCCGGTCACCTTCCAGGACACCCTCGCGGTCCTGACGTTCAGCCCCGACGGCACGGCGCTCGCGTATGGCGTCTCGGCGCCCGGCCGGGAGGCCGTCGCGCAGCCGTTCACGGTGTGGGACACAGCCCGCCGCCGCGCCCGGAGCGCCCTGGACCTTCCCGGAGACCCGGTACTGCAGGCTGTCCTCGGACCCGGCGGACGCACTCTCTACGCCGCCCGCGCCCAGGCCGCCGGTGACCTGTACGACGAAGCCTGGGACACCACGGCCGGCCGCAGGACGGCGGTACTTCCGGGCATGGCAAGCGTCCACCTCGCCCTCCGTCCCGACGGCCGGCTGCTGGTCGGCGACGGACGGCTCGCCGCGCTGCCGTCGGGCAACGTCAGGACCGACGACCTCGTACAGGGCGAGCAGGTGGGCGCGGCGGGCTTCTCGGCCGACGGTTCGCTGCTCGCCGTCGGCGACCAGACGGGCCGGGTCGCCCTCTCGGACGGCAGAGCGCCCCGGCACGCCGGTGTGCTGCGCAACGTCTTCCCGGCACCGCTCGACGACAACCCAGAGGCGATCACCGCCGTCGCCGTCAGCCCCGACGGCAGAACGCTCGCCGTCGGCGGCGACGCGGGCAGCGTGCAGCTGTGGGACGTGGCGAGCCACCAGCCCCTTGGCACCTCGCTGACCACACCCGGCGACGGCATCGAGTCCCTGGCCTTCTCAGCCGACGGCACGACCCTGTACGCGGGCAGTGCGCACGTCCCGCTCCAGCGGTACGCCGTCGACCCCGGCCGGGCGCTCCGGCGCGTCTGCAGCCGCGCGGTCGCCGGCCTGACGCGGGAGCAGTGGCGGACGTACGTACCGGACGCGCAATACCGGCGGGTGTGTAACAGGTCCGTGGCGCGTCCGTGAGCAATGGCGTTTGCCCAGTTCAAGCAATTGATTGACTCAGGGAGGCGACTGTCCGATCAACTTCTGGGAGGTAACGCTCCTGAGTGACGCCAGGCGCTCGACGCCGACGCACAACCAGGAGTTACGACCATGAAGCTGTCCAAGCGGAACCTGAGCCGCACCCTGCTGGCGCCCGCCCTCGCCCTGCTCATGCTCCCCTTCGCCACCGGTACGGCCAACGCCAACACCAGCCCGGGCTGGGGTGACGACAAGCCGGACGTGATCTGGGACTGCAACCACAACAACGCCGACCTGTGCCAGTACCACCAGGTCAACGCCTGGACCGCGCTGGGCAAGCGGCGCCAGGTCGGCAACACGGTGAACAACTGCGCGGGAAGCGGCCCGCTGCGTTTCGACATCACCTTCAGGACCGACCGCTCCACTTCATACTCCTTCCAGCAGGAGACGTCGGTGGAGGTGTCCGCCGGCCTCAAGGACACGTTCGAGGCGGGCGTGTCCGCAAGCGCGTCGCAGACCGAGAAGTGGGAGGTGGGCACCACCACCAGCGCCAGCACCACGCTCAGCAGCAACATCCAGCCTCACGAGGCGGGCGGGTACTGGTTCGCCCCGTACTGGCGGCACTCCCAGGGCTGGCTGGAGGTCCACTACGGCAAGCGCAAGGACGGCCACTACTACTGGTACTACCCGGGCCAGGGCAGCGGAGGCGTGCAGATCACCACGCCGGTGATGAACTCGGACGGCTCGATGAAGGGTCAGTGGTACTGGGCGACCTGGAAGTGCTGACTCGCTTGAGGAGACCGTGCCGCCCCACGGCCGCCAGCCAGCCGGCCGGTGGGGCGGCACGTCGGCATGCGGAAACGCTGCAAGGCATCCGCAATGCAGGGAACCCACGCCCTACGGACACGCTGCACCACCTGCGGCAGCTGGACCGCGCCCACGTACAGCTACCAGCAGATCTCGCTGATCCGTTCCTGGGCCGGCGTCAGGGACGCGCAAGCCTCTTATGCCTCGGTCTACTGTTCCCTGGTCCACTCCTGCCCCGCAGGCGCTGGTCGGCGATGGGACGGAGGCGGATCCAGCGGGGCGGGAGTGGATTCCGCTCGTGAGCTTTGGGATGGCATCGTCCGGTGATGCTCTCGGGGGGTCCGGGTCGTCTTGCCGACGTCGTGGGCACCGGATGGCGCTTCTTCGAGTCGGCTGGCCTGCTGGACCTGGAGTACCTGCACAGCCAGTTCTCCCTCGCGCGCGCCTTCACGCTGATCAGCCTGGGCGAGGACTACCTCGAACCGCCTCGCCGCCGCAGCGGTTCGAAGCAGATCACCTGGGCCGAGACGACCTGTCCGGCTGCCTCCGACTTCCGTACCAAACCCGGCCCCTCCCTCTACCTCACCTTGTTACCGCACCTTGGAGCGGCAACGCCAAAGGAGCTCAATGGCTCATGCCTGTGCGACACAGGTCAGGTCTGTGTCGCGCAGGCGTACTGCGGGGGCGTCGGCGAACCGCATCTTGCGGCCAACCGGGCCCGGAGCGTCAGCGGGCCGCCCTGATGAAACCGACGGCGAGCGCGCCCAGGAGCGCGAATCCTCCGGCGCTGAGGTAGAGCGCCGCGTAGTTCTCGCCGCCACCGATGGTGAGGAACAGGGGGGCGATGGCGGGTGCGATGCTCTGCGGCAGGGCGTTGGCGATGTTGAACAGTCCCATGCCTTTGGCAGCGTCGGTCTCGCTGTCCGGCAGGACAGAGACGACGAGTGCGAAGTCGACGCCCACGTAGATGCCCTGCCCGATGCTGGCGACGGCGACGCCCGCGACGAAGCCGGTCACGGTGGAGGAGCGAGCGATGACGACCATGCCGGTGCTGAACAAGAGGGATGCCACTGCGATGAAGATCTTGCGGCGCTGCAGCTTGTCGGACAGCCACCCGCTGACGTTGCTGCCCAGCACGACCCCGACGGCGAGGACGAGCATGGACCAGCTCAGGATGGACGCGGCCTCGTACGAGGTGTACCCGAGGTGGTCCATGAGGAAGTACGTCTTGTAGGTCAGCAGGAGAGCTTTGCCGGTCCAGACGAGGAAGCGGCTCACGAAGGCCCAGGCGAAGTCACGGTGACGCAACGGGTTGATCCACAGACCGCGCGGGATCTCCAGCCATGACATGGAGCGTGCGGCTTCCTTGCGCTGGGGGACTTCCTTCAGATAGACGGCAAAGACGGCGACCAGCACCAGTCCGATGCCGGCGGGCACGACGAACATGCTCAGCCCGTGCGTACCGGTCGCGGTGACCAGGAAGGTGCCGCCGACTGTGGCGACCTGGTTCGTCATTCCCATGAGGCCGGAAACGGTGCCGCGGCGTCCTTCGGGCACTCGGTCCGGCAGTACGGCGATGAGTGCGGCCATGGCCGCGTTCATCGCGGTCTGGGTGAGGCACCAGCCGACGAGTACGACGGGGATGCTGGGGGCCGTGCCGATGACGAACAGGGACGCACCGCCTACGACGGTACCGATGACGATGAACGGCCGTCGGCGTCCGAAGCGGGAGGTGCAGCGGTCGCTGAAGTGGCCGAAGAGCGGGTTGGAGACCATGGCGAATATCGCGCCGACCCCGGCCACCAGAGCCAGCGACGAAGCCTTGTTCCCGGGGTCGAGGTCGGCGATGCGCAGGGATAGCGTGACCGAGGCCGGGGTGAGCAGGGCGATCCAGACGCCGATCATGGCGAGGATGTAGAGGGCAGTGAAGCCGCCGCCGACGCGCTGGCCGGTGAGCCGGGCGGACAGTTCCGGACCGGCTTCTCTGCTGTCGGGCGCGGCGGGCGCGTCGTGTGGTGCGGGTGCGGACACCTCCTCCAACGCGGGCACCGCCGTATCGCCGCGCTCGCCGGCCGCCTCGACTCCTTCCGCGCCACCCAGCGGCTCAGCGGCTATCGCAGCGCCCTCGCCCAGGCCGGGGTCGAGGAGGATCCTCGGCTGGTGGTCGGCGATCTGACCACCCCCGAGCAGGCGCGCGACGCGGTGATCCGACTGCTCCACCAGCCCGCGCCCCCCACGGCCGTGCTCGCGCTGAACCTCGGCATCAGCACGGGCGTCCTCGTCGAACGGCTCGCTGGGCACCACGCCTTCGCCTTCGTCGGCCTCGACGAGACGGACCTGACCAAGGGCCTCGGCGTCTCCGCGGTGGTCCGCGACCCGCAGGAGGTCGGCCGGCAGGCCGCTCGTCTGGCCCTCGACCGGATCGCCGACGCCGACGCGCCGCCACGCCTCGTCACCGTGCCCAGCAGACTCGTCATGCGAGGCAGCGGCGAAGTCGGGCCCTGAGACTGCCCCCTGGTGCTCCCTTACCGAGGCCGCGGTTGAACCGTTGGGTGACTGCCGGAACCCAGGCGGGGCGGGTGAGGGCTCCTGCTCGCGAAGAACCGGGAAGTCCGCGTTGGCGTGTGGGCCCGCACCGTAGAGGCGGTCGAAGACGTGGGTGACCGCTTCCGACGGGATACCCGGCCTCTCGCCATCGATGCGCGGTGTCACTTCGTCGCCGCTTCTCGACAGGCCCCCGCTCGAATGCGTTCTCGCTGAGGTTCTGGCCTCACCTGTGCCGGTACCGGCGCGTGGCCCGCCCTGGCAGGTGGGTCAGCGCGCGGGCATCGCCGTCTCCAGCGCGGCGGCCAGGTCCGCGATCAGGTCGTCGGGGTCTTCGAGTCCCACCGCCAGACGCAACAGGCCGTGGGTGCGGAACACCTCGGGGAACATGGCGGCGCGGCCGGCAGGAGCGTCCTCGTAGACGATGAGCGTCTCGTCGTGGCCCAGGGACACCGCGGAGGTGATCAGCCGCAGGCTGTTGACGAAGGCATTGCGGGTGTCGTGATCGGCGTCGAGAGCGAACGCGATCAGCGCGCCGAAGCCCTGCCCGCCGAACTGTCGCTCGGCGAGCTCATGCTGCGGGTGGGAGGGGAGTCCCGGATAGGCGACGTGCAGCACGCGGGGGTCACTGTCCAGAAACTCCGCCATCCGCTGGGCGCCGACGAGGTGCTGACGCAGGCGAAGCGGCAGCGTGATCGAACCGCGGGAGATCAGCCAGGCGTTGAACGGGGAGATGGCGGCGCCCACGTTGATCATGGCCTCGGACTTGATCGGGAGGATCAGCTCCCGCGGCCCGATGACGGCGCCGCCCATGGCGTCGCCGTGCCCGTTGATGTACTTGGTCAGGGAGTGCACCACCAGGTCGGCGCCGTGCTCCAGCGGGCGGAACAGTGGTGGAGGCGTGCAGGTGGAGTCCACGGTCAGCAGGGCGCCTGCCGCATGGGCGACGTCGGCCAGGGCCTGGATGTCGGCTGTCTTGCCGGTCGGGTTGGCGATGACCTCGGTGTGGATGATCCGTGTGGTGGGGCGCATCGCGGCGCGCACGGCGTCAAGATCGGTGATGTCGACGAACGTCGCTTCAATGCCCGACTTGACCGGCAGTAGCTCGGCGAACAGCCGCCATACGGCGCCGTAGGTGACATCGGAGACGATGACGTGGTCCCCGGCGCACAGGTGAGTGAAGAACACTGCGTGCAAAGCGGCGACGCCGCTGCCCAGTACGACCGCGTCCTCGCCGCCCTCCAGGACGGCGAGCTTGGCCTGGAGTCCGAGCTGGTTCGCGCCGGACTCCCGCGTGTAGACAAGCAGGTCAGGGTTGTCCGGGTCGAGCGTGAACGGGTCCTCGGGCAGGGTGTAGGAGTTCGCCATGATGATCGGTGTACGGATCGCGCCCGTGCCGACGTCAGCCTGGTTCCCGCAGTGCACCGCTTGGGTTTGGAACGCGAGTGTGGCCGGATCATGCTTGTCGGGTCCGGAGGGCCGAGTGCTCGAATTCGGCATGGAAATCCCTCGATTCGCTGCTCTCAGATGGTGACCTGGGGCTGTGCCGGGCTGATGAAGTGCACGGCGGTCTGTTCGGCGTGCGGGGCGAGCAGAGCCTGCAGTTCGTCGGCCGCGACCTTGAGCAGGTCGCCGTCGCGGTCGGCGTGGAGGGTTTCGATGACGAAGGCGACGTGGGTGGAGTCCTCTGTGACACGGGTGCGGTGGGCGTCGCGGTGGTTCCAGTGGCGGGTCAGGACGCCGGTGGTGTCGGTGTAGATGATCTCGCCGGGCTTGGGGTTCTCGACGGTGTCGGGTTCGCCGAGCGGGGTGAAGGCTTCGGTGCCGTCCGCGTGGCGGATGTCGACGTCGCCGGTGACGTGGTTCAGGTCGAAGGCGCCGGCGGGCAGGCCGTGCCGGACGGAGACGGCGTTGTAGGAGTCAACGGCCGGGTTGATACGGGGCAGGGTCCCCTTCTTGGCGAGGCGGCGGCCGAGCGCGTCGACGCTGGGGCGGATGCGGCGGGGGTTGGTGCCGAAGGAGCGGTAGGCGGTGTGCCAGGACTCGATGCGGGGGTCGGTCTCGTCGGCGGGGTGCCAGGTGCCGTCGGCGAGCTGTTGCTCCAGTTCCTCCACGGCGGCGGCGGTGTGCGGCCAGGACTCACGGCCGCGCAGACCGGTGGCGGTGACCAGGGCGATGAGGGTGTCTGGGAAGGCGTTGGCGACGGTGGGGGCGAGGCGGAAGGCGGGCATGGGCGGGGATTCCGTTTCCTGCATCCGGGTGGGGGTGGGGGTGGGGGTCAGGGCTTCCAGGTGCCGATGCGGTCCAGGCGGCGGAGCTGCTGGACCGCTGCGGGGACGTCGAGGCCCTGGCCGCGTGCGGAGAGATGGTCGGCGACGGCGGTGCGGTGCTCGACGGGCTCGTCGTCGTCGTACTTGAACTTGGCCTGCACGTCGGTGACCTCCAGGCGCAGGCCGCGGATGCCGGACAGCATCCGGCCGTAGGGGGGCTGGTCCACAGCGACGGGGGCGTGGTCGCCGTCCGGCTGGAAGTGGGCGAGCTGGCGGCGCAGCAGTTCGGCCTTGTCTTCGGGGTCGTTGATGATGTGGGCGCGGCAGGTGAACTGCACCGCGGTGTAGTAGCTGGTGGGGACGCCGTCGGTGCGCGGGGTGCCGGGCTCGGCGCGCCAGGGGCCGGGGACGAAGGCGTAGTCGCCGAAGACGGTGAACAGGACGGTCGGGTCGTGTTCGATCGCTTTCCAGGCCGGGTTGGGACGGGCGAGGTGGATCAGCAGGTTAGGTCCATCGGGGGCGAAATGGGTGGGGACGACGGCGGGCGGGTGGCCGGGCAGGCCGTTGACGCTCAGCAGGCCGAAGTCATGGCCTTCGGCGATCCAGGTCTGCCATTCGGCTTCGTCCAGGCTCGCGTCCCAGGGGTGGACGAGCATGCTGTGCTCCTTCGGTGGCTGGTGGGGGTTGCTGCGGGCTTTGGTCAGGTCAGGGCGAGGAGGCTGACGGCGACGGCGGCAGTGCCGAGGCCGGCGAGCTGGGCGCGGTGTATGCGTTCGGCGAGTACGCCGCGGGCGAGCAGGACGGTGCCGGCCGGGTAGAGGGCGGTGATGACGGCGACGACGGTGAGGTCCCCGCTGCGGGCGGCGAGCAGGAACAGCAGGTTCGCCACGGAGTCCAGCACGCCGGCGGCCGCCGACAGCGCGTATGCGGGCCGCTCGGGGCCCAGCCTGCGGTGCATCAGCCCGGCCGCGGCCAGGGTGACGGCCGAGGAGACGGCCCGGCCCACGATCAGCGGGGCCACCCCGCTGTCGGACGGCGCCTGGTGCAGGAAGACCAGCTGCAGGGCGATGGCGGCGCCCGCGCCGAAGGCCAGCAGCAGCGCCGTACGGGAGGGGCGCGTCGAGCCCGCGCCGTGTCCGGCGCTGACCAGCACCACCGCGACCAGCGCGAGCGGCAGACCCACCAGCCCAGCGGCTGCCAGGTGCTCGCCCTGCAGCAGGCCGACGCCGACCGGCAGCGCGGCGGAGACCAGCGCGGTCACGGGCGAGAGCACGTTCATCGGGCCGATCGCCAGGGTGCGGTACAGCAGGGCGAACGCGGCGGCCGAGGCGACGCCCGAGGCGGCACCCCAGCCCAGGGCTCCGGGGCTGAAGGAGGCGCCGAGCACCGGCCAAAGCAGCAGCTCGACCGCGAGGCTGGCCGGGGCGGCGACCATCACGGTACGCAGCACATGGGCTTTCCGGGCGCCGAGACCGCCGAGGAAGTCGGCGCATCCGTACGCGAGTGAGCTGCCCAGGGCCAGCAGCAGAGCGATCACAGTACAATCCCTTACCATTCAGTGGAACGACCACACCGTACAGCGAATCGACCGGATATCTCAACCGATCGACCGCACGGTGCATTGGAATGTCCAGCGGTAAGGAAGGTGACCAGGTGGCGGAGACGGCCGCGGCGCTGCGAACGGTCGCGCACAACGTCCGGGCGGCACGCATGCGCGCGGGCCTGTCCCTGGACGAGCTCAGCCGCCGCGCCCAGGTCAGCAAGGGCGCCCTCGTGGGACTGGAGAAAGCCCAGGGCAACCCCAACCTGGCCACCCTGGTCCGGCTGGCCGACACCCTGGGCATCTCGGTGTCCGCCCTGATGCAGGGATCGCCCGAAGGCCGTGTACGGGTCGTGGCCGCGGATGCCGTGGCACCCCTGTGGACGGGCGAGCGGGGTGGCGAGGCCCGGCTCATGCTGACGACCTCGGGGCCGGCGCCGGTCGAGGTCTGGCGCTGGCGACTGGAACCGGGCGAGGAATACCCCAGCCACCCCCACCAGGCCGGGGTCGTGGAGACCGTGAGCGTCACCTCCGGCCGGATGACCCTGGTCGTCGACGGCACCGAGCACACCGTCGAAGCCGGCCAGACCGCCACGTTCGACGGCGACACCCCGCACACCTATCGCGGCGCCGGCACCGAGACCTGCCACCTGATCATGACGGTCCACCTTCCGCCCGGTCCGGCAGCGACGACCTGACCCAGAGCACAGCACACTCGTCACAGGGCCGCGGCGACTGCCGAGAGCAGGCGCCACAGCCGGGTGTGGGGCGTGGGGTCGGGTATGGCCCGGTTGGTGAGGAAGGCGAACGCGATACCGGATTCCGGGTGGGCGAAGGCCAGATGTCCGCCTAGGCCGTCGTGGCCGAACGAGCCGGGGCCGAGCATGGGCTGTCGTGGGGACGAGAGCCCGAAGACTGTGCCGAAGCGGGTGGGCTGGTCGACCAGGACCTCGTCGGGGCCGTGGACCTGCTGGTGGCGGACCCGGTCCACAGTGGTGGGGGAGATGCTACGCAG
Organism: Streptomyces sp. NPDC001663; assembly: GCF_042893105.1. Taxonomy (NCBI): domain Bacteria; kingdom Bacillati; phylum Actinomycetota; class Actinomycetes; order Kitasatosporales; family Streptomycetaceae; genus Streptomyces; species Streptomyces sp. NPDC001663. The sequence goes on along the minus strand of NZ_JBIAUR010000021.1, from coordinate 130,197 downwards.
CGGGCCGTCGACCACGCTGGAGTAGAGCCGGGCCAGCGACCTGGCGTCGAAGACGCCGTTGGCGGCGGGGATCTCCGGCCGCCACAGCGCGGGGTCGTTGAACAGATCGGCAGTGATCACGGGGTTGTTGAAGGTGGCGTGGGTCAGCGTGCCCGGGGACTCGGCGACCCTGGCCAGGAGAGCGCCGATTCCTGGTGTGGGAGAGGCGTCCTCGTACCTGACGACACGGCTGTTGTGTTCGGTGGGCAGACCTATCCACGCTTGCAGGTCGCCGTCCTGGGCGAAGCGCTCGCGCAACAGGGCGCCGACACTCTTGCCGCTCGTGCGCCGCGTGACCTCGCCCACCAGATAGCCGAGGGTCAGGGCGTGGTAGCCGTGCCGGATGCCCGGGTACCACGCCGGCTCCTGTCGGGCCAGGCGTCGCACGCAGCCGTCCCAGTCGGCGAGGTCGGCGTTGGTCACCGGCTCCTCGAAGGCGGGCAGACCGGCTCGGTGCGAGGCCAGTTCACGGACCACGACGCCGTCCTTGCCGGCCGCGCCGAACTCCGGCCAGTAGGCCGACACCGGCGCGTCGAGATCCACCTCGCCCGTGTCGACCAGGCTCGCGAGCACCAGGCCCATGACGCCCTTGGTCACGGAGTACCCCACGTGCAGGGCGTCCTCGGGGTACGGCATCCCGCTGGTGTCCCGGGAGCCGCCCCACAGGTCCACGACCAGCTCGCCGTGCTGGTAGACGGCGACGGAGGCGCCGAGGTCGTCGCCGTTGCGCAGGTTGCTCTCGAAGGCGTCGTGGACGCCTGAGAACCGGGGCGACGTGTAGCCGGATGCCGTCGCCACCGCCTTGTGCGTCGTGCTCATGCCTGCTTGCGCTCCAGTTCCTCCATCACCGTGCCGCCCGCCATCAGGTCGATGACCTCGGCCGCCTCCATCTCGCCCCGCGCGAACGAGGCGACGAGCCGGCCGTGTGCGAGGACGGCGAAGTGGTCGCCGACCCGCAGGGCGTGGTGGGCCTGATGGGTGATCAGGACGACGCCGACGCCGCGGTCCCGTGCCGACTCCACGGCCTGGAGAACGATCTCGGCCTCGCGGACGCCGAGCGCCGAGGTCGGTTCGTCCAGGATCAGCACCCGGGCGCCGAAGTGCAGGGCGCGGGCGATGACGAGGGCCTGGCGCTCGCCGCCGGACATGGTGCCCACCAGCTGGTCGGCGTCGCGGATGCGGCGGATGCCCAGTTGCTGGATCTCCCGCAGGGCGATCCGGCCCGCCGTCGCGGCGTCGAAGCGGCGGAACAGACCCCGGCCCTTGGTGGGTTCGGCGCCGAGGAAGAAGTTGCGGGCCACGCTCATCAGCGGGACCGTGCCCGCGCCCTGGTGGACGGTGGCGATGCCACGGTCCAGGGCCTCGCGCGGGCCGCCGAGCGTCACGGGCTCGCCGTCGATGGACAGGGTGCCCTCGGTCGGCGTGTACACCCCGGACAGGATCTTGATGAGGGTGGACTTGCCGGCGCCGTTGTGGCCGAGGAGGCAGAGCACCTGGCCGGGGCGGACGGCGAGCGAGACGTCGGCAACGGCGGTCACGCCGGTGAACCGCTGGGTGACGCCCTGGAGTTCGATCAGGGGATGGTCGGTCGTGGTGGTTGTCATGAGGGTCACCTGCCACTCAGTGCGAGCTTGCGGAAGTAGTTGTTCGCCATCACCGCGACCAGCAGCAGGGCGCCGAGGAAGAGCTGGGCGTAGTCGGTGTTCCAGCCGGTGTAGAAGATGCCGAGGCTGACGATGCCGTAGGTCGCCGTGCCCAGCAGGACGCCGAGGGTGGAGCCGTAGCCGCCCTGCAGAAGCACTCCGCCGATCACGGCGGCGATCACGCCGTCGAAGATGAAGCTGGAGCCACGGGTGACGTCGCCCCCGCTGTAGGCGATCGTCTGCAGGACACCGACGAGCGCGGCACCGGCGGAGGTGGCCATGAACAGCCCGACCTTGACCCGGGCGGTCGGCACACCGGCGTCCCGGGCCACGTCGGGGGCCCCGCCGGTGGCGTAGATCCAGCTTCCGGTGCGGGTACGGGTCAGCACCCACCAGGCGACGACGGTGATCGCCAGCCACCATGCGATGGACACCTGGAACTGCCCCGCCTTGGAGCCGAACACGGCCTGCACGCTCGGTTCCGGTGCCAGCGTCACGGCCGTACTCCCGGACAGGGCGCGGCTGAGGCCCAGGGCGCCACCGCCGACGACCAGCGAGCTTCCCAGGGTGACGATGAAGGACGGGAGCTTGGTGCGGGTGGCGACGAGGCCGTTGACCAGCCCCACCAGCAGGCCGAAGCCGATGGCGAGAGGGATCGATGCCCATTGGGGCATGGTGTAGGTCCCGCTGGCGATGGCCACGATCGCCGACGTCGCGCCGACCACCGAGCCGATCGACAGGTCGAACTCCCCGGCGATGAGGAGCAGTGCGACCGGCGTCGCGACCACACCCAGTTCGGCGGCGGTGTTCAGCCAGCTCGCGGTGCCGTCCACGCTGGTGAAGCCCGCGCCGGACGCGGTCACCAGGAAGAAGACGTACACCGCTACAGCGCCGATCAGCGCGCCGAACTCCGGGCGCCGTGCCGTGCGTGCGATCAGTGAACTGCTGAGGGGTTCGCTCTGCTCGTTCGGCACGGAGGGTGCCGGAGCCGCTTGGTCGATGGTCATGAGTGCGCTCTCCTGAAACTGGAAGTCTGCTGCGGCGTCTCAGGCGGCACCGCGGATGCCCTGGTACGTCTCGTTGATCTTCAGCACGGCGGCCGCGCTGTCCTTGTCGATGACGAGCGGACCGGTGAGCACATTGCCGGAGGGGGAGATCCGGTACTGCACGTACTGCTTGGCGATCAGGACGCCGTAGTACGTCTGCAGGTAGGGCTGCTGGTCCATGGCGTACTGGATGTTGCCCGCCTCGATGTCCTTGAGGACCTTGGTGGACGGGTCGCCGCTGCCGATGGTCAGCTTGCGTCCGATGTCCTTCGCCGCGGTCAGCGCGGACTCGGCGACGATGGAGCCCGTCGTGAAGACGCCGTCGATGTCCTTGTCCGCCTTGAGCGCGCCTTCGATGGCCTGGGTGACCTTGGTCGGGTTGGTCGCGTCCTGGTACGGGATACGCAGCTCGCTCGCCGTGCCGCCGCTCTTCTTGAGCGTGTCGGTGTAGCCCTGGCACAGCTGCTCCAGGGCGGGGTTGCCCGGGACCGTGTTGACGCACAGCCCCTTCTTCACTCCGAGCTTGGCCGACTGCTCGCCCGACCTGGTGCCGGCGACCACCGGCTCGATGCCGACGAAGGCGAGGGCGCCGAGCTGCTTCCAGTCCGACTGGCCGGAGTTGATGACGACCACCGGTATGCCGGCCTTGACCGCGGCCTTGATCTCGGGGTCCTGAGCTGCGGGGAAGAAGTTGCCGACGACGATGGCGTCCGGCTTCTTCGCCACGGCCGCCTGCATGAGTCTTGCGAGCGTCGGGCCGGAGGCGTCGGTCGAGGTCGGGCTGAGGTACTCGGTGGAGACGTTCAGCTCCTTGCCGGCGTTGTCGGCACCGGTCTTCATCGCACCGAAGAACGGGTCGCTCAGCGGTCCGGACACGACGATCACGGACAGCTTCCGGCCGGAGGAACCGCTGGAATTGTTCGAGCCGGTGGAGTCAGAGCGCTTGGTACACGCGGCGGTGACGGCGGTGGTGGCGACGAGGGTCGCGATCAGGGCGATGCGGGATCTGCGGAGACGAGGCACGGGGGGCTCCTTGCGCGAGATAAGTGATCAGTGGTCGGGGTGAGGGACATGGGTGGGGGTTCTTGGTGAGGTGGGGGACGGGGTTCCGCCACGTCCGGGTGGGTGGCGGAACCCCGTGGCAGCGCCCGCCGTGTCAGGGAGGCCGGCGCTGGTCTGGATCACCCGGTGGGGGCGGGTTCGGGCGAGTCCGCCCGATCGGGCGTTCCGAGTTGGTTCCACACGGCCCGCACGAGCTTGTTGTCCCGGCCGCCGCGCAGCAGTACCAGGCTGACCACGGTGGACACGGCGGCCACGGCGATGGGATAGGCCACACCGGCGAGTTGGTTGCCGGTCGATGTGGTGAGAGAGAGCGCGATGAGCGGCATGAACCCGCCGAAGACGCCGGTGCCCAGGTGGTAGGAGACCGACAGGCCCGTGTAGCGGATCCGGGGAGGGAACAGCTCGGTCAGGTAGGCGGCCGTCGGCGCGTACACCATGGCGCTGAACACGATCTGCAGCGTCACCGCCACGACGACCTGCGCCCATGACCGGTGTGCGGCGGCTTCGCGGATCCACGCGTACAGGGGCAGGAAGCTCACGGCCGACAGGGCCAGGCCCGCCACGATGATGCGCTGCCTGCCGAACTGGTCGGACAGCCTGCCGAACAGAATGTAGGAGGGAGTGCCCAGCACCAGCGCGACCGCCATGCAGACGTTGGTGGTGAGGAAGTCCACCTTCAGCACGCTCTGCAGGAAGTACAGGGCGTAGAACTGGCTGGTGTACCAGACCGCTCCCAGCCCGGCGGTCAGGCCGAACAGAGTGATCAGGACGAGAGCGAGGGTCTTGGGGTTGCCCAGGGTCTCCCGGACGGGCGCCTTGGAGAGGGTTCCCTGCGCCTGCATGCGGGTGAACACAGGCGACTCGTGAAGCTTCAGCCGCATCCTTAGAGAGAGGAGGACGAGGACGGCGGAGAGCAGGAAGGGCAGTCGCCAGCCCCACGCGGTGAACGCGTCCTCGCCCAGCAGCAGCCGGCAGGCGACCACGACACCGATGGACAACAGCAGCCCGAGCGTGGCCGTGGTCTGCAGGAAGCTGGTGTAGGTGCCCTTGCGGTCCGTGGGGGAGTGCTCGGCGACGTAGGTGGCTGCACCGCCGTACTCTCCGCCCACCGCGAAGCCCTGGAGCAGCCGCAGCAGTACCAGCAGTACGGGGGCCGCCGTGCCGATGGTGTCGTACTTCGGGAGACAGCCGATGAGCGTGGTGGCCGCGCCCATGACGACAAGGGTGGCGAGGAAGGTCTTCTTACGGCCGACCCGGTCTCCGAGCCTGCCGAAGAACAGGGCCCCGAGGGGGCGGACGACGAAACCGGTGCCGAACGCAGCCACGCTCACCAGGAGCGCGAGGCTGGATTCGCCGGTGGGGAAGAAGAACCCGGAGAAGACGACGGCGAGGCTGCCGTAGACGAAGAAGTCGTACCACTCGATGAGCGTGCCGGTGCTGGACGCGGCGATGATGCGGCGCAGTTCTTTCGGAGAGGTCTGCGGGGGCTGGGGACTGGACATGGTGATCCCTCCCGACGCCGGTACGGCGGGGTCGCGTGAAAGCGGGAACGAGCGGAAGAACTCAGGGTGACCAGGGGGACGTTGACCCCGATCGCGTTACACGCAGCGCCAAGGGCTCGGCTCAGCCGCCGACCGCTGCGGTCTGCGGAGCCCATCGGCCGAGGCGGGCGGCGGCGTCCTGCGCCATCCTGCGCACCACTTCGCCGGCGGGCAGGATCTCGTGGACCAGGCCCACGCCCTCGCCGACGATCATGTTCGCGATGTCGAAGTCCTGCTGGGAGACGGCGTTTTTGAACTCTGCGGCGGCCTCGGCCACTTGTGCGGCAAGTTCCGTCTCCCGCCCGTGCCACCGGTCGATGAACCGGTTGCGCAGCACGCGACCGTTGTACTCGACGGGCCAGTCGTACCTGCGCACGATGTCGTAGACGCTGGTGCGGATGGTCTCATCGCCGTCGGCCCTCACCGCTCGGGCGTGGGCGCGAGCCGAGACGACGGCTTCCTCCGTCGCCCAGAAGCGGGTGCCGACGAGGACCCCGTCCGCGCCGAGGGCGAGCGCGCCGGCGAGCCCGCGACCGTCCGCCACTCCTCCCGCGCCCAGCAAGAGCGTTTCCGGGGCGCGGTCGGCGATCAGGTCCGCGACATCGGGGACGAGGGTGAATGTCGACCGCGCCCCGACTCCGTGCCCGCCGGCCTCCCCGCCCTGCGCGACGATGACGTCGGCTCCGGCGTCGAGGGCCTGACGGGCCTGGTCGAGCGTGTGGACCTGACACAGCAGCGGTACGGCCGCGGCGCGGATCCGGTCGGCGAACGGGGCCGGGTCGCCGAAGGACAGCATGACCGCGGCGGGCTGGTGCTCCAGGGCGACATCGAGCAACTCGGGGTGGCGGGCCAGGCTCCAGGTGATGAAGCCGCATCCCACCCGGGTACCGGCCGCGGCGGCGAACTCCCGCTTCAGCCACTCTCCGTCGCCGTAGCCTCCGCCGATCAGGCCCAGCCCGCCCGCGGTGGTCACCGCGGTGGCGAGCCGGGCCCCGGAGACGAGGTCCATGGGGGCGAGCACGACGGGGTGCTTGATTCCGAAGGCGTGGGTAAGGCGCGTTGTCAGCAAGGCGAAGTCCTCTTCGTCCAGGCATCCGCCCGTTGGTGCGTGGGCGGTGCGGCGTTAAGGGGACAGTAGGTTCGCCGAGATTTCAGATCCAACGATTGCTTGCGATGGGAGCCATCGCCGAAAGAGAACTTTCCGATGGCCGATGAACGCCAGCCCGGTGAATTCGAGGCCAGCACTTGGTCGATGACGGCGTCCGTCATCGCGCGGAACTGATCAGATCGGCAAAGGGAGTTGCTCAGCCGGTGGCCGCGGAGGCTCCTCCGACCATGCGCAGGACCGGCGGTGCCTGGTCCATTGCTCGCGCATGCGTGAGGAACCGCGTAAGAGCCGGCGACGGGGGTGCGTCGACACGCTGGACGAACACGGTCTGAGCGCGTGCCTCGACCTCCGGCAGCTCGTGCACCCGAACCTGCTCGCGGGAGACATGCCGTTCGACCACGGCGGCGGGCAGCAGAGTCAGACCCATGTCCGCCCCGACACAGCCGAGGATGCCCTCCAGAGTTCCGAATTCCATGCAGCGAACGCTTACGGCGCCCCGCGCCTGCAGGATGTTCTCCAGGCGCCTGCGGTAGGAGCAGCCCGTGCGGAAGACGAGGATCTTGGGGTCGCGCATGACGGCGTTGAGGTCGGTGACACGGCGCGCCGTGACGAGGACGAGACGCTCCTCGAACACCGGGGTCTCCACCAGGTCGGGTTGTCGCACAGGGCCGTTGACCAGCGCGCCGTCGAGCCGATACTCCAGGACGTCCCGGACCAGCTGCTCGGTCGGCCCGGTGATAAGCGAGAAGTCGACGCGGGGACAGTCCTCGGCGAAGGCCGCCAGCACTGTGGGAAGTCGGAGGCCCGCCGTGGTTTCCATGGACCCGATCCGCAGTGGACCGCAGGGATCGGCCTCGTCGCCGATCACCTGCTGCGCCTCGTCGACGAGCCTGCTGATGCGCTCGGCATACGGCAGCAGCTGCTCGCCCGCGTTCGTCAGCGCCACGCCCCGCGCGTGCCGACGGAACAGCGGGGCGCCCACCTGTTTCTCCAGCGCGTGGATGCGTGCGCTGACGTTCGACTGCACGGTGTGCAGTTCCTGAGCGGCCTTGGTGATGCCGTGCGTGCGCGCGACGGCCAGGAAGATCCGCAGGTCGGAGAGTTCCACGTCGACCTCCATATGGGCCCGTGGGCAGGAGCATACCTGCGGCCGGTCACAGGGCGGATGGTGTCAGCGGCCGGGCACGGCCAGGTCGCCCTCGGTGTACTGGGCGCGACCGAAACCGAACGACCAGTCCTGAGGACCGTTTTCGACAATGCCGATGAAGACGTCCTCACCGCTGATGCCGAGGGGTTCAAGCTGTTCGGCGATGGTGTGGAAGAGGCGTTGCTTGACTTCGGTGCTGCGTCCCGACTGGGTGAAGATCTGGATCATCACCAGCCGGTCGCTTCGCTCGAAGCCGAGGCCGGCGTCGAGAGCGATGACGTGATCCGCATCGTGCTCGGTGATGACCTGGAACCTGTCCCGCTCCGGGATGTCCAGCACGTTCAGGAGCGCCTGATGCGTCGCGTCGGCGATTGCCCTCACCTCATCGAGACGCCGTCCGCGGATGAGATCGATGCGTACGAAAGGCATGTGTCGTTCCTTGCTCGTCCCATTGCTGATGCGTGTGTCGGAGAGGGCGGTTCAGTGGTTCAGCTGCACCCACGTTCCATGGGGTGCGGCCTGCAGTACGGAGGAAAGGCCGGCCTCGTGGAAGGCCAGCTCGATCTCCGGCAGTCCCTCGGTGAAGTGGGCCCAGGCGTCGTAGTGGGCCGGGACGACGGTGTTCGCGCCCAGGACAGCTGCTGCGGCAGCGGCGGCGCGGCTGTCCAGTGAGAGGGGACGGCCGTCGAACTTCGCCCGGACGCGTGCCGCTCCCACGTGCAGGACGGCCGCGTCGATGTCGGGCACCCGGCGGGAGATCTCCGCGACCGTGCGGATCGAGGCGTTGTCGCCACTCACATACACCGTGGGAAGTCCCTGGCCGGACAGCACGAACCCGATGACCTCGCAGTTGACGTTCCCGTCGGCGTCGCGCTCGCCGTCCTCGGGGCCGTGGACCGCGGGAACCGCCAGCACGGTCAGGTCTCCGCCGCCGTCCGCGCGGGGTACGGAGTGGCTGGTCCACGGTGCGAGGCCGACGGCCGGCGAGCCCAGTCGTCCGGCGGCCAGGGGGCCGGTGAGAACCAGCGGGGCGGCCTTCGCGAACGCGCGGCCACGCTCGTCGAGGTTGTCCGGATGCGTGTCGTGGCTGACCAGAACGAGGTCGACCTGCCCCACGGCGTCCTCGTCGACGACAGTGTCTGCCGTTTTGGTGAGGTACCCGTGCGGGCCGGCGTCGTCGAAGGTCGGATCGCTGACGATGCGCAGGCCGCCGAGGTCGATCACGGCCGTGGGGCCGCCCAGGACGGTGATCGCGGATTCCTGTCGGGGCAAAGCTGCGCTGCGGGTTTCGCTCATGCCCTCGACGCTAGGGACTTTTCACTTCTGGCGGAAATGCCTGTGGCGGCCTATCTATGTGCGTCAGGCATGGATTCGGCCCGGGAGCCAGATCACTGCAGGGTGGCGGCCGGTACCGCGGCGTCCAGGAACCGGCGGATCAGCGTTCGTTGGGCGTCGGGAAAGTAGACGAGGCTGACGGGGCTCGCCGGTGCATTGGTGAGGGGAACGAAGCGCACGGCGGGATGCGGGGAACGGCGCTGCGCGACTTCGGGAACGATGCCGATGCCGCGGTTGGCGGCCACCGTCTCCAGCCATTCGTCGTAGTTGGCCGTTTCGATGATCTGCGCCGGGCGCTGGTCCACCGGCCATGACCAGGGGCCGGTCGTGCCGCTGACCGTGTTGACGACGAGGGTCCAGTGTTGGACGTCTGTCCAGTCCAGATGGTCGAAACGGGTCAGGTCGGAGTGCTCGGAGCATACGGCGGTGCGCGGCTCGTCGAACAGGTGCAGGGTGCGTGCTCCGCGGGGCGCGTCGAAGTCGCTCCGGACCACCGCGATGTCGAGGGTGCGCTGACGCAGCGCCTGAAGGGGATCGTCGGTCCGGGTCAAGGAGACCGTCGCTCCCGTGGTCTCTTCGAAGCGGCTGACGGTCTGCTGTGTCCAGGGGTCGGGCAGCAGCCAGCTGAATCCGAGCCGCAGGGTGATGCGGTGGCTCACGACGGCGAGGGCCTGGTCGAGGGTCGCGAGGACCCGCTCGACGTGGAGGAGGAACTCCGCGCCTGTATCGGTCAGTTCGACGTGCCGAGAGGACCGGTCGAGCAGGCGGACGCTCAGGTTGCCCTCCAGCTGCGCGATCGTTCGGCTCAGCGCAGGCTGTGTGATCAGCAGTTCCTCGGCGGCACGGGAGAACGAGCGATGGCGGGCCACGGACGCGAAGGCCCGCAGGTGACGCAGTTCGACGTCCATGCCCTTGGCGCCCCTTCCCGGCATCCATGCCTGCCGTGCATAGAGGCACCTTAACCGGCATTTCACAGCGATACACGCGCTGCCTAGCGTCAGAGGCGGCCACAGAACGCCACCAGGAAGGTTCCCAGGATCGTGCAGTCATCAGCCCCGCCCCGTCCGCGAACGCGGTCTCCCTGGACGATTGTGGCCCAGGCGGCGGCAGCGCTCGCCGCGGGACAGGGGATCGGCAGGTTCGTCTACACCCCGATCCTTCCCCTCATGCACACCCAGGCCGGACTCTCCTCGGCGCTCGGAGCCAACCTGGCGACCGCGAACTTCATCGGCTACCTCGCAGGTGCCCTGGCCGGCATCGCCGTACCCGCCGTCGTACGGTCGGCCGTGGCTCTGCGTGGTTCCTTCGTCATACTGGTGGCGACGCTGGCGCTCATGCCGGTCAGCCACGACGGCACTGTCTGGTTCCTGCTGCGTCTCGTGGCCGGTGCCGCCAGCGCGTTGATCTTCGTGATCGCCGTCAGTGCCCTGCTCTCCGGTCTGCGCGAGCACGCCCACCACCTGGTCGGCTGGGCCTTCGGCGGAGTCGGTGCCGGAATCGCCCTGTCCGGCCTGCTGGTCGTCGTCGTGCAGGCCGCGTCCACCTGGGAGGCGGCCTGGTGGACCTGCGCTGCCCTCGCCGGCCTGCTCGCCGCGGTCGCCTGGCCCCTGGTCCCGCAGCCGGAGCACACGAGTTCCGAGGCGGCCGCGATGACCGAGCGGCCCCGTACCCACCGTTGGTTCCTCGCTCTGCTCGCCAGCTACACCTTCGAGGGCATCGGCTACATCATCGCCGGCACCTTCCTGGTCGCCGCGATCCAGCAGGGCGTCCCGGGCCGTCTCGGCTCCGGGGCCTGGATCGTGGTTGGCCTCGCCGCACTGCCCTCGTGCGCGTTGTGGACCCGGCTGGGCGTCCGCTGGTCCAGGCCGGCCCTGCTGCTCACCTCGCTGACCATCCAGGCCATCGGCATCGCCCTGCCGGCGCTGCTGGGCGGTGCCACGCCCGCACTCGTGTCCGCCTTGCTGTTCGGCGCCACCTTCATGGGCGTCAGCACGATCGCCCTGTCCATCGGCGCGCACCTTCAAGTGCCGAGGGCCGTGGCCCTGTTGACAGCCGGATACAGCATCGGCCAGATCCTCGGTCCGCTTCTCGCCGCCCCGCTGCTCAGTCACGGCTACCACCAGGCGCTCCTGCTGGGCAGCGCGCTGGTCGTCGCCTCCGCGGTCGCGGCCGCCGCCCTCTGCGTCCGCTTCCCGCACCACCTCGGCCCCGCGGCCCCGGCGGCCTGACGCTCATACCTTTCAGGAGGAGTTGCCATGAGCACACTGCTCTCCGACCTCGGAGCAGACCTTCCCCTCATCGCGGCGCCGATGGCCGGAGGACCGAGCACGCCCGCGCTGGTCACCGCCGCCGCCCGGGCGGGCGGCCTGGGTTTCCTGGCCGGGGGGTACAAGACCGCACAGGCACTCGCCGGGCAGATCCACACCACCCGCGTGGAAGGCGTCGCGTTCGGCGTCAACCTGTTCGTCCCGAACCCGCTCCCCGCCTCCCGGGAGGCGTACGGGCGCTACGCGCGGGAGGTACAGGCGGAGGCCGACCGCTACGGCCTCACGCTGCCCGAGGAGCCGATCGAGGACGACGACCACTGGACGGACAAGATCGACCTGCTCACCTCCTCTCCCGTCCCCTGGGTGTCCTTCACCTTCGGCATCCCGGACCGCGTGGTCGTCAGCGCCCTGCGCAGGGCCGGGAGCACCGTTCTGCAGTGCGTCACCTCGGCCGACGAGGCACGTCGAGCGGCTGACGCCGGGGTCGACGCCCTCATCGTGCAGGCACCCGCTGCCGGCGGGCACTCGGCCACGCTCACCCCCGAACGGCCTCCCGCACAGGTTTCGTTGCCCGACCTGGTCGTCGGAGTGCGCAGCGCCGTCGCTCTGCCCCTCATCGCCACTGGCGGAATCACCACCCCCACCGACGTGGCAGGCGCGCTGGGTGCAGGTGCCCAAGCCGCCATGGTCGGCACCGTCCTGCTGCGCACGCACGAGAGCGGCGCGTCCGCACCGCACAAGGCGGCCCTGGTCGACCCGGCCTTCGACGCCACCGTCGTCACCCGTGCCTTCACCGGGCGACCCGCGCGTGCCCTGCGCAACCACTTCACCGACCGATACGACGCGATCGCCCCGGCCGGTTACCCCGCTCTTCATCACCTCACGGGCCCACTCCGCAAGGCCGCCACCGCAGCAGCCGACACGCGGCTGATCCACCTGTGGGCCGGAACCGGGCACCGCCAGGCGAAGGCCGAATCCATCACCGACACCTTCGCGCACCTCGCTGACCAGCTGTGAGTCCTGCGACGGGCGCACTGGACACCGTGCCTGGCGTCAGCTGTGCGGTCGGCCGCGGACGCTCGCCGCCGAGCGACGGGCGGGACCCGTCGAGAACAAGATGATCCAGAAAACCGTCAACACCACGGAGGTAGGACATGGCCACGGAACTGGTCCCCGGCAACACCCTGATCACCGCTTCTCCGCAGGAGGGCCGCGAGCTCGCCCTCAAGATGGCCCGGCTGGTCATCAAGGCCACGCAGCCCGATGGCGCGGTGCGCGAGCAACTGCGCCCCGAGTACGCGCAGGACGCGGACTCGCTGATCTCCATCGCTCATGTGGTCGCGGTGGAGTTCGCGACGATCGCGGCAGCGAACGACTACTGGCGATGACCGAGCGCCGCAGATTTACGCCGCGCGCGGGCTGAGGCTGCAGGCCGTCGGGACAGGTCGAACCCCGAAGGTTCTCCGTCAGCGATGGACGCCATCACAACCAATCGTTGGTTCTGAAATCTCGGCGAGCCTACAGTCTCCGCAACACCGCACCATCGACTGACAGCCGCCGGGACCAAGGAACCTCCCCTTCCGAAGATTGGCACGACATGACTGCGTCCCCCATCTCGCCCGGGCCGCTGACCGAGTCCCTCATTGCGCGGTCCGACAATGAGCACCCCCCGGTGGGGAAGTCGTTCATCTTCGCGTTCGCGTTCGCCTACGCGGGATTCTGGATCGCCTGCCTGACACCGGGCACCGTCTCCCTGGCACTCAAGGTCCAGGCCCTGGTCGGCTCCAAGGACGCCGCGAGCACCTTGAGCGCCATCGTCGGCGTGGGTGTCCTGCTGCCCCTGCTGCTGATGCCGGTCGTGGGGCGGTTGAGCGACCGGACGACGGCACGCATCGGCATGCGCCGTCCCTACCTTCTCACCGGCGCGGCCGGAGTGGTCGCGCTCGGAGCGGTGATGGGGCTTGCCCCGAACGTGCCCGTACTGCTCGCCGCGTTCGCGCTGTACAGCGTCGCGGCGAACCTGATCGGTACCCCGCTGCTCGCGGTCATCGCCGACCGGGTGCCGGTGCATCAGCGCGGCCTCGTGTCGGGTCTGGTCGGTCTTACCCTCCCGCTGGCGGTGATCGGCGGCACGTTCATCGTCCAGGCTGTCGCCACAGACACGCTGCTGATGTTCCTGCTGCCGCCGCTCATCGCGGCCGTGAGCGTTCTGGTCTTCATCTCTCTGGTCAAGGATCGCCGGCTTTCCAAGGACGCCCCCAAGCCGAAACTGTCGGTGCGCGAGATCGCGGGGACCTTCTGGGTCAACCCCGTCCGGCACCCCGACTTCGCGTGGGTCTGGCTCGGCCGTCTCCTCTTCGTCATCGGCTACGGATTCCTCACGACCTACCAGGCGTTCTTCCTGCTCAACCACCTCGGATCCAACCAGAACGAGGTGCCACGGCAGATCTTCGTCGCGAGTCTGGTGCTGTCGACCACCACGATCCTCACCAGCGTCACCGGCGGGAAGCTGTCGGACCGCCTCGGCCGCCGGAAGGCTTTCGTGCTGGCCTCCGCGGCGATCTACGGCATCGCGCTGATCATCGCGTCGCTGGTCACCGGGTTCAACGGCTACCTGGTCGCGATGGCCATCGCCGGCATCGGCTACGGGGCATTCCTCGCCGTCGACCTCGCACTGGTCACCGACGTTCTTCCGGATCCGGCGAACGCGGGCAAGGACATGGCGGTCTTCAACATGTCCAGCACGCTCGCCAACGCCCTCGCTCCCGCGGCCGCTCCGTTCATCCTCCTCCTGGGCGGCGGGTCCTACTCGACGCTGTTCGCCGCCGCCGGCACTGTCGCCATCCTCGGTGGCCTCGCGATCCTGCCGATACGGCGCGTCCGCTGACGCCCGTCCTCGGCGCCGCCCCTCCCCGCATCCTCAAGGACACACATGCCGATCGACCCGGACCTGCAGCCGCTTCTGCCCTTCGGCCATCCTCCGAAGGTCATCGAAGACCCGGAACTCTTCCGGGCGCAGATGAACCAGAACAACGACGACGCATTCGACACGTTCGGCCGCCCTGGTCCGAGCGTCGCCGAACGCCGGGTCCTGAACATCGATTCGGCCGGTGAGAGCGTGCAAGCGATCCTGTACCGATCGACCACCGCCGGACCACATCCGGTCCACATCTTCCTGCACGGTGGAGGGTGGGTGATCAACAGCGCCTTCTCGAAGGACTCCGAGGCCGTCAGCCGCCACCGCAGCGTGCACGCGGACTGCATCGTGATGTCCGTCGACTACCGCAAGGCACCCGAGCACCCCTTTCCGGCGCCCGTGCACGACGTCATATCGGTCATCAACTGGGTCAACGACAACAGCGCCGAGATCGGCGCGCTCCCCGGTGCGATCACCGTCGGCGGCCAGTCATCGGGCGCCAACATCGCCGCCGGAGCGACGCTCCTGCTGCGCGACCAAGGGCGGGACGACATCGCCCATCAGCTCCTGGAGGTGCCAGTTCTGGACCTGACCCACAGCCGCCCCCGGGAAGAGGGCGGCGAGTTGCCGCTGTCGATGACCGACGTACGCACGTTCTGCGCGCTCTACCTCGGGGACAGCGGCAAAGCCGACGACCCGATCGCCTCCCCTCTGCTGGCCGCAGACCTCACGGGGCTCCCCCCGGCGTACGTCGCGGTAGCCGAGTACGACGTTCTGCGCGGTGATGGCGAGTGGTACGCGCAGCGACTGGGCGACGCGAGTGTCCCCGTCGAGCTGTACCTGGGGGAGGGGCATGTCCACATGTCCCCGTCCATGACCGGGCTGCTGGCCTCGGCGCGGGCATGGCAGGAGGCGTCGACCGCGGCGCTGCGAACGGCCAACTCCCGGTTGCGCGACTTGAACCGGTGACCGTACGACGGCCGGGCGGCGCCTCGTCTCCGACCTCCCGGCGGTCGCGATGCCCACGACCCACAGCACGAGCCGCCCGATACCCGACTGCCCACACCCTGGAAGCGCCCACGCCCCGCGCCTACAGGAGACGACGATCCACGGCTGATTTCCCGTCCCTCTGAGGAGCCATGATGACCACCACGGCAACGCACATCGACCACTACATCGACGGCCGCCTCGACGACCGCGCAGCTCAAGACCGCAGTGAGGTGTACAACCCGGCGACCGGCCAGGTGACGGGCCTCGTCGCCCTGGCAACGGCCACGGACGTGGACGCGGCGGTACAGGCCGCCGCCGAGGCGTTCGAGACCTGGTCCGTCACCCCGCCGCACATCCGGGCCCGTATCCTGTTCCGGTTCCGGGACCTGGTGGAACGGGACGCCGACCGGCTGGCCGCGATCATCACGTCCGAGCACGGCAAGGTGCTCGACGACGCCGAGGGCGAGGTCATCCGCGGGCTTGAAGTCGTCGAGTTCGCCTGCGGCATCCCTCAGCAGCTGAAGGGGGAGTTCTCCGAGAACGTCGCCCGCGCGGTGGACGCGGTGTCCCTGCGCCAGCCGCTCGGCGTGGTCGCGGGCATCTCACCGTTCAACTTCCCCGCCATGGTGCCGATGTGGATGTTCCCCGTCGCGCTCGCCTGTGGGAACACCTTCGTGATGAAACCGTCGGAGAAGGACCCCACCCTCAGCGTCGAGCTCGCCAAGTTGCTCACAGAGGCCGGACTGCCCAAGGGCGTGTTCAACGTCGTACACGGCGACAAGACCGCGGTGGACGCCCTCCTCGCACATGACGACATCGAGGCCGTCAGCTTCGTCGGCTCCACGCCCATCGCCGAGTACGTCCACCGGACGGCCACGGCCAACGGCAAGCGCGTCCAGGCGCTCGGCGGTGCCAAGAACCACATGGTCGTCATGCCCGACGCCGACCTCGACCAGGCCGTCGCCTCACTGATGGGCGCCGCCTACGGCTCGGCCGGCGAGCGATGCATGGCGATCTCGGTCGTCGTCCCCGTCGGCGAGGACACCGCCAACGCCCTGCGGGAGCGCATCGTCGCCGCCCTCGCCGACCTCAGGATCGGCCCCGGCACCGAGGACGGAGTCCAGATGGGCCCCCTGGTCAGCAAGGTCCACCGGGACAAGGTGGCCGGCTACCTCGACGTGGGCACCGAGGAGGGCGCCGAGCTGATCGTCGACGGCCGCCAGACCGCGCTTCCCGGCCACGAGGGCGGCTTCTTCCTCGGCGGCTCCCTCTTCGACCACGTCACCCCGGACATGCGGATCTACCGGGAGGAGATCTTCGGCCCGGTGCTCTCCATGGTGCGCGCACAGTCGTTCACCGAGGCGCTGAAGCTGGTCAACGACCACGAGTTCGGCAACGGCACGGCGATCTTCACCGCCGACGGACACACCGCGCGCACCTACCTGGCCAAGGTCAAGGCGGGCATGGTCGGCGTCAATGTGCCCATCCCGGTGCCCATGGCGTTTCACTCCTTCGGCGGCTGGAAGCGGTCCCTGTTCGGCGACCACCACATCCATGGCCCCGAAGGCGTGCGCTTCTACACCCGCTACAAGACCGCCACCACCCGTTGGCCCAACGACAGCCAGGTGCGCGCGGACTTCGCGATGCCTACTCATTCTTGAGCGTTCACGCAGAACCGATGTCGTCAGCCGGACGGGCGGCGTCGGTCTGAGGCCGCGGGACTGACGCCGCGGAGCCACGAGCTGTCCTGCCCCCGGTTCACCATGGAGGTTGCTCATGAACCAGCCGGCCCCGGCCCGATCCTTGCACGCACCGACCGACCGAGGACAAGGGAACGCTGTCAGAGGGACCGGTCCCACGAGCGGCGTCCCCGAAGCCGGAGAGTTCGCGAACCCCCTGGAGGAACTGTCCCTCGAACAACTCCGTCGGCGCGGGAGCATGAAATGGCGCACTCACCCGGCGGATGTCCTGCCCTTGTGGGTGGCGGAGATGGATGTCCGGCTCGCACCGGCGATCGCCGACGCGCTGCACGAAGCCATCGAGGCCGGTGACACCGGGTACCCCTTCGGAACCGAGTTCGCCGAGTCACTGGTCGCCTTCGCCTCCCGGCGCTGGAATTGGGACGGGGCAGCGGTCGACCGTGCCGCCGTGATCCCGGACGTGATGATGGGTGCGGTCCAGGTGCTGCGCCTCATCACCGACCCTGGGGACCCGGTCGTCGTCAACTCCCCCGTCTACGCCCCCTTTTACGCCTTCATCACCCATGGCGACCGCCAGATCATCGAAGCGCCGCTCGGTCAGGACGGCCGGATCAGCCTGGGGAGGCTCGAAGAGACGTTCCGACGAGCGCGGGCACGGAGCGGAAGGGGAAAGATCGCCTACCTCCTCAGCAATCCGCACAACCCCACCGGCGCCGTTCACACCGTGCAAGAGCTCACCGCCGTGGCCGAGTTGGCTCGCCGGTACGGGGTCCGTGTCGTCGCCGACGAGATTCACGCCCCGCTCGTGCTCCGCGGCGCCAAGTTCACGCCCTACCTGAGCGTGCCCGGCGCCGAGGATGCCTTCTCGCTCATGTCAGCGACCAAGGGCTGGAACCTCGCCGGAATCAAGGCGGCGCTCGCCCTCGCAGGGCCGGATGCAGTCGCTGATCTGCGCCGGATGCCTGCGGAGGTCCACCTCGGTGCCAGCTATCTGGGCGTCATCGCTCACACGGCGGCCTTCCGCCACGGCGACGCATGGCTCGACGCGTTGCTCGCAGGGCTTGACGCGAACCGGACCCTGCTGGCTGAACTCGTCGCCGAGCACCTGCCGGGGGTCGGATTCACCAAGCCGGAAGGAACCCACCTGGCCTGGCTCGACTGCCGGTCCCTCGGCGTCGCCCACGAAGAGAGCGGCACAGGTCTCGTGGCCGTCACCGACCTGGCCGGACCGGCCAAGCTGTTCTTCGAGCAGGGCAGGGTGGCCCTGTCCTCCGGCCACATCTTCGGAACTGGAGGAGCCGGGCATGTCCGCCTGAACTTCGCCACCCCTCAGTCCGTCCTGGCGGAGGCGCTCACCCGGATGGGACGCGCCGCCGCGCTCCACGCGGGCTAGCGGCACAGCCCTGCGTCGACGCGCCGACAAACCCAGTCTCGCGGTCGCCCCACCAGGCAAAGCCGAAAGTAACGATCAATAAGACCTGGACGCCGACCCAGGAACGAGAGCCTCTGCCATGCCCACTTCCTCCCGCCCCGACGCCCCGAACAACCCTCACCGCACCCCGATGCTCGTAGAAGGCTTCGGCCTGGACCAGAGACTACGGCCGCCGGACATGACTACCTTCCTCACTCCCGAGGCCGACCTGTTCTCCGTCTGGCACCTGGGCATCCCCGATGTCACCACCGACAGATGGTCATTCACGGTCGGCGGAGCGGTCGCACATCAACTGACCCTGTCTCTCGACGACCTGCGGGCCCTTCCTCAGACAGAGATCACCTCGGTGCACGAATGCGCCGGCAGCCCTCTCGCGCCGTCAGTCCCCCAGCGACGGGTGGGAAACGTCCGCTGGGGCGGAGTCCGCCTCGGCGAACTCCTCCGCCTCGCAGAGCCGGACGACGGGTCGGCCTACGTCATCTCCACCGGCCTGGATCACGGTGTGTACGACTCCGCGTACCACGATCACTACGAGAAGGACCTTCCCCTGGACAAAGCCCTGGACGGAACCACCCTCGTCGCCCTCACCGTGAACGGAGCCCCACTGCCCGCACGCCGCGGGGGACCGGTCCGCCTCGTCGTACCCGGCTACTACGGCACCAACTCGACCAAGTGGCTGACCTCGCTCACGGTGTCGGACCGTCGCAGCACCGGTGCCTTCACCACGAAGTACTACATGGACCCGCCGGCAGACTGCTCAGCACAAGCCACCCCGGTATGGGAACTGGCACCCAACTCCTTCCTCGTCGCCCCCGTCGACGCAGGCGTCCATGCCGGCAAGCCCGTCGAGATCTGGGGCTGGGCCTGGGCACACGAGCCTGTGACGCGAGTCGACGTCAGCGTCGACGGCGGGCAGACGTGGACACCGGCCCAGGTGTCATCCCGTACGGGACACGCCTGGCAGAGGTTCACCTTTGCTTGGACGCCCTCTTCGGTCGGCGAGCACATCCTCGCCTGCCGCGCCACGACACGCTCGGGCGCGACACAGCCCTCGACCCCGCGCCGCAACCGCATCCACCAGCGGGTCGTCTTCGTCACCCAGGAGTAGCCATGGGCAGTACCGTCACCGTCGCCGCGGCACACCTCGAACCCGTCCTCCTGAACAAGTGGGACACCGTCCGCAAGACGATCGACGCGATCGGCGAAGCCGCCGGCAACGGCGCCCGGCTCATCGCCTTCCCCGAGTCGTTCATCCCCGGTTTCCCGATCTGGACGGCGCTCCACGCGCCGATCCACAACCACGATCTGTTCGCAGCCTTCATCGAGAACTCCATCTACATCGACGGCCCCGAGATCGAAGAGATCCGTCAGGCGGCCCGCCGCCACGACATCCTCGTGTCGGTGGGCTTCAGCGAGCGAAATCCCGCGAGCCTGGGCAGCATCTGGAACTCCAACGTGCTCGTCGGGCCGGACGGGACCATCCTCAACCACCACCGCAAGATCGTCCCGACGTTCTACGAGAAGCTCGTGTGGACGCCGGGCGACGGACACGGACTCCGGGTCGTCCCCACGCCCTTGGGGCGCCTCGGGGCGCTGATCTGCGGCGAGAACACCAACCCACTCGCCGGCTACACACTGATGGCCGAAGCCGAGCAGGTGCACATCTCGACCTACCCGCCGCTGTGGCCAACCCGCGATCCCGGCTCGGCAGGCAAGAACTACGACCTGGAGAACGCCATCCGCATCCGCGCCGGCGCCCACTCGTTCGAGGCGAAGGTCTTCAATGTCGTTGTCTCCTCCGTCTTCGGCGCGCAGTCGGCGAGGACGCTCAGCACCCTGGGCGAGGAGGCAGCACGGATTGCCGAGGAGAGCGCGAGGGGAGTGTCGCTGGTCCTTGATCCCTTCGGGGACGTGATCAGTGACGTTATGCGTGAAGAGGGCCTGCTGTACTGTGCGTTCGACCCGGACGGCATCCTTGAACCCAAGCAGTTCCACGACCTGTCGGGCTCGTACAACCGGTTCGACATCTTCGACCTGCGGGTGAACCGGCGGCGTGTCGAACCCATCTCGTTTTCTCCCAGCGCATCGGCCGAGGGCCCCGGCAGTGCAGCCTCGACTGCCCGTTCTCACGCTGGCCCCGCCACCACCCCACATGGCGCCTCGGCGGAACCCCTCGTCGAACTGCGGCTGAGATAGGCCCGCTCTCGCCCAGGCGCCGGGGCCCCTCATGTCGTGGGACGCAAGGCCAGTTCGGGCGGGTAGCCCTTTGCACCTGGGGCGCGTGTCGGTTACGGCAGCTCCAGGCGGTGACGTGGAGCCGACCAGTGCGTTGCCGCCGAGTTGCGCGTTCGACGTCCTCCTCGAGCAGCAGCCGCCGCGCCACGAGATCCTCGGCTGTGGCCTCGACCCGGGACCGGCCGGTAGCGCGGGGTCGTGGCGCAGACGGCTCACAAGGTCGCGCACCGCGGCCAGGCCCAGCCCGAGGACGAGCGGATCCTCGGCCTCGTAGATGAGTTCGTAGAGCCAGCCGGGCTGGACCCACCGTCGACGTAGAGGTCGGACCGGCTCGGGACGACGGCTGCGGCTGCGGTCCTCAGCTCGCTCCCGCCGCCCTGCAGTCTCGCGAACCGCCAGGTTCCGGTGGAAGTTCCTTTGGCGTGCTGTGCGGATAGCGCCGCCGGGTAAGGCGGGCAGTGTGTGCACCCTGTTCGCTGACCGGGTAGGACCTGGTGCTCGACCAGCGGGACAGCGGTAGCGAGCCGGTGGGCTCCTCCACGATGAACTCGGCCGTCGTCAGGCCGCGCATGGGATCCGCGCCCCTTCTCGCCACGGTCAGGTCGAGGAGCAGCCGTCCGTCGTCCGGCAGCAGATCGCCCTGCCAGGCGCCGAAGACGACGGTGTAGCCGCGGCGCATCAGATAGCCGTTCCCGGCGTCGTCGGGCGTGCGTGGCCGGTTGGTGTGCGGGGGTGTCCCAGAAGTACTGGACGGCCAGCTTGTTGCCCGGTTGCCTCAATCGAAGAGCAGTCGCCTGCGCCCGTCCTCGACCGGACGCAGGATCTCGACGTCGGCGCTGAAGCGCACCTTGCCGGTGCCGTCGGGCGGCACGAGGTCGAGCGGTTGGCGGGTGCCGTCGGATCCACGGCGTAGTGGGCGGTGGAGGTGAGCACCTCGTACTCCCCGGCGCGGGGGCAGCGGTGGGCCTCTGCGTCTCGCGTGAGTGCACCTCCAGCCGGACCGGGCGCTCCGGAACAGGACTGTCTGGCCCGACCCCTGAACCGCCGGGGAAGCGGGGCGCCAGCCCAGCTCGGGGGCGATCAACTGCCGTACGTCGTGCAGGATCTGCTCGTATTCCTCGCGATGTAACTCGTACGGCAGCTCCAGACGCAGCTCCGGCGCCTGCGCGAGGACGGGGTCCGCCGCCGGCTGTTCCAGGATCTGTTCCGCGGTGCCGACCACGTCCGGGGCGAACAGGAACCGTTTCGGGCCCAGCACCGCCAGGGTCTGCGGCGTCAGGGTGCGCTCGTGCCGACTGGCCGCGTAGTTCCGGTAGCGGGCCCGGGCGGCCGCGTCGGCCTCGTCGAACGGCACGATCACCCGTCCCAGCGCCACACGCGCCGCCGACCGGTCGTCGCCCAGGCTGCGCCGGTACTCGGAGAGCAGGTTCAGCTGGGCGGTGGTGAAATCGTCAATGTCCTTGCCGGAGAACGATGTTGCCGGACGACAGGTTGAGACCGTTCTCGGCGGCTCAGGGGACCGATCGCAGGCTGCCTCCGCCGTACCGGATCCGCTGCACCAGACCGGGATTGTGTGGCTGTAGCCGCGGCCGCCTGCCCTCCGGCCATGCTGCTTCCTGGTCGATCCCCACCGTACCGGGAAGGTGTCGCATTGAGGGCCCCGGTCGGATGACGGCCCGGGGGGGGGTGTGTTCAGGCGCGGTTGGTGGTCCGATCCCTGCTTCTGCCGGCGTCAACACCACCGTGCACGACCTGGCGGCCAGCCGGCACGACTTCGCCATGCGGCAACGGTTGTGGAAGCAGCCGGAGTTGGCGCGGGCTTCGACGAGGCGGTTCGCCGGCAGCCACCGGTGCAGACGTTCTTCCGTACCGTCACCACCGACGTCACGATCGCCGGCACCCTCATCGCCACGGACACGAAGATCCTCAGTTCCTCGGCGCGGCAAACCGCGCCCCGCCTGTCTGGAGGGCGAGGCCCTGCTGACCGCCTTCGCTGTTCGGTGGCGGGGAGGAGCGGTGCCCCGCCCCTCCCCGCCACCGAACGGGCTTCAGGTGGGCAGTTTCTGGCCGCGGGTCTCGGGGGCCAGCCGGACCAGGCCCATGCCGAGGACGAAGACCAGGGCGGTGAGGCTGAGGGGGAGGGCGAGGGAGCCGGTGGCGTGGATGCCGTAGCCGATGAGGAAGGTGCCCGCGGCCGCCACCCAGCGGGAGAAGGTGGTCGTCAGGGCGAACGCGGTGGCACGCATGCGGGTGGGGTACTGCTCGGGCAGCCAGATAGTGAACACCGCGAAGCTCGCGCCGCCGAGGCCCAGCACCGGCAGGAAGACGAAGGTCAGCGGGATCGAGTGCAGGGGGTAGGCGATGCCGTACGCGCCCACCGTGCCGATGATCATCAGACCGAACGCGGTGGCCAGCGCTCCGCGTCGGCCGATCCGCCCGGCCACCCGGGGTACGGCGAAGCAGCCGAGGATGGTGAAGGCGGCGACCGTCATGGAGGAGACGCCGGCGAGGCGGACCGTGGTGGTGTGGCCGTAACCGGCGTCCGCGGAGAGGTTGTTCATGGCGGTGGGCACGTAGGTGGAGCCGGCCCACAGGCCGATGACACACACGACCAGGAGCAGCAGGTTGCCGATGGTGCGGGCGCGGTAGGGCGGTGTCAACACCTCGACGACGGGCTGCCAGAAGGAGCGCTGGAGGCGGGCGTCGGCGTTGTCGGCCCAGCGTTCCGGCTCCGGGGTGGTGCGGCGGATGAGGAACACGGCGAGTGCGGGGATGCCGCCGAGCAGGAACATGCCGCGCCAGCCGAGTGCGGACCCGGCCAGCAAGTACACGGCGGAGACGGCGAGGACGCCGAAGTAGGCGGCGGAGTGCATCAGGCCGCCGAAGCGTTCGCGGACGCGTTCGGGCATGACCTCGGCGAGCAGGGTGCCGGCCATGGCCCATTCGCCACCGACGCCGACCGCGGCGAGGAAGCGGTAGGCGTTCCACTCCCAGAGGCTGGAGGCGATGCCGGCCAGGGCGGTGAAGACCGCGTACATCAGAATTGAGGCCATCATGGCGGGCTTGCGGCCGAAGCGGTCGGCGATCGGGCCCCAGATTGCGGAGCAGCCCCAGCCGAGGAGGAAGAGGGCGGCGCTGATCTGGCCGTACCAGCCGATGTTCTCGGGAGTGGCCTCGATGCCGGCGCGGGGCAGCAGGGTGGTCATGGTGGGGGCGAGGACGAGCCCGAAGATCGTCCAGTTGAAGCCGTCCATGGCCCAGCCGCCGAACGAGCCCCAGAAGGCGTGGCGTTGGCCCTTGGTGAGCTTTTCGGGTGCGGTGGGAGCGGTGGTTGGCGTGGTGGTGGGGTCGTTGATCGTCACGGGGACCTCAATTCGGCTCTGGAAGAGGTGACGACGGGGGACGGGGGGTGCTGTGTCGTGGGTCAGCCGGTGCTGGTGACCTCGGAGAGGAACGAGCTGAGGCTGAGCTGCATGCTGTTGTAGTCGGCCGCGGGGCCGCCGGGGAGTTGGCGCAGGTGGTCGCCGATCGGTGCCAGGACCGTGTTGACGGCCTGCTTGGCGGCGTGCACCGCTGCCGGGGGGTGCGCGGTGATCGACGCGAGCAAGTCGGTGGTGGCGCTGTCGAGTTCGGCGTCGGGGACACTGGCGGTGGCCAGGCCCAGCCGTACCGCTTCCGGGCCATCGACCAGCCGCCCGGTCAGGAGCAGATCGCGCGCCGCGGCGGGGCCGGTGAGCAGGGTGATGCGGGCGGCGAAGGACGGTGGGACGAGAATGCCCCAGCGGGCGATGGGCATGCCCATCCGTGCGTCGTCGGTGACGATCCGCAGGTCGCAGGCGCAGGCCAGCTGGCATCCGGCGCCGACGGCCGAGCCGCGGATCCGCGCCACGACGGGGACGGGAAGGCGTTCCACGGCGCTCAGCGCCGCCTCCATGGCGGCGAAGCTGGCGTCGATGTCGGCCGGATCGGCGGAGAGCCACTCCCGCATGTCGGAACCGGCGCTGAAGGACGACGAGCCGCGCCCGGAGACCACGACGGCCCGCAGGGAGGCGTCCTCGGCCAGGGTGTCGAAGACGCCGGCCAGGGCCTGCCAGTCGCGGGTGGCGAGGGCGTTGGCGCGGCGGCCGGTGCCCACGTGCACGGTGGCGACTACGCCCTCGCGCTGAACGGTGACCGCTCCGGAGCCGGTCACCGGACGGCTCCCGCGGCGCGCAGTTCGGCGATCTCGTCGGGGCCGTATCCGGTCTCGGCGAGTATCTCGTCGGTGTGCTGGCCCAGCAGCGGGGGTGCGCTGCGCAGGCGGGTGGGGGTCCGGCTGAGCTTCAGCGGGCTGCCCACGGTGCGCAGCCGTCCCACGGTGGGGTGGTCCAGCTCTGCGACCATGTCGCGGGCGACGGCCTGGGGGCTGGTCAGCGCCTCCTCCACGGTGGCGATCGGGGCGCACGGCACTCCGGCCGCGTCCAGGAGCCGGGCCCATTCGGCGCTGGTGCGCCGGGTGAGCGCGGCCTCGAGCAGGGGGACGAGTTCGTCGCGGTGGCGTACCCGGTCGGGGTTGCCGGCGAAGCGCGGGTCGGCGGCCAGGTCGGGCAGGCCGAGGACTTCGGCCAGGCGCTGGAAGAGCTTGTCGTTGCCGGCGGCGATCATCAGGTGGCCTTCGGCGGTGGGCAGCGCCTGGTAGGGGACGATCGTGGGGTGGGCGGAGCCGTGCGGGCCCGGTGAGGCGCCGGTGGCAAACCAGCCGCCGGCCACGTAGGTGAGCCAGGCGAGTTGCCCGTCGAGCAGGGAGACGTCGACGTGCTGGCCGCGTCCGGTGGACTCGCGGGCGTTCAGGGCGGCCAGGATGCCGATCGTCGCCCACATGCCGGCGCCGATGTCGGCGGTGGCGACGCCGGGGCGCAGCGGCGGGCCGCCCGCCTCACCGGTGATGCTCATCATGCCGCTCTGGGCCTGGGCGATGGCGTCGTAGCCCGGCCGGGACGCCCAAGGACCGGTCTGCCCGTAGCCAGAGATGGACGCGTACACCAGCTGTGGGTTGCGGGTGGACAGGTCGCGGTAGCCGAGGCCGAGCCGGTCGGCGGTGCCGGGGCGGAAGTTCTCGACGACCACGTCGGCCTTGTCGGCCAGGCGCAGCACGAACGCGTGCCCCTGTTCGGACTTGAGGTCGACGCTGATGCCGCGCTTGTTGCGGTTGGCGGCCAGGAAGTAGGCGGACTCGTCGCCCTGGTACGGCGGCGCCCACTGGCGGGTGTCGTCGCCGTCCTTGGTGTCCTCGACCTTGATGACGTCCGCGCCCAGATCGGCCAGGACCATGGTGGCCACCGGGCCGGACAGGATGCGGGACAGGTCGAGGACGCGGAGGCCGGCGAGGGCGGCCGACGGGGAGTCGGGGGCGGCGGGATCGGGGGTCGTGTGCGGCGGTGAGGTCATGCCTGGATGGGCCTTTCTCTCAAATGGAACGCCTGAGCGACCGGTCGAGCGGGTGGTTGTGCTGGAGCGGAATTGGATGGACCACTGGACCACTGGACCGGTGGGCTAGAGTGTTGAGCGGGTCCGATCGGCTGTCAAGGGTCGGTGCTTGAAATCGGGAGAATCCCGCCGGGGAAGGGATCTGCGTCCGTGAGCGAGTCGCTGCGTCCGCTGGCACGTCCCCGCCTGTACGAGCAGGTGGTGGAGCGGCTGCGGGAGTACGTCGGGGCCGAAGGCCTCAAGGCAGGGGACCGGCTGCCGCCCGAGCGGGACTTGGCAGACCGGCTGGGGGTCAGCCGGACCTCGGTGCGGCAGGCGATCGTCGCGCTGGAGGTGCAGGGGCTCGTCGAGGTCCGGCACGGCGGCGGTACGTATCTGCTGCGGGACCGGCTGCAGGCCGAGCCGTTGGAGACGATGATCGAGCGGCGACGGCGGCTGCCGGACGTCCTCGACGCGCGTGACGCCCTGGAGACCAAGCTCGCCGCTCTCGCGGCTGTCCGCCGCACCGATCAGGACCTCGCCGAGATCGACACCGCCCTGGCGGCGATGGCCGCGGCGGTCGAGCGCGGGGAGCTCGGCGTCGACGAGGACCAGCGCTTCCACGCCGCGGTGACGGCGGCCGCACACAGCACGTTGCTCGCCGACTTCATGGCGGAGATCTCCCTGTCGATCGCCGAGAGCCGTACCGAGTCCCTGCGCCAGCCGGGCCGCCCCGCCCGCTCGCTTGATCAGCACCGGGGCATCGCCGAGGCCATCCGCGCCCGCGACCCCGAGCGCGCGGCCGCCGCCATGCACACCCACATCGACACGGTCGGGAGTGTCAAGCTGCTGGACTGGGAGGCGGAGGAGGGCGACTGAGGTGGGGATGAGGCGGCACTTCCTCCGCCTGGCCCAGTGCGACGCGAAGCGGCCCCACGGGGCGGGCCGCGTGACGGCAGGCAACTGGTCAGCTCTCCGCGCCCGCTCATCGCCGCCGGGTCGGTGCCGTGCCATGTGGCGCGCAACAGTCGCCGTAGGACACCTGCGGGCACTGGAGGTGGGTTGCTCGCCGGGACCACTTCGGGACGGCCGGGCGGCGTCGTGGATGTCGGCCTTCGTCGAACCCGTGGTCGGACAACGCTCTCGGTGCGTCCGCCGCATACTTCAGTCGCCGCAAGCCGTCCAAGGCCGACGGAGCTGGAACCCGTCCGCGATGCGATGCTCCGCGTCGGGTGCGACGGGTGCGCTGACAGAGAGTGCGCACGGCAGGGCGACCGCCTGTGTCTAGGCGAGCACTGCGGACAAGTGGGCGCCGTACGGGACCCGCTCTCGGCCGGCCAGGCCGGCGGTGCGCGGCGCCCACAGTGAATCCACGTAGTGGGGGAGCGCGTTGAGGCCCGAGGCGACACTCATGGCCGCCGGCAGCGCCGCGTCGGCGACCCAGCACGACAGCCTTGTGGTTGTCCTGGGCGAGGCGGTCCCAGTGGACGAGGCCCTGGCTGTCGACGTTGTAGCCGTACAGCACACCGCCCGGTGAACTGGCCGCGACGGGATCGATCGGCGGGGGCCCGGGCTGGTGAATGGGAACGCGGCGGCGAAAGTACTGATGTCGAATGTTCGGCGCGGCCTGAGCAGGTCCATGCCATCAGCGGGCACGTGACCCAGTCCTGAACGTGGCAAGACGTACACCATCGTCAACGTCCCCACGTCCCGGACGGCACCCACCGACACATCAACCCACCACCCGACCCGTTCAGCGCCGCAGGTCTCGCCGGCTACCTCCTCGTCGGCACGGCCATGCGCCTGCGGTTCGAACTACCGCCGGGTGAGCGGAACCATCGTCGCAGGCTGAAGAGGTCGAGCAGCGACGGCGGACTTTCGACCGTCCGGTCAAGGCAGTGCACTCAGCGGCCGAATCGCGGCGCGTCGGCGCCCCGTGGACTCCGCCTCGCGGTCCACGGGTTCCTCCATCACCTGAGCCATTGCCTAGACCAGTCAGACCACACTAGACTTCCTGGCGTAACTGGTTCGCCTAAGCCTTTGACTGGCTGAGAAGGAGTTCATGCCGTGCGGGTTTCGCCGATCGTCTTCCCGGACCCAGAGGCACTGGGGCGCAGGCTTGCCGCTGAGATCGCAGACGAGATCGAGGAGGCCGGGCGGGCGGGGCGGATGTATGTACTGGGCTGCCCGGGCGGCCGCAGTGCCGCCAGCACTTACCGCGCATTGGCGGAAGAAGTGGCGGTACGCCGGATGGGCCTCGAGCACGTCGTGATCGTGATGATGGACGAGTACGTCGAGGCCGGGGCGTCGGGCGCGCACGGCGTGGAGTACCGGCTGATCGATCCCGAGCTGCCTCACAGCTGTGTCCGTTTCGGGCGGAGGAAGATTGTGGAGCCGTTGAACGCGGCCACGGCTCCGGGGCGGGGAATCGCCCCGGAGCGGCTGTGGGCACCTGATCCGGGTGATCCGGAGGCCTACGACCGCCGGATCGCGGAGGTCGCCGGCATCGATCTCTTCCTTCTCGCCTCGGGGGCGGGAGACGGGCATATCGCGTTCAACCCGGTGGGCAGCGGGGTGGACTCCCGCAGCCGGGTGGTCGCGCTGAGTGGGCAGACCCGCATCGACAACCTGTCGACCTTCCCGACCTTCCGCGGACTGGCAGACGTTCCCCGGCACGGGGTCACGATCGGACTTGGCACGATCCGCGCTCAGTCCAAGCGTGTGGTGATGGTGGTGCACGGCCGGGACAAGGGTCAGGCGGCCCGCCGTCTGATGATGGCCACCGGATACGAGGCCGACTGGCCGGCCACCGTCTTCGCGGACTGTGCACATCCTCGGCTCTACCTGGACCAGGCGGCGGTCGCCGCATCCGCGTCGTTCGCCTCGCTTTGACGTCGCATCTCATATCGCTATCCGAAGTTGATTGACCAACAGATCCTGGAGGATCGATGGCTCGCGTAAAGATCGCCTACCTCGGCGGTGGCTCCTCGCGTGCGGCGGGGACGATGGCCTCGTTCATGCACCACGGCAAGGAGTTCGACGGCTCCGAGTTCGTGCTGATCGACCTGGAGCAGGACCGGCTCGATGTGGTGCAGAAGCTCACCCAGAACATGGCCCGCAACCAGGGGCTCGACATCACCATCACCACGTCGACGAACCAGCGCGATGCATTGCGCGATGTCGACGCTGTGCTCAGCAGTTTCCGTCCGGGCGGTTTCGAGGCCCGTGCGCTGGACGAGCGGATCCCGCTCAAGTACGGCGTCATCGGGCAGGAGACGCAGGGGCCGGGCGGCATGATGATGGCGCTGCGGTCGATCCAGATCATCAAGAGCCTGTGTGCCGACCTCGTCGATGTCGCCCCGGGCGCCCGGATCTTCAACTACACCAACCCGGTCAACATCGTCTCCCAGGCGGTGTCCGACTACACCGACATCCCGATCGTCTCCTTCTGCGAGGGCCCGATCGTCTTCCCTCCGGTGGTCGCCAAGGCCGCCGGGCTCGACCCCGACAAGCTCAAGGCCAACCTGGTCGGCATCAACCACAACTGCTGGTCCAACGAGGCCACCTACGAGGGCAAGGACGCGTTCCCGATCCTGCGTGAGCGCTATGAGGCGCTCAAAGGCAAGCCCACGGACGACGTCAACGGTCTGCGGGCGTTGCACTTGGCGGTGGCGATGGAATCGATCCCCTCCGACTACTTCAACTACTACTACTTCCGGGACGAGATCCTGCGCGAGCGGCAGTTGGCTGAAAGGACCCGCTCCGAGATCATCATGGATGCGCTGCCAGGCTACTGGCAGCACTACCGTGAGCAGGCGGACTCCGACGCCCCGCAGCTGGAGCAGGACCGTTCCCGCGGTGGCATCCACGAGTTGGAGCTGGCTATCGACGCGATCAGCGCCTACTACAACGACGCTCCGATCCGTCAGCCTTTCAACATCACGAACAGCGGCGGCTGGCTGCCCGGCTTCGATGACTCGACCGTCGTCGAGCTGTGGGGCACGGTGGACGGCATGGGCTTCCACCCCGAGAAGCAGAAGCCGCTGCCGCACTCTGTGCTCGGCATCACGCAGCAGCTGGCGGAGTACCAGATCCTCACCGCCAAGGCCGGCTGGGACGGCAACGTCGCGGACGCGGTCCGCGCCATGATGTCCAACCCGCTCGTGCCGTCGCTGTCCGTCGCCGAAGCGCTGTACGCCGAGATGGCCCACGCCCAGCGCGCCTGGCTGCCGGAGCGTCTGCTGCCGTGAGCCAGGCACAGACGGCATGTCTCGCCTCCACGCTCTTCCTGGGCGTGGACGCGGGCAACAGCAAGACCGCCGCCCTGGTGTCCACCGCCTCCGGTGAGGTGGTGGGTGCTGGGCGTTCGGGCTGTGGTGACATCTACGGTGCCCCGACCCCTGAGGCCGCCGTGGCGGAGGTGCTGGCGGCCCTGCACGCGGCACTGGATCAGGCTGGAGCGGACATCAGCGACGTCGCCGGTGCGGCCTTCCGGCTGGCCGGCGTCGACTGGCCCGAGGACCGGGACTACTGGGACGAGGCCCTGACACGGCAAACCCCCAGCGCGCTGCGCGCGCGCAGCATCCTCAACGACGGCTATGCCGCGATCCGGTGCGGTGATCCCGGTGGTGTCGGCATTTCGGTGACCGGGGGCACGGCGGCGGCGATCGCCGCCCGCGGACCCGACGGCGCACTGTGGGACATGGGCTGGTGGGGCCAGCACGCCATGGGCGCCATCGGACTGGCGAACGAGGCCTTCCGGGCAATCTTTCTTGCCGAATTGGGCCTCGGACCGCAGACCGCCCTGACCGAGGCCCTGCTCGCGCACTACCACAAGCCCACGGTGGCCGCCCTCAACCACTGGCTGACCCGACGCCACCACCACGCCTCCGGGCGGCAGCGCAACAGTTGCGCACGGGTGGTCACGGCGGTGGCCGCAGCGGGCGATCCGGTCGCCGTAGACATCGTCCGCGCCCAGGGCGCGCACTTCGCCCAGTACGCCGGAGTGGCCGCACGGCGCACCGGGCTCGTGCAGACCGGCCGGCCCGTGAGCATCGTGCTGTCCGGCTCGGTACTGATGGCAGAAGGCTCCCCGGTCGCCGAGGCGCTGCTTGCGGAGCTGCCCGCACACATCCCTGGAGTGGTGCTGCACCGGGGCACGCTGCCGCCGGTGGCGGGAGCGCTGCTGGACGCGCTCGGCGAGGCGGGCGTACCGCTGCACACACCGGAGGCGGCGGGCGCCGTGGTGGAACACGTCACGGCCACCATGCCGCCCCCGGAATTCTGGGCGACTTGAGGCATGGGCCGACAGTGGCGGCGTCCACCTCAGGTCATTCGCCCGCGCCTCAGCTGGACGGGATCGGGCGGAACAGGTCGGCCTGGAAGCGGTAGGCGTCGCTGCGGTAGACCATCCGGCCAGCCAGTACCGGCGCGCCATCGTCGGTGTAGGTCAGCTCCTCGCCGATCAGCACCGGATCGCCTGGCGGGATATCCAGCAGTTCGGCGGTGAACTGGTCGGCCGCCGCCGCACGGACCGTGTAGGAGCTGCGGGCGATCCGCAGCCCGCAGCTTTGCTCCAAGGTCTCGTACAACGAACGGTCGGTGAGGTCGATCTCCGCCAGATCGGGCGCGACAGTCAGGGCCACCACACTGGCGTCCACACACACCGGTACGCCGTCGAGGCTGCGCAGCCGCTGTAGATCGAGAACACGGGAGGCGGGGGCGACGGCCAGTTGCTCAGCCTCTTCGAAGGTCGCAGACCGGGCACGCTGGCGAAGTACCTTGGACTCGGGTCGCAGTCCGCGGGAGTGCGCCATCTCGGTGAAGCTCTGCAGTGTGCTCGGCGGTTCACCGACGACATTGCGGCGGACGAACCAACCACGCTGCGAGGAACGCTCCAGCTTGTTCTCCTCAGCCAGGCGGCTCAGGGCCAGGCGCAGAGTGGAACGGCTGACGCCGAGGGCCACGGCAAGATCCCGCTCGCCGGGAAGCCGGCTCCCGGCCGGATAGACCCCTCGGCGCAGCGCGTCACTGAGCCGACGGTAGGTCTGATCGACGGCGGCCCCCGCCTTGGTGTCTTCGACGCTCGTCATGCTTCCCACGTTACCAAAACTGGTCTGGCAAGTGGAATGAACAAACCAGCTTCATGAATCTGGACTAAGTGGTATGCCCTAGCTTAGGCTCGGTCCACAACCCGGGCTCTCGGGCACTCATCGAGGACAGGAGGCACCGTGGTCTCGCGCAGTAGAACCCGACTGATCACCGGCGTGTTCGTACCGTTCGCGGCAGCCGGGCTGCTGGCAGGCTGCGTGCCGGGCACCAGCGGAGTCGGCTCGGCCAACAACACCGGCAAAGGTGCGGTCGCCACCGACCCGGCCACCATGGGCAAGGTCACGCTGAACGTGCTGGACACTTTCTCCGGGGGCACCGACAACGCCTGGATGGCCTCCGTGGTCAAGGCATTCGAAGAGAAATACCCCAATATCACCATCAAGCGGACTCCGATGGCCTGGGGCGATGCGATGGCTGCCCTGCCGCTCAAGCTGAAGTCGGACAACCCGCCGGACATCGTCCCGGCCAACAACGGCTGGCAGTCCATGGGAACCCTGGTCCGCGGCGGGCTGCTGCTCAACCTGGACAACTACGCTGCCGCCTACGGATGGAAGAACTCCTTCCCTCCCTCGATCCTGAGTGAGCACGAGTTCAGCGCCGACGGCAAGCAGATGGGCACCGGCTCGATGTTCGGCACCCCAGTCGCCCGCGCCTCCTTGATCGAGGTCTACTACAACCGCTCGCTCCTGAAGAAGATCAAAGCGAAGGCCCCGTCCACCTACGCCGAGTTCCAGGCCGCCCTGGCCAAGGCCAAGTCGGCCGGCATCACCCCGATCACTCTCGGCAACTCCGACCAGAACGGGATCACCCAGCCGCTGTTCTCGCTGATGAACGCCTTCGGTCAGCAGAGCAAGATCTCCGAGTTCATCTACTCGCAGGACGGTGTCAGTATCACTGAGACCGGGTTCCCCAAGGCGGTGTCCACGTTCAAGCAGTGGTCCGACGAGGGCTACCTGACCACGGACTACGCCGGTATCGCCTCCGCGGACGCCGCCCAGTCCTTCGTCAACGGCAAGGGACTCTTCCACTTCGACTACTCCGGCTCCCTGCCGCTCAAGACCGGCCAGTCCAAGGACTTCGGCTCGTTCGTCCTGCCCCGCGCGGACGGCGGCACACCGGTGGCCACGGCCTCCTCCGCAGCGAACTTCTCCGTCTCCGCGAAGTCCAAGCATGCAGATGCCGCCGCTGCCTTCCTGAACTTCGCCGCCGGTGAGCAGGCGGCCGAGCTGGCTGTCGAGAACGGGACGATGCCGCTGCTGCACTCCAACGTCAAGGCACCCAGCGAAGACCCCCTGCTCGCGGACGACGTGGCCATCGCCCAGGACATCTCGACAAACGGCACCTCCGTGCCCTACCTGGACTGGGCCACGCCGACGCTCTACAACACCATCAACACCACCATGCAGAGCATGCTGGCCGGCAAGTCCACCCAGAAGGCGGTGGTCACCGCGGCCGACCGTGATGCCACCGCCTACGCGAAGACCCTGGGGAAGTAGGCATGGCCACACTCAAGGAAAGAACCCCCAGGGCTGTGGCCGCCCCCAGCGCAGCCACGGCCCGCCATGGCCACAGATCGCACAGGACCGGCCTGTCCTCCCCCCGCGGCCGCAGGCGCCTGCTGGGACTCGCTTACCTCGCCCCCGCGCTGCTGATCTACGCTTTCGTGGTGCTGCTGCCCGCCGGCCAAGGCCTGCAGCTGTCCCTCTACCACTGGGATGGCGTCACCCCCGCCACCTGGGCCGGATTCGGCAACTACACCGGCTTCCTCACCGACGCCACGCTGCGCCAGGCGGTCACCCACACGTTGTTCTTCATCGTGTTCTTCTCCATCCTGCCGATCATCCTGGGCGTGGTCAGCGCCGCGCTGACCGCACGCAAAGACGTGCGCGGCGCCGGCATCTACCGCTCGGTCATCTTCCTGCCCCAGGTACTCACCCCGGCTGTAGCCGCCGTGGTGTGGAAGCAGATCTACGCACCAGACGGCCCCCTCAACGACGTGCTCAGCGCGGTCGGTCTGGGCGGCCTGACCCGCGGGTGGCTGGGTGACTTCACCTGGGCGTTGCCCGCGCTCGGCCTGGCCGGAACCTGGGCGGCCTACGGCTTGTGCATGGTGCTGTTCGTCGCCGGCACCCAGAACATCCCCAACGAGCTGTATGACGCCGCGCGCATGGACGGGGCCGGCCCCATACGGGAGTTCTTCACCGTCACGCTGCCCGGCCTGCGCGGACAACTCGCGGTCGTGCTCACGCTCACCCTGCTGGGCGCCATCCGGGTCTTCGACATCGTCTGGCTCACCACCAAGGGAGGACCGGGGACCTCCACCATCACCCCCAGCGTGGTCCTCTACCAGCGAGCCTTCACCAACCCCGACGTCGGCGCTGCCTGCGCCATCGGCGTCGTCCTGGCACTGGTCTCCCTGACCGTCTCACTCATCGTCGTCAAGCTGTCGGAAGGAGACGACCAGTGATCTCCAAGCGAGAGAAGGTCTTCAACTACACCTTCCTGACCCTGCTCGCCGTCGGCGTCCTGTTTCCGGTGCTCTGGATTCTCGGGGTCGCGGTGAGCCCCGACATCGCAGGGACACCGGACCTCGGCCATCTGCAATGGTCCAACTTCACCGAGGCCTGGCGGCAGGCCGGCTTCACCGAGTACCTGAAGTCGAGCCTGATCATCACCGGGACGGCGGTGACCGCCTCGACCGTGCTGGCGATCCTCAGCGGCTATGCCTTCGGCGTGCTGGGCGTGGTGGGAGAGAGGATCCTCTTCCCGGTGCTGCTGTTCGGGATCATGATCCCGATGGAAGCGATCATCGTCCCGCTCTACTACGACTTCCAGGCCCAGGGACTGACCGACACCTACCAAGGCATCATCCTTGCCCATGTCGGCATGGGAGTGAGTTTCGGTGCATTCTGGATGCGCGCGGCCTTCCGCGCGGTGCCGCCCGGCATCGGCGAGTCGGCTCAGATGGACGGCGCCAACAGCTGGACCATGCTCTGGCGGGTCTACCTGCCCATCGCCCAGCCCGCGGTCCTCACCTTCGTGCTGCTGAGCTTCATGTGGACCTGGAACGACTACTTCCTCTCCTTGATCCTCGTCTCAGACCCTTCCCACCAGCCCATGACCCTGGGGCTGGGCGCCTTCTCCGGACGCTACCTCGTCCACGTGAACCTGCTCGCAGCCGCGGCGGTCCTGATCTGCCTTCCCGTGGTGATCCTCTACCTCTTCTTCCAGAGGCAGTTCATCCGCGGCATGCTCTCGGGCGCCGTCAAGGGCTGAGACACCCGCCCGAACGCCCTTTGCCCCTCCCTTGCACGCCGCCGCATGCCCACCCCGCGCACACAGCACGACCACACACCCATGCCCACTGCTCTGTACGGAATGACTCCGCAATGAACACGGCCAACGACGTTTCCCAAGGAGAAGCCGCTGTGACACAGGCGCCCAGTGCAACGGAAGCGGCTGTCGAGGCGGCCCTTGCCCGCCTCGACCTGGACACAAAAACCGGGCTCCTGGCCGGACAGGACCGGTGGTCGTTGCCGCCCATCCCCGAGATCGGCTTGCAGTCCCTGGTCATGTCGGACGGCCCGATCGGTGTGCGGGGGGTGCGCTGGAGCGCCGACGACCCGTCCGTCGCGCTGCCCTCGCCGACCGCCCTGGCCGCCACCTGGGACCCCGAACTGGCCCACCGGGCGGGCGTGCTGCTCGCCCAGGAGGCCCGCCGCAAGGCCGTCCACGTCCTGCTCGCTCCCACCGTCAATCTGCACCGGTCCCCGCTCGGCGGGCGGCACTTCGAGTGCTACAGCGAGGATCCGTACCTCACCGGGGTGATCGGCTCCGGCTACGTAAAGGGTGTGCAGTCCGGCGGCGTCGGCACCACCGTCAAGCACTTCGTGGGTAACGACGCCGAGACCGACCGTTTCACCGTCAACAATCTCATCGCTGCACGCGCCCTGCGCGAGCTGTACCTGGCCCCCTTCGAGTACATCGTCGACAACGCCCACCCCTGGGGCATCATGACCGCGTACAACTCGGTCAACGGCACCACGATGAGCGAGCACCACTACCTGGTCAACGAGGTCCTGCGCGGCGAATGGGGCTTCGACGGCTTCAACGTCTCCGACTGGACGGCGGCCCGGTCGACCACCGACGTCATCAACGGCGGTCTCGACGTGGCCATGCCCGGACCACGGACCGTCTATGGCGAAGCCCTCGCCCAGGCGGTCAAGGACGGCACGGTCGACGAGGCCACCGTCGACGCTGCCGTGCGCAACGTCCTGCGGCTGGCCGCCCGTGTCGGCGCCCTAGAGAGCGTTGAGCCGGCCGTCACCGAAGTGCCGGAGACCGTCGACGGCGTCGAACTGGCCCGGGAGATCGCCCGCCGCTCCTTCGTCCTTCTCAAGAACGACAACGACGCCCTACCGCTGAAGCCGGGCGGCACGGTAGCCCTGATCGGAGCCGCCGCCCGCGACGCCCGTGTCCTTGGCGGCGGCTCCGCCACCGTCTTCCCGGACCGGATCGTCTCCCCGCTCGACGGACTCGCCACCGCGCTCCCCGAGGACTCCCTCAGCTACGCGGTCGGAGCCGATCCGAACACCGAACTGGCGACCGCTGACAGGGGATTCACTCTCCGCGCAGTCTGCCGCGGCGCGGATGGCACGGTCCTTGCCACCTCCAACATCCCCAACGGGCAGATCCACTGGTCGTTCGCAGATCTCCCGGAGGGCGTCTCGTTCGACAACCTCCACAGTGTCGAACTGACCGGAACGTTCACACCCCGCCACACGGGTCGGCACACCCTCGGCATCAAGGGCAAAGGCGCCTTCCGACTCGCCGTCGACGCAGACACGCACTACGAGGGCGTTCAGGCACCCGACCAGGACGACCCCTTCGAGGGCTTCTTCAACTCCCCTGTACCCCGCGCCCAGGTGGAACTCACGGCCGGAGAGCCCGTCGAGGTCAGCCTCACGCATTTCGTCGCGCTCAACGACTACCTCCGAGAAGACATCACGATCACCCTCGCCCACCAGGAGCCGCAGCGCGACCCTGCTGAGCTGATCGCCGAGGCCGTCGAGGCCGCCCGCGCCGCTGACACGGCCGTTGTCGTGGTCGCCACCACCGACCGCGTCGAGTCGGAGGGTTTCGACCGCACCGACCTCTTCCTGCCGGGCCGCCAGGACGACCTGGTCCGCGCCGTCGCCGCCGCCAACCCCCAAACGGTCGTGGTCGTCAATTCCGGCTCCCCGGTGGAACTGCCCTGGCGGGAGGAGGCCGCCGCCATCCTGCTCAGCTGGTTTCCGGGTCAAGAGGGCGGCGCAGCCCTCGCCGACGTCCTCACCGGCACCCACGAGCCCGGCGGCCGCCTCCCCACCACCTGGGGCTCCCTCAACCACGCTCCAGTCACCCAGGTCGTCCCCGTGAACGGGGAACTTCCCTACAGCGAGGGAGTGTTCATCGGCTACCGCGCATGGGACAAGACCGGCCGCGCCCCTTCGTACCCCTTCGGTCACGGCCTTGGCTACACCCACTGGAGCTACAAGTCGATCGAGGTGCACGGCAACGTCGCCAAGGTCTGTGTGCACAACGGCGGGACCCGAAGAGGCCGGGAGGTCGTGCAGGTGTACCTCTCCCCGGTGGAGCACGACGCCGAGCGCCCCGAACGATGGCTCGCCGGCTTCACGGCGGTAGAGGCGGAGCCAGGTGAGACCGTCGAAGCCGTCATCGACATCCCCCGCCGCACCTACGAAGTGTGGGACGCGGCGAGCAACTCGTGGAAATTCGTGCACGGTTCATACAACATCCAGGCCGGCCGCTCGATCACCGATCGCAGGATCACCGTGACAGTCGACGCCTGACCCCCGCGTTATGTTCTCCGCGGTCCTGCAACTGGCCTCCGGGCCAGCCATGGCTGGTCCTCCTGTCGAACCGATGACCTGGGGGCGGTGCCACCGGGCCCGAGAGGCGCCGTTGGAGACGCTGACGAGAGGTCCGACCACCGCCCGGCCGAGCGCAATGCCCGGCCGTGCACGTGCGACAGGTCTGCAGGACGTGGATGCGCACACGACGCCAACCCCCAGGCCAGCACCGCACGCCCCGTTCGGGAGGACGGCTTGAACGGGTAAGACGAGATAGGCGTCTTCTGGAGCTGGATGTCGGGACGAGCGCTCACCACGGACGCGGCCTCACCCCGGCACCGGCGTCCACTGCCCGGGCGACTGGTTGACGAACTGCTGCAAGGCCGCTCACGCCGGGAAGTGTTCGGCTCCTGGCCTTCTCCACCGGTGTTGTCGGCGGTGTGGGGGTGCCCAGCGTTCCGGCACGCTTGCGGTTGCGCCTGTACGGTGCGGGTTGAGCCGGCGGCGGGGAGGTGGTCCTGCTGGCGGAGGAAGGCGCGGGCTGCGGCCAGAACACACTGCTCGGAGGCGCTGGCGCCGCGCCGGGTGAGGGTCATTGCGGTCTGCAGCTGGGAGCGGACGTCCCAGGCCCGCTTTCGGTCACGGCCTGGGCAAGGTCGGCGAAGACGCGCTGCTGGTCGTCCTCGTGCCCGTTCAGCCATGCGCGGGCTTCATCGAGGGCTTGCTGGGCCTCGGCGCGGGGTGTGCCGTCAAGGGTAGGTTTCGAGGAACGGGCCGCTGCCGGCGCACAGACGGCGGACGTGTTCGCCTGCACTCCGCCGCCCACCTGGGCGGCAAGTGGGTCAAGCGCATCGCCGTCCAGCTCAACTCCATCGAGTCCACCCTCGACCTCATCAACAGCTCCTGACTTGCGGCGGGACCGTCGGCAGAGCGACCCCGCCGCACTCGTCTCAAGGCCAGCCGTCATCCGCTCTCGCCGCTACCCCTCAGACGCCACGAACGCCGAATGGGCCCCTGTTCGAAGGGCTGCTGCCCGCCCCGGCCTGCGATGCCAGCAAAGGTGGCCGGCCAGAGAAGCCTCCCCGCCCGTGAGATCGTCGACACGATCCGATACGTCGTAGACACGGGCTGCAAGTAGCAAGGTACTGAGAATTCGAGGTAACGATCGGGCAGGGTGGACCGATGCATGAGTCGCCCTTGCCGGGAGGTTTCGTCAACGCCGTCGTCCGTATCGGCAGAACGGTGCGTCGTCCAGTCTCTGCACGCACACACTTCGTGGGTGATCTGCTGAGGTTGTTCGAAGCCGGTGGCTGCAGCGGAGCTCCGCGGTATCTAGGTGTGGACGAGGAGGGCCGCGAGGTGCTCAGTTAACGAGGGAGGCGGTCGCGGAGTCGTCTCGCAGGCCGGGGCCGTGCTGCTGGTCGAAACAGTCCGCAAGTCCAGGCTGGACACAGCGATATCCACGGCCCTTGCGCCGTAGTGCCCAGCCGCGGGCTGTGCACGATCCGGGCAAGATCCTGCTGGATGTCGCGCTCGCGGTGGCGCTGGACGGAGACCGCCTGGCCGATGTGGGCATGTTGCGGGCCGAGCCGGCCGGTGAGTGTGCAGCCGGACGGGCGGCTCCAGCGGCCCGGCGTTCATCGGCCCGCCTCGTGCAGCAGCGCCGCGTCGGGCCGCCAACCCAGCTCGGGTGCGATCAAGTGCCGCACGTCGTGCAGGATCTGCTCGTAGTCGGCCCGGTGGAACTCGTACGGCAGCTCCAGGCGCAGCTCCGAGACGGCCGAGACCACGGGATCCGCGGTCAGTTGCTCCAGGATCTGTTCCGCGGTCCCGACCACGTCCGAGGCGAACAGGGTCCGCTTCGGACCCTGCGGTGCCAGGGTGCGCTGGTGCCGACCGGCCGCGTACTCCCGGTAGCGGGCCCGGGTCGTCGCGTCGGCGCTGTCGAACGGCACGATCACCCGGCCCAGCGCCACCCGGGTCGGCCGGTTCCCGGGAAGGGACCGGCGGTACTCGGAGAGCAGGGTGAGCTGGGCCGTGGTGAAGTCGTCGGTGCCCTCGCCGGTGACGATGTTGCCGCTGAGCAGGTTCAGGCCGTGCTCGGCGGCCCATCGGATCGAGCGCAGACTGCCGCCGCCGTACCAGACCCGGTCCACCAGGCCGGGGTTGTGCGGCTGCAGGCGCGGTCGCTGGGTGTTGCCCGGCGACTGGATCACCGTGTCCGGGCCACCGAGGTAGTCGCCGCGCAGATGGTCGATGACGCGGGCGATCCTGCCGTAGGACAGGTCGAAGCTGCGCCAGTCCCCGTCGTACACCAGGTCGCCGAGGAGCTCGGCGTGCGGCATTCCGGTGCTGAAGCCGATCTGCAGCCGGCCGCGGGACAGCACGTCGGCCAGCGCCAGGTCCTCGGCGAGCCGGAACGGGCTCTCGTACCCGATCGGGATGACCGCGGTCCCCAGCTCGACCCGCTCGGTGCGCTGGCTCGCCGCGGCGAGGAAGACCGCGGCCGAGCCGACACCGTGCTCGAGATGGCGCTGCCGGATCCAGGCGCCGTCGAAGCCCAGCCGTTCGCCGTACTCGAACAGTCGCAGTGTCTCCTCCAGTCCGGTGTATGGGTCGTCGTCGGCGAAGTTGCCCGGGGTGAGAAAGGCCAGCGAGCTGATCGCGGGGGTGCTCATGCGGTGTTCGTCCCTCTGGGTCGTGGTCGTCTCGGTGGCGCCCGGTGCTCAGGACCCGCCCCGCTCGCGAGGGATCTTCTCCCCGGCCTCGATCGCCACGGGCAGCCGGTTCTCGGCCGGCGGCAGCGGGCAGGTGGCCAGGTCGGTGTAGGCGCACGGCAGGTTCGTCGCTCGGTTGAAGTCCAGGACGACCGTGCCGTCGGCGTCGGGCGGGTCGAGGGCGAGGGCCCGGTTGGCTGCGTAGGTGGTGATCCCGGAGGTCGCGTCGGTGAACAGCACCAGCAGGCTGCCCGGGCTGTGTCCGGGGAACGCGGTCAGTGCCAGGGGCCGTCCGTCCAGCTCGAACTCGACCCGGCCCGGCGCGTCATACACGTGCTCGAGGCCCTCGACCGCCGCGCCCACGGTCGTCGGCCGCGGGTCGTCGAAGGCCGTGTAGCGGCCGGTCACCGCCCAGCGCGGATGCGGGGCGTAGGCTGGTGTGCCGGTGAAGGCGGTGCGCAGCGGGGTGTCAGGGTGCCGGGGGCGGACAATGTCGTGTCCACCGCGCTTGGCCACCTCGATCACGGCGTCGCCCCAGACCGCGTCGACTCCGCCGCGCTCCGGGAGCACCCCGAAGCGGTGCTCGCCGCGGACGGAGGTCCCGTCGATGATCAGTTCCTCGCCGTCGTCGAGGACCACGACGACCCCGTCGGTGCCGGTCGACCAGGCGCCCGGAGCGTCCGGGAAGTGCTGCGGCTCGTGGCCGAGCCAGTGCAGGCCGGTGATCGCAAGGAATCCGTGGGGGTCGGCGAGTCGTTCCTCCTGCCTGGTGTGCCACTCCTGCCAGTCGCGGATGAAGGCGGACAGGTCTGCGGTGGTGTCCTGAACGGTCACGTGTGTTCCTTCGCTTCGAGAGATTCGGACGCGGCCTTGGCGTAGCAGCCGCCGGGGATCGCCACGAGCAGTTCGCGGGTGTGCGAGTGGCGGGGGTGGGTGAACAGATCTTCGGTGGTGCCTGTCTCCACGAAGCGGCCGGCCCGCATGACGGCGACCTCGTGCGCGATCCGGCGTATGGCGGCCAGGTCGTGAGAGATGAACAGGTGCGTCACCCCGGTGTCGGCCCGCAGTTCGGCGAGCAGGTCGAGGATCTGGGCCTGGAACGAGGCGTCGAGTGCGGACACCGGCTCGTCGCAGAACATCGCGTCGGGGAGAGCGCCAGGGCGCGGGCGATCGCGGCGCGCTGCCGCGGGCCGCCGGACAGCTGGCCAGGACGATCACCGGGCCCGCCGTGTTGGGCGGCACGTGCTGGCCGAGGACCGAGACCCAGCAGGACCCGCACGTGCGCGACGCCTCGACGAAAACCGCCTGCCGCACCCGCAGCACCTCCGCACGCGTCACCCGGGCGACGCCGGCGACGCTGGAGAGAGGGCAGTGCCGCCCATCGGCCAGGGCGGGAATCCGGATGCGATCTCACGGAATGAGTTCTCCTACTCGACAGCCGTCACGCACGGGTCCGTGCGGACGGTGAAGAGGCGTGAGGGGTGTTGCTCCCGAGGAAGAGCGACACGTCCAGAGAGGGATGAGGCGGGGAAAGAACAGGAGTTCGGTGCGGGCGTCAAAACCAGCGGTGAACGTTCTCGGACAGCCGACGGGAGTGAAGTCAGCCCTGACACAGGCAGCTTGTGATGCGCTGCAGGTCGATGTGGCGTCGGCGGGAGAACCGGGAGAGGGTCGCGGCGGCCAGGACGGAGGGACTCGAGACGCTGCTGTGCCGCACGATCATTCCTCCGTGTTCCAGGCCCCTGCAACGGGGACACGCGCTTGCCGGGTCGGCGACCCGGCCGGGCTTTCACCTGGAGCACCCCACCGCGTCGGAGGGTTGCCGGTCAGCAAGCCAGGGCTCGATGCTGACACTCAATGCCAGTTGAAACTTTATCGATCTCGGTTGTAATCAGTCAATATCGCGAGGTGAGTCGGACAACACGCGTCGGCGCGTCCGCGCTCTCGCGCGTGCTGGTCGTGAGCGATGTTGTCAGGGTGTGTCGACCGGTGCGGGTGTCGCGCGCAGGCGGAAGCCCACGCCTCGCTCCGTGGTGAGCAGGGCTGCGGCGCGCGGTCCGAGTTTGCGGCGGATGCGGTGGATGTGCAGGTCGACGGAGCGGCTGCGGCTGCCCGCCCATTCGCCCAGGCCCGCGCGCAGGTCCTCACGGCGGATCACGCGGCCGTTGCCGCGCAGGAGTGCGGTGAGGAGCCGGAACTCCAGCGGTGTGAGGGCGACGGGAGCGCCGTCGACCAGCATGCGCTGCCCGCCCGGATCGAGGCTGATCGGGGACGGTGCGGTGGCCACGTACGACCCGGGCATCGTGCCGCCGGGCACCACAGGCAGGCCGGAGGCGCGCCAGGCCTCGTAGCCGCCGATGATGTCGGTGGCCCGCAGCAGGCCGAGATCGTGCAGTCCGGCGGCGGCCATGCTCGACATGTAGCCCTGGGAGCACATGATGATGGCGCGCAGACAGTGGTCGGCCGCCTCCTCGATCCGCCACGCGCTGCAGGGGTCGAGCCGCCACTCCAGCACGTTCCGGTCCATGACGAGGGAGCCGGGGATCTCGCCCTCCGCCCGCCGCACCATGTCCGCGCGGACGTCCACCAGCAGGGCGCCGTCGGCCAGTTCGCGGGCCGCGTCTTTCGGAGTGATCCGGTCGAGGCGAGTGCGGGCCCGTGCCAGCAGGTCGTCGATCGACGGGTGGACCCGAGGGGCGCAGCCTCTGGGGTCAGTGCCCGCAGGGCCTTCGGGCCGTGTGCGCGCTGGGGACTGCATCGGGGGCAACTCCTGTGTCGTGCCTCGGGAACGGCCGGTGGTCGTCGGAA
This sequence comes from Streptomyces sp. NPDC001663, assembly GCF_042893105.1. Taxonomy (NCBI): domain Bacteria; kingdom Bacillati; phylum Actinomycetota; class Actinomycetes; order Kitasatosporales; family Streptomycetaceae; genus Streptomyces; species Streptomyces sp. NPDC001663. Next base: position 86,802 of record NZ_JBIAUR010000021.1, on the reverse strand, counting down.
CCGGGGCGGCGACAGTCGGCCGTGAAGCGCGTGGAGTCGGTCATGCCGGAAGTGTACGAGCGGAGTTTTGCCGGAGAGTTTCTCGATTCTGAAACAAGTCCCGCATTGTCTGCCCCCGATCTCCGCTGTTATCAATGAGTCGTGACCGCGAACTCGCTGCTGACCCGGAGGATCCACGTGGATCTGGCGCGCGTCGGCACGTGCGCCTGTCCGCGGCGCTGAGGCATCCGACCGCGCGCACCGCGTCGGCTTTCTGACGGCCCTCGGCCCCTGTCACCTTCCCCCCAGCCTTCCTGCCTGCTCCGCCACGCCCGCGTACAGCTCCCCACGGTTGTGCCGTGCCGTCGGTCATTTTCTGGAGAACCCATGCCTGCATCCGATGACGGCGCGCTGCCCCAGCACTGGCAGGACCTCCTGCCCGCCGGACCCTCCCGACGCGGCTTCCTCGCCCTCGCCGGCGGCGGCACCCTGGCCGCCCTGCTCGCGGCCTGCGCCCCGAGCGCCACGGACGACGCGTCGGCCGGGGCGACGGCCTCGGCCTCGGGCCCGGCCAAGCACGGCGGCACCCTTCGCGTGGGTACCCCGCCGCCGCCCACCTCCGTCGACCCGGTGACGGCGTACGACGGCAGCGCGATCGCGCTCTACCAGCTGGTCGCCGAGTATCTGATCTGGCTGGACAAGGACTTCGAGCTGGTGCCCCGGCTGGCCACCAAGTGGACCTCGGACTCGTCCGCCCGCAAGTGGACCTTCACCCTGCGCGAGGGTGTCACCTTCTCCGACGGCACAAAGCTCGACGCCGCCACCGTCAAGGCGTCCTTCGACCGGCTGCTCGACCCGAAGAACAAGTCGGCCGCCCTGTCCGCCTTCGACACCGTCCTCAAGGCGGGCGGCGTGAGCACCCAGGACGACTCCACCGTCGTCTTCTCCCTCGAACGGCCCTTCTCCGACTTCCCGTACCTGGTCTCGGCCGGCAACTACAACGCGGTGATCCTCAAGAAGGACTACGCCGGCAACTTCACCAAGCAGGCCGTCGGAACCGGCCCCTTCACCCTCAAGTCGTACGACGTCTCCACGGGCGCCACGTTCGTCCGCAACCCCACGTACTGGGACGACCCCAAGCCCTACCTCGACGGCGTGGACGTCAAGTTCTACGCCGACGACCAGGCCGACCTCGTCGCCCTGCAGTCCGGTGACATCGACGCCCAGTTCCTCAGCCGGCCCGCGCTCGTCGAGCCCTTGGGCAACGGCGGCGGCATCGCGGTCGACAAGGTCAAGGGCACCGGCGTCACCGTCCTCACGCTCCGCGTGGACAAGGCGCCCTTCGACCGCAAGGAGGTCCGCCAGGCCGTCGCCTACGCGCTCGACCGGCCCGCCGTGCGCCAGGCCGCCGGCAGCGGACTCGGCGACCTCGGCAACGACCACCTGTTCGCGCCGCTGTTCCCGGCCGCGCCCACCGACATCGCACAACGCGCCAAGGACAAGGCGAAGGTCGACGAACTGCTCAAGGCGGCCGGCCTGGACAGCCTGCGCTTCACGCTCACCTTCGACCCGCCCAACAAGGACTACGCGGTCACCGTCCAGAGCCAGTTGAAGGAGGTCGGCATCACCGTCGACCTCGACCAGCGCTCCTCGAAGGAGTTCTACGGCGGCGACCAGGCCAAGGACACGCCCTGGCTGTTCACCACCGCCAACCTGGTCGGCTGGGCGGGCAGAGCCGTGCCGAGCCAGTTCATCATCCCCATGGTCAAGAGCAACGGCGTCTGGAACGGCTCCAAGTACGCCAACAAGACCCTCGACGCCGCCGCCGAGGCCTACGACGCCGCCACCTCCGACGCCGAGCGGCGCAAGCAGGCCGAGATCATCGCCAAGACCCTCCACGAGGACGTGCCCATCGTCATCGCCTACTGGAGCGGGGCCGCACGCGCATACAACAGCGGCAAGTTCAGGGGCATCCAGGCCCACCCCAGCCAGTACGTCGACTTCACCACCGTCTCCCGGGTCTGAGCCATGACCCGGTTCCTGCTGCGCCGCCTGGCCGCCATCCCGCTGACCCTGCTGACGGTCTCCCTCCTGGTCTTCCTCGCCACCCAGGTGCTTCCCGGCGACGTGGCCCGCACCGTGCTGGGCCGCGAGGCGACCGACGGTTCGGTGCGCGCCCTCAACCACGAACTCGGCCTGGACCGGCCGCTGTTCGTGCAGTACGGCCGCTGGCTCGGGCGCTTCGTCACCGGCGACTGGGGAACGTCCTACACGCTGCACGTACCTGTGCGAGGGCTGCTCCTTGAGCGGCTGGGGCACTCGCTTTTCCTGGCGGTGTTCGCGTTCCTCCTGCTGGTGCCGGTCGCGCTCACGCTCGGGGTCCTCGCGGGCCTGTACCACGGCCGGGCGGTGGACCGGACGATCACCTCCGCGACCCTGGCCCTGGGCGCCACACCGGAGTTCGTGACCGGGGTGGTCCTGCTGGTGGTGTTCTCCGTGCAGTTGCGCTGGCTTCCGGCGTCCGCACAGACCCAGCCCGGGGCCGACGGCCTGGGACAGACCCTGTGGCACCTGCTGTTGCCGGCGATCTCGCTGGTGCTGGTGTGCACCGGATACGTCGCCCGGCACGTGCGTGCCAGCACCATCTCCGTGGTCGAGGGCCCGTACGTGCGAGCAGCCCGGCTGCGGGGCACCGGCCCCGCCCGCATCGTCCTGCGGCATGTGCTGCGCAACGCCACAGTGCCGGCCACCAGTGCCCTCGGCGTCCAGCTGCAGTACATGCTCGGCGGCATCGTCGTGGTCGAGCTGCTCTTCAACTACCCCGGAGCCGGTGCCCTGTTGCTGCAGTCGGCGCAGGACAAGGACCTGCCGACGCTCCAAGCGAGCGCCCTGGTGCTGGGGGTGCTGTACATGCTGGTCGTACTGCTCGCCGATCTGGTCTACCGGCTGCTCGATCCGCGCATACGCCTCGGGGGTGCGGCTTGAGCACCGTATCGATCGCCCTTCGGCCCCTCGGACGACTGGGACGGCTGCCTGTCGCCTCCGTCGTCGGAGCCGCCCTGATCGCGCTGTGGACAGCCGTGGCCCTGTTCTGGCCGCATCTGGTGCCGTACGCGCCTGACGTACAGCGCCCCCAGGACCGGTTCCTGTCGCCGAGCGGCGAACACTGGCTGGGCACCGACCAGTTCGGCCGCGACGTGTTCTCCCGCACCCTCGCCGGGGCGCGTCCGGTGCTGGAGGTGGCGCCGGCCGCGACCGCGCTGGCCGTCTTCGCGGGCACCGTCATCGGGCTGGTCACCGGGGGAGTGGGCGGATGGCTGGACGACGTGGTGATGCGGATCGTGGACGCCGTCGTGGTCTTTCCGGCGATCATCGCCGCGGTCCTGTTCGCGGCGTTGCTGGGCCGCTCCACGCCGGTGCTCGTGCTCGTTGTCGCGGCCGCCCTCACGACGCTGGTCACGCGCAGCGTACGGGCGGCGACCCTGGTCGAGCGGGAGAAGCCGTACGTCGAGGCCGCCCGGCTGCGTGGCGAGCCGTTGTGGTCGCTGCTCGGCCGCGAGATCCTGCCCAACGTCCGCCGCACCGTGTACGTCGAGGCCACCTCCCGGCTCGGCGACGCCGTGTTCGCCGCCGCGACCCTCTCCTTCCTCGGACTCGGCCAGCCACCGGGCTCACCGGAGTGGGGCGCGGCCGTCGCCGACAACCGGGTCTGGCTGAACAACGCGCCCTGGACGGTCCTGGCGCCCGCCCTGGCGATCGTCTCGCTGGTGGTCGGCGTGGCCCTGGTCGCGGACACTTCACGGCGGGCGGCAGGAGGCGGGGCGGCATGAGTACGGACGAACAGGGGCTCGTGGTCGAGGGGTTGAGCACCGCCTACGGCTCCGCCCAGGTCCTGTACGACGTGTCGTTCACCGTCGCCCCCGGCGAGATCTTCGGTCTGGTCGGCGAGTCGGGCTGCGGCAAGTCGACCCTGGCGTACGCGCTTGCCCGCCACTTTGCGCCGGGCGGAAGGGTGCTCGGCGGTGGCGTGCGGCTGGACGGCACCGCGGTACTGGACCTAGGCGGGCGGCGGCTGCGGGAGTGGCGGGCGTCCCGGCTCGCCTTCGTGCACCAGGACGCGGCGGGTTCGCTGGACCCGACCATGCGCGTCGGCAGACAGCTGGCCGAAGTCCTGCGCGGGCGTGGCCTGTCACGCGGTGAGACCGCCGAGCGGGCCGTCGAACTCCTGCGTACAGTGCGGCTGCCCGACCCGGAGCGCCTCGCGCACCGCTATCCGCACCAGCTGTCCGGCGGCCAGCAGCAACGCGTCGTCATCGCCGCCGCGCTCGCCGCACAGCCCCGCCTCCTGATCCTCGACGAGCCGACGACGGGCCTCGACGCCTCGGTGGAGCACGAAGTGCTGGGCCTGCTCAAGGAGTTGCGAGGCCGGCTGAACGCCGCCGTGGTCTTCGTCAGCCACGACCTCGGCCTGATCGGCCGGATGTGCGACCGCGTGGGGGTGCTGTACGCGGGGCGGCTCGTGGAGACCGGGCGGGTGAGGGAGATCCTGGCCACCCCGGCCCACCCATACACCGCGGGCCTGCTGGCGGCCGTGCCGGTGCTCGGTGCGACGCGGCACGAGCGCCCGCTGCGGCCGGTGCCCGGACGGCTGCCGCTGCCGGGCGAGACCACGACGGGCTGCGCCTTCGCGCCGCGTTGCACGCTCGCCGAGGACGCCTGCCGGGAGGCCGAACCACGGCTGGACGCGGAGGCCGTGCCGGGCCGGGCGGTGCGCTGCCTGCATCCGGGGGAGGCCACGGTTCAGGACCGTCCGGCGGCGCTCGGCGAGCGGCCAAGAGAGGCGACCGCCCTGGTCGAAGTCCGGGATCTGGTACGGCGGTTCGGACCCGTCGTCGCCGTCGACCACGTCGATCTGACGATCCGCGAGAGCGAAGTCCTCGGCCTTGTGGGGGAGTCGGGCAGCGGCAAGACCACCCTCGCCCGGGCTCTCGCGGGACTCGCCCCCGACGGTGAGGGAGACCTGCGACTACGCGGCGAACCACTGCCCGCACGCCTCGCCGGACGCGACGAGCTCCAGCGCCGGCGCATCCAGATGGTCTTCCAGAACCCGGACGCCTCCCTCAACCCCAGCCACACCGTGCGCACCGTCCTGAGAAGATCGCTCGCGACGCTCGGAGATCCTTCGGCCACATCCCTCGAAGCCCTTCTGGACCGCACCCACATCGACGCCGACCTCCTGGACCGTCGCCCCGCCCAATTGTCCGGCGGGCAGAAGCAGCGCGTCTCGATCGCCCGCAGCTTCGCGGGCCGTCCCGACCTGGTGATCTGCGACGAGCCCGTGTCCGCCCTGGACGTCAGTGTGCAGGCGGCGGTGCTGGAGGTGCTGGCCGACCAGCGGGACCGCACGGGGACGTCGTACCTCTTCATCTCGCACGATCTGGCGGTCGTCGGCTATCTCGCCGACCGGATCGCGGTGATGTACCGGGGCGTGATCGTCGAGGAGGGACCCGCGGCCGACGTGCTGCGCGGGCCCTCGCACCCCTACACGGCCCTGCTCGTCGAGGCCGCTGCACGTCCCGTGGCGACCAGCCCCCCGGCCGCGGCGACACCGGGGAACGCCCGGGTACGACCGAACGGCTGCCGCTTCGCCGACCGTTGCGCGCGGCGGATCGCCGGCCTGTGCGAGGACGTGCCGCCGCCACAACGGGACCTGGGAGCCGGACACGTCGTGCGTTGCCACCTGGACCCCTCCGACCTGCCCGCCGGGATCCCCGCCACCGCGACGCTCGGCGTGGCCGATCCCCTGTGACCCCACAACCCACCCGAGCACCGGGAGCCCTCATGCCCACGACCGCGACCACGAGTACCGCCGCCGAGGAATTCGCCGACCTGCCGAACGCCCCCGTCATCCAGCGCCGTTGGGTGACCGTGGCCACCGGCGGCCACATCGGCGGCGTCTTCTGGCACACGCACAGGCCCACCGTCGTCCTGCTCCACGACGCCGGTTCCAGCGCCCGCGCCTGGGACGACGTCCTGCTGGCCCTCGACCGGCCCGCCGTCGCCCTGGACCTGCCCGGACACGGCCGCTCCAGCAGGCGCAGCCGGGGTGACTACCGTCCGCGCCGGCTGGCCGCGGCCTTGGAGGAGACGATCCGCTCCTTCGCGCCCGGTGGCGTGCCCGTCGTAGGGCTCGGGTTCGGTGCGCTGGCCGCGATCGCGCTGAAGGCCAAGTTCCCGCACAGCGCCGGACGCCTCGTCCTCGTCGACGCGCTGCCCGGCACGCTGTCACCGGGCCTGCGGCTGTGGCCGACACCCAGCCCCGAGTACACCACCCGCGACGAGGCGGCGGCCTGGCTGGAGGAGCGTGGTGCGACCGACGCCGCCCGCACGGCCGACCTGGAGACCGAGCAGGCCGCTGACGGCACCTGGTCCTGGCGCCACCACCTCGGCAGCCTGCCGCCCGACGCGCACACCGCCCTCGACGACGAGACGCTGTGGGAACAACTCGCCGCCGTCCCCGCCCCGTTGCTGATCCGCACCGAGGGCGGCCCGCTGGACGCGGTGTCCCTCGACCGCTTCCGCGCCCAGATACCCGAGGGCGACATCCTCACCGTCCACGCGCAACCGCAGGCCCTCGCGGACGTGCTGCGCCCCCTGACTCACTGAACCCACGACCGAAGGAGCACCCGCCATGTCGGACGACATCCCCGTCATCGACCTCGCCGCCGCCCTCGCCGACGACGCCCCCGAGGACCTGCTGGCCACCGTGCGCCGCGCCGCAGAGACCATCGGCATCATCCAGGTCGTCAACCATGGGGTCCCCACCGAGGTGATCGCCGGGTTCAACGACGGCTTCCGCCGCGTCCTCGACCTGCCCCGCGAGCAGAAGGAGCAGCTGGCCAGCCCCACCGGACACCCCTACCGCGGCTGGCGGCAGTGGCCCGACGACTTCGGGCGCCTGGAACTCGAACGCTTCAGCATCGCCCAGTACGACGACACGGACGCGGCCGAGGCCGCCGGGCTCTCCCCGGAACACGCCACCCTCTACGCACACGCCAACGTGTGGCCGCCGCAGGAGCCCGGCCTGCGTACCGCGACACACCGCTACCACGACGCGTTCGTGGACGTCGCGCGTCGCGTCCTCGGCCTGTACGCGCGCGTGCTGGACGTGCCCGCCGAGACCTTCCCGCTCGGCGACGACGTCTACACGACACTGGTCGTCAACAACTACCCGAAGTGGCCGCACGAAGGCGCATCGGACGAGGAGAAGCTCCTCCTCCTGGAACACGCCGACAGTTCCGCGATCACCGTGCTCCACCAGGAGGGCGACTACGCCGGCCTGCAGGGCCAGCGCGCCGACGGCACCTGGATCCCCGTACCGATCAGGCCGGACGCCCTCCAGGTGTTCACCGGCACCCTGTTGACCAACTGGACGGAGGGCAGGCTGCGCCCCGGACGGCACCGTGTGGTGGCCGGCGGCTCAGTGACGCGCCGTTCGTCCGCGGTGTTCGTCCACCCGAGCCTGGACACGGTCGTGGAACCGCTGCCGGCCTTCGCCGACCCGGACGGCTCCGACTTCGAACCCGTCTCGGTGTGGGAGCGGGCCAGCGGCAACGTCGAGGAGTACCTGCGGGTGTTCGGCCGCCCCGAGCAGCTCGCGGCCTGGCGGGAGAATCGCCCCTACGTCGCCGAAGTCACCGCGTGAACCAGCCGAAGGAGAACCGCTCATGACCGCATTCCCCACCGCGCAGGCCGTACGGACCACCCCCGAGGGGCTTCTGTGGGAGCCGAGCGAGCGCTGGGTGCGCGGCCGCAAGGGCGAGGTGACGGTCGTCGACAGCCGACACCCCGTCCTTGTCTGGGAGCCGGGTGTTCCCGTCCCGCTGTACGCGTTCCCGCGTGCGGAGATACGCGAGGAGCTCCTTCGCCCCGCGAAGAACCCGCCCACCGGCACGCACACCGGATCGCAGATCTTCTACGACGTCGAAGTCGAGGGCGAGTTGCTGGAGAACGCCGCCTGGACCTTCCCGGCCGCCGACCTGGCCGGCCACATCGCCTTCGAGTGGTTCCGGCGCGTCGGGCGGGGACTGGACCACTGGTATGAGGAGGAGGAAGAGATCTTCATCCACCCCCGTGACCCGCACAAGCGGGTAGACGCCATCCCCAGCAGCCGTCACCTCGTGGTCGAGATCGACGGCACGGTCGTTGCGGACACCCGACGCCCGGTCCTGCTCTTCGAGACCGGCCTGCCCACCCGCTACTACATCCCGCGCGAGGACGTCCGCCTCGACCTTTTCGAAGCCACCGACCACCACACCGGCTGCCCTTACAAGGGCACCGCCGAGTACTGGTCGTGGCGCGGTGAGGCCGACGTCCCGCCCCACCTCGTCTGGAGTTACCCCGACCCGCTGCCCGCGGTCGGCGCCATCCAGGGGCTCCTCGCCTTCTACAACGAGGCGGTCGACATCACCCTCGACGGCGAACAGGTGGAGCGCCCCGTCACCCACTTCACCAAGACGCTTTCGGAGCAACAGCGCACATGACGGGAAACGACCGTCGCTTCCGTCTCAACGGACTGCGCCCGGAGAACGGGGACGAAGTGGGCTGGCCCGGCTCGCCGGGCTGGACGGCGTGGCAACGCTCGTCGGCGACGTGTTCTCCGTCAAGTTCGAAGTGTCGAGCTGAGTTTGGCTGAAGAGGATCGAAGGGGTTGGTTTCCCGCTGGCGTGATGGCGGCCGGGCGCCCGTGAGCAGCGGCTGGGACTCAGATGTGTGACCCGGCCCGACGGGGCTTGAATTCGTGCGATGGTGACACATGGTCAACGAGGTGAGCTTCGAGCCCGATCTGTACCGCGGTACCGCTGGTTACTACGACCGGTTCCGGCTCCCCTATCCCGAGGCCATGATCACCAACCTCGCACGCCTGGCAGCTTTGTCGGGGCACGGACGCCTGCTCGACCTTGCATGCGGCACCGGCCAGCTCGCTTTCCCCCTGCGCGACCGGTTCACTGAGGTATGGGCCGTGGACGCCGAACCCGACATGACCGAGGTGGTCCGCGCCAAGGCGATCGCCGCCGGCGCAGCCCACATCCGGACGATCACTGCCAGCGCCGAGGAGTTGCGCGCGGAGCCGGACAGCTTCGAACTGATCGTCATCGGCAATGCCTTCCACCGGCTCGGCCGCGCTCCGGTTGCCCAGCGTGCCTACGCCTGGCTCAAGCCCGGCGGCTACCTCGCGCTGTGCTGGTCGACAGGCCCATGGACAGGCCCCCAGGCCTGGCAGCGGGCGCTCGACAGCATGCTGCGCAAATGGCAGGACGCCCTCGGCGCGTCCGGCCGCGTTCCGCCCGGTTGGGAGCGGGCACGGCAGCAAGACCCTGACCGCGAAGTATTGTCCCGTGCCGGGTTCGAGCTCTCCGGGCGCCACGAGTTCTCTGTCGAGCACCACTGGACGATCCGTGAACTCGCCGGGTACGTCCGGTCGACATCGTTCCTGCCGCCTTCGGTGCTCGCGTATCGCGCTGCCGAGTTCGACGCCGACCTCACCGCCGAACTCAGCCGCCACGCGGCCGGTGGCCGCCTCACCGAAATGGTCAGCTTCGCCTACGAACTGGTTCGCAAGCCAACTCCCGCGTGACTGCTCAGCCAGAGTGGTCACCGGATGGGCACAGGGGCGGCGGTCCCCTCATACCTCGACCGCGTTGCGGCTATGTGTGAGCAGGACAAGCAGGCGGCTGTGGAGGCCAAGAGGTGGCGGTGTGGGGAACGATCTGAGCACAGGAGGGCAGCAACGGTCGCGCCTGCGCAGCTCATCCCGCCAGGGCGAACTCTTGACGCCGAGAGAATTGTCGATCTACGGTGAGCGCGAGCTACGAGTTCCGGTGATCAAGCCCTGGCTGGCCGGACGGCAACCCTCGACGCAGCGGGGTGCCCCAGGTGAAGGCTCGGCGGATTTCCCTGTTCTGCAAGTGCGTTTCCTTCGGCCCGTGAGCCGACGACACCCCCAGGAGGACGGCGTGGCAAGTGGCCTCGTGCTGTGCTCCCGACGCCATGTGGATCTGCTGCTGGTCTGCAGCTGTCTCTGTCAGAACTGACTGAGCCGTCGGCCGCACGCGTGCCGACGCTGCGGCAACTCCCCTTTTCCTTCACCTTCCACGCGACACCGCACGCCGTCCGGCAGGGCCGGCCCGGCGCGGCTGCTTCGCGTACCCACCCATGCGGAAGCAGAGACCAGCCATGGCACAGCACATCCCGCCGAGACCGCTCCGCTCCGGCCTCGGCGCCCTTTCCCTCGGCACGGCGTTCGTGGTGGCCCTGACCGGCTGCACCAGCACCAAGGACGGCGGTGACGCGGCCCCCACCAAGGCACTGACCATCGGCACGACGGACCAGGTGACCAGCCTTGACCCGGCGGGCGCCTGGGACGCGGGTTCCGGCACCATCGAGAGCGAGGTGTATTCGACCCTGCTCAGCGTGAAGAACGGCTCCACGGAGGCTTCCCCGGATCTGGCCACGGGCATCAAGCTGACCGGGCCCAAGGAGTACACGGTCACACTCAAGAAGGGTCTGAAGTTCGCCAACGGGCACCAACTGACGTCCTCCGACGTCAAGTTCAGCTTCGATCGCACGCTGAAGATCGCCGACGAGAACGGCCCGTCGTCGCTCCTGTACAACCTCGCCTCGGTCGCCGCCCCGACCCCGACCACCGTCGTCTTCACCCTCAAGTCGGCCAACGACACGCTGTTCCCACAGGTGTTGTCCACGGCGGCCGGCTACATCGTAGACGAGCAGCTCTTCCCGGCCGACAAGATCCTCGACGACAAGTCGATCGTCGCGGGCAAGCCCTGGAGCGGACCGTACGGCGTCACGAGTTACGACAAGAACTCGCTGGTCTCCTTCACCGCCAACAGCGCCTACCAGGGCCAGCAAGGCACCCCGAAGACCAAGAACGTCCAGCTCAAGTACTACACGGACGCCAGCAATCTGAAGCTCGACGTCCAGCAGGGCAGCATCGACGCCGTCTACCGCACCCTCACCACCGCCGACCTCGACGACCTGGCCAAGAAGAAGGACATCAAGGTCCACACCGGTTCCGGCAACGGCATCCGCTACATCGTCTTCGACTTCACCACCCAGCCATACGGCACGAAGACGAAGAACGCCGACAAGGCGAAGGCGCTGGCCGTGCGGCAGGCGGTCGCCGACTCCGTCGACCGGGCCCAACTCGCCCAGCAGGTCTACAAGAAGAGCTACCAGCCGCTCTACAGCACCGTGCCCGACGGCCTCACCGGCGCCGCCCCCTCCTTCAAGTCCCTCTACGGCGACAAGAAGGGCGGCCCCGACAAAGCGGCGGCCGCTGCGAAGCTGAAGGCGGCGAAGGTGAGCACCCCGGTCACCCTCAACCTCCAGTACAACAGCGACCACTACGGCTCGTCCTCGGCGGACGAGTACGCGCTGATCAAGACCCAGCTGGAGGCCACCGGCCTGTTCAAGGTGAACCTGCAGTCGACCGAGTGGACCCAGTACGGCAAGGACCGCATCAAGCACCTGTACCCGCTCTACCAGCTCGGCTGGTACGCCGACTACCTCGACGCGGACAACTACCTCTCGCCCTTCTACGCGTCCAACAGCTGGGTCGCCAACGGCTACGACGACCCCGCCGTCCGCGCGCTGATCAAGCAGGAGGAGACCGAGACCGACGCGGCCCAGCGGACCGAACTGCTCAAGCAGGCGCAGGACAAGGCCGCCGCGCAGGTGCCGGTGCTGCCGCTGCTGCAGGGGTCCACGGCGATCGTCACCCGTACCGACGTCAGCGGAGTGCCGGACGAGCTGAACAGCGCGTACCAGTTCCGCTGGGCGGGGCTCTCGAAGAAGTGAGCGCCCTGACCCAGGACACCCCTGGCGCCGTCACCGCTCCGGTCGACGGCGCCGCCGGGTACGGACTCGCCCGCTACCTGGTGATCCGCTTCCTCCTCATCATCCCCACCGTGTTCATCCTGGTCAGCCTGGTCTTCTTCCTGATGCGCGCCACCGGCGACCCGATCAGCGCCGCCTTCGGCGACCGGCTCACCCCGGACCAGCTTCAGGCCAAGCTGCACCAGGCGGGCTACGACCGGCCGTTGTTCACCCAGTACCTGGACTATCTGAAGTCCCTGGCCACCGGGGACTTCGGCCACACGGTCACCGACAACCAGCCGGTGACCCACGTGCTGGGCACGTATGGCGCCGCCACCGTAGAACTCGCCTTCTACGCCCTGCTCGTGGCCCTGATCGTGGGCGTCCCGCTGGGCATGGTGGCGGCCTCGTACCGGGACCGCGCGCCCGACGCGGCCCTGCGGCTGTTCGCCGTCCTCACCTACGCCACCCCCGTGTTCTTCGTCGGCCTGTTGCTGAAGCTGGTTCTCGCCATCCAGCTCGGCTGGCTGCCCGCCTCGGGCCGGGCGAGCACCGACGTCCAGCTCTTCCTCCAGGACCAGACCAGCACGACGGGGCTCTACTTCGTCGACGCCCTGCGCAGCGGTAGCGGGGCGGCGGTGGCCGATGTCCTGAAACACGCCGTACTGCCGGGCCTGGCACTGGGATTGCTCGTCGCGGGCATTCTTCTGCGCCTGGTCCGCACGAACCTGATCGGCACACTGAACGCCGACTACGTCGAGGCCGCGCGCTCCCGTGGCGTCGCACCCTTCCGCCTGGTCACCCGGCACGCCACCCGGCCCGCGCTGATCCCCGTCGTCACCGTCCTCGGCCTCCAGGTCGCGGGTCTCCTCGGCGGAGCGGTGCTGACGGAGACAACCTTCGAGTGGAAGGGCCTCGGGTACGAACTCGCCCACTACCTGACGGTCCGTGACTTCCCGGCGGTGCAGGGCATCGTGGCCTTGTTCGCCGTCGTCGTGGCGGTGACGAACTTCCTCGTCGACGTCGTCGCGGCCCTGATCGACCCCCGAGTGAGGTACTGAGCCGTGGCGCAGGTTCTTCTACGACGGCTGCCGCTGCCCCTGCGCGCGAGCGCGGGTGTGCAACGGGCCATGCTGCTCACCGGGCTGGTCCTGACGGGACTGTTCCTGCTCACCGCCCTGGCCGGGCCGTTGGTCGCACCGTACGGCTACGCGCAACTCCGTGATGCCGGAGGGCTGTTCGGCTCGCAGCAGCACCCGAGCGGCGCGCATCCGCTGGGCACCACCATCGCCGGATACGACGTGCTGTCCCGCACGGTGTGGGGAGCCCGCACCGCGCTGGAGATCATCCTGGCCGCGCTGCTGCTCTCGGTGGTGCCGGGTACGGTCCTCGGCCTGGCCTCCGGCTACCTCGGCGGCCGTCTCGACCGTCTCCTCGTGGGCCTCGCCGACGCGCTCTACGCGTTCCCGCCGCTGCTGCTCGCCATCGTCATGTCCATCGTGATCAGCGGCGGACAGTCGAGCCTCGTCGGCGGTCTCGGCGCGGCGGCGTGCTCGGTCGCCGTCTCCTTCGTGCCGCAGTATTTCCGTGTCGTACGGGCCGAGGTGATCCGCGTGAAGGCGGAGCCCTTCGTGGACGCGGCCCGCGTGATCGGCACCGGGACCTGGCGGATCATGTTCCGGCACGTGCTGCGCAACTCGGTCCGCACCCTGCCGCTGATCTTCACCATCAACGCGTCGGAGTCGATCCTCACCCTCGCCGGGCTTGGCTTCCTCGGCTTCGGCATCGAGCCCAACTCGGCCGCCGAGTGGGGCTACGACCTCAACCGGTCGGTCGCGGACGTCACTTCGGGCCTGTGGTGGACCGCGATCCCGCCAGGCCTTGCCATCGTGCTCACTGTGCTCGGCACCACCCTGCTCGGCGAGAGCCTGACCGATCTGGCCGACCCGCGGCTGCGGCGGCGCGCCACCCCGACCACCACGGAGGAAGGCACGGACGATGACTGACCTCCTGCGCATCGAGGACCTGCACGTCACCTTCGCCACGGACGCCGGAACGGCCTCCGCTGTGAAGGGGGTGAGCCTGTCCGTCGCACCGGGAGAGGTGCTGGCCCTGGTCGGCGAGAGCGGCAGCGGCAAGACCGTGACCGCCAGGTCGGTCCTGGGACTGCTGCCCGCCACCGCGACCGCCCGCGGCCGGGTCCTGCTCGGCGACGGCACCGCCGACCCGGCCGAGGATGTCCTCACCGCGCCTCCCGCGAGGCTCCGCGAACTGCGTGGCACACACGCCGCCATGGTGTTCCAGGAGCCGTCCACCGCGCTGAACCCGGTCTTCACCATCGGCTGGCAGCTCACGGAGGGCCTGCGCGCCCACGGCCATGGCGGCAGCAAGGCCGAACGCCGAGCCCTGGCCGTCGAATGGCTCGACAAGGTCGGCATCCCGGACCCGGCCACCCGCGTCGACCACTACCCGCACCAGCTCTCCGGCGGCCAGAAGCAGCGCGCCGTCATCGCCATGGCCCTGGCCCTCGGCACCAGACTCATCGTGGCCGACGAGCCCACCACGGCCCTGGACGTCACCGTCCAGGCGGAGATCCTGGAACTCCTGCACCGCTGCCGCACCGACTTCGGCGCCGCCGTCCTGCTCATCACCCACAACATGGGCGTGGTCGCCGACCTCGCGGACCGGGTCGCGGTGATGAGCGAGGGCGAGGTCGTGGAACAGGCCCCGGTCCACGAGCTGTTCGCGGCGCCCACTCACCCGTACACGCGGGAACTGCTGGCCGCCGTACCCGAATTCGGCGGCGGAGGCCATACGCAGACTTCCGCGCCGGACGGCGAGCGACCGGTCGTACGGGCCTCCGGCCTTGTTGTGGACTACCCCGGCCGACTGGGCCGGAAGGGCTTCCGGGCGGTCGACGGCGTGAGCTTCGAGATCGGGCCGGGGGAGGTGGTCGGGCTGGTAGGGGAGAGCGGCAGCGGCAAGACCACCATCGGCCGGGCCGTCGCCGGCCTCACGCCAGTGACCGGCGGTCAACTCGACGTGTTCGGCGAGCAGTTGACGACCCGCCGCCGCATCCGCCGCCGGCCCGGGCACATCGGCTACGTCTTCCAGGATCCCGCGGCCAGTTTCAACCCGCTGCTGACCGTCGCCGACAGCATCGCGGAACCCCTGATCGTGCACCGGCGGAAACTGGGGGCGCAGGCCGTCCGGGCCGAGGCCGAGGCGCTGCTGGAGTCCGTCCACCTGCCCCGCTCCTACGCCGACCGCTACCCCCACGAGCTCAGCGGCGGCCAGCGCCAGCGTGCCGCCCTGGCCCGCGCACTCGCCCTGCGGCCCCCGCTGCTGATCGCGGACGAACCCACCTCGGCCCTCGACGTGTCCGTCCAGGCGAAGGTGCTCGACCTGTTCACCGAACTCCAGCGGGAACTGGGCTTCGCGGCGCTCTTCATCAGCCACGACCTCGCGGTGGTAGAGCAGGTCGCCGACCGTGTCGTGGTGCTGCACCGGGGCCGGATCGCCGCCTCGGGTTCCACGGCCCAGGTGCTGGGCGATCCGCAGGACGACTACACCCGGCGGCTGGTCGCCGCCCTGCCTGTCCCCGACCCGGTCCGGCAGGCCCGTCGCCGGGACCGGTTCCTCGACGCCCTCGACGAAGGAGTGGCAAGCACATGACCGACACCGTGGTGGACGTGGTCGAGGAAGTCCTCGGCAGCACGCCGGTCTTCGACGGCCACAACGACCTGCCCGTCGCGCTGCGCGCCCGCTCCGGCTACAGCGTCGAGGGCCTTGCCGACGGCCGCCCGGACCTGCACACCGACCTGCCCCGGCTACGCGCCGGCGGGGTCGGCGCACAGTTCTGGTCGGTGTATGTCTCCTCGAAGCTGCCCGAGCACGAGGCCGTGGTGGCGACCCTGGAGCAGATCGACGCCGTCTACCGGCTCGTCGCCCGCTACCCGGAGACCCTGCAGATCGCCTACACCGCCGCCGACGTCGAACGTGCGATCGCCGACGGGCGGATCGCCTCCCTGCTGGGCGTCGAGGGCGGACACAGTCTCGCCGAGTCCCCGGGCGTCCTGCGGTCGTACGCCAGGCTCGGCGTCCGCTATGTGGCCCTCACCCACAACGACAACACCTCCTGGGCGGACTCGGCCACCGACGAGCCGCGCGTCGGCGGCCTGAACGAAACCGGACGCGCGATCGTTTCCGAACTCAACCGCACCGGCCTGCTTGTGGACCTCTCTCATGTCGCCGAGTCCACCCAACGGGCGGCCCTGGCCACCTCCACCTCCCCGGTGCTCTTCAGCCACTCCTCCGTACGCGCCCTCAACGACCACCCGCGCAACGTCGCCGATCCGGTCCTGGAGTTGCTACGCGACAACGGCGGCGTCATACAGCTCACCTTCGTCCCCTACTTCATCTCGGCCGAGGTCGCCGAGTGGACGCAGGAGCTCCAGGGCGAGCGTGAACGCCTCGGACTGCCGGAGAGACCCTGGACCTGGCCGCGTGCACCCAGGCCGGGTGAGGATCCGGCCCGGGTCGCCGAGGAGCACGCGGCGGTCTTCGCTGCGCCCGTCGACGACCGCCTGCGGTGCTGGACCGAGGCCCACCCGCGCCCCGAGGTGACGGTGGCCCAGGTCGCCGATCACGTCGAACACGCCCGTGAGGTGGCCGGCGTGGACCACGTCGGCCTCGGCGGCGACTACGACGGCGTCGACCACCAGCCCACCGGCCTCGCCGATGTCTCCGGCTACCCGGTCCTGCTGCGCGAACTCGCCGACCGCGGCTGGTCCCGGTCCGACCTGGAGGCGTTGACCGGCCGCAACGTGCTCCGCGTCCTGCGCGAGGCCGAACAGCGAGCGACCGAACCGCTGTGGCCCACGGCCCCGCTGCGGTGAGCGCCCCGTGAAACGCCGATGGGCCGACGTACTCGCCCGGTGGACACCAGGACTTGTCGCGGTCGGCTGCTGCCTGTGGGGACTGCCGGTGCCCGAAGCAGCCGCCCGAGATGATCAGCCGGAGCGAACGCAGGAACAGGACGGCCGGCCGCCGTCCGGGCATCCGGAGTGCCTCGCCGCCCACATCCCGCCGACGGATGTGGAGCGGGAGATCTGGTCCGCCCTGAACCTGATCTGAGAACCGCCGCGAATGTGCCGCTCGCGGCCCGGGTAACGGGCGCGTGGCGGCGACGCGAAACCGTCGTTGCAATGCGGACCGGTCAACCGCCGCTTGTTGACCGGGATTTGGGGCGTGGATAGCGTTCCTGGCATGCGGATCTCCCTGCGGTTCACCCGGCGACGCGCCATTGACCTGTTGCGCGTCGCCGCTGCGCTGTGTAGCTGACCCGAACCGCACCGCCGCTGCCGTCCCCACGCCCGTCCGCCCTCGGCGGCGGCGTTGAGCGCGTGCAGGTCGGCGCGTGCGCCCCGGCAACAGCAGTCACCCGCACGTCCGCCAAGGAGTATCCGTGAACCCGCTCAGAACCCGCCGCTCCGCCCTGAAGACGCTGGGCTCCGCCGCCCTGCTTGCCGCCTCCGTCACCGTCCCGTCCGCCACAGCCGCCGTTGCGGAAGAACGGAAGTCGCGCCCATCCGTGGGCCTCGACTGGTACGACGCAACGGCCGCGACCATCGCCGCGGCCGGCGCCGCCACCCAGATCACCAACAGCCGGACCTGGGCCATCAGTTGGCTCGCGGCGGCCCGAGCCACCCGCGAGGTGCCGAGCGGCCTCGATCGGAGCGACTTCCAGGACGCGGCCCTGGCATCCTCCGTACACGACTCCCTGGTGGCGCTGGTCCCGTCCCGGACCCAGGAACTGGACGCCACGCTGCGCACGACGCTGGACCGCATCCCGGACGGCCCGGCCAAGTCGAAGGGCGTGGCGGCCGGTGCCCGCCAGGCACGGCTGCTCCTCGCCTCCCGCGAGGGCGACGGCCTCGACCCGGCCTCGGTGAACGCGCCGTTCACCGTGCCGCCGGCCGCGCCCGGTGTGTGGCAGCCGACCCTGCCCGCCTACGCCCCGGCCGCGCAGTACGGCAACCGGATCGCCAGGCCCTTCCTGCTGGACGCCCCCGACCAGTACCGGCTGCCCGCACCGCCGACCCTGGACTCCGCCCGCTACCGTGCCGACCTGGCCGAGGTCCGTGCCTTCGGGGCCGCGAACAGCACCGTACGCACGCAGCGGCAGACCGAGACCGCCACCTTCTGGTTCGGTTCCTCCCTGACGCTGTACACCGAGCCCCTGCGGGTTGCCCTGGCCCGGTCGCCACGCTCCGTCCGCGCACAGGCCGCGCTGGTGGCTCTGTTCCACGTCGCCCTGGTGGACACGCAGATCGCCACGTCCGACACCAAGTACGCCTACCTGCGCTGGCGCCCGGTCACCGCCATCCGCACCGGCACGATCGACGCCGACCCCAACTGGACACCGCTGCACGTCACGCCGGCCCACCCCGACTACCCCAGCGGGCACAACACCTACGCCGGGGCGGCGGAAGCGATCCTCACGGCGCTCACCGGACAGCGCACCGCGCCGTTCGAGCTGACCAGCCCCACCGCTCCCGGTGTGACCCGCACCTACACGGCCTGGAGCCAGCTCTCCCAGGACAACCTGGACGCCCGCGTCTACTCCGGCATACACACCCGCTCGGCCGACGAAGCGGGCCTCGTCCTCGGCAAGCGGGTCGCGGCGCATGCGCTGCGCAGCGCGGAACGGCTGTTCGGGGTGTTGTGAGCGCCGCCTGAGCGGCGACCCGGCGGCCGCGTCTCGTCGCGAACGTTCCCTACTCGAACGCGGCCGCCGCCTCCCGCAGTGCCTGAGCCACCGCCTGGGGCGAGTCCGGGCCCGCGCGCCCGGGTGGTAGGAGACCGAGCGGAGCGCGCCGGTGTAGCGGAAGACACCGTGGCGTTCGTAAAGCGGCCAGGAGACGCGGGACTTGCGGTCGAGCAGCCGACCGCCCGCTGCAGGTGAGGCGGCGGATCGAATCTGCCTTGTACTCGGAAGATGCTCTAGGAATCGGCGGGCCACTGAGTGGATCCATTGGCAGCCCGGCATCGCCAGTTCCTGTCCCGCCTGCATAGACCGGCTCGCCCCTGCCGTGCGTACGGCGGCGCTGGGTATCGCCCGGTGGGCCAACTGAGCCGAGTGAACTGTCCGTTTCGGCGGCAGTGGGCCCCCGGCCGGGCACCTGGTGGCTCAACTACATGTGCTTGGCCAGGAAGGGCAGCACTACCTCGGCCATCTCGTCGGGTACCTCCTCGGCGAGGTCGTGTCCGGCGTTGAACAGGTGGCCGGTCACGTCGTGGGCGAACAGCCGCATCTGGGATTCGTTGCGGTCGCCGATGAAGGCCGAGCCGCCGAGGGCCAGCACCGGAATGTCCAGCTGTTTCTGGGATGCTTGCCGGTTCTGCTCGGCGTCGATGAGCATCGCCCGGTAGATCGACAGCATCGCGCGGATGCCACCGGGCATGGAGTAGCAGCGCACGTATTCTTCGATTGCGTCGGCGGTGGCGGTGTCCGGGTGGCTGCGCTCGTACTTGATCATGTAGGTGATCAGCTCGCGTTCGTGTCCGGCGATGAGCATCTCAGGCACGTCCGGCTGGAAGTAGAAGCCCAGGTGCCACAGGTGCATGCCGCTCGAGACGTTCTCGGGCGTGAGTGCGGTGCGCTCCTCGAAGCCGAACCCGGGGAACAGCGCTTCGGCGAAGACCAGGGCGTGCACGTGAGCGCGGTGCCGGGCGGCGAGCTGGTAGCCGATAACGGCGCCCCAGTCCTCTCCGACCACGCTGTAGGTGTCGTGTCCAAGGTGGGTCATCAGTGCGGCGATGTCGTCGCTCATCGTCGCGGAGTCGTAGCCGTCCGAGGGGCGGGCGGAGTCACCGAGACCACGGAGGTCGGGCGCGACGACGGTGTGGTGCGGCGTCAGCTTCGGGACCAGGTGCCGCCAGTGGTAGCTGGTCTTCGGGACACCGTGCAGGAGCACCACTGCCGGGCCGGACCCGGCCGTCCGGTAGTGCAGACTCGTTCCGTTGACGGCGGCACGGCCCGTGCGAACCGGCTTCTGGTGATGGTCGAACATCAATCTTTCGCCTTTCTGGGGCGTCTCACATCGCTCGGCTGCAACGGCAGCCCGCCGGCGCGACGAGGGGTGGTCGCACCGGTGAGCCGGTGATCATTTGGTCGTCGCAGGGCTGTCCTGCCGGTGTACGCCCTCGTGGTCCGACACGTTGATGACCAGGCGACCCGGTCCCTTGCTACGTGCGGTGGTCAGGCTGGTGCGGTGTCCCGCAGAGCGAAGCACGACGTTCTCCGGGTACAGCCGGCCGAGCAGTGCCAGCACGACGATAGGGTCCTGGCCGACGGCGTCCCAGGCGACCTCACCTCCTTGCGTCCACACCAGTGCGGGTGCGCGCAGTGCGGACCACACAGCGGCGGTTCGGGCGTCTTCGGCGGTCTCGGCGTCCGCGGTGTGGTCCTGGCGGTGGGCGAAACGGTGACCGCGCAGGGCCTGGCCGAGGTCGACGCGGGCGGTGGTGTCGTCGTGGGACACCTCGATGTGAGCGGTGCGTATCCCGTCGACGGCCCGGTCGGCGACGATGCGGCCGATGAGCGGCCCCTGTGTTGTGCCGGCGGGCGGCAGGTCCTCGACGAGAGTGCGGGGTGCTGCGTAGTAGTCGCTCTCCTCGGCGACGTAGGTGGCGGTTTCATCGACGGCGTGGTCGGGGCGCCAGGTCAGCAGGTGCCGGGGTGCGGTGAAGGGCGGTGAGTCGATGACGGCGGGCAGGACGGTGCCGCCGTCCGCGTCGAAGCCGTAGCCGTCGGGGCCGGAGGTGCCGGTGACGACATGGCGGGCGAAGCCGACGATGCTGGTGTGCCGGATCTGACGGACCAGGAGTTCGGTGAGAAAGCGGTCGCGGGCCGCCTCGGTGTGCCGCAGCCCGCTGGGGGTGACCAGGAGTGGGACGCCCCGCCAGTTGGTGAAGGGCAGGAGGGCGTCGCGCAGGAGGACCGTCTGGTGCAGCCACTCGTTGTAGAGCTGCATGGTGACGGGACCGCCGCGTCGGCCAAGGAGCAGGTCGGCCGCGGCAGGGGTGAGCAGGTGGCCGTAGCAGTGGCTGCGGACGACGAGCGGGCCGGCGGGGAACGCGATCCGCTCGGTCAGCAGCCGGTCCAGGGCCGCGGTCGCCCAGGAGGCGATGGCTTCGCCGATGGCCTCGGCCTGCGAGCCCAGTTCGCGGGCCGCCGTGGCGCTGTCGGGGCCGACGGCCAGCGGCAGGGACGTCTCCCGTGTGCCGAGGCCGAGCGTCGCGCGGATCTGGGCCCGAAGCACCTCACCGTCCGCGCTCGTGAGGGCGTTGTCATCGATGATGCCTTGGAGCAGCGGGAGCGTGCCGTCGAAGAACTCCCGGGCGGTCATGGTGCTCGCCTCGGGGAAGGTGTTCCATCGGCTGCCGCCGAGGGCTGATGCGGTTTCGGTGTACGAGGGGGGCATGGGTCCTCCGATGTCCTGGCACGAGGCCGTGGTCGGCACCGCCGGAGTCGGCGTTGCCGACCACGGCTTATCTGGATCGCCCGATACAGATTCCGGGCGTGAAAAAGTCAGTCGAGCGTGGTCAGCGCGACCTCCACGAGCGGTTCGAGGGCGCGGGCGTCCGGGGTGATCTTCGAGGAGACGAGGAGCCCGTTGAGGAACGTGACGAGGAAGGCGGCGAGGGTGTGCGCATCGTGCCGCATCGAGATCTCGCCGCGCTCCGCGGCCGCGCGCAGCAGGTCCGCGAGCGCGTCCTGATTGGCGCCCAGCACATCCCGCACGGTCCGCCGGGTCGGCTGGTCCTCCGGCAGGCGCTCGGTGGCGGCGTTGACCAACAGGCAGCCCCGGCCGCCGTGTGCGACGGCGATCCGGATCCGCTCGACCAGCAGCGCACGGATCGCCGAGCGGGCGTCCGCCCCCTCTTCGAGGCTGCGCTGGGCGGCCGCCGCGAAGGTGGCACGGTAGTGCTCCAGCGCGGCCCGGTACAGGCCGTCCTTGTCGCCGAATGCGGCATACAGGGATCCCTGTCCGATCCCGAGATGTCGGGTGAGGTCACGCACCGAGGTCGCCTCGTATCCGCGCGTCCAGAACAGTTCCATCGCGCGGCTCACCACCGCCTCGGTGTCGAACTCCCGGGTCCTTGCCATGCCCCCACCGTAACGTATCTGGATCGATCGCTCAAGAATGACCGCCCGCTCGGCGGCCGCGGCCGACGGGAGGCACGCCGGCCAAGAGAAGGGGAGACACCGCTCCAGCCTGGTCCGCCGCAGGCCCCTCGGTGAGTAGCCACGCCGGGACCTGGCCGGTCGCGCGACGCGGGACGAAGAGACCTCGACGCGGGCCCAAAGGTACCTACTGTAGGTGCCGGTGGGACGCAGTAGTTGGGGTGGTTGCCAGGCGAAGCGCGCGGTCCGAGCGTCAGAGCAGGCTGATCTGCTCGCCGGACTGGACAGCCAGTTAGCGGTTGCCGATCAATGCCTCGTTGAAGGTGCTCTGGATCAGCGGGGACGACAGCGGCGCCAGCACTGGTCGCCGCCGACGGATATCTCGCCCGGGAAGGCCATCTCACGTCCCCCGCTGGCACCTCGGGCATGACTGGATCGGCTGCTTCCCCCTGGGAGCCTGGGTGCACATCGTCCGACACCCCCTTCGCCAGCTCACCGGTGTCGAGCGCGCGGCCCTGGACGGGCTGAACATGACCTGGAAATAGGGTGCTTCCGCACCTTGCTCTGGCCTGCCCGTCGGCGGGTCCCGCGACTTGGAGTATGCCGATGAACTCCGCCCTGGGGAGCGCGCCTGGCCTGGGTCAAGGACGGTGAGCACGGGGATCGATGCCAGCGCCGGCACCAGGGTCGGGCGGGGCGAACGGCGGATTCTCATGGCCCTGGACGAAGTCGATCGGCGCGATCGTCAGGCGCGCCGGCTCCGAGCCCCCGGCCCAGCCGCCGACCGGGGCGTCGCCGTCGAAGTAGGCGATCGTCGGGTCTAGACCGCCGTGCCGAGGTGGCGGTGAGGCGAGGTCGAGCGTGGGCTGGCCGCTGCCTTCGTTGGGGTTTGAGGGATGCTTCGCTGCGTTGAGCATCGTCTCGACCTGCGCGGGCGTGCGGAGCGCGGTCGTGGCGGACGCGTCGGGGTTGGGGTACTTGTCACCCTCCTCGACGATCGACTTCTTCTTGTCCGCCTCCTCCTTCTCCTTCTTCTGCTTCTCGTACTCCGCCTGGGCTTTCTCGGCCGCCTCGCGCGCGGCCTTGTCCCTCTCGGCCTGCTCTCGCTTTTGCTTTTCGGCCTCCTCCTGAGCGTTCTTCTCTGCCTGCGTCGGGCCGCCGGTGCCGGACGGGTTCGTGCCGGCCGCGGGTGCATTCTTGGTGTTGTCAGCCGGGTTGAGACCGCCGATCACCCCGCCGATCAAGGCGCCGATCGTCGTCTCCAGACCTCCCGCCGGGCCTACCTGAATGGGCGTGTTGAGGAAGTTCTGGACGTCCCGGACGTCGGACGAACCTCCCGACGGCGCGGTGCCGGGGCTGCGGCCGGAGAAGTCGAACGCCGGGCTGGCCGACTCCCGGGGCGGCGGGGTGAGCGGATCGCGGACCAGGGGCGCGTCGCCGGCGGCGTACCGGGACACACCGCGGCCAAAGCCACCCATGCCATGCAACGTCGGTGGTGACGTCCGGCCGCCAAGGCCCAGCATCGCGAGCGTGCCACCGAGCTGGGCCGCGAGCGTGTCCCGCACCCCGGCGTGGGATTTTCCCGTGAGTCGGGAGACGCCATTAAGGACGCCGGCGATCCGCGGGTCGAGCTGGCGGCCGCCGAGCCCGGCAAGCAAGCCGGTCTGCCAGTCCTGCACCACCCCCGGGGACCCGGACAGAACCGCATTCAGCAGTGCGGACGGTGTCGTGCCGCGGTCCGGAAGCGCGACTGGCACGCCCGCAATCTCCGTGAGGAAGGGCGCGCCCGTGACCTCATAGCCATACTTCTCGGCGAACGCGTTCCGGCCGCCGAGCTCAACGAGCCCGCTGACCAGGCCGCGGCCGTCGTGCACGTAGAGATGGTCAGCGCGAACCGGCTGCCACGTCCGCAGCAGCGCCGGCAGGCTGCCGACGGAGTGGAGGTAAGTGCGGGCGAGGACACCGTTTTCGTACTCCTCGATGAGCACGTCGCCCGCCCAGACATAAGCGTGCTCAGTGGTGACGCCGACGGCTTCGGTGACAGTGCGGCTGACGAGTCGGCCGAGTGCGTCGTAGCGGTAGGCGACGGCGAGCCGGAGCCGGCCAGCGGGGTCGAAGCACTCCAGCCGGATCAGCCGGTGCTCGGCGTCGTAGGTGTAGGCGCAGGTGCCGCGAGGACCGGTACGGCGGACGACGTCGCCTGTGGCGTCTGTCTCCAGGTCCTCGTCGCCGAACCGCCGGTAGCGGTTTCGGTCGTCCACGTCCCCGGTCCGGTCGGTCGTTACAGCGCCGGTGCCGTCACGGTCGATCCGGCGGGCCCACAGACCTTCCGGCAGCAGCTCGTAGGAGGTCTCGGAGCCGAATGCGGAATTCGGGTCGGCAGGATCCTTGATGCCGTAGCGGGCTAGCCGGGCGCGGTCACCCGCGTCGTGCCAGTAGTGCTCCGCCGCTTCTTCGGTGGGAGTGACGCGCACCGCTTCGACCGGCAGGCCGGTCGCGTTGTAGCGATATCGGAAGCCCTCCACCAGGGCGCCGTCGACAGTCCGGCGGTACTCGATCGACGACAGCCGCTGGTCCGCGTCGTACGAACACGTCGCTACGAGCTCGCCGCCCAGATCCAACTGCGCGACCTGACCGCCGAACCGATACCCGACTCGGGCGATCCGCTCGCCCGCCGCCGTGTCGACCGCGACGACGCGGCCCCTGCGATCGTAGCGGCGGCGTACGAGCTCGCCACCCGGATAGGCCAGCGCGACGGTGCGGCCGGCGGCGTCGTAGAAGGCACGCACCAGCCGCCCGGCCCGCTCCTCGGTCAGCGGCCGGGAGAGCGAGTCGTAGGTCCAGCGAATCATTCCGGTGCCGGATGTGGCCGCGGTCAGCCGTCCGAAGCCGTCGTAGTCGAAGTGCTCGACCTCGACGGCGGTGCCCGGACCGGTGCTCCGCCGCTCCACGAGCCGCCCGGCGGCGTCGAACTGGTTGACGGTCTCGGTGCCGTTCTCGTCCACGGCCCAGACGGTGTTGCCGACACCGTCGTACGTGGCCCGTGCCACCGCGCCGTCGGCGCGCGTCACCGACACCTGCCTGTCGAGCGCGTCGTAGCCGTAAGCGGTGCGATGGCCGGAGCCGTCGACGGCAGTCCTGAGCCGGAAGTTTCGGTCGTACTCGAACTGCCGCACGATCCGCGCGGGTTCCCCGCGGCTGCTGTCCGGGACGGTCAGCACCTGGCCTGTGCGCCGGCCGAGGTCATCGCGCAACTGCCGGATCCGCAACCCCGTGTGGTGCACGTGGTCGACCAGCACACCGTACTCGTCGTAGCCGAAGGTCTCCGCGGGCATGTCACCGACCCGCCGCCGCGTGAGCCGGCCCATCGCGTCGTACTCGGCCCGGACTGACAAGACGAATCGGCCGTCGTTGTCCGGGCCACGGTAGGTGAGGTCAGTGGGGTTGCCATTGGCATCGTGCTCGATTGCGCATTCGTCGCCGTCCGAGGTGCGGACTCCGACAAGCCGGCCGGCGCCGTCCCAAGCGAGCCGCACGACGCCGCCGTCCTCGCTCCAGACCGCGGCGGGCCTGCCATCCACGCCGTACTCCACGAGGCTGGAAACGATGCCCTCCGCGCCGTCCCAGCCGCTGCAGCCGAGCGGGCGGCCCTTGGGGTCTCGCCAGGCGCGGTCGATCCGGAACGGCCGACCCCACTCGTCGCGATGGTGGGCCGTCTCCGCGACTGGCTCCGGGCCACCGTTCTTCGTGCTCGTGACGGTGAGCAGCACGGTGTCGCCGACCGCGTCGAGCCGCCGGATCCAAGTGGTGCCAGCCGCGTCGACGGCGCCGGTGCAGCGGCCGAAGCCGTCGTAGGTCCAAGTGGTGGTCTCGCCGCAGGCGTCGGTGCGGCTGCGCAGCGACCCGTCAGGGGTCCATGTGAACCGCTCAGTGGCGGCGTGCGACGTGCCAGCGCCGCGGACGCACGCGACCACGAGATCGCGCTCGTCGTGTACGTACTGGGTGACGCCGCCCTCCGGCTGCACGTGCCGCGTTACCCGGCCGTCGGCATCCCGCACGACCCGCTCCGTGGAGCGGGTGTCGTCGGACTCGATTGTGCGCGCGACGAGCCGGTCCACCTCGTCGTACTCCCGTCGCTCCCTGACCGTCGCGGTCTGCGGTGTGACGGTGCCGTTGGCCTTGTCGTGCACCAGGCGGGTGAACGGCCGGACGGAGGCGACGAGGTTGCCTGCCGCGTCGTGGTGCTGTCGCAGGCTGTGGCCGGCGAGGCGTCCGCGCACCTCCTCGACCTGTCCGGACGGACTCCACTCCAGCTCGGCGGCGTCGCCGGCGGAATCAACGACGCGCGCCTGCCGCCCGGCCGCATCGTAGGTGTAGGCAGTGGTGACCGCCGCGCCCGCGGCGTCGACGGTGACGCGGGCGAGGTATCCACCACGGCTGGCGGGGTCGTCGACGGGCGCGCCGCCAGCCGCACCGCACGGGTCGTCCGCCGTGTGGTAGGCGTACGTCGTCACCGTGCCGTCGATGTGCGTCGTGCGCAGCGGCTGGCCCGCAGCGTTGACGGCGAACGACTCGGTGGGCGTCGTCGTCACCGGCGCGGGTGGCACGCCGCCGTCGGCGACAGGCTGCACCGTGAGAGCCGGGTATGCGGTCGCCGTCCGATTGCCACGCCGGTCGTATGTGTGCCGGGTGGTCCGCCCACGCGGGTCGGTGATCGCGGCGATGCGCTGGAATCGCCGCTCCACCTCGACGTTTGTGACCAGCGAGTCCTGGTCAGCGGGCACTCCGGGCTGCGGCGTCCGGACGACCCGCACGAGGTTGCCGCGGTTACGCGGATCGGGATCGTTTTCGGTGAAGGTCCATGTGGTTGAGCCGCCAGCCGGATCGGTGCGCGCGACCACTTCGGAGTGTCGATTGAAGGCAAACGTTGTGACAAGCGGGACAGCCGCGCCCGCGCTGGGCGGCAGGTCCTCGGCCGAAAACGCGTCCCGCCGCACTTCGACAGTGCGACTGACGAGGCGGCCGTGCCCGTCGTGGAGGAGCACGACAACGCCGCCGGTCGCGCTGACGCAGGTGGTGCGGATGCCGGAGCCTGTGTCCGCGTAGGTCAAGACGGCGGTGCCTGCGCCGTACCGCTGCTCGACCACCCGGCCATCGCCGTTGTAGCGGTTTTCCAGGTAGGTCCGGCCGAGGGCGTCGGTGATCGTGACCAGCCGGAGTGCGGCGTCGTAGCCGTAGTGCACGGCGCTGCCGCCCGGCACGTCCGTCGTGGCTGGCCGGACGACCTCGACGAGAAGGGCATCGCTGTCGTAGGCGTAAGCCCACCGCCGCCCGGTGTGGTCGGCCACCTCAGTGACAAGCCCGTCGGTCAGCGTCACCTGGACCGGTCGTCCCAAAGTGTCCGTGACGAGGATGGTGTCGGGCGCACGCTCGAACCGCAGCTCGTTGCCGTTGCTATCCGCGAGCGTGCGCAGCCGGCCGCCGTCGGCGACCGGGCTGAACTGCACATCCCGGCCGTAGCGTTCCCGCAGCTCCGGACCGCCTCGGCCGTGCCGCAGCTCGGCGTAACAGCCCGGCGGCGAGGCCCAGCCGCGGCCCGGGCCTAAGGCGAACATCTGCGTGCGCCCGGTCGCATCGTGGTGCAGGAGGTCGTCGCCGGCGGCCTGGATCCGCCGGTCGAGACTGCTCGTCCAGCCGCGGCCGAACAGGCCGATGACATTGGCGAGGGATGACCGGTACGAGCGGTCGACGGCGAAGTCAATGCCGCGACCGGGCAGCCGCAGGTCGGTATACGTCGGTGCGAACTCGCCGCTGTGCGAGTACACGGCGGCTGCCGCCAGGCTGGCGTTGCGGATCGGGGGTTCTGGAACGGTGGCCATGACGGTTCCTCACGGGACGTTCGGATTGGGGCCGGTTGACTCGCTCGGCACGCGGACTGCGACTCCTTCCGCGGATCACAGCGTGGGTCGGCTTTACACCCGTTGCTCCATGCCGGCGTGCCAACGGTCTATGGAGAGAGCGAGTTTGGTGACGTTGGTCTTGCTGGGCTGGTCGATGTTCCAGGTGCCGTCGCAGCAGACGCGACCAGACGCTTGGCCATGACGGCTTTCCTTCCCCCGGGGCTGCCTGCACACGTTGAGGCTTCCGCCTGGAAAGGGGATAGGGGCCCCGGCGGGTGGCCCTCTGGCTGGCTCAAGGGCTTCTGACTGCGCCCAGGTGTGCGCGGCCTGACCGGGGCTGGGCGGCGTGTCAACTGGGCGACGGGTGCAGGGAGGTGAGAGGGCTGCCCCCGGCCGGTGCGGTGCAGCAGGGCCGCCCTGACAGCCTTCTGTACGTTTGAGTCGGCCGTCAGATCGCGGAGGAACTTGGTGGTGTCACCGACGCTGCTGCTCCACTTGCTGCCGACCTCGTCGGCCAGTGCTTTGCCGATGTTGTCGAGCCACTGCACCAGCTGGTCCCAGGTGATGTCCTCGATGCCGGGATGCTCGGCATCGTGCAGCACGGTGACGGTCTGCATGAGCCGTCCTTGGTGGATGGAGAGGTCTACCGCGGACTCCATCGCAACCACCCCCGGGTGCAGGCCGTCGGCGACTGCGCCGGGTGGCGGCCGGGTGGGGGAGAACCGTTCGTGGCACCCTGCACAGATATTCGAAGTACGGCCACTTTCAAGGCTGTTGGGCCGCTTATGGGTAGTCATAGCGCGGACGAGGCGCGGCGTGTAGAGGACGCCCGCCGTCCGCATGTACATGCATGCGGCATGCGTTGCTCTCGCGCAGCGTCACGTACTCTAGGCAGCTTATATATAGGCTATGTAGAGTACGAGTATGGGTAGTCCGCGTATGACCCTGCAGACCCAACTGGTGCTGCGGGCTTTGCTGGAGAATCCCGCCAAACAGCGTTACGGCCTCGAGCTGTGCGAGCTGGCGGGACTGCCGTCGGGCACGATCTATCCGATCCTCGCCCGCCTGGAACAGATCGGCTGGCTGGACAGCAGCTGGGAGGACCCCGCCGTGCATGAGGAAGCTGGCCGTCCGCGCCGCCGCTTCTACCGCATCACCGAGGACGGCGCCGAACAGGCCCGCGACGCACTCGCACACGCCTACCGCGCCCGCAAGAAGCCCCTCCCGGGATGGGTGTCCGCCCGCCCGATCGCTGACGGGGGAGTGTCATGAAGGCCCGGTGGCGGTTAGCGCCCGGCCCGGGCAAGCGCCACGGCAACACCCCGTCCCTGGACGGCGTCGTGGCCGTCGTGCGGGCGTACCACCCCGAGGCTGACGTCTCGCTCATCGAGCACGCCCACGACGAGGCAGCCCGCTGGCACGAGGGGCAGACCCGCCGCAGCGGAGCCCCGTACGTCACCCACTGCCTCGCCGTCGCCGCCATCGTCGCGGACGTCGGCATGCCGCCGGCCGTGGTGTGCGCAGCCCTGCTGCACGACATCGCCGATACGCCCTGTCCGCCCAGCCGCGTGGTCGAGCACTTCGGCCAGGACATCGCTCAGTTGGTGTCGGACGTACACACCGCCACGGTCGGTGCGATCCCGCCGAGCGGTCTCACCGTCGAGGCCGCGAGGCCGTCTGTCCCGCCGACGCGGGAGCAGGCCGTGCTGGCCATCTGTCTCGCCGACCGGCTCCACAACATGCGCACCATCACGTTCCTGGCCCCGGCCACGCAGCACCGCAAAGCCCGGGAAACCCTCGACGTCCTCGCACCCCTGGCCCGGGCAGCAGGTCTGACCGACGTGAGCCGTGAGCTGCACGACCTCTCCGCGGCCGTCCTCCAGCCCACATCCTCCGCGTTCGCCGTCACCACACGCCTGCTGGCCCTGCTCACCCTGCTGCTCCCCACCCCGCAACGAGCACGGTGGCGGGAGGAATGGCACGCCGAATTGGCCACCCTTCCCACGCGCCGCACCCGCACCCGTTTCACCCTGCGAGTCCTGCTCGGCACACCCCGGCTGTCCCTGACACTGCGCCGCCCGGCCAGCCAGGAGCGGCGATGGTGAGCGTGGCGGCCCGCATCGGCGGCGTGCTGGGGGCGGCGGCCGCTTTCGTGCTGGCCATGGCGCGCGGAGGCCCGTCCGTCTGGGCGGTCGCGGGGCTCACAGCCAGCGCTTTTGCCCTGGTAGTGGTCGTCCTGTTCATTCCCAGCGAGACACCGGCCCGCCGCCTGGGCCAACTGATCCAGGCCTGGCGAAACCCAGTCGGAGGCGCCGCGGGGCCCGAGCCGGGCAGGTCCTCCACAGCCCCGTCCTCGCCCGCCCGGAACAGCAGTTGACAGGCCTCGAGCATGCCCGCTGGCCACCTCGCGACGCGGGCACACTCCATGAGGCCACAGGGCCTCCCGAATGAGCCCCTCTCTGAACCTCGAGGGGCTCCAGTGCGCCGTGCCGAGATCGACGCGGTCAGTGGCGCAGATGCGATTCGATTGCCTGGTCCACCTCGGGCCTGGGACAGGATCTGTGGCCGCGTTTGGGTCACGTCCCGCTCGCACCACGGCCGACAGATCAATGCTCTGGACACCAAGGTCAGTCCCAGACCGAGCCAGGCCGTGATCCGAACGGGACACTGTCATTCTCACAGTCCCAGACCAGCACGATGGGGCCGCCGAGCTGCTGGTGCGCGGCATCCAGCAGGCGGGCGTAGTCGCCCTCGGTAAAGCACTTGCGACGGCCCTTGGCGGGACCACGGTCAAGGCGGATGCGGTAGATCAGCCGTGGCTGGTGGCCTGCGTTGGTGCGGATCAGCGCCGCCATCGAGACGCGTTTGGTGCCCTGGGCGGTGACCCGCACGATTGGGGTGTGGCCCCGGCGGCCCCAGGTGCGGCGCTTGGGCGGCCTCAGTGGGTGGTTCGTGAATATTTGCGTGGATCTGCTGTCGCCTGATGGTGTGGCGGCGAGGCGGAATCCGCCGGTCCGCGGTTGTTGATCTGGTGATGTGACCGGGTGAGTGAACGCAAGCGTATCCGAGTGACTTATCGGACGAGCAGTGGTCGTTGATCGAGCCGGTGATCACCGCGTGGAAGGACCGGCACCGCTCAGTCAGCGGCCACCAGGGCGCCTACGACATGCGGGAGATCGTGAACGCGATCCTCTACCAGGGTCGGACCGGCTGCCAGTGGGCCTACCTCCCGCACGACCTGCCGCAGAGGAGCGCAACCTACTACTACTTCGCCGCCTGGCGAGACGACGGGACCGACCAGGTCATCCACGAGCTCCTGCGCTGCCAGGTCCGCGAACGCGCCCGACGATTAGAGGACCCGACCCTGGTGGTCCTGGACACCCAGAGTGTCCACGCGGCCGCCGGGGTCCCCGCCTCAACGACCGGTCACGATCCTGCCAAGCGGGTGCCGGGCCGCAAACGCGGACTGGCCGTGGACGTCCTCGGCCTAGTCATCGCAGTCGTCGTCCTCGCCGCGAACACCCATGACAACGCCGCGGGCAGCATCCTGCTGGACCAGGTCGCCGAGCACACCGGCGGAACCGTCCGCAAAGCCCTGGTCGACCAGGGCTTCAAGAACCAAGTCGTCATGCACGGCGCCGGCCCGGGGATTGACGTCGAGATCGTCGGGCGCAACCCGCAGGACAAGGGTTTCGTGCCGCAGCCGAAGCGGTGGAGGGTCGAGCAGACCTACGGGATCCTGATACTGCACCGGCGCCTGGTCCGTGACTACGAGCACCGTCCCTCCTCCTCCGCCTCCCGCGTCTACTGGGCAATGACCCACGTCATGACCCGACGCCTCACCGGCGCGAATGCCCCCACCGGCGCGCGGCGCAGGCGGTGGCAGCGTGAACATCCAGCCCCTGCTCGACGCCCTGGACCTCCAGCAAGACGCCGCCCGGGCCCTGACCGATGATCTCCGCGCGCAGATCGAAGACCTGCAGACCCGGTTGCGGGAGGCCGGGACACACCTCGAGCACCTCGCAATCACCCGCAAGACCGTCACTGGCCTTGCCGGCCGGCTCCCCGCATCGCCGCCGGAGCTGCCCGAGCACCCGGACTACCCACGCATCCTCGTTGTCTTCAACGAGGCGACTGGACCCTTGCGGGCCCGTGATGTCTGCGCAGCTCTCGACCTCGAACCACTCCCGAAGAACATCGAAGGCACCCGCGCCAAGCTGAAACGCCTAGTCAAGCTCGACATCCTCACCGAGGTCGACGTCGGCAGCTTCACCATGAAGCGGTAACCGAGCACCGCGATCAATGGTCCTGACGCTGTCTCACTCGTGAACGACACACTCCACGAACCGCCTCCTGATAGGTCGGACAAGGCAAGTGTCGAGCGTTACTGCGCACCGCTTCGCGGCGTTCGAAAGCGGGCCACGATCCGGTGTGCGTACTGATCTTCCGGGCCGAAGTCCTGGACCACTTGATGAGCCTCCTGGACCCGATTTGCCTCGCACAGCAACCGAACAAGGACGTACAGAGCGTCACGGTCACGATCTTTGGCGCGGCTGCGCAGAGCCGCCTCCATCCCCTGATCGCGGAGCGATCTGTTGAGTCTCCGACGTGCATGGACATCCGTGAGAGCGAGCTCCGTGAGCTCCGTGAACCGCTCCGCGCGGGCGAGCAATTCCATGTGCCACAGATGGTTGCCGTGCATGTAGTGATCGGAGGAGTAGCACTCGGCGTGGGCGCTCACCAACGTGATGGCCGCGTCCCAATCCCGGAGCTGTTCCGCCGCCCGGGCCTGCTCGAACCAGTCCACAGGACGAGTATCGCGTAGCGCTGTCTCGTGCAGCGTGGTGCGAGTGGTCGCCGATGAAGGTCCGCGAGGCCCAAGCGTCGCCCGACGTCCACTAAATACCTACAAACCACCCACTTAGAGGGTGAGGGACGTTGGGCACGTTCTGTTGCGAGAGGTGGGAACGGTGGGCCGCCCTCGCGCGCGTGGGAGCGCAAACACAGGGACGGCCAGTTCCGGGAGAAGTGCATCGAGTTGCGGTTGATCAGGGCTCGAGTCACGATGCGGGTCATCTCGCAGTTCCCGAGGAAATCCGTGCTGTCAATGAATTGATCGGCCGCGCAAATGATCAGCAGGGTCCTGATCGCCGGATCTGCCGACGAGGCCCTGTAGTCACAACTCGGACACCAGGAAGCAAGTAACCCTCCCGGTAGGTTCCGCATGTGCAGCGACGGCGGCAGGCGGCGGGTTCGCGCTCGGCGACCGCGTCGACGCCGGAGCGTACGTACCGCTGCAGGGAGCGGACGGAGTGAGGCGCCCGCAGCCGACGCCGAGCCCGAGTCCCGGGGCTCACTACGGTCTTCGGGACTGCATTCGCGTTATGCGGTTCAAGACGGCCCCCTCGCTCGCGTGGTCATGCCTGGTCAGGCCCGGTGTTCTGGCCACGCCTCTTGCCATTGCAGGGCAAGGTCCGGAGGAGCCCCCTGCGAGGCTCGGGTCGGGCCGCAGGCCCGGTGACGCCCGGGGCTGGCCCCGCTTTGGCTCTGTACGAGATGAGCAACACCACTTGTAGGCGAGTTCCGACACCGTATGGGCCAATGACCGGGTCGGAATGTCGACGAGGTCCAGCACCACCCGGGCCGTCGTGCACCAGTCGGAGGCCACCGTTTCTGCAGGCCATCGAGCATTCGCACCGCGCCGTGCCACTGCGAGCGAGTGGTGCCGGAACTCGTCGACACAGGTTCTGCCGCAACCGGGGTGGTGTCGGCCGTTATCGGCATCCGGTGTCGAGTCCCACGTACAAAGCCACCGCTTTCCGGTCGGGCCCCGCGCACGGCGTATGGATCTCCGCGAAATGCCTGTTCAGGAGCGATTCGCATGTTGATGCCCGTTCCCTCGGCAGTTGGTCCGGGCGGTGTCTTACGGGGGTTGGATGAGGCGGGTTTCGTAGGCGAAGACGATGGCCTGGGCGCGGTCGCGCAGTTCCAGCTTCATCAAGATGCGGCTCAGGTGCGTCTTGACGGTGGTCTCGGCCAGATGCAAAGCCCCGGCGATCTCGGCGTTGGACCGGCCCTGCGCAACGTGGACGAGTACTTCGCGCTCGCGTGCGGTCAGGCGGCCCACGCGCTCGTCATCGTCCGGGCTTGCGCTGTGCGGGAGTTGGTGAGCGAAGGTCTGCAGTAGGCGGCGGGTGATGCGCGGGGCGACAACGGCGTCGCCTGCGGCCACGCTGCGGATCCCGGCGAGCAGGTCCTCGGGGCGGGAGTTCTTCAACAGGAAGCCGGATGCTCCGGCGCGAAGTGTGGCGAAGGCGTACTCGTCGAGGTCGAAGGTGGTCAGGATGAGCACCCGCGTGTGCGGGAGTTCCTGGGCGATCCGGCGGGTCGTCGCGATGCCATCGGTGCCGGGCATGCGGATGTCCATCAGGACGACGTCGGGGCGCAGCTGGCGGGCCAGTTGGAGGGCTTGGGAGCCGTCCGCCGCCTCGCCGACCGGGTCCATGTCGGGCTCGGCGTCGAGGACCATGCGGAACGCCAGCCGCAGCAGTGACTCGTCATCGGCGAGCAGGACGCGGATCGTCATGCCGCACCGTCCTCGGCCGGGTCGAGGTCGAGGCGGGCGAAGACCCGCCAGCCCCCGCTGGGCAGTGGACCGGCAGTAAGGCTGCCACCGTACGCGGTCGCGCGGGCACGCATGCCGGCGATTCCGTGACCAGACGGGGAGACCGGAGGCTGCGTGGTGATGCCGTCGTCGGTGACGTCGACGGTGACAGTCCGTGCGGCGCAGACCACGCGGACCTCGGCTCGGGTGCCACGGGGTGAATGCTTGAGAGTGTTGGTCAAGGCTTCTTGCACCAGGCGGTAGACGGTCAGCTGGGCGGCGGTGGACACCCCGGTGGGGTCGCCCTCCAGGGTCAGACGGGTAGGCAGCGCGGCGGTGCGCATGTGCTGGGCGAGGGCTTCCAACTGGGCGATACCGGGGACGGGGTGGCGTTGTGCATCGGGCTCGTCGGCCTGGAGGACACCGAGGGAGCGCCGCATGTCGGTCAGGGCCTGCCGACCGGTCTCCGAGATCCGGCTCATGACCGTCTCGTCCGGCCCACCGCGCCGCGTGTAGACCGCGGCGTCGGCGAGCGCGACGATGACGGACAGATTGTGGGTGACGATGTCGTGCATCTCGCGGGCGATACGGGCCCGCTCCTCCGCCGCTGCCAGCCGCGCCTCCTGAGCGTTCGCATGCTGCAGATTCACCGCCCGTTCTTTCAGGGACGCCACGTACGCACGCTTGGTGCGCATGTTGTTACCTAGGATGGCGGCGGCGACGGCCATGGCGCTCATGGCAGCCGCCGAGGCGAGGAACCGGCCAGGAGGCGCCCAGCGAGCCGCCGCCATCAGGACGGCCACCGCCATGACGACGCCGGCCGGCAGCAGACGACGCCAGTCCGCGTGCGCGGCGACCGTGTAGAGGGCGACGAGCAGCGCGACGTCGGCAGGCAACTGGACGCCGACCAGCCACTGCGCGAACGCCACGGCGGTGATGACGCAGAAGACCGTGAAGGGTGTCCGCCGGCGCCACACCAGCGGCAGCAACAGGGCCGCCTGGATGAGCAGCCCCCGGGGGCCTTCCTGGCGGCTCGGCCCCAGAACTGCCATGAACAGGACTGCCGCCAGAAGCCCGTCCCGGATCGCGGGCGGCAGCCGGGACGCCAACCGCCACAGCTCCCGCGCCGCCGAGCACACGGGGGCGAGCCGGTCCCCGCCGGCATCCCGCTCGTCTGCGGTCGGTGGCGCCGCGCCCATCAAACGTCCCGTCGTCGCAGCATCACCGCGGCACCCGCCAGGGCCACTCCGGCATACAGGGACAAGACCGCCAGTCCTGCCCATGGCGACAACATAGCGGACGATTGGTGGAGCGTGAAGATCGCTTGGCCGGCGTTGCCCGGCAGGTAGCGGGCCACCGTGTCCGCCGTGGTTGAGGGCATGACCCGGGTGAGTACCGGCAGCACCAGCAGGATCCCCAGGATGGCGGCGACGCCGCCCGCCGTCGCACGGGTCAGCGCCCCGATCGCCACGCTCAGCACCGCCAGGACGGTGAGGTACGCGGCGCTGCCCAGTACCGTCCGTCCCACCCCGGGGTCGCCCAACGACGCCGTCGCCAGACCCCGGGACGCCAGGATCGCCTGGCTGAGCAGGAAAGCGGCCACGGCCGCCGCGGTCATCGACACCCAGGTCACCACCGCGTACACCGCGGTCTTGGCCCACAGGACCGGCAGGCGCCGTGGCACCGCCGTGAGCGAGGCGCGGATCATGCCGGTGCTGTACTCCCCGCTCACCACCAGGACGCCCAGGGCACCGACCGCGAGCTGTGCGAACAGGTAGCCGGTCGTGCTGATCGCCACCGGATCCAGGCCCTGCGCGGGGACGAACAACGCGATCAGCGGGCCGAGGCCGACCAGCGCCGCCACCGCGAAGGCCAGGGTGAGGCGGGTCGAGCGGACGCTGCGCATCTTGATCCACTCGGAGTGCAGGACACGGCCCTGGGTGATCCGGCCGGGTGCGACCTGGGGACGAGGGGTGGTTTCCACGTTCATGCCTTGCTCCTGGTGGTTCGGTACTCCACGGCGTCGTCGGTCAGCTCCATGAATGCCTCCTCCAACGAGGCGTGGTGCGACGTCAGCTCGCTCAGGGCGATGCGGTGCTCGGCCGCGATGCGGCCGATCCCCTCACAGCTCAGGCCGGTGACCTCGAGCCCGCCCTCCGCGCCGGGTGTGACACTCACGCCCGGACCGGCCAGCAGCGGCCCGAGACGCCACGCCTCGTCGGTCCGCACCGACACCGTCTTCCGGGAGGCCCGCCCGGTGAACTCCTCGACCGAGGTGTCGGCGATGAGCCGGCCCCGCCCGATCACGATGAGGTGTTGCGCGGTCAGCGCCATCTCGCTCATCAGATGTGAGGAGACAAGGACGGTGCGCCCCTCGGCGGCCAGCGATTTCAGGAGGTTGCGTATCCAGCGGATACCCTCGGGATCGAGGCCGTTGACCGGCTCATCGAGGATGATCGTGTGCGGATCGCCGAGCAACGCGCCTGCGATGCCGAGCCGTTGACACATGCCGAGGGAGAATCCGCCGACCCGCTTCCCGGCCACATCCCGCAGGCCGACGAGGCCGATGACCTCCTCGACCCGGCGGCGCGGGATGCCCGTGGTCGCCGCCAGTGCCAGCAGGTGGTGGAAAGCCGATCGGCCGGTGTGTACGGAACGGGCCTCCAGCATCGCCCCGACCTGGTGCAACGGTGCGCGATGGTCCACATACCGCTTCCCACCCACGGTGACCTGCCCGGAGGTAGGCGCATCGAGCCCGAGAATCATCCGCATCGTGGTGGACTTCCCAGCCCCGTTCGGACCGAGGAAACCGGTGACCACTCCGGGCCGGACGGTGAAGCTGAGACTGGCCACGGCGGTCTTCTCCCCGTAGCGCTTGGTCAAGGACTTGGCTTCGATCATCGTCGTTCTCCTGACACACGGTGGTGTAACGCTGCCCGAAGCTATGTTTCGGCCCCGGCGGGAAAGTGAGACCGCCGTATGAACCTCACCGCGGGCCCTACACCACAAGAAGGAGCGCCCTCCTCCTGAGGTTGTATGCAGCTCCGCCCACCCAGCACATACGCCCAGGTGGGCGGGTGACTGGCCCGCAGCCCCGTACGACCGTGGTGCGACGGCTGAGTCCTCCTCACGGAGGAAGATCGCGGGATGTCGTTCCGCCAATGCACGCCGAGATCGTCCTCCGGCACGTATCCCGGGCCGCGCCGCAGCAGGAAGGCTTCTTCAGCCGCATCCGGACGACGACTTGAGGAGCCGATCCATGCCGACCGATCCGACCGCCCCCCGTTCACGGCCCGCCCGGAGGGAATTCCTCAGGTGCGCGGCAGCCGCCGCCGTCCTCGCCTCGGTGGGCACCGCCTGTTCGGCTACCAGCCCCCCCACGGGATCCGCCGCGAAGCCGACCGCAACCCCCAGCCCGTCGTCGACGAGCCGCGTGGTGTCCCTGCCCGCACCCACCGGGCACTGGCCGATCGGCACCATCGACCTGCACCTGGTCGACCGGACGCGACACGACCCCCTCGTTCCGTCGAAACCCTTCCGAGAGTTGATGGTCAGCGTGTGGTACCCGGCGGAGCGGGGAGGGAAGTTTCCGATCGCCCCGTGGCTGACCCCTGCGGCCGCGGCCGACTGGGACAAGCACTCCGCACCCGGGTTGACCATCAAAACCGGAGCGGTGGACTGGCAGGGAATCCAGACGCACGCGCGGACCGGCGCGCCGGTCGCCCGGCCGGCCGGGAAACTGCCGGTGGTGCTGTTCTCCTCCGGGGACGGCGGCGACCGCGCGCTCGGCACCACCCTGGTCGAGGAACTGGCCAGCCAGGGCTACATCGTGGTCACCGTCGACCCCACCTACGAGGTGGACCAGGTCGAATTCCCCAGCGGCCGGGTCGAACGAGCCGCCCCTCTGCCCAAGAAGCTCACCCCGAAGGTCATCGCGGCCCTCCTGGAGAAGCACTCCCGCGCACGCGTCGCGGACATGAAGTTCGTCCTCCGGCAGATCGACGCTCTGGCGCACGGGCGCAACCCCGACGCCGAGAGAAAGACCCTCCCGGCCGGATTGCCCGCAGCGATGGACCTTTCCCGCACCGGCGCGCTCGGCCAGTCCCTGGGCGGTTCCGTGGCCGCCCAGCTCGCCCACGACGACCCGCGCATCAGTGCGGCGGCAAACCTCGACGGCGAGTTCTTCGGCCCGGTCATCCGCACCGGCGTCACCAAACCGTTCCTGCTGATGGCGTCCGACGTGAACTCCTTTGACAACAATGCGAGCTGGAAGTCCTTCTGGACTGCTTCGACCGGCTGGAAGCACGCACTACACCTGCGGAAGGCCCAACACGGCTCGTACACTGACCTGCAGGTCATATTTCCGCAGCTCACTCCCCATATGAAGATCCCCGCAGCCTCCGAGCTCATCGGCACCATCAACCCCCACCGATCCCTGGCGGCCCAACGCTCTGCCATTGCGGCCTTCTTCGATCTCCATCTGAAGAACCGGCCCACCACCCTCTTCGACAACCCCAGCGGCTGGTACCCCGAGGTGGAGGTCCTGCGTTGACACAAGAGACCCAGTGACGACGACACGGACAAGCTGCGGCCAAGAAGGTCTGATCGGAAAATCGATCTTCGGGGGACTGTAAGACGTTCGGTGTAACTCCCGATCATGGAAGATGCATCGATGACCAGTGAGAACGTGTCCGAGTCCGAGGGTGCCGAGTCCGCAAGTGCGGTGTCGGCGAAGGCCGTGGACGACCAGTTGATCGACGAGCTGGTGCACCGGGCCCAGGCGGAGGGGCTGCAGCTGACCGGTGAAGGCGGTCTGCTGCAGCAGTTGACCAAGCGGTTGCTGGAGTCCGCCCTGGAAGGCGAGATCACGGACCATCTCGGCTATGACAAGCACGACCCGGCCGGCAAGAACGGCGGCAACTCCCGCAACGGCAAACGCTCCAAGACCGTGGGCGGCGTCGAGGGACAGATCGGCTACTTCCGCCGCAACCACTTCGTCCCGGTCCCCGAGGTCTCCTCGCTCGCCGAGCTGAACGAGATGGTCGAGCAGTGGGACCGGCAGGACGACGCCCGCCGGATCGGCTCCAGATCCCGGACCATCGCCGAGGACTTCGCGCTCGAACGGCCGCTGCTGTTGCCGTTGCCGGAGGAGCCGTTCGAGACCGGGCGGCTGTTCACCCCGCGGGTCGACCGCTACGGCCAGATCC
This sequence comes from Streptomyces sp. NPDC001663, assembly GCF_042893105.1. Taxonomy (NCBI): domain Bacteria; kingdom Bacillati; phylum Actinomycetota; class Actinomycetes; order Kitasatosporales; family Streptomycetaceae; genus Streptomyces; species Streptomyces sp. NPDC001663. Next base: position 47,025 of record NZ_JBIAUR010000021.1, on the reverse strand, counting down.
CGGTCCGCACGAACCGCTACTCGGTCCCCATCCGGCTGATCGGCAAGCGGGTGAGGGTCATCCTTCACGCCTCTCACCTTGTGGTTTACGACCAGAACGTGGAATGGCCCGGCATGAACGGCTGATCGCCAAAGGCGCCGTCCGCCTGGACCTGGACCACTACCTGGAGGTCCTGGTCCGTAAGCCCGGTGCCTTCCCCGGATCGACCGCTCTCGAACAGGCCCGTTCGGCAGGCAAGTTCACCCCGGTACACGACGCCTGGTGGACTCAGGCCATGAAGATCCACGGCGAGCGGGATGGCACCCGCGCGCTCATTGAGGTGCTGCTGCTCGGACGCCACATGCCGCACGAGCACGTCGTCGCCGGCCTGGCCGCCGCTCTGCGGGCCGGGGCCATGACCGCGGATGCGGTCGCGCTGGAGGCCCGCAAGGCAGCCCAGGCCGAGACCGAGCCCGCGCCGAATGTCCGGACCCTTGGCCAGCCGCCGGCGACGGTGAAGTCCCTGCACGAGTGGCGCCTGGCGCATCTTCCGCCGGACACCAGGCCGCTGCCTTCGGTGTCTCACTACGACCAGTTGCTCCGACGCCGCCGCACCAGCGGCAGCGGCCACCATGAGGGAGAAGCGCAGTGACCATGCCCCGCCAGCGAGGGTTGACCGAGCAGGCCGCCGACGCCGCGATCGACTCCGCCTGCCGCTTGCTGCGGCTGCCGTCGATCCGCAACGAGTTCTCCGACATCGCCGACCGGGCGATGAAGGACCAGATGACCTACCGCGGCTTCCTCGCCGAACTGCTGATGGCCGAGTGCGACGACCGGGCCCGCCGCAGGTCGGAGAGGCGGATTAAGGCTGCTGGCTTCCCGCGGGAGAAGTCCCTGCGATCCTTCGACTTCGACGCCAACCCGAACATCGACCCGGCCACCATCCACACCCTCGCCAGCTGCGAATGGATCAAGAAGAGCCAGCCGCTCTGCCTGATCGGCGACTCCGGCACGGGCAAGTCTCACCTGCTCATCGCGCTGGGCACCGAGGCCGCGATGAAGGGCTACCGCGTCCGCTACACGTTGGCCACGAAGCTGGTCAATGAGCTGGTCGAGGCCGCGGACGAGAAGCAGCTGAACAAGACGATCGCCCGCTACGGCCGCGTCGACCTGCTCTGCATCGACGAACTCGGCTACATGGAACTCGACCGCCACGGCGCCGAACTCCTCTTCCAGGTCCTGACCGAACGCCAGGAAAAGAACAGCGTCGCCATCGCTTCCAACGAGTCGTTCGGCGGCTGGACGAAGACCTTCACCGACCCTCGCCTCTGCGCGGCCATCGTCGACCGGCTTACCTTCAACGGCACCATCATCGAGACCGGCACCGACTCCTACCGCCTCGCCAGCACCCGAGCCCGAGCAGAGGAACCTGCCAAGACGGGCTGATATCTACCGCTAACCTGCATCGACGGTCAGCCGCCCCGACGGGCAGCTGACCATCTCGCATTACTGAGGTGCGGCGCTCCTCGACCAGCCGCGCGTCTCACCCTCGTCGATGAGACATCGGCCGGCCTTCCACAGCGAGGAGGAGGCGTCCCCGATCACTGCCTTGCGGGCTCGGACATCGTCGGCGGTGATGCCTGGCGTACGCCACGTGCCACCGCGTGCCATCCAGTTGAGAAGAAGGGGCTGCAGCCGGTCCATAGCCTTGGCAAACCTGGCTTCGGAGGTGCGGCGCTCCTCGAATTCATCCCAAAGAGCCCGCATGCGCTGAGCTTGATCCGCGGGAAGCAGGTTGAAGAGTTCGTCGGCCGCGACGACCTCCCGCTCCTGTTGGTCGATACCCGCGGCCTGGTCGTAGAGAGGAGTGTCGCCAGCGTAGATCTCCACGAGATCGTGCAGCAGGACGAGCTGAATGGTGTGCCCCACGTCGATGGGCCGGTCGGAGTGTTCGGCGAGGATCACGACCATCATCGCCAAGTGCCATGAGTGCTCTGCGTCGTTCTCGCGGCGGTCTGCTGCGACGAGGGGTGACTGACGGAGGATGGTCTTGAGCTGGTCCACCTCTACGAGAAAGGTGAGTTGGGCACGCAGTCTTTCGTCGAGATCGTCGGGGAAGGGCGTCTTCTCTGCGAGTAGGCTCCGGCGTTTATCGCTCATGCCCTCATCGTGGCACGCACGGCCCCGGCTCACAGACGATAGAGCAGGGCCCGACGCCCTCGGCCCACCTGAAGCGCCGTCATTTCTGATCGACATTGGCTGGCCCGTCGCGCACCAAGTGACTCCGGAACCCGCCGACAAACGCTGTCCCTAGAGACGAACGAAGCCACCGGCAAGGCCGTGCACCGCATCTCACGCTACTGCGGTCAGCAGGCGTTCTTCGAAGGGCATGGCCACGCGCTGACCACGCTGGGCGGAGTGCCGGCCGGTCAGATCGTGTGCGCCCGCCGTCAATTCCTGCTGGCCATCGAAGCGCACGACAATCCCTCGGACAGGACGGCCCTCGTTCCGATGGTGAAGAAGACCCAGCACAATCATCAGGCCGCACGGCTCCCCGGCGACGTCCAACTCTGGCTCGCCGACAGTGAGTACGCTTCCGCCGCGTCCTTCGAGGCACTCGCCGACCTCCCGCTACTGGTCTCGGTCACCAGCGATGCCGATCAGGCAGGCTTCCCCGCGAAACGTCAGCAGGCCCCTGCCGGCCAGCGGGACATGGCGGCCCGCCTCGCCACCCCGACAGGACGGCCCCAGTACCGTCAACGCAGTGCCCTGGTGGAGCCGGGATTCGCCCAGATCTTCCAACGCTTCGGACGGCAGCTCAACTACCGCGGCCGCCAGGCGGTGGACGCCGAGATCAAGCTCCTCGGCACGGTGCACAACCTCAACAAGCTCATCAATCACACGCCCAAGAAGCACTCTTGACCTTCACAGGACAGGAGCCGTGCGACAGTCTCTGGCCTGTCCGGCCCGTGCACCGAAACCATCAACACCCGGACCTGGAAGGCCGCTTGGGTCCAAGAATCGCCGCCCCGCACCCCGCTATGACGTCGGGAAGACGACCAGACGACCCGAGAGCGTCATCGAGCGCGACAGCCTCAGAGGTTAAAGGACAAGCTGAGGTCAGCTGCGTCATTCCCTCCCACAGCGCGCCGTCGCCGACCCGGAAGCGAGGCCCGCCAGGCAGATATGGGTAACCACCCACCCCTATGACGAGCGCGTGGACAGCAGGTGCCACGTCACTCAGGTAGAACGGCTCCCGCTCAGCCATGGTGCCCCCGTGGCAAGGGCTGGGGTAAGGCGCTCCGCGAGTCGTCGGTAAAAGCTCGGCAGCCCGAAGTAGGCGGAGTGGGCACCCCACATGCCACGCCCAGTCGAATACTGGAAGTCCTCACCACGGGCAAAGACCGGGCCGATAACGAAAGACAGGGCGTCATTGGGATCGAAGACATTGATCCACCGACTCACCCCCTCCGGTACCGGGGCCCGGTCCCGAACGGGATCCTCGGGCGGGAGTACCGCAGGGAACAGGCCCAGCTCGGCGATCAGCCCGACTTGCGAGCCCACCGTCACCAGCATGTCGCACTCCAACTCCGGGCGGAGATGGGACAACAGGTCGTAGACGATGTTCCCGCCCATGCTGTGAGCGACGACCACAAGCCACGGATCGGTCGACGTGCGCAGCCGCGCACCCTCCTCGAGCGCGTCGGCGACCCGCTCGGCGATCGGTGCCGCCACCCCTTGCTCCTCGCGCTGCCTGAAGTAGGCCAGAACGTCACCGAGGAACCTGGTACCTGCCCTGTGCACAGGCAGCCGTACTACCCGCCGCAGGGCAGAGGAGCCTCCCGGGGGGCGGCTGCAGTCACCCGGCCGAGGGCCTCCCGCAGCCGCAGAACGCCCGCCGCAGCTCGTTCGGCGAGTGCCGCAGCTTCGACACCCATCCCAGCGAGTACGTCCGCTTCCTGGGCTCCAGCCCGGCCTGCAGCTACCAACCACAGCAGGTCCACGGCATCGGATGGGACGCCCCGCGCGAGCGCAGTGAGCACCTGCTTTGGCTCGACGGCGGTGTCCGCCTGTAACTCATTGAGCAACGCGCGCACGTCCTCGGACCCGTCGGCGCCGAAGGACTCGGCACCGCCCTGCGAATACGACGCGTTGTTCCATGCGAACCTGGCACCCAGGTCACCCCAGTACGGATTCAGCACGCTCAACTTCGCGGGGTCCGCCGGGCGCCGGCCCGTCCGGCGAGGGCGAGGCCAACGTGTTCCAGGGCGTGGCCGAGTCGCGAGGTGAGGCGTGCGTACGGGGTGGTCAGCCTTGCGAACGGTTCGGCGAACGTGCGGCGCGGGCAGTCAGCCGCGTCGCAGATGAAACGCCGGACTGTCAGACGGATCACGACGCTCTGCCCGGCGAGCGGCAGATCCTTGAATCTGCGCTGGTAGGAGCCGTGCACTCGGTTCGACCAACCGCCGCAGTCAGGACACATCGCGCCGGTCGCCCGGCTTCTCGCCGCGATGTCGACCGTGCCGAAGGCGGCGGTCACTTCGTCGACGTCCACGTCGTCGATCCCGTCGAACACCAGCGAGTCCCAGAACGTCGTGTCGGCCTGCATGACCGGCACCGTCCCCGGCCACGGCCACCTCCGGCGGGGACGACGACGGACCTGACGGAGCGTCACGCCCGTCCATTGCATGGCGAGGCGTACGCCGTCTCACCCGAACCTGGACCTTCGCAATCGAACACTGAGGTCACCCTCCGCGACCGGTCCCCAAGATCTGTGACAGAGCCCAGTCGACATCGACAAAGCCACTGGCGTGCGGACGCTGACCGGCCCCCGATCTGGGCGGCGGTGGAGGCCGCTGCCGGCTGCATCGCGCAGCGACGGCAACCTTGCCGCCCTGTCGATGGTCCATTGTGTGTATTGGGCATCGTCGACGTGCGAGGGGCCTGTGAAGGGGATGCTGCAGGTGCTGCGGAAGGCGGCGATGTTGCTGCTGACGGCGGTCCTGAGAGCGGATCTGTTTCTCGGCGGCGCGAGGTACCGGCCTCCGGCGCCCATCGCGGTTCGCGTCGCCGGCCGCCCGCTGCGCTCCGCGGCTGTTGTGGCGGTGCCGCTCGCGGCGCTGGGCGGCATGACCTTCGGGGCATTCACCGAGGGGACGCGTTTCTTGCAGGCGGTCTTGTTGGGTGCTGGGCTGATGCTGTTGTTCGCACTGTGCCTGCGGTTGGAGCGCCTGATTCAACTGCACTACGAGCGCGTCGGCTACGTCCCCGCCGCCCGTCTGCCCACGTACCGCCCGCGTCCCGGCGGGCTCGGACGGGCCCTTGCAGGCCTGTGTACGGGCTGGGGCGTACTGTCGGTGGTCTTCTGGGGTGTGGAAAGAGCCAAAGGGGCTCCGGTCGGTTGGCTCTTCAGTGGGGTTTCCATGGGGCTGGTGCTACTGGGCGCGACCGCGGTCGGCTACTTGGTGGGGCGGAAAAGACGGCGGGCGCGCCCGCCGGCCGGCTAGAGATCCTTAAATGGCTGGAGTTGCGGCGGTTGGAGGTCGGGCCCGGTCTTGGCCATGAGGCCCTTGATGAGGCCGGGCCGGTACTGCATCTGTTTCAGCCGCGTCTTCACCAACGCGGTGAGCTGGTCGAGGCTGTGTTTGAGGTTGGCCGGCGACCTCTTCAGGTGCGACCACAGGCCCTCGACGGGGTTTGAGTTCAGGTGCGTACGGCGGCAGCTGGCGGACGGTCAGCCATAACCGGGTGGCGATCAGGTCCTGCATGGCGCGGCTGACGTGCGTGTTCAAGGTGTCCCACACCACGAAGCCATCAATTGGGAGGGCCCGGCAGTGAGGCTGCTGATCGCTGCCACCGTTGCCTGCGACGTCTAGGATGTGGCGGCCGCTCCAAGACAACTCCGACGGCCATCCAGGACGTTGCCGGCCTGACGGGCGGCCTCGCCGGCGCGGGCTGGGGCACCGAGACCGGGCGGGAGCCGGCTTTGTGGGCGAGTCGGTCGGTCCAGTGGTCAGCGGCGTGGTGGGCGGTGTCCTCGGTGGCGTGGTCGGCGGCAGCATCGGCAGGGGCGCATGGTGGACGGGATCGAGGATGGGTTGCAGATGAGGACCTGGCTGGAGGGGCTGTTCGGAAAAGGGCGGCTTCGCACCGCGGATGAGACCCCGCTGGAGAGCCGGGCGGAGATCTTGCCCGAGGAACGGGCGGTTCTGCTCGTCGGAATCCTCGACGACCCCGCGGCGCGCGAGGACGAGAAGTACGACGCGGCGTCGTACCTGGAGGAGTTCTCCGGCCCGTTCGTCGAATCGAGCCTGGCCCGCATCATCCGCGCCGAGGACTTCACGAGCGTGCTGGCCCAGCATGCCGCGGAGTCCCTCGGCGAGATCTGGGCCAGGACCGGCCGGGTGGATGTGGCCTTCATGGCGGAGCTGCGGGGTCCGGCGAAGGACGAGGTCTTCGGCATCCTCGGCGCCCGCGCCCCGCACCTGCTGCCCCCTGGCGCCTTCTAGAGATCGTCAATGGCTGAGGCTACGGCGGTTGAAAGTCGAGGCCGGTCTTGGCGATGAGGCCGTCGATGAGGCCGGGTCGGTACTGCATCTGTGACGACCGCCTCCCTCTACTCAGAGACGGTGAACACGCAGGCGCTCGCCGACGACGACAGGCCCCGACCGCTTGTCCCCCTGCACCGACGCGGTGCGTCGGGTACCGCCGCAAGGTGGATGTCGGGCAGGATGGGATCTTTCTTGTGCGGGCACCGCAGGGGGAGGGGCCGTGGCCGACTACGCCGGGCATGCTCAAAGGGCTCAGGAGCTGCTTGAGCAAGCGGACAGGCAAACGAAACGTCGTTACTCCGAGAGTCAACTCATCGCCATGGCGCAGGTCGAGGCTCTTCTTGCTCTCGCTGCCGCGATGGCAGGTGGATCGCCGCCGGCGGCCGCGATCGACGCTACGGACGAGAAGCTGCTGTGACGTCTTGGGCACGGACCCGGGTCGTGTCACTCCCGTGCCGGAACGGACGGAGAGGCACGGGGAATCGGGGTTCGCCGGGTACGTACCGCCCCACGCGCCCCATGGCAAGGAATCCGCAGGTCACGCCTGTGATCGCCCAACCTCGCTCCTGAAGCGGTGGCTATTCGCCTGCTACTCCTGGACGGGGAGATCAGGATGGTGGGCCAGAAAGAGCATGTAGGTGATCGCTGTTGCTGCCCCCAGGAGGGACAACCCGGCCCCCACCACGGCTCGTGTCCTATGAGCTCGCCCCGATTTTGATGCGTGGTACTCGATACCGGCCCGCACAAGGCCGACGAATGCCAGGGGGAGCGAGACGAAGCTGACCAGTATCCACAACGGGCAGCAGAGCCAGCACGCCAAGGAGGCCCCGCCGAACCAGACCGCGAGCTCTGCTTTCTCTCGTGTCTCGTCCGGTGCGCCAACAGAAATCATGGACTGATCCAAGCAGAACCTTCCTGCCGTACAGCAGCGCGATACAGCAACGGCAACCGTCGCGCCCGGAGCCAACCGACGGCAGTCGCGTGCGACCGGCCAACCAGCTGATCCGACCTCAGTGACCGTCGTGCCCGTAGTTCGCATCGAGGGGCACGTGGAAGCACGACCTCGTGGCGGTGTCAGTCCTGCCGTGCACAATGCCGTCCATGAGTGAGCGCTATGAGGTCGTGCTTTCCTGCTACTTGCGCGACGACACCCCCGAATGGGTCGTGGCCGCCCTGCGGCGGCACTTGGGCATGGATGCAGAGGTTCCCGAAGGTCTCGATGACGATGGTGAATATCTGTACCCACTGCTCGTCCCCGATGACTACGCCAACCGCCGGATGCCCGGTGGAGACGTCGTGTCTCTGCGTCGTGAGGTGCAAGAGTTCACAAGATCCGGGAAGCGGTACGAATGGGAGCTTTTCGCGCGCAACGGCTGGATCGACGACTCCATGCTTTACCTCCGGAGCCTGTTGGACCTGATAGCCCCACATATTGCGCAACCCGGCTACGGAGGATACTTCCGTCACATATCCGACACCGAAGTGACTGTCTTCGACTTCCACGATGGAACGTACGAGCCCATCAAGATCTGGGGTATCGATCCGCGGTAACAGGGCGGCAACGGGTCCGTTCCCCCGCGTGCCCATCGGAGGAAATCAGCGGAGTAACACAGGTCGGTCGTTCCAGGACGAAGAGTGGCCGTGCCACCGGCGTGCCAGAACACGCGGGGACTCACGGGGAAGCAAGGTGCGCGACGGTACTTGATGCAGGACTCTGCCCACGGCAAGGAGCCCGAGGGCAGCCCAGGACCGCCCCACCTCGCTCCGAAAGCGGTGCTCCGAGAGCGCCAACGTCTCCTGCAGCTGCGGTCGCTACGCTCGGCCTCGTGAGCGAAGCCGCCCGACTCATGGCGAACCACCGAGTCCACGTCGTACCCGTTGTGCTGGCCCTGGCCGATCCGCCATGGCAGCGGGACGTGTGGCTCGACCCGTCGGCGTTCGAAGACCTGGACCATGTCTTCCGCACACTTTTCGACGACTTCTGCGACGCCGACGAGCCGGAGCGGTACCTCGGCGTCAGCCTCCGAAGTGACGAAGAAGTCGTCCTGATGAGAGAGCTCGGTTCCGCGCTCAACGCCGCGGCGGCCGAAGCGCCCCGCGATAGCGATGCGGAGTGTCTCCGGGCATCTGCCTGGCCGGAGGTCGTGACCATCGCCGGACGCCTCGCTCGAGTCATGGTCGCCAACGACCTACGGGTGCTTGCCGAGCTGCTTGAGGAAGCGGCCGTGCCAAGCCCGTGCCAGATCGGACGGGGAACCACGGGGAACAGCGGGGAGCAGGCCGGCGGAGCATCAGGCACCGACAGGGCATCGCCACAGGTCGGTTCGGCAACCTCCCGTAAACGCCCTTAGCTTCCCGAGCTGAGGCACACCCGTGTGCTGTCTGGCTGGCGAAACGGCAGCCCTCGCCACCGTCGTACCCGGCGCGAGGTCCGTTGGCGTAAGCCGGCTGTCTCTGTCGTCAAGTCGCTGTCACGGGAGGCGATGTGGCCCCATGCTGCTGACGCCGACAGACGTGGTCTTCTCACTCTGTCGCAAGCGTCGGTTCCCTCAGGGCCGGTACACCCCGAAGCTGTGGCCTGTCTCGGTTGTGGCACCTCTGGCTTTGCTGGTGCCGTGAGCGGATAGGTTCAGCGAGGTCTCGTGGTCTGCGGGTGCGCGAGTGACCGCTGCTCCGCGGTTTGGGCTGGTCGCAGGGCGGAACGATCTCGTTTGCATGGCTGTAATCAATTTGCTGACCAGCCCGGCGGGCGGGCAGGGTCTGGATCATGCTTGACCTACGCGCCTTGACTTCGGACGACTGGCCCCTGTGGCGGGAGTTGCGACTGGCCGCGCTTGCTGAGGCGCCCTACGCGTTCGGATCGACACTGGCCCAGTGGCAGGGTTCCGGCGACCGAGAGGAACGCTGGCGTGCTCGTCTGTCGATTCCTGGCGCGCACGACCTCGTCGTACTCCTCGGCGGCCTCCCGGTAGGCATGGCCGGCGGAGTGCCGGGCGAGGGAGCGGGGAACGTGGTGTTGATCTCGATGTGGGTCAACCCCGCGGCTCGGGGCAGGGGCGTGGGTGACCACCTGATCCAGGCGATCGAGCGGTGGGCGCCCCAGCGGATGCCCTTCTCGCTGCGGATGCGGGCGCGTTCCCTGCGCTGGGCGGCGAGCACATCGGGGTGACGGGCGTTGGCGTTGCGCCGGCGCAGGTAGCGGTGCAGGGCCCGGGTCTGCGCGGGATGGCTGCGGTGGTTCGAATAGCAGCACGGCCGCTCGCGGACGGTCCACGAGCTGGCCCAGAAGCTGGGGATCTCGCAGGAGGAGGTGCTGGAGGGCCTGGAGTCGGCGAACGCGTACGCGACGCTGTCCCTGGACGTCCCCGACAGCGACCACGAGCCGGCGGCGGTCGCGGACACGCTGGGGGCAGAACAGGAAGCGTTGGAGGGCGTCGAGTACCGCGAGTCGCTCAAGCCGCTGCTGGTAGACCTCCCGCCGCGCGAGAAGCGGATCCTGCTGCTGCGCTTCTTTGCCGGCATGACCCAGTCGCAGATCGCGCAGGAGGTCGGCATCTCCCAGATGCACGTCTCACGGCTGCTGGCCCGCACCCTGGCCCAGCTGCGCGAGAGGCTGCTGGTGGAGGAATGAACCCCGAGCCCGCGCAGCAGCCGGGCCGCCGCACAGTCCGCGACAGGTGGCGGTGGGCGAGGCCACTGTGTTCGCCTTCCTCGCCGCACTCGCCCAGCGCCGGGCGACTGCCATCGCCCGGCACACCGACACGCAAAGCCAGGCGAGGCCGGCGTGAGGCTGCGCTGCCGCCCGCTGCCTGGTTCTCTCACGATCCGTGCCCTGTCCCCAGACGCGTGAGCCTGCGCTGCCGCGGCCGCTGCGAGATGGCCGTGAGGCTGAAGACAGGCCCTGTGACCAACCCGAAGACCACAGCGAGCAGGGGATCGTCGGGTTCCTCTCCACGCGGCAGCATCACGAAGAAGAGCGTGCAGGGAACGGCCCTCACAGACCGGCGCCGATCGGGTGTCGGGCCATCCATGTCTGCGTCCGAGTCGGACGCCGCTGTGCGTCCATGGGGCGGGGGGTGGGGGGGGCTGGGGGGTGTGTCCGGATGGTGTTCGTCCGGTCTCGACAAGCTGCTTGGCCGGCTCGATACTCCCGGAATTCCGTGGTGGCGCGGGGTCAATATCGTTGTGGGGGGCCTGTGATGAGCGGTGCTGGGGACGCCAGGGATGTGGTGGTGCGGCTGTATACCGGCAGGGGTGTGGTGCCCGGGGTGGTGGGGGTGGTCGTCAGTCCCTACAACGATCCGCCCGTGGGCGTGGTGGCTCCCTGGCCCGACACGCTGACGAAGGATGTTGCGTTCGGTGTGGCGTTGGTGGCAGCGGATGGAGCGGTGCGCGAGTGGCTGCTGCCGGGGGCCGTGGAGGTTTTCCGGCTGCAGGGCGCTGTGTCCGCCGAGTCGGTCGCCGTCGTGTCCTTCGCGGCCCTGCTCGGTCGCCCGATCCCCGATCCTCATCCTCCCCGGTCCCAGGTGGTGGCCGCGCTGGAGAAGTCCCAGAGTGTTGTGGCCACGATGATCGATTTCGCTCCCGATGCGTTCGGGACGCTGGCGGCTGCGGCACCGTCGCCGGCGCCTTCACTCGCTTCTGGCGTGCCGCAACGGCTGGCCGCCGTGCCGGTCAAAGAAACCATCGCGGACGGGGCCACGGTCGCCGACGGGATCTGTCACTGGTTGCACTGGGATTGACCGGGCCGGCGGCGGTGTGGGGTGGCCGGCCGGGTTGGGGGGCTGGTGCGTGCCTGGTTGCTGGCCGTGGTGGTGGTCGCGGCCGACGTCGTGCTGTTTTCGCGGGTCAGTGAGGATCCGAAGTACACGTCGTGGGTGACGCAGCCGGTCGATCCGGTGGTCATTGCGTTGGCCAGCGTTCCGGCGGTGGCTGTGTTGGTGTGGCGGCTGCGTGCTGCGGTGGCGGCGTGGGTGGTGCTGAGTGTGCAGGATCTGCTGCTGACGTGTGGGGTGGGGACCAGGCCGGTGCTGGCGCCGATGGCCGCCCTGTACACGGTGAGCAGCCGCCGCACGCTGCCGGTTGCTGCGGGCGCTTTGGCCGCGACCTGGGCGGTGCACGGTGTGGCGGTGGCGTATGAGGTGTATCCGCTGCCCGCGGGGGAGCGGCTGTTGGACGGGCTGCTCATCGGCGGTGTGCTGGTCGCCTGTGACACGGCGGCGGTGCTGGTGGGCCGGTGGGTGGCGGGTGCCCGGGTGCGCGAGCGGCGGCTGGAGGCCTCCCGGGAGGCGGCGATCACCGCCGAACGCCGGCGGATCGCCCGGGAGTTGCACGACATCGTGGCGCACTCGGTGACGGTCATGGTGCTGCAGTCCGCGGGCGCCCGGCGGATCATGGTGAGCGATCCGGCGCAGGCGGGTGCGGCCCTGCGGGCGGTGGAGGACGTCGGGGTGCGGACCATGGCGGAGCTGCGCCGGCTGCTCAACGTCCTGCGGCCGGCCACCGAGATGGCCGCCACCGGGCGGGGACCGGGCCTTGAGACGCTGGCGCAGCTGGTGGAACAGGTCAGGACGGCCGGGGTTGCGGTGCGGGTGGAGGAGTCGGGGCGGCCCGCACCGCTGGATCAGAGCGTGGACATCACCGCCTACCGCGTCGTCCAGGAGGCGTTGACGAATGTGATCCGCCACGGCGGGCCGGGGTCGACGGCCCGGGTAGGGCTGCACTGGGCCGGCCGCACCCTGGAGATCGAGGTGAGCGACGACGGGGCGGGCACCCCCTCGCACCCGGCGAAGGGCATGTCGAGCGGACTGGGACTGCTCGGGCTCAGGGAGAGGATCACCGTGGTCGGCGGCCAGTTGGTCACCAAGGCCCTGCCCGAGGGGGGCTACCGGCTCACCGCCACCCTGCCGGCCGCGGCCGCGCCCCCGAACGAGGCGGCCAGGCCCCAGGCCCCGGCACGCGCGAGCGAGCCACCCGCCCGTTCGGCGCCGCCGCAGGAGGAGGCCGCATCACCCCCGGGGCCGGGGCGCGGCATCCGCCCGCGCAGCGACGCGGCCGGCGGGGATCCGCCGGAAGGCGGACGAGGCGAATAGGGACAGAAGCTGACGCTTTGCCGGGGCCGTTCTCGCGACTCTGGACGCGCACACAGCCGCCGCAGACACCTACGGGCGGCGGGCGAGGACGAGCCGGGGGAGCAGCGGTGACGCACACAATCGAGCCGGGCAGGCCACGGCCGGCGGCCCTGATGCGCGACCTGCTGGGCGCAGCCGGGACGCTGTCCAGCCTGCCGACGGCCCTCACACGGCCGCCCACACCGCGGGTGAGGATCGCCGATGCGGCCACCTGCGGCCGCATCAGCAGGCGCACACACCCGCCCGTCCTGCTCGTCGCGGGGTATCTGTCGGTGCAACGCTGCTGGCGGCGCCTGCCGAGCCGCCTGCACGAGGCAGGCTTCGCCGACGTCTGCTTCATCGACTACAACGCCCTCACCACGGGAGTACCGCAGGTGGCCCGGGCGGTCGTGACGGCCGCCCGGGCAGGCCATGCGGCGCACCGGAACACAGACCGTCCACGTGATCGGCTACAGCCTCGGCGGCCTGATCGTCCGCTACGCCGTGGACCGCCTGGGGCTTTGGGAGCACACCCTGGGCGCCGTCACGATCGCCACACCGCACGCGGGCACGGCCGCCGCACGGCTCGCGCCCGGCGTCGCGGCCCGGCAGATACAGCCCGGATCGGGGCTGCCGGCCGCGCTGCCGCCCCTGAACAGGGCCCACCAGCCCCGCTGGTTGGTGATCCAGGGCGGAGACGATCTGCCGGCGCCCCCGGCCCCCGTGGCACACACCGCACCGCACCGCCTCATCACCCTGCCCGGCTACGGCCACCTCGGTGTCCTGGCCGCCCCCTGCCTGCCGCACCTGATCGTCGGCCACCTGCGCTGCCTGCACCCCACCGCCGCCGCAGCGCAGCGGCGGCCGGTGCCGGCCTGCGCCTAGAGACCAGCCCACACAAACCGAGAACCAACCGAACCAGAAAAGGGGACACGACCATGCCCATCGCACGACTGCAGACGCTCACCTGCAACGCCACCGAGGACTGGACCGGGGACGACGAGGTCCTCGTCAAGGTCTTCGGCACCCGCTACGGCGAGGCCTACCGCCCCATGAACAACGGACAGACCTGGGACCTCAACCTCGACGCCCCGTTCGGCAGCAACTCCCGGCTGCGCATCGAGGTGTGGGACAAGGACCTCGGCTGGTGGCTGGACCCCGACGACCTGCTGGGCGTGCACTACGTCAACGCCTCCCAGGCCGGCGCCGGGCTGAAGACCGCGGAGTTCAACGCCGACGGAGCCGGCTACACCCTCGTCTACGAAGTGGTGGCCTGAGGCCAGACCACCTCGACCAGCAAGAAAGGAGCACACCGACATGGCCACTGCGACGGAGTACGACAACTGGCCCGTGGTATCCCTCGAACTCGCCAAGCGGGTCCCGCTGGGCGGTAGCACGGGCAACGGCCCCCTGATCACCACCCCGACACCCCTCATCACGGTGGCGGACCGCTCCGCCCCCCTCCCGGCCGCGGCCGGGGCGCCCGGCGTGACGGTGCGGGTCTTTTGGTGGGGCTTTCACCTGCAGATCGACCACGACACCCTGCGGCAGATCCTCGACGCCGCGGACACGGTCAACGAACTGGTGGTCGCCGTCGGCGGCAGCATTCCCAGCCCCGCACAGCCGTGGATCCGCCTGATCGGCCTCTTCGTGGCCGGCACGCACGAGGCACTGCGCGCCCTCGACCGCGGCCAGGGCCTCTACATCAGCATGAGCTGGTTCGCACCGGGCGTCTTCATACCCACCCCGGTCTAAAGCACCCATGAGCCCACCGGGACGGTACACGGGGGGACCGTCCCGGTGCCCCACCCCTTACCCCACCCACGGCCCGCGAGCATCCTGACCGGTGCCAAGACCCCCATCCGCGTGCCGCCCGCGACCCTTGGATGCCGCCGTGTCCCACACCCCGCTCCCGCCCTCAGGCCCGGATCCCGCCGCACCCGTGCCCGTCCGCGTGCTTCTGGCGGACGACCAACTGCTCGTCCGCGGCGGCATCGCCATGCTGCTCAACACCGAAAGCGACATCGACGTGGTCGCCGAGGTGGCAGACGGCGCCGCCGCCGTGGCCGCCGCGCGCGAACTCCAGCCCGACGTCGTCGTCATGGACGTCCGCATGCCGCACACCGACGGCGTGGAGGCCACCCGCCGCATCACCGCGGACCACTTCTCCACCGACCCCGACCGACCGGTCAAGGTCCTCATCCTGACCACCTACCACCTCGACGAAGCCGTCTACGCCGCCCTGCGCGCCGGCGCCTCGGGCTTCATGCTCAAGGACGCCGCCCCGGCCGAACTCGTCCGCGCCGTCCACACCCTGGCCCGCGGGGACGCCTGGCTGGACCCGGTCGTCACGCCCAACCTGCTCCGCGAGTTCGCCGCCCGCCCCGAAGGCCGCCTGCCCGCCCCACAGCGCCTGGCCGAACTCACCGACCGGGAACGCCAGGTCCTCGTCCTGATCGCCCACGGCTTCACCAACCCGGAGATCGCCGACCATCTGACCATCGGCGACGCCACCGTCAAGACCCACGTGAGCCGCCTGTTGATGAAGCTGGGCGCCCGGGACCGGGCCCAACTGGTGGCCGTCGCCTACCAAAGCGGCCTGGTCGAACCCGGCACCGCCCCGCCGGCACGCGAGACACCGACGGGATGAGGCGCAGCGAGCAGCGGCACCGGACCAGAGCGGGTGCCGCGCCCTTGCGCGCCCACCAGATAGCCGGGGGCGTGTGCGGGACTTTTTCAGACACGCTCTGCAGACCTCCGCACGCTGCTCGCCACCGGTGACGGACCCGCACTTGCCGATCTTGCACAACGACTTTTCTGAGGTCATGTGCTCTCCGGTCGGCGGTGTAGCCAGGGGCTCGGAGGCGGGCGGCGTAGAACGGGTGGCCGTCCGCTTCCGTGAGTGTGGCCCGTCGCTGCCGGGGCCGGTTCTCGGGCACGGTGTCTCGGGGTGACGGCGTGTACCTCACGCTCCGGTGCAGGTCGGCCCGGCGGCCCGTGCGTTCGGTGGTGTCCCCCGGGAGCCGCTCGATCTCGCCGACGGCGCTCGTGATCTGCTCGGCGTGGTCATTGATCAGAACGCAACGAGAGTCCCTCGGCACGCCTTGCACCGAGAGAGGGAGGGCGATGTCCCTGTGGACGATCACGTGAATTCCCCAGGGCCCTGATCATGTAATTCCCCAGCTGGTCGGCTGACGGGTGAGGCCGCCCGCGATCGAGGGGCGCGGCGGGTGGAAGTGGCCTCTGGTTAACTTCGCGGCATGAGGTTGTTCAAGCGGGCCGACAAGTCCGAGGGTGCTGGTCAGGCCATGGATAGCACTGATCTGAGCACGTTGTTGCTGCAGGGGGAGGACATGATTGATCAGCTCGCCCGTGCTCACCTGTCCTGGGGGCTGGGCTCGGCGGACCGCTGGGGACTGGATCAGACGACGGGCCTCATCACCTGGACCTTCCCCGACAAGACAGCGACGGCGCCTGCTCAGATCCTCGGCAGTTTCAGCCCGTCGTCGGGCTCGTGGGTGTGGGCATGGGCGAACAAGAGCATCCTGCCCGAACTGAGCCACGACGCCCGGAGCGTTCGGGACTGGGCCGAGGCCCATGGGCACCAGGCTCTGGCAGAGCCGCAGATCGATGCCGATGAGCAAGCGGCGGCGACGCTCACGGCTTTGGCCGTGAGGGTCACGGAGGCGACCGGCTTTTATCGGGGTGCTGGAGGCAACTCCATGGTGATGATTACCTTCGGGCCGGTCACCTTGGCCATGGCAGACGGCAGCACGTCCACGGTCAACATCAATATCAACTAGCGGACAGGCACTGCCGCGTTGAAAGCCTCGGTGCCTGGCCTGGTGAGCGATCAGGCACCGAGAGCGGCGAATCGGCTGGGCGATCGACTATGAGGCTGCGCCGTTCTTGTCGACGGGACCTCCTCGCAGACTCACCCCGCAACACCACGGCCGGCGAGGACATCCGGTGGTTCTTGGGCCGGTAGCTGGGGCCGTTCATGATGAGCTGGTGTCCCAGGCGCGCAGGTCGTCTGAGGTGGCGGTGCGGCGGCCCAGCTGGCCTTCGGTGGGCGGTTCGTCGACGATGCGGACGCGGCCGATGGTCTTCTTGGCCAGGACCTGGTTGCGGATGTTTGGGGACCATCTGCGTGCTCGGTGTGCGCTGCTGTGGTTGGGCCCGTGGTCGCCTCTGCCGGTGAGGCGGTGAGGCGGTGTGCGGGTGGTCGGCACGGCTACGGCGGCGGTGGTGCGCGCACGGGCGGTATGCGGGTTGCGCAGGCGAGACTGATGGGCCGGAGGCAGCGCGGCCGCCGCACGAATCGGCCAGTCGGGCGCATGGGCTGCGCAACGCTGCGACCTGGATGGTCGGGTTCGTGGTCGGGGGCTTAGGTGGCTGCGGTCGGGGCCATGCTCGGGCGGTGCGCGCGGTGGTGGGCGTGGGGCAGCGGCTGCGCGGTCGTTGCCCGCGTACGGCGAGCCGTTGGGTGCGCAATGCGCAGCGCTGACCTGCTGTGGTCGCGCTCGGTGGCTGGCTCTCCTGGCCATGGTCGGGCCCGTGCAGGGGGCATGGTGCGGGTGGAGCGGCTGTGCCAGGGGAACGGGTGGCCGGAGGGTTGTGGCCCGTCCCTGCCGGGGCCGTTTCCGAGTTGGGTGCGGCTCCTTTGAAGGGAACGTGAGCCGAGGCAAGGCTGATCGGGGTGTGTTCGGGTCTTCCCGTCTCTACCGTGGCGGTGGAGGAGGCGACCTTGATGGGCTCATTGTTCGAGGAGTTGGAGGCCCGGGAGGCGGCTGCCCGGGTGCGGGTGGAGGAGCTTCACCTTCGAACCAGAAGGCCGCCTGAGCCTGAGCGACTTACAGCCCGCCCGGCTGCCAGTCAGCTTCTACGCACAGCGCTACACCGAAACACCGAAGATCACCCTGACCTGCGACACCGACGGCAGCTTCCTGCGCGTCTCCTCGGACGCCTCCCACGACGTGGCACTGCGTTACGACTCCACCGAATTCTGGCTCCAGCCCGACGCATCCTCCTTCGACGCACTCACCCACGTCACCATCCGGCTCGGTCCCGGAGAACCGGTGACCACACCCGTCGCGGTCGCACGCTTCCCGGTCATCATCAAACACTCCCGCGTACGACTGATCTCACGGGTCACCATCAGCGCCCTCGGAGCCTTCCTCGTCGCCGCGCCCGCCATCCTCGGCGTCCACGCGTCCCTCTCCCTGCGCATTGTCCTGGCAGTGATCGGTTCCGCGGCCCTCAGCACGGCCACCATCGTCATGGGCCGTCCCCGAAGCTGAGAAGCCGTCACGCTTCCCGGCGAACCACGGCTGCGTTCGCCGGAGCCTGGTGGGTGGTGAGTTTGGGTGAAGTGGTGCGGGGGTTTCCGTCATGATCGTATCGTTGGCCGGTGAGTTACCCGTGGGACCGGCTTACGGCCAACTACCAGCAGTTTCATGCCTTGGTCACCATGCTGTTGCAGCAAGTGGAGCCTCGCGCACGCGTGCCCTCCAGCGGTATGGGCCGCTCCGATGCCGGTGACGTTGACGTGGTGGTGGAGACGGAGGCCGGCGAGCTGGTGGCTTATGAGATCAAGGCCTTCGCCGGGGCCATGACCACCGGCCGCCGTCGCCAGGTCCGCCAGGCTCTGGAGAGGGTGGTGGCCAGGAACCCTCCGGACCAGTGGTACCTGGTGTGTGCGGTGGATCCAACGCCAGGTGATCTGCGGTGGTTTGACGAGCTGCGGGGGAGTTTTCCGTTCATCGGCGGATGGTTGGGTGCGAGCTGGCTCGATCAGCAGCTTGATGCACACCCCGATGTGCTGCGCTCGGCCCTGCTCGACCCTTCTGCCGATCTCCTGGCCAGCGTCGAACGCGAGCGGCTGGAGCGTGAGGCCGCTCCGGCCGGCTCCAGCGAAACGGCCCTGCCCAAGGGCGCCGTGCACTTCAGAGGCTTCTCCGACCGGCCGGCCGGCAGCGACCTGCTGGATCGCAGGGCTCTGGTGTCCGCGGTGGCCGACCTGCTCACGCCCACCGAGGCAAGCCCCTCGCCCTCGGACGGACTGATGGCCCAGGACGGCACCGGTCCTTGCGTCGTGGCGATCGAGGGTCCGTGGGGGTCGGGCAAATCCACGATCATGCAACTCATTGAGAAGGAGGTCGTTGCCCGCCAGCAGGACGTGATTCCGGCCGCCGTCGGCCGCCGGCAGCGCTGGATGAATCAGGCCCACAGATGGCTGCCGCGGCGCCGCGACCTGCCCGTGCGCTGCGCCATCTGGCTGCTGCTCGCCCAGCGCCGGCCGGATGCCGGTGGCAGGCGCAACCGGTGGCCGCTGCTGCGTCGTACACCGTCCCGTCCGGCGGTGCCCCGCACGGCGCTGACGGTTCGCTTCAACCCGTGGGCGCATCAAACCAGCGACCAGATCTGGGCCGGACTCTCCCGCGAGATCGTGGAAGCCTCACGCCCCGCGCAAGGCACCCCCGGGCGCGCCCGCGAGGCGTACTGGCTGCGGCGTAACACGGAACGTCTCGAGCGCCATCACCTGCGCCGCACCGTAAGCCGGCGCCTTTTGTCCCCGCTGCTGCGGGTGGGCGTCTTTGCCCTGGTCATCCCCGTCGTTGCGCAACTGGCCAAGGCAGACACGCACTACACGTGGTCGGGGCACACCGTAAATGCTGCACTCCTGGCCATCGGGCTTCCGCTACTTCTTCTGCTTCTGGGCCTTGTGCACACGGTCCTACGATTCCTGCTGGGCCGGGCACGGTCGTTCCTGCCGGGTGAGATCCTCGAGGGCCCCGTGCTCAGCGGTGCCTTTGCCGCCACGGGATCCGGACCGGACAGCGCCCTGCGCGACCCCTACTACAACGCCCGCTCCGGCTATCTCTACCTCGTCCAGCACGACATCAGCGACCTCCTGGAAACGATCTGGTCCAGCGGGCGAGAGCTCATCGTGTTCATCGACGATCTCGACCGCTGCTCGGCACGCGCCACCGCCGAAGTGTTCGAGGCCATCAACCTGTTCCTGTCCGGAGCACTCCACTCCCCGCACCGCAGCCTCGAACCGGACGCTGTGCCCTGCCGCTTCGTACTCGGGCTGGACTCCTCCGTGGTCGCCGCCCACCTCGACCGCGCCTACGCCGATCTCGCCTCAACACAGGGACAGGCAGGCCACCAAGACCCCTCCTGGGGATGGACCTTCCTGCGCAAACTCATCCAACTCCCCGTCACCCTGCCACCCATCGCCCACCACAGCCTCACTGCCGCCATGAGCAGCCTGCTGGGGCCCGTTGACCACATGTCCGAGCCCCACACCCCGCCCGCCGCGCCGACCGAGCCCCCAGCCGCGGCAGGCGACCGACCGGCAGCGAACCTGGCACCATCGGCCACGACAGCCCCGCCGCCCGAGCTTGAAACCCAAGTACTTGCCCTGGAAACCCACCCAGCCATACGTGAGCGCCTGCAGGATCGGCTGCGCGCACAGCGCCACCTGTCCATGCGGGAGGCCAAGAGGCTTTTGACCGTATGGCAGTTCTACCTTCGCGTCCTCGCCTACAAAGAGGGCACGACACAAGCCCTCTCTGTCGAAGACGCCCTGCACCTCATCACCCTTGCCGAGATCACCGCACGTTGGCCCGCCCTGCAAGGTGCACTCACCACCCGAGCCGAGGGGCAAACCGGCCTGGCAGTGCTCACCCCCCATACCGGCGACGATGTCAGCTGGGCCAAAGCACTGCGCAAGCTCGGGATGGACTCCGCCGCTCATCGCGACGCCTGTGCAGACCTCCGCACGCTGCTCGCCACCGGTGACGGACCCGCGCTTGCCGACCTTGCACAACGACTTTTCTGAGGTCATTTGCTATCCGGTCGGTGTAGCCAGGGGCTCGAAGGCGGGCGGCGAAGAACTGGTGGCCGTCCACTGTGGTCGTAGGCGGTCACTGGGCGCATGACTGGCTGGCCGCGAATGAAGCTAGCTCCACTCATCAGGTCCCCTTGGAATCGATCATCTAGGGAACCGGGAGGCGCTCTACCGGCGGACCGCCGAGATCAGTCCGCCGGGCCGCTCCTCGCGCTGTGGCGGGGTGCTGATCGGGCGGCCGTAGGCGGCAGCGCGCTCGCGCAGGGTGTGGCTGTCGGCCTCCCAGCCGTGCCCGGCCAGCCAGCCCACTGGGTCGTCGGGCATCTCCGAGACCCACATGGACGCCGCCGATCCCGGCACGGCGTCCGCGCCAAAGCGCTCGATCACGCCGCGCGAGCCCAACGTCAGCCCCATCCAACTGCCTGCCGCCGACTGCGCGCTGATCCGGGCCAGCAGCAGCTCCACCGCATCCTCGGGCAGATAGATCAGCAGTCCTTCGGCGATCCACGCGGTCGGCATCGCCGGATCGTGCCCTGCGGCGGCCAGCGCGCCTGGCCAGTCCTCACGCAGATCCACCGCGACGGCGATCCGCTCGCAGCGTGCAACGGCCCGCTCATGGCGCAGCACCGAAGCCTTGAAATCCAGTGGCGCGGCGGTGTCGACCTCGAACAGCCGGGTGCCCTCGGGCCACTCCATCCGGAAGGCCCGGCTGTCCATGCCGGCGCCGAGCAGCACGACCTGCCGGACCCCGGACGCGGAGGCCTGCTGCAACAGCTCGTCGAGGAACTTCGTCCTGATGACGATGGAGAACGCCACGGCCAGCCGACGGCGTCGCGCGGCCTCGTCATCGGGCAGCGGCGGCGAGGAGGGCCACAGGCCTCCGGCGGTGGCGAAGGCCTGTGCCAGCGGGTCGCGGAACAGCGCGTTCTCCCGCTCGGTCTCCAGCGCCCGCACCCTGGCCACCCCCACCGCCGTGGCCCACACTCCCGACGGCTGCACCCGCTCCTGCTCATCAGTCATCGCGCCAGCCTAGTGATCGATTCCCAAGGGGCCTGATGAGGGGAGCCAGCTTCATGCGCGGCCAGCCAGTCATACGCGCACTGACCGCCTACGACCACTAAAACCGCCATAGGCGAAGATCAACAGTCACCCTGTGTACGCGACCACACGAAGTGGACCAGAGCCCGCGGAAACAGACATAGCCAACCGCTCAAGGTGTGTCGCCCGTCACCAACGTCCTCGGCCAGCACACCTAGCCAGCGCACGCTCTGCGTCGGCGGAACACCGTGGACGGGGTGGCTCTACAGGGCGGCCGAAAGGGGTGTGATGCGGCTGCGTCCCCAGTCGACGCGTTCGCGCACGATGGGGTCGGCGTGTGTGGCGAAGCGTTCCAGGACCGTTGCCGCGGCGGGGCCGCCGATTTTGCAGGCGGTGAGGACCACGGCCCGGGCTTCTTCGACGGTGAGGTCGTCGGGTCCTGGCAGCAGGTTGAGTATGTCTGGTCCTGCCTCGGCGAGGAGGTCGGCTGCGGCGTCGTCGTGGGGTGGGGTCAGTGCCCGGGTCCGGTCCAGTACCTGCATGCGGACGTGTGGGCCGACGTGTTCTGCGTATCGCAGACAGGCGGTCGTCAGCAGATGGAGCCAGGTGCGGTGTTCCGGTTCGCGGTCGCCGCGTTTGGCCAGGGACAGGAGCAGTTCGTCGGCTTCGGCTTGGGAGCAGTGGCCGAGGGCCATGTGCACGACGTCGGTGTACTGCGGGTCGTGCGCGTGGTTGACCAGGAAACCGAAGTGGCCCTTGGTCACGATCGCTGCAGCGGCGAAGTAGTCGCGGAAGGTGCTGTGCTCGAAGGCGATGCTGTTGGCAGGCGTCCAGTACAGGGAGCCGGCGCGGATCAGCAGATGTTGAAGGACCCGGTCGGCGACGTATGACAGGTTGCCCGGCAGCTTCTGGCTGGCCGAGATTTCGAGGAGCTGGGCTTGGCAGTCCTGTTCGAGGATGCGCTGTGCGCGAAGCGGTGACAGGTCGGATGCCCCGTTGAGGAGCATCCATACGGCAAGGGCCTGCAGCATGCCGGTCTGCTGTTCCAAAGTCAGGTCGATTCCCTCGGTGGCATGCACACTGCGGGCCACGTCACGGCTGTACAGCCGCAGGCCGATGGCCCTGCGGCGCACCGTCATGTCGAAGGCGGCAGCGTGGTGCAACTGCAGGGGATCGTGGGGGAGGGGATCGCGTGATCCGGTTCGCTGCTGCTGCAGCCACAGCGCGCAGATCAGGGCGCACAGGCGGGGACTTGCTGCCATCTCCATGAGGGAGCTGTTGGCATCCACTGTCCAGCGCAGGGGCGTGGTGTAGTACTCGACGTCGTGCCAGGCGTCGGACCAATCGTTACTCTGTGACAGGGCGGTGAACCAGCGGTCGATGAACGTGCCCACGTCTGCGGGGCTCATGGGCAGCACGCTGAAGGCCGCGAATTGGTATCCGGCGAGCCAGTCGTGGTGGACGGCGGACGGACGGGAGGTCGCCACCACGGCGGTGGTGGGGTAGAGGTCGAGCAGCCTTTCGAGCCAGGACCGCACCCGGGG
Organism: Streptomyces sp. NPDC001663; assembly: GCF_042893105.1. Taxonomy (NCBI): domain Bacteria; kingdom Bacillati; phylum Actinomycetota; class Actinomycetes; order Kitasatosporales; family Streptomycetaceae; genus Streptomyces; species Streptomyces sp. NPDC001663. The sequence continues at coordinate 23,948 of NZ_JBIAUR010000021.1, read as the reverse complement.
GCGCAGGTCGTGGCGGATCTCGTCGATGCCGTCGATCAGGAGCAGGCCGCGGCCCTGTTCCAGCAGCCCGGTCAGCCACTGCTCGGGCTGGCCGAGGGCGGCTGGATACTCCAGTTCTTCCAGAAGGGTCTCCAGGCGAGGGGCGCCCTTGGAGGAGGTGAGGGCGCGCAGCGGGATGACGAAGGGCACTCTGCCCTGCAGTGCGCCGAGTTCGCGAGGCAGGTCGCCCTGGGCTGCGTGGACTGCGAGCCAGTGCATGAGCGTGGTCTTGCCGCAGCCGGCTGCTCCGTGAAGGAGGATCCGGGTGTGGCCTTCCAGCGCGGCGTGGACGCGTCTGCCGGGAGCGACCTCTGCGGCGGGGCGGCCGTTGCGGGGGGTCGTCGCGGCGAGTTCGAGAGCCAGGAAGGCCGTGTCGAGGGGCCATACGATCCTGCCGGTGTCGGAGTCGTGGCCCAGTGTCTCGATTTTCGCGAAGCGGTTGGCGACGTAGCGCCGATAGCCCACCTCGAAATCGCGGTCCTTGCGTTCCGGGCCGGACAGTTCATCCAGCGCCGTGACGGCGACCTTTGGCCCGCCGTGGTCTTCCACTGCCCGCTGGAATGCGGGATCGTCGGCGATCACCCGCACCGGCACCGCCTCCACCCGCCCGTGACTCCAGCCGGTCGGGGCAGCGGTCACCACACCGATCAGCGCGCCCTGACAGAACAGGCCGGCCCCGGACAGACCTGCCCAGGGCGAGCCGCCCCCAGCCGACTGCGGCGGCGGGCCGCTGCTTTCCAGGACGTACCGGCCGAGCACGAGCGAGGAGCCCGGCTTGACCCGGCCCACCAGCTGCTCGCTCTCGAGATTGCCCCGCTCGTCGCGCTGGACCAGTGGGAAGCCGATGGCCTGACAGTTCTCCTGCGTGTCGAGGCGAATCAGTTCGCCCCAGCGCAGCGGGGCGAACTTGGTCAACACGTCCGCGGACACAATGTCGTTCGGCGCCACCAGCAAGGCCGCGTCGCAGGCGCTGTCTTTACGCCGCCAGACCACCGTGCAGCGTACTTTGCCAACCCCGCCGACCACGATCGCTTCGACACTGTCTTGCCGGCCCACGACGTGAGCGGCGGTCAAAACCAGTCGCGGGCCAAGGAGATAGCCACTGCCCTGCCGCTTCCCGAAGACGGCCGCGACGCGGGAGCTGTGCGGATTCACTGCCCGCTACCGGCAGATGGCGGTACCTGCGTGAAGCCCGCGGTGCCGCCATGGTCGGGGTTGCCGATCTCCAACGTGCGCCCTGTTACGGCGTCTTTAGGACTCAGGCTGAGCTTGACGCGCTGGGTGTCGGCCCTGCCCCGTGTCACGTCGACCCCGGCGGTGACCACCCACGCTTTGACACCCGCCTTGCCCGTGATGTCCCTGCGCACCTGGACCGTGAACTCCAGCTCAATACTGTCCACCGCGAAACGCACTGATTGGCCGGCACCCCGCCCGGCGGCCTCCAGCAGTTCGTCACGCAACGACTGAACCGCAGCCGCCAGTTCTACGCCCTCGAGATCTTCGCTCATCATTCCCCCGAACTCAGCCTCAGACGGAAGCGCGAGCGGAGCGCAACCGGCTGGATGCCGAGCGTAGCGCTTCACTCGTGGGACCGTCAGGCATTCGCGCCTCGCGGCAAGACACCTCCCGCCCGCGGTTTTCCCTCGCCGGGCCATGGACTTGTCTGCCGGCTGGTGGCACCGCCCGCGGGCCGCTGCGCCCCCTCGTCGACGGGTCGAGGGGCCTGAGGCTGTCGCGATTGGTGTGCGGGGCGGTCGGGCTCGACGGTTGGGGTCATTGCGCGCAACGAACGTTGGCCTGTGGGTGCGCGCAATCCGTCGCAATCTCGGGGCGGCTTCCTGGCCATGCTGCGCATTCTGATATTCCAACTCCGAGTCATGGAGGGCGACATGACGCTCAGGTTCCTCGGCACGACCAGCGACGGCGGGGACTGTCCCACCCTCTACGCGGTGGAAGGCACCGACGAGATCCTCGTCCAGGGCGACGTCGAGACCGACCCCGAGCACCTCGCCCAACTGCGGGGTGTGAAGCCGACCGAGGCGTTCGTCCGTGTTCCGCGCGAACTGCTCGCCCGCTTCGCCCCGCGCAGTGAGCCGTCCCAGCTGATGCCGTTCGGTGAAGTGGCCCACGTCTTCACCGATTTCAGGCACACCGCCTGGCGGCTGGAGACGCGCCGCGGTTACGCCACCGACCGGTGCAGCGAGCCGTGGGCTCGCTGGAAGGCCGGCGAGGACGTTGACCACGACGAACCGGACGCCTGGCGCCGTAACGTGGCCGAGCAGGTCGCACGGGGCAAGACGTTCGGCCGCGTACGGCTCGTCGACCAGCCGCTCACGCAGGGCCAGCAGTTCCTGCTGGCCCGTGCGCCGAGCAACGTGGCCGTGGGAGACGAGGTGCGCTACCTGTGGCGGGCGGAGGCCGAACGGCTCGGCCTGCCCGACTTCGACTTCTGGCTCATCGACTCCCGCACCCTGCTCAGGTTCGTCTTCGACGAGCAGGACACCACGCTGGGCGTGGTCGTCTGCGAGGATCCTGCCGAGGTGCTGGCCGCCTGCCAGGCCCGCGATGCTGCCTGGCACCACGCCGTGGCTGCCGTCGACTTCGCCGAGCGGGTACGTTCCACCATGTGACGAGCGACTACCAAACCGGGCGTGTCGCCCTCGGTGCGCGCATGCGCGAACTGCGCACCGAGGCCGGTTTGAGCGGCAAGGACTTCGCCGCACGGCTCGGCTGGCAGCGCTCGAAGGTCAGCCGCCTGGAACACGGGAAGCAGACCCCGAGCCGCGAGGATCTCCGGGGCTGGGCCGAGGCCGCCGGCCGCCCCGACGTGGTCACCGAACTGGCCGGGCGGCTAACGGGGCTGGAGACGCGCTACCGCTCGCTGCGCAAGCAGTACTCCAACGGCCACCGCGCCCGCCAGGAACAGGGCGTGGTGGAGACCGAGCAGACGACGCTGCTGCGCGCTGTCGAAGTGATCCGCATTCCCGGACTCTTCCAGACCCCCGAGTACGCGCGCGCCGTTTTCACCGCCAACGCCGCCTTCCGCGAGGTGCCGACAAAGGACATCGAGGACTCCGTCCGCGCTCGCATGCGCCGCCAACAGGCCCTGTACGAGCCCGAGCGCAGCTTCCGCGTGCTGCTGTGGGAAGGCGCCCTGTACGCCCTGAACGCGCCGCGCCCGGTCATGGCCGCACAGTTGGACCGACTCCGCTCGATGATCGGCATGGACACGGTGCAGCTCGGCATCATCCCCTTCGCTGCCGAGCTGCGCCGCAGCCCGTCACACGGGTTCTGGATCTACGACCGGCGCCTCGTCATCGTCGAGACCCTCAGTACCGAGATGTGGCTGGACGACGAGGAGTCCATCGCCCTGTACGAACGGGCCTGGGACTGGCTCGCCGACTCCGCCGTCTACGACGCCACCGCGCACCGGCTGATCGGCCGCGCGAGTGCCGCTCTCAACCTGTCATGAGCAACTGGAGACAACCCCCGCACCCTCGCGCGCAATCCTGCGCAATCGCCGCTCCAACCCGCAACCGCCCTGCATAGCGTGCCGGTCATGGCCGCACCGACCGCACGATCCATCTATCAGGTAGGCCAGGACTGGCTGATGTCCTGCGCACCTGACCCCGCCGAAGTGGCGCGTGTCTGGGAGCTGCGGCGGTTCGCCGAGATCCCTGCCGGCCCGTGCTGGCGCGTCGTCGAAGCACCCCTCGTCGAGAGTGTGCACGCCATCCGTCGCATCGGCCCCGAACGCGTCGGCCCCATCCTCGGCGACGTCTACAGCGACATCGCCTGGTGGTTGCTGCCGCTGGATATGGAGGATGACCTCGACCACGTCCGCGTGTTCACGGTGGATCCGGCCGGGTGGGTCCTCAAGTGCCCACCCGTCGTGCACTCGTTGGAGGGCCGGTGGTGGATCGAGCGGCCTGACGGATCGGGGCGGTTAACGGATCCCGAACTGCTTGCCGCGGCGTTCGGGCCGGGCGGGTACCCACACTCCGCGGGGGCATCGGTATGACGACCGAGACCAGAGTGGACGACACCGATGAGAGCGAAGCCTCGACCCTGGGCAAGCTGCTGGTCGACTCGGCGAGCAACGACCGGGACCGCGCCGCGGCGCAGGCCCTCTTCGAGGAGGAGACGCTCCTCGCCCACGACGGCGTACGCGCCGCCCTCGTCGTCAGGCAGAGCGGCCACATGACAGCCCGCTGGGAAGGGCTGATGGGCCGCCTGTACACGCTCGGCCTCGACGAACCGCAGCGGGCCTTCCTCGGCCTGGTGCTGTCGATGGTGGGCATCGGCAGTATCCCGCTGTCGGCTGTCGAGGAACTCGACGAGCACCGCCTGGTCATCATGCAGCGCGCCATCGTCCGCCTCGCAGGCAACGACCGGATCGCGACCGGAACCAAGATCTGAGCCTCGAGGTCGGCAATCTCTTACCCCGGCCGGTCTCGGGATGGGCGGCCGCCTCGTCGTCCCCCGCACGGGCGGTGCCTCGTTCATGCGCCGGCGGCGTTGCTTGGACAGGTCCGCGAAATGCTCAGGCCCCGCGGTGTGAGGCTGTTGTCGGTCGGGCAGGAGCGCCCGCCCCTTGTACGGACGGAAGGGCGGGCTCTTGCTGCTTCGGTTGCTGGGGAGCCGGCGTCGGGGTGATCGGTTCGCCCATTGCTTCTGGGCCTTGGTGCGGGTGATGAAGGCGGTCCATTCGGTGGGTGTGAGTGCGAGAGCGGGGCCTGGGATGCTTTGCCCTGTCCGTTTCGGTCACGTCTTGAGGTGCGTGAGCCGCCATCCGTCCGGCTTCCCTGAGCGGCTTCACGCCGTCAGGTCGAACGAGACGGTCAAGGTGCTGCTTCCCCGAGTCAGGACTCTTTTCTCGTGGGGCGGGTGGCGGTGCCTCACGTCACTTTCCCTGGCCGGTGTTGTCCGTTTTTGGTTCGGGAGTGGGCGGGTACCGCAGGAGTCTGGTGGGGCGGAAGTCGCGGGTGTGCCAGGTCGTGTTGCTGCCATTCATGGCTGCCTGTTGCGTCTTGCCGGTGTCGAGGTCCTTGGCCGTGACGTGGATGCGGCCGGCGAAGTCGATGTCGAAGGTGACCTCGATCCGCGGGGTGCCGTGGGGCGCCGGCGGCAGGCCGGTCAGCTCTAGTATGCCGAGTTTGTTGTTGTAGGCGGCGATCTCACGTTCGCCCTGGTAGATCGGAATCTGCGCCGACGGCTGGTTGTCTTCGATTGTGGTGAAGATTTCGGAGCGCTTGGTCGGGATCGTGGTGTTGCGCTCGATGAGTTTGGTCATGATGCCGCCCTTGGTCTCGATGCCGAGGGACAGCGGGGTGACGTCGAGGAGCAGGACGTCTTTGACCTGGCCCGTGGTGATGCCGGCTCGGAGTGCCGCGCCGTGGGCGGGGGCCATCTCGGGGTGGAGCATTCTGCGCGGTGCTGTGCCGGTGAGCTCTTCGACGAGTTCGGCGACGGCGGGCATACGGGTGGCACGGCCGATGAGGACGGCATGGTCGATTCCGCCGATGGAGATGCCGGCGTCCTTGATGACGTTGTGGAAGGGCGTTTTGCAGCGCTCCAGGAGGTCTGCGGTCAGCTGCTGGAACTGGGCGCGGGTGAGCTTCTCGTCCAGGTGCAGCGGGCCCTCGGCGGAGGTGGTGATGTAGGGGAGATTGATCGAGGTCTCGGTGGACGAGGACAGTTCGATCTTGGCGTTCTCGGCGGCCTCGCGCAGACGCTGCACCACCATCTTGTCCCGGGAGAGGTCAACGCCGTAGCGGGAGCGGAACTGCTGCACAAGGTATTCGACGATGCGCTGGTCCCAGTCGTCGCCCCCGAGGTGGTTGTCGCCGTTGACGGCCTTGATCTCGACGACGCCGTCGCCGATCTCCGCAACACACACCCCCAGGGTGCCGCCCCCGAGATCGAAGACCAGCACGGTCTGCTCCTCGCCCCAGTCGAGGCCGTAGGCGAGCGCGGCCGCGCTGGGTGCGGCGAGCAGACACGTCACGGTCAGCCCAGCCATCTCGGCCGCCTTCTCGATCGTTCGCCGTCCGTTGTTGTCCAGGAGGGCCGGCACGGTGATCACGACGTCCTGCACGGCGGCATCGAGATACTCTTCGGCGTCCCGTTTGAGCTTGCGCAGGATGTGGGCCGTCACCTCGGCGGACGTGTAGGCGTGTCCTCCGATGCGGGTGTTCAAGTCGTCGCCCAGTTGGCGGGTGGGGTAGCGCACCGTACGGTCGATGTTGGTGATGGCCTGCCGGGCTGCCCGGGACCCCACGAGAATCGTGCCCTCAGCAGACCAGGCAACGACGGAGGGAGTCGCCTCGGATCCTTCCGAGTTGGCGATGACGACGGGCTCGCCGCCCTCTATCACGCTGACGACGGCGGTGGCCGTGCCCAGATCGATGCCAAGTCCCGTGCGAGTTGCGGTGGTTCGAGAAGGTGCGGCGGTGGCCGCGTACTCCGCCCAGTACACCCGGCTCGCCTCGGCGGCCTGCACATCGGCGAATTCGGCCCCATAGACCCGTACGAGGACGGCGGCGATGTCCGCATACCGCCGGGCTGCCTCGAGGGGATCGCCGCCGTGCCCGACCCGCTCCTCCTCGTCCAAGAGAAGCCGTGACGGGCCCTGGCCTGTCCGGCCCCCGCCCATGGGCGGGGGCCGGTAGCCGATGTTCCGGGCAATCGCCAGATCTCCCGCGGTGTCTCCGCTCTGGCGCCGCGGCTTGGGAAGGCCACGGCCGCGCAGGCTCTGGAGCAGAAACCGATACATGTCGTCCAGGGTCAGCAGTTCGGCAGATGCCTCCGGGTCGCCCTCCTTGAGCAGGCGCAGCAGTTCACCGGTGAAAGCGGTGTTGCGTTCGCCGTCCGGCGCAAGAGCGGCCTTGTCCGCCGCGGTGGCGGTGAGAATGTAGCTGCCGGAAATGGCGGTCTGGCCCTTCACGAGATGGTCGGGCGCGGCCATCAGACCCAGGGCGCGGCCGGAGAAGCAGCAGTCGAGGATGACGACGCGGTTGCGTGCCGGGCTGCTGACGACGAGCTCCCGCACACCCCGGTACGGCATGGCCGTATACGGCAGCAGGGCACCGCGCCGGGTCTCTGCGAGGGCCAGATGCAGGCTTCCCTGATCGTCGAGCAGCCCATGCCCGGCGAAATAGATCAGCAGCAGATCCTCGGCCTCTTGCGTGAGGGCATCGAGCCGGCCCACCAACTCCTGCGGGGTGCGAGGGTTGTCGACGACCGTACAGGTGTGCGGGGCGATCCAGCCGTGGACGGGTTCACCGAGGGCCGCAGCTACGTCGATCAGGTTATTGTGCACGGACGGCAGATCGGGAAGCTCCGGGTCGACCAGATGGCTTGAGGTGCCGATCAGGACGACGCGGGAGCGATCGCCGTCAGGCAGTCTCATCGCGGTCGGCGACCGGTTGCCCGGCGTCGAGGAACGTACGGAGCTGCGTGATCACACTCTCTGGATCTTCAACGCGCCGCAGATCGAACTCGAAGCTCTCCCCCGTGGGCCTCACCGCTTTGACCGTTACATCGCTCTTGCGCTGCTTGACCCACTCGACGACGGCGCGGGCGAGAACGCTTGCTGCGCCGCTCGCGGAGAGCGCTACGGCCAGCGCCTCCGGGAGCCCGCCCATCATCCCGGTCGTGATCTTGCCGTGGACCAGCCGGGTCCGCCCTCTGAGATCCTCCTCGTACCGTAGCCATGCGGCCAGGGAGGTGAGCAGCCGTGCGGTTTCGTCGGGACTGGCGCCCGCAACAATCAGTCTGCATTCCATAGTCATAGCCCCCCGTTCCCCCTCATGATGCAGCGACTTCCCCTTGGTGCCTACGCGTTGGCGCCGTAACCTGCTCAACTGCCGCCGGGCGTCGGGTCGATGCCACGCGGGATGGCTCTTCATCGGCGGCCAGGGCGGGAGCTCCTTGCATCGATCGCCGCAGCGGGCGCTGGCCGGTAGCGTGTGGCATCAGCAGGGCGTGGGTGGGGGACATACCGTCGGCTCACGTCGCCGCCTGCCGGTGCAGACATCCAGACCCCCGATCGCTGTAGGCCCTCTTGCCCGCACCGTATCCGCATGCCCACCCCGCGCACAGGCGAACAGCGCTCCCCTTTCGGTCTTTCGGCGAGTGGCAGCCCCAGAAAGCGGTGCGTGCGATGGGGTTTGGGAGTGCACCGGTGGTGGATCGCCTGAGGGCAGGTGAGGGAGTGGCGGGGCCTGATGGGCCGTATGCGGGCTTGCCCCGGCGGTTTGTCTCACGGAACGAGCGGTCGGGAGTCCCGTCCCTGCCGGGGCCGTTTCCGAGTCGGGGGTGTCTCGGGTGGGCTGTGTCCGGCAGGGACGGGGGCTTGGCTTGTAAGGGGCGGTGGGGGAGAAGCTCCGCGGTGGCTGGGGATGATTCCGCCTGATAGATGGTCAAGTCTGTTCGGGTGGCGGGGTGTTGTTTGCGGACTCGTGGAGTGTGCGGCGGCCGGTGAGGATGAGGTCGAAGACGGCGTCGTGTGGGCAGAGGTGGTTGCGGTGGCGTGGTGGGGTGACCCAGTAGGTGCCGGGTGGGGCGGTGTGGTCGAGGGTGGGGATGCCGAGGTAGGTGTCGGGCCCGAGTAATGGGGTGTCGTTGGCGCCGAGCCAGGGGATGGCGGGTGCGTAGGGCACGAGGGCGTAGTAGGTGGGCCCGGCGGTGAGGTGGTCGTGGATGACTGGTCCGTCGAGCGCGTCGCGCACGACCTGGGCGACGTGTTCGGGTTGGTCGCTTCCGGCGGCGGCGTGGATGAGCTGGCCGGGGACGCGGATGGCGTTGAAGCGACGCCCGAGGGGGAGTAGGGCGACCCCTTGCTCGGTCCATTCCGCGTAGGCGCGGCTGGGGGTGGGGTGGGCGGTGGCGAGCCAGTGCCTGATGACCTCGGAGGCGTCCGCGGGTCGGTTGCTGCGCAGGGGTAGGTGTGCGGGTTCGGTGGGTGGGTGCTGGGCGCGAGGGTTCATGCGTGTGGTCTCCGGTAGGCGCGTCGGGCCGTGGCGGTTCACCCGTGGGGCGCCTGAGGTGGTGGTGGGGGATCTGGTGGGGCGATAGGCCCGCACACGGGTCGGCGTCAGTACAGGGCGCGGTTCTGGGGGAGTGCCGGTTGTGGGGAGCCCGCCCTGAGGCTCACCTGTCCAAGGTGCGGGGCTCAGGGCGGGTGCTCGAGGTACGGCCAGGGCGGGACGGCGGCCGCTGGAGTACTCCGGTTCGATGGAGCGGGAGTGGTGGTCATGCGTGGCGGTAGGTGTGGGCGCATCGGGCGTGGATGCGGCCGACCCGGGCGGCAGGGCCGCTGGGAGTGACGTGGTGGTAGGGGAGTGTGTCGTCGCCCTCGCGCAGGGGCTGGTCGCAGGCCAGGCACATGGCTACGTCGGTGAGGGCTTCGTAGTGATCACACAGGGCCGCCAGACGCCGCGCGAGCTGGCGCGCCTGCGCGAGAGCCCCGTACTCGTCCGGTCTTGAGGGGATATGCAGCTTGGTGCGGGCTTCGCCGACGCAGGCGAGGGCGCAGTAGCGGGGCACATCCTCCGCATCCCGCTGCAGGGCGGCCTGTTCGACCTCGGGGATGAGCAGCTGCATGTGTCCGCGCAGCAGTTGCTGGAGGGTGGTCAGCGTGTCGCCTGCGAGGGGCTGCGCGTCCGGTCCGAGCAGCTGGCTGATGCTGTGGCGCATCGTGTCGATGTCTACCGGCTGCGTCAGCGCACTGGCGTGCACGGTGGCGTTCATTGCACATCACCTGCCCTCTGATGCTTAGCGCCGGGCCGCAGGAGCGCCGGGCGAACCGGGGCTGGCTCAGGGGGTGTGTGCCGGGACGGAGGGCGCGGTTTTGCGCGGGAAGACGCCGAACAGCACCTGGGTTGGGGCCGGCAACTGGGGCTGGTGTTGGGGGCGGTCGGCGTGCGCAGGAGTGTGCCGGGCATTGCTGTTCCCATCTGCCGGTTGCTTGGCGCGTGCGACACAGATGGTGGGGCCGGGCGAGGGCCACAAGTACCCCGGCGAGGGGTAGTTGACGGGTGATCAGGCGAAGTGGGTGTGTGGTCTCAGGTGGCGGCGCACCACTGGGCGAAGGTGGTCAGGGCTTCGGCGTCGGCCCGTTTTAGCCGGCGGAGGGTGGCGGCGTCCTCGCGTACCCATGGGTGTTCGCGGGTGTGCTGCGGGGCGATAGCGCGGGCGGTTTTCAGGGAGGTGAAGGCGTCGTCGGTGCGCCCGGACCACAGCTGGGCGCGAGCGAGTTCGATGTAGTAGCCGCTGCGGCGTTCGGCCGGAAGACCGGCGGGCGGTGTCCACTCGCGGCCGATGTCCAGGGCGCCGTGGACGTGGTCGTTGCCGAGGCTGACGGCGACGGACACGTGGTGGATGCGCACGGAGTCCGGGCCGAAGGCCGTGCCTGCGTACACGCCCTCGGGCACACGCTCGGCGAGGGCGGCCGCTTGATCGAGGTGGGCGGTGGCAGCCGCGGTGTTGCGGGCGCGGCCGGCGATGACCGCAGCCCGCATGTGCAGCGCACCCCGCGCGGCGATCGCGGGCATGCCGACGGGAGCGGGGGCAGCATCCATGGCGTGTTCCAAGGCGCGCAGCCCGGCAGCGTGTGCGCGGGCGGCGAAGAACGTCTCCGTGCGCACGTAGGCGACGGACATCGCCAGCAGCGGGTCCTCGGCTGCAGGAGCGGCCCAGCGCATGAGGTCGATCAGGCGCGCGGACAGATCAAAGGCCCCGTACTTGAAGGCGACGGCATCCGCGGTGCGGTATGCCGTGACCAACAGGGCGGCAAGGTGAGGGCGTTGGGCCGCAGCGGCGGTGTGAAAGGCGCGGGCGAGTTCGCCCAGCAGGTCGGGCAGGGTGCGCGCGATGCGCGTGTACTGGGCGGACAGCCGCCAGTCGGCGGCCTCGGCGGTGGCAGCCTGCAACTCGGGCAGTTCCCGTGTGGGACCGTCCTCGGGCAGGTCGTAGGCGGCGATAGCAGCCGACAGCCGAGGCAGTGCGTCGTGAACCCGCGTATGCGCGGCGCCGCGGTCGGCGCGCAGCCGGCTGGGGTCGATGCCCAGCGCCTGCGCAATGGACTCGAGCGTGAGTTCGCTGACGCCGCGTTCCCCGCGCTCGATCTTGCGGATGGCCCCCAGCGACAGACACGCGGCATCGGCGAGCTGCTGCTGCGTCATCCTGGGCCGGACGACGCTGCGGTAGTAGGCGATCCTCCTTCCCACGCCGCCTGCCTGTGCGGGCATCCAAGCCCCCTGTTCGCTGCTCGGCCCCTCTTGTCGAAACCGTACCCGCAGGCCACCCCCGCGCACCGGCGAACAGCCCATCCCTGCTAGGCCGGTGAGGGGCGGCGGGGTTTCATCTGCCGACGATGGCGGCCAGTTGGGTGAGGCTGTCGATGCGCCAGTCCGCGGCCGCGTTCACCTCAGCATCGTCGGCCCACAGATACCCCCACGGCCCGCGCCGCAGGTGGGCGGTGCGCAGGCCTGCGGCCTTCGCCGGGAAGATGTCGTTGGCCGGGTGATCACCGACATACAACGTCGCACTCGGGGCCGCCTGAGCGGCCTCCACCACCCGCCGGAAAAACTCCGGCTGCGGTTTGGCCACTCCCCACTCTCCCGACGTCGCGATCGCATCCACCGGAAGATCCAGGCCGCGCAGCAATTCACCCGCCCGGACGGTCTGGTTGCCGGCGATGACAACGCGTACGCCCCGGCCGCGCAGCTCCGCCAGGGCCGGGCGGACATCGTCGTACAGGTCGCTCTCGTCGAGACGTTCCCCCAGCCCGGCCGCCTCCCGCGCCCGGTACTCGGCGCCGACATCGATTCCCGGACGCATCAGCCGCAGCGCCTCGGCATTGTCGTGGCCCTGCGCCACGACAGCTCCCACGAGAGCGGACACCGTGTGGTGGGGGATCTTCAGCCAGTCCGCCCACGCAGCCCAGTAGCGGTCGTCCCGCGTGATCGTCTCACCGACATCCAGCACCACCGTCTCAATCACCCTGGGAGCTTACGGCGCGCACGCAGATGACCAAGAACCCGCCAACGGTGGGCGAGAACAGCTCGAGGCGGGGCTCTCCCGATGGTCACACGGAGGCTGAGGGGTTTGTTCGGCTCGACAGCCCAGGCCAATGCCAGGGCTTGGCTGCCTACTCGGCGGGCTGCATGGCGGCGGCAATCCACGCCAGGCACCCCTTCCACCCTGCCTCGATCAGCACGGCCGCAAGTTCCGGGCTCCGCCATGGACGCTGCTCGAGCAGATGGGCTACCAGTTTGCGGATATCGGGTACGGGCGGTCTTCAGCAGCAGCCGCCATTCCTCCCAGGTGTCGAACTCGCCGTCATGCCAGAAGGGCGAGATCACGGGGCCGATGATCTGCGCCCCGGCGGCCAGCCGCTTGCTCACCACCGATCGTGCCAGCTCGACAGCCTGTTCTCGGGTCGCGGTTGCCGTGGAGACCGGTCAGTCATGCGCGTGAGACGCGACGCGCACGAACTGACGGTCTCAGGTCTCGGAAATGGAGCAACTGGCCGCACGGGGAGGTCCGTTGGCTGCGGTCGTATGGCAGGCCTGACGACCGCTTCGCGCGTGCTGCTCGGTCTGTGCGGATCAGGTCCGGGTGAACTGACGCAGCCGGTCTCGCTGTTCGAGGCGGCCGCGTCAGTCCAGGAGGTGCGATGCCTTCGGACTAGGGAGGGGGGCCGGTCTGGCGTTGCCTTCGCGGGCGCTGCGGCTGCCACACACAACTCTTCTCATAACTGGAGACTTTTCCTTTCCAGCCCAGTTTCTACCGAAAGGCAGACAGACAGACGATTGCTGCTGCACCATGGCGAGACATTCACCCCGCGCGCAGCCGCACGGGGTGAAGTCGGGGGGACACCATGGGCGGTAGACGCTCAGCGCTGTCGGCGCTTTTTGTTGCCGGATATGTCAGACCTTCGGTTCCCGGACCGGCGACCGGGGAGCATTCCGTCGGCTCTGTTCGTGCGGGCCGTGACGATGTCGGCCACTGGGTCACGGGCGAGGATGCGCTCACGCAGCACGGGTGTGGCGTCAGCCAGATTACGGAGCTCCCATCGCCGCTGCCGCACGGCGAGTACCAGCGCGAGCAGCCAGAAGAACTCCGGTACCAGGGCGCCGATCAGCGTCGCCAGGCCTGTCCACGCAATGATGATGGTGCCGGCGGCTCCATGCGTGGCAAGGACGGCGGCCGCAGGGGCTCCCGCTGCGCCACCTGCCAATGCGCTGAGCGAGGGTCGCTTCATGGACCCCTCCTCCTTCGGTCGAAGGCCGTGTGGAGGGTTGGGGCTGCGCACCTGCTCAGGTCCGAGCGAAATCCAAGATTTTTTCCTGGCCGACTGTTGAGGGGAACTGCCCTGGTCGGGACGGTGAGTGCCGGTGTCTGAGGACGTACTGGACACTCTCACCGACGGGGAACTGGTAGCACTCGCCCAGCAACAGCAGAGCCGGCGTGACGCGCTGGCCGCGATCTACGAACGCTACGAGCAGCCCATCCTGCGGTTATGCATGAGCGAGTTGAAGGAGAAGGACCACGCGCTGGACGCGGCCCATGATGCCTTTGCCGAGCTCACCGAGTACTTCGTCCGCGGCGGGACCCTCAACAACCCTCAGGCCCTGGGCGCTTACCTGCGCACCATCGCGCGCCGCAGATGCATGCCGTACATGCGCGGCGGCACGCCGGGCAAGGGCCACCGAGCGGGGCTGGATCCACTGGTGCTGGGGGACGTTCCCGAACCGGCGGACGCGGATGCCGGTCTGATTGAGGCAGAGGACGATCTCGGGTTACAGCTGGTACGCCAGCTCCTGGACACCCAGGTCGTCCCCTCCCTCAACCCACGCCACCAGGTGATCTACGAGCACGCGATCCGGCGCCGCCTAACCGGCGAGGCGCTCGCCGTGGCCCTGCAGATGAGCCCCGAGCGGGCGAAGAACAACGCCCATCATGTGCGCACGGTCGCCACTTTGGGTTTCACCGCCTTCGCCTTGTTCGCCAGTGGCAGGGGGCGCTGCAAGGACCTGGACGCCATCATCCGCACTGCAGTGGAGCGGGACGGCGAGGAGTTCACCCAGCGGCTCCGCGAGGAGATAACCCGCCACTTCGACACGTGCCCCAACTGCGGCAAGTGCCCGACCTGCGGGCCGCTGCAGGCCAAGCTGATCGCCCGCTACGCCCCCGTCCTCTTCCCGCTGCTCTTCGCAGGCGAACTGCGCGAGAGGTTCCAGGACACGCTCCGGCAGGTCGGCGACAGTAGCGCACTGCCCTCCGAGCCCATGCCCCGAATACCACCGCGCCCCCAAGCGCCGCCCGCCAACACCCTGCAATCGGGACAGGCCGACCGGCGTCTCGGCGAGCGGCTGCGTCTCCCACTCGCCATGACCATCCCTCTCCTGCTCCTCCTGGGTGTCGTCCTCTACCAGCACCGTCCCGCAGCAGACCACCGGCTCCCCACGACCCGCTCCGAAAAGCCGGACACCACGGCGAGCGGGCCCGTGGCGCCCCGGATGGTCCTCACCGACTCCTTCGTCGGCAACAACTCCCTGGCCTTCAGCCCCGACGGCAAAACCCTCGCCACCCTCGTCAGCCCGGACGGCAACGGTGTTGCCTACGACCTTCAGCTGTGGAACACGGCCACCGGCAAACGCGGCACCTCCCTCGCCACGACCGGCAACGGCGTGTCCGCGATGGCCTTCAGCCCCGATGGCCGGACCGTGGCCAGCGGCGCGGGCTCCGACGGCGGCAACCTGGTATTCGTACTACGTGACACAGCAACCGGCCAGGTCACCGACACCATCACCACCATCACCGGCACTAGCGGCGTCAATGAGGGATCCTCGGTCGTTTACAGCCCCGACGGACGCCTTCTCGCGATGTCCGCCTCAGGCGGCGACCTCAACACGCAAGACACGGTTGAGGTCTGGGACACCACAGCTCACTCGTCCGTCGCCACCCGCCCCTTTCCCGGTGAGGCGGTCTACAAGGTGGCCTTCAGCCCCGACGGAACCACACTGGCAGTCGGCGGCGGTGACGGCGTGACCGGAAAGGGAAGCGGCCGCGTCGACCTGCTCACCCCCACCACCGGAACGATCACCACCACCCTCCACACCACGGGAAACTTCGTGTACTCGCTGGCCTTCAGCCCCGACGGCGAGACCCTGGCCACCGCGAGTCAAACGGTCAACAGCTCCGCTCCCACGGCTGGCTCAGTGCAACTATGGGACATGCGCACACACAAGCCCACCGCCCTCACCACGGGCGCCCGCGCCGTGGCCTACAGCTCAAAGGGTGTCCTCGCCGTCGCCGACACGTCACAGGTCCAACTGTGGGACAGCGCCACCCGCACGGTGACCGCAACCCTGACCATGAACCAGGCCAACCAGGTAATCACGGACCTCCTCTTCAACCCCGACGGAACCACACTGGCAGCAGAGAGCGGCAGCACCACGAGGCTCGGCGACGAACACGTCAGCTTCTGGGCGGTACCCCATAGTTCACACTGATCCCTGATGCCGCGCATGCTGGGGAGGGCAATGCGATCGGGGCGGTCGGGACGTGTAGCGCCGGTCTTTTCATCCTCTGGGGCGAATCCCTTTGCGCTTGGGTTGACGGCGAGGTCCGCTGCAGTCTGTCCGAGCATGAACATGACCTCCGCTCTGGCCTGCGGTGATAGGGCCGGGTTGCGTCTTGCGGGGGTGGGGGAGTCAGAGCCGGTTCCTGCGCTGGGTGTCAGTGCCGGTTTCTAGGTTCGCCACCGAACGCACCGCGCTCGGCGGTGTGGGATCCCGGAACGGACATGATCACCATGCACAGCCTGCCTGACCCCCGGCTGGATGAACTGCCCGATGCGCTGCGGCAGTGGGCGCACGACCACCGCATCGTCCTTGTCCCTGCCGTACCGGAGACGGATGCCCATGCCGTCTATCTCGACGCGCAGCACATGGACGCGGCAGCGTTTTGCCAGCTGGCGGTACAGCTTGAGGCCCGCGTCCTCTACCAGGACATCACTCGCTTTGACGCTGGTGCGTTCACCGTCATTGAGGATGACCTCCTCGAGGAGCCACCTGCAGTCCCCGAGAGCGGGTGCGATGCAGATCTTGATGCTCTGTGGGCCAAGGCCCGTTCGTATCAAGGTCGGTCGGCGAGTGCCGACCTGTGCTTCGTCAGCAACGGTGTGGCTCACATCTGGCAGGCCACCGCTCCCTGGCGCACTGAACTCGCCGAGGAGCTGGAGGCCTGGCGTCTGGCGCACCGGCAGGGGGCCGAGGCGGTCGAGGAAGAACCTTATGATCCCGAGGCGGAGCGGGCGCGTGAACAGGCTATGGCTGCTCAGCTCCAGGAGCTGTCCGAGTTCCGCTGCGCCAAGAACGCTCTCACCCGTCGTGAGATCGCAAACCGGATCTTCCCAGCCGAAGATGAGGACGGCCGCCGCCCCTGGCAGCTGGGGCGCGCCATCACAGAAGCGCATGCAGCTGTCCAGCTAGCGGCGAAGGCCGTCTACGCCGACTACGAAGCACACCTCGATGAGATCGCCGATGAACTGGTGGCATCGGGCGTGCTCACCCAGGTGAGCGGGGCTTCGTCTCGACGGATCAAGGCGGCGGACTTCCTTACCCGGCGTTCGGGTGGCTATCCGCCTCCGGGCCGCACTCTGACTCTTCTGCTGGACCGGCCCCAGCTGAAAGCGATCAGGAAGAGTCCGGCAGCAGACAGCGCGACTCTTCCGCTGGTCCCGTGATGAACTCACCTTGAGGCACAGCAGGTGATGGCCTAGAGCTCGGAATCCCGGTCACCACCTGCAGGGCGTTCTACCAGCGCATGCCGAGTTGGTCGAGGTCGGTGCGGCGTTGGGGGGTGAGTTTGGCGGCTCGGCGGCGGGTGTTGTCGAGCCAGGCTCCCAGCTTGACGGCGATTTCCCGGCCGTTGCCGTTCGCGGTGAGTGTCTCAAGGTGTTTGCGGGGAACGGCCAGGTGGCCTTCGCGGGCGTGGAACTGTGCGGCCGCCGCCATGTTGAGTGCCCACTTGTCGTCCTGGGTGCGTTTCGTCGGCCGTTCTTCCGCCTGGGCGGGTTCGAGCCCGAGCGTGTTCTCCACCAGCCACTGCTGTGCAGGCAGGAGCCTGTCCCAGTCCAGTCGCTGCGCCATCACCCATGCCCCGAGGTCTTCACCCTGCACGGTCAATGCGCCTGCTGTGGTGGGTAGTTCACCGCCGGTCTGGACGTGGGTGAGGGCGAGGCGGAAGCAGCGCTGCCAGGCGATGTCCCAGCCGAGGGGGCACCAGCCCGGATCGATGGCCTCCAGTGCTTCCAGGCGGCTTGGTGCCAGCTCCCCGCTGCTGGCGACTGTCTGCCCGGCGGCGCGCCGTTCGGCGTTCTGCAAGCTCCTGCGCGCGGCAGCACGCTGGTTCTTCAGCCACGTGCCCAGCGGGTAGCCGTCCTTGCCGACGGCGGTGGCCGGGGCGAGGAGGTGTCCGTGTTCGGTGGCGTAGGCGCGGGCGGCGGCGAGGCCTTCGTCGAAGGCCGTGTCGTGGGCGGACCACAGCATGCCCAGCTTCTCGAGCTCAAGCACACGCTCAGCCTCAAGGGCCCCGTCGTTGTAGTAGCGACGCTGGTCGGCCAGCCATACCCCGAGCGGATACCCGCCGACGCCCGGCCGGTCGGTCGGCACGGTGTAGGTGTAGGGCACGCGCAGTTCGCTGTTGCCGGTCTCGCGCAACCAGTGGGTGGCGGCTTCGATGCCGCGCCGCCAGTAGGCGTTTTCGGGGTCGATGACCCGCAGCCGCACGAACCGGGCGAGCGTGGCGGGGTCACGTTCTTCGCTGAACCGCAGCAGTCCCGCGGCCGCCGCACTGACCGCTGCCTCGCCGCCGGCGCTGCCCTCGACGACACCCTCGTCCTCGAACCTCGCTGCTCCACCGGCCTGTTCGCTGCCACCGGCTTGGTCGGGGCGGCTGCTGCGGATGCGGGGATCGGCGAGCGCCTCGATGGTCTCCGTGTCGTGTGCCCGCAGGGCGGTGAGGATTTTCGCGAGGGTCTCGTAGGCGCTGGAGGTCAGCATCTCGTCCGGGCTCTCGTCCGGACCGAGGAAGACCGGCACGACCAGGGAGGCGATCTTTCCCTCGCCGGGGTGCATACGCAGGGCCCGTCCGACCATCTGCACGATGTCCACCATGGAGCCACGGGCATCGCAGAAGTAGACGGCGTCGCACTGTGCGGTGTCGACTCCTTCTCCAAGCACCCGCACCGAGCTCAACACCCGCAGTGCGGCCGGGATATCGGCGTGCTCGCCGGTGATGAAGTCGCAGGCGAAGTCGTCCAGTACCTTCCGACGGTGGGTGGGGGAGTGTTCCCCATACAGCCACTGCGCCCACACCCGCTGCGCCGGCGGGAACCGCCCAGGGTCCTGCTCCCGCAGCTGGACCGCAACGCCCCGAATCCCGGCGGCCATCGCCTCGGCCTCGCTGACCCGGCTGTGAAAAGCGAGAACACGCCGCAGCCGTTCACCGGCGGCCGCGGTCAGCAGGCCGGTCTGCATCGCGGCCAGACGCGCCCCGCGCACCCGGTCGGAGCCCGCCTCGCCGGCTGCGAGGGCGGCGTGCAGGTGGGGGTCACGGATGTCGACACACACCACCTGATACGGGGCCACGATCCCGCGCCGGATCGCCTCCGACAGCTTCAGCTTGTACGCGACCGGCCCGAAGACGGGGCTGTGCTCGTCCATGCTGGCCACCAGCCGCGACCCGGCACCGTCCGCCTCCCACACCCGGGCGGTGGCGGTCATGTACAGGCGCCGTACTGCCGGGATCCGCGCCTGATCGTGCACCGCCGCCCACGGCTTGCCCGCATCCCCACTCGTGCGGTGCGCCTCGTCCACCACCATCAGGTCCCACACCGCCAGCCCGGCTTCATGGGCTCGCTGCAGGATCCCCAGGCCCACCGCTGCATACGTGGCGAACACCGTCACCTGCTCCAGATCCCCGGTCCACGCCACCAGCTCGTCCGCGTCGGTCGTACACGGGATGCCCTCGCTCTCCTGGGCCCGCAGCGAGCACACCCCGACCATCGCACCGTGCCGCCCGCCCTGGCGCCACGCGGCGGCGGCCTGTGTCAGCAGATCCAGCGTCGGCACCAGAACGAGCAGGCGCCGCGCGCCCAGCCGGTGCACGGACTCAACGGCGATCAGCGTCTTCCCGGACCCGGTCGCGGCGACGACCTGCGTTCTCAACCCTTGCGGAGGGATACGGCCGCCGGGGGGTACCTGGAGGTGTCTGACCACGCTGTCCGCTGCCTCGAGTTGATGCGGGCGCAGCGTCATGGGGGCCATGAAAACCTCGAGAACAGACGGTGGGCGACGACTTCCGTACGTCATTGTGCCCGGCAGAGCCTTCTGAGGCTGGGGAAGACGCTGTGCTCCGGCCACGCTCGTGTGTGGGTGTCCGCGGGCGGTGAGATGTGGGGGACTGGTTCCGGAAGGAACCGATCGTCAGAGTTTGCGCAGGCGCAGACTCACACGGTCCCCATCGTCATACAACGCGCTCACACCGGCTTAACGACGAACACCGGCAACCGGCACCCAAGCCCAGCCGGTCATCGCGCACGGCGGTGAGTGGAGCCGCCTGCGCACGGTGGCAGGCCTGCGCGATCGGCTGTGCATTCGCTGCTGCCGTGACCATTGCGCAAACCTTCTGCGCAGAGCCCGCGCGCGGTGCGCAGCCACTCGGGGCCGGTGCGCAGGCCTACGTACTGGAGCCGGGAGGCTGACTTCAACTGATGCGCAATCGGCGACCGATTGCGCAGATTCCGGCCAGACACTCTGCGCAACGCTGTGACCTGCTGTGGTCGGGCCCACGGTCGGGGGTGGAGACCGTCATGGTCGGGGGCGGTGGGGGCCATGGTCGGGCCTACGGGTTGGCACTGAATCGCCTGTAACCAGCGCTGTGCAAGCGGCTACGGTGACGATCAACGCGCCGCAGGAGCACAGGGGGAACGATGCGAACGGCAGCCAGAATGCGCACACTCGGTCTTTGCGCATGCGCAGTCACTCTCGCCGCATGCGACTCCAGCAAGGACAGCGGTGAGTGGACCGAGACCCGCACCACCACCCAAACCACCGCCATCGGTGAAGCACAGGCCCTCACCTCCTGAACACCCCAAATGCCACGCCCTCCCAGGAACCTCAGGCCTAGACCGGGCCATGGGACGGACCGACCGCGCCAGCCGAGTGATCGCGGCACCACGTGCGACCGTCTACGGCGCCCTCCTGGACCGAGAGTCCCGGGAAGCCTGGCTGCCGCCGGCCGACATACGCGGGCGGGTCGAGCAGCGAGACCCCCGGCCCGGTGGTGGCCTCCGGATGGTCCTCACCTACCTCGACCCCACCGACAGCCCGGCAAGACATCAGACGCGTCGGATGTCGTCGACGTCACCTTCGCCGACCTGATGCCACCGCAGCGGGTAGTGCAGCGAGTGGTGTTCGAGGCCAACGACCCCTCGTACGCGGGCACCATGACGATGACCTGGCACCTCACTACCACCAGTGAAGGAACCGAGGTGACCGTCACCGCCACGGACATACCACCCGCATCGACCAAGCGCTCCACGAGGCTGGGATCGCCTCCTCGCTGGCCAACCTGGCGTCGTACGTCGAAGCGGCCGGCTGACTCAGGCACCCCACAGCCCAGCATCGCACCCTCATGGAGATACTCGAAAGCCCGGCGGCTCCCGAAGCCATGTGCCGTTCTCACAGCCCTGAGCCCCGGGACCGCGCCACGCCCACGCCTTCTTCCTCACGCATACAGTCAAGGGGCGGTGGGCGGTGACCTGCCGTGGTCGGGCTCACCACCCTGGCTGTTCAGACCATGGTCGGGGCGGCGCTGGAGCGGCTGAGCGGGGAGCGTCGGGCCGTGTGGGGGCGACTTGGGGGCGGTGGGTGTGCATCCAGCTGACTCTCTGCTCGGGATCCTGGATGGGCCGCCAAACGGGCGCTGACGGCCCGTCGCGGAGTATGTCGGCCATGGGCGCCGCGAGGACGTGAACATGCCGCAGGAAGCCCCGCAGCGCCCCAAACTCGGCGGAGGCGCGCAGGGCCTGGACGCGGCTCTCGATGCCGACAGGACCGGTTCCATCCAAGACAAACAGCAGTCGAGGAAAGAGGGCATACCGGCGCCTCCAATCCTCCTGCGGCGGCTCCTGGTTGGGGCCCGGCCGCGGCCGCCCGACGGGAGAGGGCACATAGTTGTGGAGGCGGGCGTAGGCGGTGAGCTTCGCGGCCAGGCGTTCGGGCCCCATGGTCGCCCGGTCAACTTCCACGAAAGCTCGCAACATCGCCCCACCCTCGCCGTCCTCCTCATCGCAGCAGTAGTACAGCAGGGCGTCCGGGATAACGGCTTCACCCCCGCCGAGGGAGTGGTAGACCTCCGGGATCCAGTCCAGCGGCCGGCACACATCCCCACGGCAACGCGCATCCTGCAGGAAAGCGAGGCCAGTCTCCGTCACCGCAAGCGCATGCCCCACCCGCAGCCGCGCGGCAGTACGGTCGGCGACCAGCCGCGGCGGCCGCCACCCCCTGAACTCCGGCCACTCCGAAGCGACGTCCACCCCGTACTGAGTGGCAAACCACACCCGACTCCGCCCAGCCCGCGGCAAGGTGATGCGATCGACCAGCCCCTCATCGCGCAACTTCGCCAGCCTGCGCCGGGTCTGCTCGGCCCGCACCCCCGGCGCGATGACCAGATGCATCTGCTCCGTCGTTGCCAACCGGTACTGCGCCAGCACCGCCAGCGCCAGCCGATCCGCCCCACCCGTGTCCACATTCAGCATGCGCTGCCCTCCCACAACGAGTGCAACGCCGATACTTGTTACGGCGCCGCGCGTACAACCCAGGCCAGCAGCAAGCCCCGACCAAGATCCCGACCACCCAGGCCCGACCAGCGTCACGATGCGATAACCCCGCCCCCGACCAGGCCCACATCCCTAACGAATGCACCACCGACATCCCCGCCCACAACGGTCCCTGCATCACAGGCAGGTGACGACATATCAGCAGCTCACCAGGCACTTTCGGCGTGGTCGCCAGCCCGACATCCCCCTCTGCACACCCCCGCACCACTCCCAAGCAAGAAGAAAGAAGGGAAGGGCGGGCGGGACGGTGGGCGTGCCTCAGGGGATCGGGGCGCGTCCGTTGCCGGGGCGCGTCGGCAGAGCCTCCGCGCTCGAGCGCCGGACAGACGCCGGCGCCCTGCAAGCCGACAGAAAGGGAGCAGCCGGACCGCCCTGCACCGAGTGGGCCGATCACAACGCACTGCCGCTCACCCCTCCCACACGACACCGGGCGCCGATGTTTTCGACCACACAGGTGCCCCACGACGTCCTGCATCCCGTACCCTAGAAAAGCCTTGGAGAGAGGCCAGCTGGCGGGGAATACCCGGACCAGGTTTGCCGACCTACCGGGATTACATATCCCCCGCCAGCAGAAAACAGCAGCGCGCACCAATTCCCGCGCGCGGTCTGCTCCGCAGACTCGACGCGCCGCCGCTACGCGGCGGAATACCCCGAGGCCGCTCCGCGCCCCGAAAGCAGCCTTCGCATTGCTGCGCAATGCGCGAGAGGGGCAACCCGCATCAGCGGGTCGCCCCTCTCGGTATCCACGACGCTCCGCGCCGCTTGAGCGGGGGCGCCGGATCATGACCGGCACCCCCGCTCATCCCTTGCCCCGCCCCCGGCGGCAGCGAGGCAAGGAGCGGACCAGGTCGCCATCCCGGCCCGCCATGGTGGCCGTTAGAGGACCGTGTAGGCCACAGGCGGATATACCGCCTCGCCGCCGTCCTCATCCTCAGGCTGGGAGTGGACGCTGAACGCATCCACGAAATCGGCCCGTTCACCATCCCCGACCAGCTCGGCAGCCTCAGCCGCGCTGCACTCGTTGAGCACCGTGTAGCACAGGTGCCAAGCCCGGACCGTGCACGCCGGACCGCCCTCCTCCGACACCGAACGCAGATACATCACGCCGTACGACAGAGGCTGCGCCAGCCCACAAGCCAGCAGGAACGCCATGTTGTGGAGGTACTTCTCCTCAGCACCCACCAGATCATCCGGAGTGCCCTCACCCTCGACCGTGAGCGGCAGAGTGGCCGTCAGCGGTCGCTCCTGACCATCCATCGTGACCCCCAGTCGCACCACGTGCTCACCCGGCGCCAGCCGCGCCATCAGGTGAGCCAAAACCGTATATGCCTCCTCGCGAGCTTCTGCGAAACGGTCGAGAGAAACCGGCTTGAGTTGCGCCATTGTCGAATTCCTTTTCGCCGTGGAGAGATGCGATTTTGCCGCCGATGAGGTTGCCGCCTCATCGAGCAACTTAATTCTATTCCGATGATCTCGGTCACGGAATGGGGCGTGAGGCCATACCCGAAAAACAAGCCAGCTTCCCCGGACGGTACGCGGACAGAGAGTTTCTGTTCTTCTGTGAAATCGAGCATATCCGTTACAGTCGGCCACGAAAGGCGATACGGCAGTAAGGCATCAGCCCAGAATCTATCCAGAGTCTAAGAATGACGCACATCGAAGTTGGCCAAAAACATCACCCTCGGCTGTGATGTGACAGTCCGTCACTTCAGTCGAGGCAAGGGCGTTGGCGGACGACAGGCAATACCAACCCGAACAGGGGAACAGTCAAAGGCGGGTGACGACCCGTCACACCACTACCGCCCTGCTGGCTGCCCCCTGACACGCCCGAAGGGTGTGTCAGATTCCGTACCGGCCTGCGGAGCAGGCCGGTACGGCCGGATCACGGAGTGATCCGGAGGCGGAACGGAGTTCCGCCTTTTCCGCGCGGAGCGCGGAATTCTCCGCCGCGTAGCGGCGGCGCGTCGTGTCTGCGGAGCAGACCGCGCGC
>NZ_JBIAUR010000020.1:56372-201050 GCF_042893105.1 Streptomyces sp. NPDC001663 | reverse complement strand
AGCGCGTCGCTGTGCACCTTGCCGTGCTCGGCGGTGATCAGCTCGGCGATCGCGTCGCGGTTCGCCTCGAGCAGCGCCCGGAACTTGAACAGGATCGTGGTCCGCTTGGCGAGCGAAGAGGTGCCCCAGGTCGCGAAGGCGTCCTTGGCGGCGGCGACCGCGGCGTCCACCTCGTCGACCGAGGCGAACGCGACCTTCGTCGTCACGGCGCCGGTCGCCGGGTCGGTGACCGGGCCGTAGTTACCCGACGTGCCCTCGGCGGTCTTGCCGCCGATCCAGTGGTTGACGATCTTCGTCATGCCCAGTTACTCCTTCACAGATGGCGGCGTCGGGTCGAGACGTGCCGTTCGTACAGCTCACGGGCCTTCACCGCCGACGGTCGGGTCGCGGTCTCGGCCACGGGTACATCCCACCAGGCCTGCGCCGGCGGCGGGCCCGACACAGTGTCGGCCGTTTCGGTCTCGACGTAGACACATGTGGGTGTGTCGGCGGCGCGGGCCTCGGCGAGAGCGTCCCGCAGGTCGCTCACGGTCTTCGCGCGCAACACGCGCATGCCCAGGCTGGCGGCGTTCGCGGCGAGATCCACGGGCAGCGGCGCCCCCGTGTACGTGCCGTCGTCCGACTGGAAGCGGTAGGCCGTGCCGAACCGCTCGCCGCCCACCGACTCCGACAGACCGCCGATGGACGCGTACCCGTGGTTCTGCACGAGCAGCACCTTGATCGCGATGCCCTCCTGCACGGCGGTCACGATCTCCGTCGGCATCATCAGATACGTGCCGTCGCCGACCAGCGCCCAGACCGGCCGCTCGGGGGCGGCCATCTTCACGCCGATCGCGGCCGGGATCTCGTAGCCCATGCAGGAGTAGCCGTACTCCAGGTGGTACTGGTCCCGCGAGCGCGCCCGCCACATCTTGTGCAGGTCGCCCGGGAGGGAGCCGGCCGCGTTGATGATCACGTCCGACTCGTCCACCAGAGCGTCGAGCGCGCCCAGGACCTGCGGCTGCGTCGGCCGTACGTCCGGCTCGTCGGCCTCGTAGCAGGCGTCGACGCGCTGCTCCCAGCGCTCCTTGTCCTCGGTGTACTCGGTGACGTACGAAGCCCCGACCCGGAACGCGTGCGTGTCCAGCGCCGCCGTCAGCTCCTGCAGACCGCTGCGGGCGTCCGCGATCAGCGGCATCCCGGCGAGCTTGTGGCCGTCGAAGGACGCGATGTTGAGGTTGAGGAAGCGGACGCCCCGGCCGGTGAAGAGGGTGCCGGAAGCGGTGGTGAAGTCGGTGTACCGCGTGCCGACACCGATCACCAGGTCGGCGGTGCGGGCGAGTTCGTCGGCGGTCGCCGTGCCGGTGTGGCCCACTCCCCCGACGTCCTGGGGATGGTCGTACCGCAGAGAGCCCTTGCCGGCCTGGGTGGAGGCGACCGGTATCCCGGTGCTCTCCGCGAACTCGGCGAGGGCCTCCTCGGCCCGGCTGTGGTGGACGCCGCCGCCCGCGATCACCAGCGGCCTGCGTGCGTCCCGGATCGCCCTAACGGCCTCGGCGAGTTCGGTCGGGTCGGCACCCGGGCGTCGTACGACCCAGGTGCGCTCGGCGAAGAACTCGTCCGGCCAGTCGTGGGCCTCGGCCTGAACATCCTGCGGGAGAGCCAGAGTCACGGCGCCGGTCTCGACGGGGTCGGTGAGCACGCGCATGGCGTTCAGCGCCGACGGGACGAGTGCCTCGGGGCGCGTGATGCGGTCGAAGTACTTCGACACCGGGCGCAGGCTGTCGTTGACGGACACATCGCCGGCGTACGGGACTTCGAGCTGCTGGAGGACCGGGTCGGCGGGGCGGGTGGCGAACACGTCGCCGGGGAGGAGCAGGACCGGGAGGTGGTTGACCGTGGCCAGTGCGGCACCGGTGACGAGGTTGGTCGCGCCCGGGCCGATGGAGGTCGTCACGGCGTGCGTGGACAGCCGGTTGGACTGCCTCGCATAGCCGACCGCCGCGTGCACCATGGCCTGTTCATTACGACCTTGGTGGTACGGCATCTCGTCCGCGTACTCGATGAGCGCCTGGCCGACACCCGCCACGTTGCCGTGGCCGAAGATGCCCCAGGTCGCGCCGATCAGTCGCTGCCGTACGCCGTCGCGCTCCGTGTACTGGGCGGCGAGGAAGCGTACGAGGGCCTGCGCGACCGTGAGCCTCGTCGTCGAGGTCATCGACATCCCTCCTTCATCGATGGACACGGGTACGCAACGGCTGCCACCGGCGTTCACGCGTGGGGACCTCCGGCGCGGGGCCGTAGCGGGCGGGGAGTCTTCGCTCGCACTTCGCTCCTGCCAGGGCGAAGCGGCTTCCCGCGCCGGAGGCGATCTGGACCCGGGCGTCCCGGGATGCATGTGCGAAGTCGGTGGCCGACGCGAACACGCTTTCCCTGCCCAGGAGTTGGAACTCGGCTGTGGTGGTTTCGGTGCCTGTTTGCACGGTACATCCGCCCCTCACAGCAGTCCTACCGCGGTGTCCACGGCGGCGGCCACATCGCCGTCCGCCGGGTACAGCAGCGAACGGCCGACCACCAGGCCGCGCACGGTGGGGAGTTGGAGGGCGCCGCGCCACTTCTCGTACGCGCCGTCCTGGTCGTCGCCGACCTCGCCGCCGAGGAGGACCGCCGGGAGCGTGGAGGTCTCCATGACCTCGGCCATGTCGTCGGGGTTCTCGGTGACCGGCAGCTTCAGCCAGGTGTAGGCCGACGTGCCGCCCAGTCCGGAGGCGATGGCTATGGACTTGGTGACGGCCTCGGCGGACAGGTCGTTCTTCAGCCTGCCCTCTTCGGTACGGCGGCTGATGAACGGCTCGACGAAGAGCGGGAGCCTGCGGGCCGCCATGTCGTCGATGGCGCGGGCGGTGGACTCCAGTGTGGTGAGGGAGCCCGGGTCGTCGTAGTCGATGCGCAGCAGCAGCTTGCCCGCGTCGAAGCCGAGACGCTCGATGTCCTCGGCGCGGTGGCCGGTGAAGCGGTCGTCGAGTTCGAAGCTGGCGCCCTGCAGACCGCCGCGGTTCATGGACCCCATGACGACCTTGCCGTCGAGGGCGCCGAGCAGCAGCAGGTCGTCGAGGATGTCGGCGGTGGCGAGGACGCCGTCGACGCCGGGGCGGGACAGGGCCAGGCAGAGGCGTTCGAGCAGGTCGGCGCGGTTGGCCATGGCGAACTTGCGGTCGCCGACACCGAGGGCGCCGCGGGCCGGGTGGTCGGCGGCGACGATCATCAGCCGGCCGGAGTCGTTCAGCAGCGGCCTGCGGGTGCGACGGGCGGCCGCCTCCGCTATCGCCTCGGGGCGGTGGGCGCGCAGGCGGACGAGTTCGGAGACGTCGACGGTCGGGGACACCGGTGGAGCCTCGTTTCTCGGAACCACGGTCATGCCCAGGCAGCCCGTGTCGTCCGTCTCGTCCGTGCCCTTGCGGCGCCTGCGCGTGCTCACAGCACCGCTCCGGCCTTGAGGGCGGCCTCGATCTCGTCGATGGTCGGCATCGCGGAGGAGCACTCCAGACGGGAGGCGACGATCGCACCGGCCGCATTGCCGTGCCGCATGATCGTCTCCAGGTCCCAGCCCTCCAGCAGACCGTTGCAGAGGGAGCCGCCGAAGGCGTCGCCTGCTCCGAGGCCGTTCAGGACGTTCACCGGGAGCGGGGGGACCTCGGCGGAATCGCCCTTGCTGCTGACGGCGAGGACGCCCTTGGGGCCCTGCTTGACGACGGCGATCTCGACACCGGCGTCCAGCAACGCCTGCGCGGCGGCCTGCGGTTCGCGCACCCCGGTGGCGACCTCCACCTCGTCGAGGTTGCCGACCGCGACGGTGGTGTGGCGCAGGGCCTCCTTGTAGAAGGGGCGGGCCGCCTCCGGATCGCTCCAGAACATGGGGCGCCAGTCGAGGTCGAAGACCGTCGCACCGGACTTGGCGCGGTGGGCGAGGGCCGCCAGCGTCGCCGTACGGCTGGGCTCCTCGCTCAGGCCGGTGCCGGTGACCCAGAAGACCCGGGCGTCCCGGATGGCGTCGAGGTCGAGCTCGTGGGCGTCTATCTCCAGGTCGGGGGCCTTGGGCTGCCGGTAGAAGTACAGCGGGAAGTCGTCCGGCGGGAAGACCTCGCAGAACGTGACCGGGGTGGGCAGGCCCGGGACCGGGGTGACCCAGCGGTCGTCCACGCCGAAGCCCCGCAGGGCCTCGTGGAGGTAGGCGCCGAAGGGGTCGTCGCCGGTGCGCGTGATCACGGCCGTGCGGCGTCCGAGGCGGGCCGCGGCGACCGCGACGTTCGTCGCCGAGCCGCCGAGGAACTTGCCGAAGGACGTCACCTGCGGCAGCGGGACGCCGGTCTGGAGCGGATACAGGTCCACTCCGATCCGCCCCATGGTGATCAGGTCGTACGCCATCGGCATCCCTTCGTCACGGCTCTCCCCGCGTTTGTAGTCCCGGGTGCTCGGCCCTGTCAATGTTTTGTCCAGACATTCGGACGAGACCTTGACAGCGCTTGCTGCTCGCGCTGAAGCTGACCGCCATGACGTCGTTGTCTCCTCAGTCCTCACTCTCCCGCATCCGGATCGGGTCGGCTCCCGACTCGTGGGGTGTGTGGTTCCCCGACGATCCGCAGCAGGTCCCCTGGCAGCGGTTCCTCGACGAGGTCGCGCAGTCCGGCTACGAGTGGATCGAGCTGGGTCCTTACGGGTATCTGCCGACCGATCCGGCGGTGCTCACCGAGGAGGTGGACCGGCGGGGGCTGAAGGTGTCCGCGGGGACCGTCTTCACGGGGCTGCATCACGGTGAGGCCGTCTGGGAGAAGACCTGGGCGCACGTCGCCGACAACGCGGTGCTTGCGCAGGCCATGGGCGCCCGGCACCTGGTCGTTATTCCGTCGTTCTGGCGGGACGACAAGACCGGCGAGGTGCTGGAGCCGGACACGCTGACGCCGGAGCAGTGGCGGAATCTGACCTCGCTGACCGAGCGGCTGGGGCGGGAGGTGCGGGAGCGGTACGGGCTGCAGATCGTGGTCCACCCGCACGCCGACACCCACATCGACAGCGAGGAGAACGTCGTACGGTTCCTCGACGGGACCGACTCCGATCTGGTGTCGCTGTGTCTGGACACGGGGCACTACGCGTACTGCGGTGGGGACAGCGTCAAGCTCATCGAGACGTACGGGGAGCGGATCGGGTACCTGCATCTCAAGCAGGTGGATCCGGAGATCCTGGCGGACGTGCGGGCGAACCAGGTGCCGTTCGGGCCGGCTGTCGCGCGCGGTGTGATGTGCGAGCCGCCGGCGGGTGTGCCTGCGCTCGGCCCCGTCCTGGAGGCCGCGGGGAAGTTGGACGTGGATCTGTTCGCGATTGTCGAGCAGGACATGTATCCGTGCGCGCCGGACAAGCCGTTGCCCATTGCTCAGCGGACCCGGGCGTTTTTGAGGTCTTGCGGGGCGTAGCAGCGCCTGCTGGGACGTTGCAGCATGGGTGGATGACAAGTGCCGTGCATGTCCGGTCGGGGCAGGGGCCCTTGGGGTCGTGGGAGACCGTTCTTGCTCGGCCCCATCCTCGGCTGCGGCCCGGGGTGATCAGTTATCGCGGGATACGGCTCAACCTCGACCGGCCTCGGCGCCGGCTCGAGGCGCCCATCGGGGCCGCGACCCTGCTCCTCGGGTTTGAGCAGCCCGTACGTGTCTCCCGTGCCGGTCGGGATCCGGTCACCCTCGTGTCCGTGTACGCCGGGCCGACGACCACGCCGGCCGTCGGGGAGCACAGTGGGCGGTTGTCGGGGATCGAGGTGTTGATGGCGCCGTGGGCGTCGTTCACTCTCTTCGGGACTCCGCTGTACGAACTCATCGACCACACCGTCGATCCCGACGATCTTCCGCACGCCCTGGCCACGCGGCGGGTGGGCGACCGTAGGAACACCGTTCGCGAACTCTCCGCCGCGCTGGCCTCGTTGCCCACCTGGGAGGAGCGGTTCGGGTTTCTCGACGACGTGTTGGTGCGCTGGTCGGCCGCCGGGACGCCGAGTTCGGCGCGGGTCGTACGGGCCTGGTCGGAGCTGGTGCGGACGTGGGGTGCGGTGCCGGTGCGGTCGCTCGCCGATGAAGTGGGTTGGAGCGTACGGCACCTGGAGAACCGCTTCCGGGAGCAGATCGGGCTCGGCCCGAAGGTCGCGGCGCGGGTGCTGCGGCTGCAGCGGGCCCGGCGGCTGCTCGCGGAGGGCCGCGGCCAGGCGGAGACCGCCGCGATCTGCGGGTTCTACGACCAGGCCCATCTGAGCGGCGAGTTCAGGGCGATGACGGGGTGCACTCCGCGGGAGTTCACGATGGCCCGCGTCATTCCGCCGGTGTCACAGCCGGGTGTGCCGACCGCCGACCGGATGACCGGGGAGGCGACGAGCCTCTTGCTCACGTCCGCACGAAGTGCGGTTTTTTCCAAGACCGGCAGGGTCCACTGAATGCACGCTAATCGTCCGGCCGGTTGATCCCGGGGGGAGATCTCCGACCGCGCCCGCCATGGGGGAAGCGGGGGAGCCGGTGGGCCGGGCCCGGCGCAGCGGGTCCGGCCCACCTCGCCGGCGCCCGTGTGCCAGAACCGCTTCGGTGATGTCAACGCGCCGCGCCTGCGGGTCGCCCACGCCATTGCAGCACTCCTGTCACAAACGCCCCCTGTGTGTCACACATGTAGCGCGTTCGCGGGTGTTGCGTCACACCCGGCTCACAGGCCCTGTCCTGCCCTCGCTCCCCTCGTTTCACGAGGCACAGGCTTTGTGATCGCCAGCGCAGCGCCCGGCTCCCCCGACGGCCGCCTCCGGCCGCCCCCGCGGTGCGCGCAGGGAGGTGCAACCCATGACCGACCGACGCCTCTGGTCGTACAAGGAGATCGCTGCGCACATCAAGGTGCAGCCGGACACCGTGCGGTCCTATCGCAAGCACGGGCTGCTGCCCGCGCCCGACCACGTCGAGGGCGGCAAACCCTATTGGTACGCCGACACGGTCCGGGCCTGGGTGGCTTCCAGACCCGGCAATCGCGGTCGTAGAGACGACTGATCTCCTGCGTCCGACCTCCTGAAAAACCACCTGTGCCCCACCTGCCCCGTGGGGCACAGTCGTCCGATGAGCAACTTTTCCGTGAAACCCCTCCTCACCGGCGAGAAGACCGTCCTACGGCCGTTCACCGAGACGGACGCCGACGCCATGTGGGAGATCATCGAGGACCCCGAGGTCCGCCGCTTCACCGGCGATCCCTCCACCGAGCTCACCCCGGAGCGGCTGCGCACCTGGTACGGCTCCCGGGCCGATCAGCCCGACCGCCTCGACCTGGCCGTCACCGACCGCGCCACCGGCGAACTCGTCGGCGAAGTCGTCCTGTACGAGTGGGATCCGGATGCCCGCAGCTGTACCTTCCGCACCCTGATGGGCCCGCGCGGCCGGAACCGCGGGCTCGGCACCGAGGCCACCCGGCTCATCGTCGGCCACGGCTTCGAACAACTCGGCCTCCACCGGATCCAGTTGGAGGCCTACGGCCACAACCATCGCGCCCTACGCGTCTACGAGAAGGTCGGGTTCGTGGTGGAAGGGGTCCGCAGAGAGGTCGAGTCGAGGGACGGCGAGTGGGCGGACGAGGTGATCATGGCCATCCTCGACCATGAGTGGGCCGCCCTCAGCTCCACGGCTCGATGACCGTCACCCCCGCCCCCGGGGCCGTCCCCATCGCAGCCAGCGCGGTGGGTGCCGCGTCCAGGGTGATCGTGGACGTGACGAGCAGGTCGGGGCGCAGTACCCCCGCCCGCACCAGCTCCAGCACCGGCGGGTAGGTGTGCGCGGCCATACCGTGGCTGCCGAGGAGTTCGAGCTCCAGGGCGATCGCGCGGGCCATCGGGACGGGGGTCGTACCGGTGGGTGAGGGGAGCAGGCCCACCTGGACGTGCCGGCCGCGGCGGCGCAGGCCGTTCACGGAGGCGGCGCAGGTGACGGGCGAACCGAGGGCGTCGAGGGACAGATGGGCGCCGCCGCGGGTCAGGTCGAGGACCGCCGCCGCCGTGTCCGGCGTCCGCGCCGCGTCCACGCACTCCACCGCGCCGAACTTCCGCGCCAGGTCCAGGGCCTGGGGCGACACGTCGACGGCCACCACTCTCGCCCCCGACGCCGCCGCGATCATCACCGCGGACAGGCCCACCCCGCCGCACCCGTGCACCGCGACCCACTCCCCCGCCGCCACCCGGCCCTGCTGCACCACCGCGCGGTACGCCGTCGCGAACCGGCAGCCGAGGGAGGCGGCCGTGGCGTAGGACAGGTCGTCCGGGACCGCGACCAGGTTCACGTCGGCATGGTCCAGCGCCACGTACTGCGCGAACGAGCCCCAGTGCGTGAAGCCGGGCTGCGTCTGCCGCTCGCACACCTGCTGGTCACCGGCCGCGCATGCTCCGCAGGTTCCGCAGGCGCACACGAAGGGCACGGTGACGCGGTCGCCGGGGCGCCAGGCGGTCACTCCGTCGCCGACCGCCTCCACGACACCGGCCAGCTCGTGGCCCGGTACGTGGGGCAGGGTGATGTCGGGGTCGTGCCCCTGCCAACCGTGCCAGTCGCTGCGGCACAGGCCGGTGGCTTCGACGCGGACCACCACTCCGTGGCGGGCCGGTCGGGGGTCGGGGAGCTCACGTACCTCAGCGGGTTCGCTGTACTGCTCGAAGACCACCGCTCGCATCTGTGCTCCCATCGCCGTTTTCGTCTGCGGGTACATCGTGGCTGGTCGCGCCCCGCGGCGGAGCCGCAAATCGATTCAGCCCCGCGCCCCTGAAGGGGCGCTGCCCCTCCCCCGCCGCCGCGACTCGCGCCGCCCAGCCCCTCGACCTCCTTGGATGGGTACCCCCTAGGGGTATAGTGAGAGAAGTGGAGGGCCCCAGTGGGCCCCCGCAGCCCCACACGCCTCGACGAGGAGAACCACATGACCGCCCAGACCGGCACCCCGGGTACCGTCACCGCCGTCTACAAGGTGAGCGGCATGAGCTGCGGACACTGCGAGGGCTCCGTCTCCGGCGAGATCTCCGAGATCCCCGGTGTCAGCTCGGTCAAGGCGGTCGCCGCGACCGGCGAGGTCACCGTCGTCTCCGACGTCCCGCTCGACGAGGCCGCGGTGCGCGCCGCGGTGGACGAGGCGGGCTTCGAGCTCGTCGCCCAGGACTGACCGGTACCCGGGTGCCCGCCATGACCAGCACATCCACCCAGATTCCGATAGCCGACCCGGACACGTCGGACGTCGAGCTGCTCATCGGCGGGATGACCTGCGCCTCCTGCGCGGCCCGCGTCGAGAAGAAGCTCAACCGCATGGACGGCGTGACCGCCACGGTGAACTACGCGACGGGGAAGGCGAAGGTCGCCTACCCCGCCGGCATCCAGGTCGCCGACCTGATCACCACCGTGGTGAAGACGGGGTACACCGCCGAGCAGCCCCCGCCGCCGCAGCCCGTCGAGGACGAGACGCCGGCCGCCGAGGAGGATCCCGAACTCGCCGCCCCCCGCGAGCGGTTCACCGTCTCCGCCCTGCTCGCTCTCCCCGTAGTACTGCTGTCGATGGTCCCGGCCCTGCAGTTCGACAACTGGCAGTGGCTCGCGCTCACCCTCGCCGCGCCGGCGGTCGTCTGGGGCGGACTGCCCTTCCACAAGGCCGCCTGGACGAACGCCCGGCACGGCGCGGCCACCATGGACACGCTGGTGTCGGTCGGCACGCTGGCCGCGTTCGGCTGGTCGCTGTGGGCGCTGTTCTTCGGCGACGCGGGCATGCCGGGCATGCACGACGAGTTCCGGTTCACCGTCTCCCGTACGGACGGCGCGTCGACGATCTACCTCGAAGTGGCCGCCGGTGTCGTCGCGCTCATCCTGCTGGGCCGCTATCTGGAGGCCCGCTCCAAGCGGCGCGCGGGAGCGGCGCTCAGGGCGCTGATGGAGCTGGGCGCGAAGGACGTGTCCGTGCTGCGGGACGGCCGTGAGGTCCGTGTACCCGTGTCCCGACTGGCCGTGGGGGATCGTTTCGTCGTACGACCCGGGGAGAAGGTCGCGACCGACGGCACCGTCGTCGAAGGCGCGTCGGCGGTGGACGCCTCGATGCTGACCGGCGAGTCGGTGCCGGTGGACGTGAGCGCCGGCGATGCGGTCACCGGGGCCACGGTCAACGCCGGCGGGCGGCTGGTCGTGGAGGCCACCCGGATCGGCGCCGACACCCAGCTCGCGCGGATGGCGAAGCTGGTGGAGGACGCGCAGAACGGCAAGGCACAGGTGCAGCGGCTGGCCGACCGGATCTCGGCGGTCTTCGTACCGGCCGTCATCGCGATCGCGCTCGGCACGTTCGGGGCGTGGCTCGGCGTCACGGGCGACACCAGCGCCGCGTTCACCGCGGCCGTCGCGGTCCTGATCATCGCCTGCCCGTGCGCGCTGGGGCTGGCCACGCCGACCGCGCTGATGGTCGGCACGGGACGCGGCGCGCAGCTCGGCATCCTCATCAAGGGCCCCGAGGTCCTCGAATCCACGCGCCGCGTCGACACCGTCGTACTCGACAAGACCGGAACGGTCACCACCGGACGCATGGCCCTCCAGGAGGTGTACGTCGCCGACGGCGCCGACGAGGAGGAGGTGCTGCGGCTCGCGGGCGCGGTCGAGCACGCCTCCGAGCACCCCGTCGCCCGGGCGGTAGCCGTGGGGGCCGAGGAGCGGGTCGGACGGCTCCCGGAGGTCGAGGGCTTCGAGAACGTGCCCGGGCGGGGCGTACGCGGGCGGGTGGAGGGCCGCGAAGTGGCCGTCGGGCGGCTCGCCGAGCACGCCGCCGAGCTGCCGCCGGAGCTGGCCCGCGCCAAGGAGGAGGCCGAGCGGGGCGGTCGTACGGCCGTCGTGGTCGGCTGGGACGGGGTGGCACGCGGTGTCGTCACCGTCGCCGACGCGGTCAAGGAGACCAGCGCTCAGGCCGTGCGCGAACTGCGCGCACTGGGGCTCACGCCCGTACTGCTGACCGGGGACAACCGGGCGGTGGCCGAGGCGGTGGCGCACTCCGTCGGCATCGAGCAGGTGATCGCGGAGGTCCTGCCCGAGGACAAGGTCGACGCCGTACGGCGGCTGCAGGGCGAGGGCCGGAGCGTCGCGATGGTCGGCGACGGGGTCAACGACGCGGCTGCGCTGGCCGCGGCCGACCTGGGACTGGCGATGGGGACCGGCACCGACGCGGCGATCGAGGCGAGCGATCTGACACTGGTGCGCGGGGATCTGCGGGTGGCCGCGGACGCGATCCGGCTGTCCCGGCGGACGCTGTCGACCATCAAGGGCAACCTCGTGTGGGCCTTCGGGTACAACGTGGCCGCGCTGCCGCTGGCCGCCGCCGGACTGCTGAACCCGATGATCGCCGGGGCGGCGATGGCCTTCTCGTCCGTCTTCGTGGTCACGAACAGCCTTCGGCTGCGGACATTCCGCTGAACTGCGGCGAAGTTACCGGCGGTTAGGCGAAGTAGAGGTGAAAGCACCTCTGGAGTCCGGCGCCAGCCTCACATAAGCTCTTCACAAGGCTCGCGCATCATCCTTACGCTTGAGCCTCGATCGACGTATCGGGGCTCTTGCGCATCTAACGGACATATGCAAGAGACGCAGATCACAGTGATGTGAACGTAACCATCGAAGGGGTTCGAAGGTCTAAGTTGACGATGTCAGGCAGCGTCTTGGGGGGCGTCACCTGGCATCTGAGGATGTCTTGGGGGACTTCCTCAGAGTTGCGTTGCCGGGGCACGTACTTCGGGAAGCTTTGAGCGGCCCTCTCGAGCGTGCGTTGTCCCGGCAGACCGCACACAGGAGTAGTACGGCGACTTTTGCTCCTTCTGCTCAAACGGCAGTACAACAGCAACACCGAAAGACAGCGATTCAGGCGCTGCTCTCTCAAACGCCCGGCCGGATCCCGTGGGGGGAATCCGCACCGGGACATGGGAAGGCGCCCTGGACGTCGGCCCGTGGGGGGACCGGCGCCAGGGCGCCTTCTGTTTGTGCTCCACGGCCCACTGCGGGGCCTTACGGCCGCAGCGTCGCTACGGCCGTACGTCCACGACGCTCAGCGCTCTTCGACCGGCACGAAGTCGCGCTCGACCACGCCCGTGTAGATCTGGCGGGGGCGGCCGATGCGGGAGCCGGGCTCCTTGATCATCTCGTGCCACTGGGCGATCCAGCCCGGGAGGCGGCCGAGGGCGAACAGGACCGTGAACATCTCGGTCGGGAAGCCCATGGCGCGGTAGATCAGGCCGGTGTAGAAGTCGACGTTCGGGTAGAGGTTGCGCGAGACGAAGTAGTCGTCGGAGAGCGCGTGCTCCTCCAGCTTGAGCGCGATGTCCAGCAGCTCGTCGGACTTGCCGAGGGCCGAGAGGACGTCGTGCGCCGCCGCCTTGATGATCTTGGCGCGCGGGTCGAAGGACTTGTACACCCGGTGGCCGAAGCCCATCAGGCGGACGCCGTCCTCCTTGTTCTTCACCTTGCTGATGAAGGAGTCGACGTCGCCGCCGTTGGCCTGGATGCCCTCGAGCATCTCCAGGACGGACTGGTTGGCACCGCCGTGCAGCGGGCCCCAGAGCGCGTTGATGCCGGCCGAGATCGACGCGAACATGTTCGCCTGCGACGAGCCCACCAGGCGGACCGTCGACGTCGAACAGTTCTGCTCGTGGTCGGCGTGCAGGATGAGGAGCTTGTCCAGGGCCGAGACGACGACCGGGTCGAGGTCGTACTCCTGCGCCGGGACCGAGAAGGTCATGCGGAGGAAGTTCTCGACGTAGCCGAGGTCGTTGCGCGGGTAGACGAACGGGTGACCGATCGACTTCTTGTACGCGTACGCCGCGATCGTCGGAAGCTTGGCGAGCAGACGGATCGTCGAGAGGTTGCGCTGCTTCTCGTCGAAGGGGTTGTGGCTGTCCTGGTAGAACGTGGACAGCGCGGAGACGACCGACGACAGCATGGCCATCGGGTGGGCGTCGCGCGGGAAGCCCTTGTAGAAGTTCTTGACGTCCTCGTGCAGCAGGGTGTGCTGCGTGATGTCGTTCTTGAACACGGAGAGCTCGTCGACGGTCGGAAGCTCGCCGTTGATCAGCAGGTAGGCGACCTCCAGGAACGTCGAGCGCTCGGCGAGCTGCTCGATCGGGTAGCCGCGGTACCGGAGGATCCCCGCCTCGCCGTCGAGGTAGGTGACGGCGGATTTATAGGCGGCGGTGTTGCCGTAACCGCTGTCCAGGGTCACCAGCCCGGTCTGGGCGCGGAGCTTCCCGATGTCGAAGCCCTTGTCGCCGACGGTGCTGTCGATCACCGGGTAGGTGTACTCGCCGTCGCCGTACCGCAGTACTACAGAGTTGTCGCTCACGTCTTCCCTCACCGACGTAGTGCCTCATCTTCGAGGTTGCCCTGACTGTCTCTACCTTCCCCCAATTGGCTCAGGAGAGTGCACTCGGGGCCGACCATCGGGTCTATCGGCGGCACTGAGTGCCGCCAACTTGCTCATCCTGCCCCCTTGATTCCCCATCCGGAAGTGCTCTGTGACCTTCGCGACTCATTTGATCGATCATTTTTTGTGATCCCTGCCTCAACCCTCCGCCTCACGCCTCCAGGGGGCGCGGTGAGAGTCGGAAGTCGAGTGCAGTGCAACGCCGTCCGGCCGACACCGTGCGCACCGCCTGGCCGATCGCCTTGCGCGAACCGACGAGGACGACCAGCTTCTTGGCGCGGGTGACCGCCGTGTAGAGCAGGTTCCGCTGGAGCATCATCCAGGCGCCGGTGGTGACCGGGATGACCACTGCCGGATATTCACTCCCCTGGGAGCGGTGAATGGTCACCGCGTAGGCGTGCGCCAGCTCGTCGAGTTCGTCGAATTCGTAGGGCACCTCCTCGTCCTCATCGGTCAGCACCGTGAGGCGCTGGTCGACCGGGTCGAGTGAGGTGACAACGCCCACGGTGCCGTTGAAGACACCGTTCTTTCCCTTCTCGTAATTGTTGCGAATCTGCGTGACCTTGTCGCCGACGCGGAAGACCCGGCCGCCGAACCGCTTCTCCGGCAGGTCCGGGCGGCCGGGCGTGATGGCCTGCTGGAGCAGGCCGTTGAGGTTGCCGGCGCCGGCGGGGCCCCTGTGCATGGGCGCGAGCACCTGGACGTCCCGGCGTGGATCGAGGCCGAATTTGGCCGGAATACGACGGGCGGCCACGTCCACGGTGAGCCGGCCCGCCTCCTCGGTGTCGTCCTCGACGAAGAGGAAGAAGTCCTTCATGCCGTCGGTGACCGGGTGCTGCCCGGCGTTGATCCGGTGCGCGTTGGTGACCACCCCCGACTGCTGGGCCTGGCGGAACACGCGCGTGAGGCGCACGGCGGGGATCGGGCTGCCGTCGGCGAGCAGGTCACGCAGCACCTCACCCGCGCCCACGCTGGGCAACTGGTCGACATCCCCCACGAACAACAGATGCGCCCCCGGCGGGACCGCCTTCACCAGCTTGTTGGCGAGCAGCAGATCCAGCATGGAGGCCTCGTCCACGACCACCAGGTCCGCGTCCAGCGGGCGGTCCTTGTCGTACGCCGCGTCGCCGCCGGGCTTCAGCTCCAGCAGACGGTGGACGGTGGAGGCCTCGGCGCCGGTGAGCTCGGCGAGGCGCTTGGCGGCGCGACCGGTGGGGGCGGCCAGCACGACCCTGGCCTTCTTGGCGCGGGCCAGCTCCACGATCGACCGGACCGTGAAGGACTTGCCGCAGCCGGGGCCGCCGGTCAGGACAGCCACCTTCTTGGTCAGCGCCAGCTTGACGGCGGCCTCCTGCTCCGGCGCGAGGTCGGCACCCGTGCGGTCCTTCAGCCAGGCCAGCGCCTTGTCCCAGGCCACGTCGCGGAAGCCGGGCATGCGGTCCTCGTCGGTGCGCAGGAGGCGCAACAGCTGGGCGGCGAGGGAGAGTTCGGCGCGGTGGAAGGGGACCAGGTAGACGGCGGTGACAGGTGCGCCGCCCTCCGGGCCGGGCACCTTCTCCCGTACGACACCGGGGTCCTCGCCGTCCTCGGGAGGTGCGGCCAGCTCGGCGAGGCACTCGATGACGAGCCCGGTGTCGACCTGCAGCAGCTTCACCGCGTCCGCGATCAGCCGCTCCTCGGGGAGGTAGCAGTTGCCCTGGTCGGTGGCCTGCGACAGGGCGTACTGCAGGCCGGCCTTCACGCGCTCCGGGCTGTCGTGCGGGATGCCGACGGACTGGGCGATCTTGTCGGCGGTGAGGAAGCCGATGCCCCAGACGTCGGACGCGAGGCGGTACGGCTGGTTCTTGACGACGGAGATCGAGGCGTCGCCGTACTTCTTGTAGATGCGCACGGCGATGGACGTGGACACCTCCACCGTCTGGAGGAAGAGCATGACCTCCTTGATCGCCTTCTGCTCCTCCCAAGCGTCGGCGATCTTCTTCGTGCGCTTCGGGCCGAGGCCGGGGACCTCGATGAGGCGCTTCGGCTCCTCCTCGATGATCTGGAGGGTGTCCAGGCCGAAGTGCTGGGTGATGCGGTCGGCGAAGACGGGTCCGATGCCCTTGACGAGGCCCGAGCCGAGGTAGCGCCGGATGCCCTGGACGGTGGCCGGGAGCAGTGTCGTGTAGTTCTCGACGGTGAACTGCTTGCCGTACTGCGGATGCGAGCCCCAACGGCCCTCCATCCGCAGGGACTCCCCCACCTGGGCGCCGAGCAGCGCGCCGACGACCGTGAGGAGATCGCCGGCTCCTCTGCCGGTGTCGACACGGGCGACCGTGTAGCCGTTTTCCTCGTTGGCGTACGTGATCCGCTCCAGGACGCCTTCGAGGACGGCCAGTCGCCGCTCCCCCGACTGCGCAGAGTTCCCCGCCTGATTGGACATGATCCGACGGTACCGGCCGGGACTGACAGCACCGGTGGGGCCGCGAACACCCGCCTTGCTAGCCTCATTGCGGGCCCGACGCCTGCCTGACGGCCGGGCCCGGCACCCAGAAGCCCCGCCCCTCCGC
This sequence comes from Streptomyces sp. NPDC001663, assembly GCF_042893105.1. NCBI lineage: Bacteria > Bacillati > Actinomycetota > Actinomycetes > Kitasatosporales > Streptomycetaceae > Streptomyces > Streptomyces sp. NPDC001663. The sequence continues at coordinate 185,055 of NZ_JBIAUR010000020.1, read as the reverse complement.
GGTGGCCTCCGCGGACCTTCAGGGACGAGGCTCCTGGTTCGGTGTTCGCGGGCCCTGGCTGACTCGTCAGCTGGGGCCCGCGTCCGTCAGGACCAGAGCTTCCACACCAGGGCGACCAGAACGATCACATCGCAGGCCGCCGAGACCCTCTCCGAGGAGAGGTGTGGTCGCACTCGCTCCTTCCACCGATCTCGTAACCAGTCCATCAGTTTCAAGATCGGCTCCCTCCAGCCGTAAGGCCGTCGATGCGGGATGGCGTCCCGCGCCGCTGAGGTCACGTTCGCTCCCTCACGTGTTGGGTACGAACTTGCTTCTACCATCCCCCACTTGGCGAAATAGAGTGCACTCGGGGTCGACCACCGGGCCCTGTGGCGGCACTGAGTGCCGCCAATGCCGCCTCCATCACGATCCGGTTTCGGGATGTGGTTGAGGGGTTGATTAACCGCCGTGTAATCGATTCCAATCCTTGCGACGTATCGATGTAATCGATTCCAGAAGCTGCCACAAGGAGGTGGAGCGGCGATGGCGAGCATCAAGGACGTCGCTGCCGAGGCGGGGGTCTCCGTCGCCACGGTCTCGCGTGTCCTGAACGACCATCCGTCGGTCAGTGCCGACGCACGCGCACGCGTGCTGGCCGCCGTCGAGGCGCTGGGCTACCGCCCGAACGCCGTCGCCCGTTCCCTGCGGACCGACCAGACCCACACCCTCGGCCTGGTCATCAGCGACGTGATGAACCCCTACTTCACCGAACTGGCCCGCTCCGTCGAGGAGGAGGCCCGCGCGCTCGGCTACAGCGTCATCATCGGCAACGCCGACGAGCGGCCCGACCTGCAGGACCACCACGTACGGAACCTGCTGGACCGTCGTATCGACGGGCTGCTGGTCTCCCCCACGGACGGCGGCTCCCCGCTGATGCTGGACGCCGTGCGGGCCGGGACGCCCATGGTGTTCGTCGACCGGTGGATCCCGGGTGTCGACGTGCCGGTGGTGCGGGCGGACGGAGAGGCCGCCGTACGGGATCTCGTCGCGCATCTGCACGGGCTGGGGCACCGGCGGCTCGCGATCATCGCGGGGCCGGCGGCCACCACGACCGGGCGGGAGCGTGTCGAGACCTTCCGGGAGGCGCTCGCCGCGTACGGCCTCGAACTCCCCGACGCCTACATAGGACAGGGCGACTTCCAGGCCGAGAGCGGACGGCGGGTCACCGAGGGGTTCCTCGACCTGCCCGAGCCGCCCGAGGTCGTCTTCGCCGCCGACAACCTGATGGCGCTCGGCGCGCTGGACGCGGTACGCGCGCGTGGACTGCGCGTTCCGGACGACATCGCGCTGGCCGCGTTCGACGACATCCCGTGGTTCGTGCACACCGATCCGCCGATCACCGCGATCGCCCAGCCCACGGGCGAGCTGGGCCGGGCCGCCGTACGGGCCCTGGTCGACCGCATCGAGGGCCGGCCCCCCAAGTCCGTCACCCTCCCCGCCCGGCTCGTCGTACGCCGCTCGTGCGGTGAGAACCCCGAACAGAACAGGAGCCTGTCGTGAGCAACGCGGACGAGTTGCTGCGCATCGAGGGCATACGGAAGACCTTCCCCGGCGTGGTCGCGCTCGACGGCGTCGACTTCGACCTGCGCCGGGGCGAGGTCCATGTGCTGCTCGGTGAGAACGGCGCGGGCAAGAGCACCCTCATCAAGATGCTCTCCGGCGCCTACACCCCCGACGCCGGGCGGATCCTGGTGGGCGGCGAGGAGGTGCGCATCCATGGTGCGCAGGACTCCGAGCGCCTCGGGATCGCCACCATCTACCAGGAGTTCAACCTCGTACCCGACCTCACGGTCGCCGAGAACATCTTCCTGGGGCGGCAGCCGCGCCGCTTCGGGATGATCGACCGGAAGACGATGGAGGCCGACGCCGAGGTCCTGCTTAAGCGCGTCGGCGTCAACGTGTCGCCACGCGCGCGCGTGCGTGAACTCGGTATCGCGCGGCTGCAGATGGTCGAGATCGCCAAGGCGCTGAGCCTGAACGCGCGCGTGCTGATCATGGATGAGCCGACCGCCGTGCTCACCTCGGAGGAGGTGGAGAAGCTCTTCGCGATCGTGCGTTCGCTGCGCGAGGACGGCGTCGGGATCGTCTTCATCACGCATCACCTGGAGGAGATCGCCGCCCTGGGAGACCGGGTCACCGTGATCCGCGACGGCAAGAGCGTCGGACAGGTGCCCGCTTCCACGCCCGAGGACGAGCTCGTACGGCTCATGGTGGGGCGGTCGATCGAGCAGCAGTACCCGCGTGAACAGCCCGAGAAGGGCGCCGCGTTGCTCACCGTCGAGGGGCTGACCCGCGACGGTCTCTTCCACGACGTGAGCTTCGAGGTGCATGCCGGCGAGGTCGTCGGGATCGCGGGGCTGGTCGGTGCCGGGCGTACGGAGGTCGTGCGGGCCGTGTTCGGGGCCGATCCGTACGACAAGGGGGCCGTGAAGGTCTCCGGGGCGTCTCTGAAAGGGCACGACGTGGGCGCCGCGATGGCGGCCGGCATCGGGCTGATCCCCGAGGACCGCAAGGGTCAGGGTCTGGTCCTGGACGCGTCCGTCGAGGAGAACCTGGGTCTGGTGACGCTGCGTTCGGCCACGCGCGCGGGGGTCGTCGACCTCAAGGGACAGCGGGAGGCCGCCGCCCGGATCGCCGAGCAGCTCGGCGTGCGGATGGCCGGACTCGGCCAGCACGTACGGACGTTGTCCGGCGGCAACCAGCAGAAGGTCGTCATCGGCAAGTGGCTGCTCGCCGAGACCAAGGTGCTGATCCTCGACGAGCCGACGCGCGGAATCGACGTCGGCGCCAAGGTCGAGATCTACCAGCTGATCAACGAACTCACGGCCGCCGGGGCCGCCGTGCTGATGATCTCCAGCGATCTGCCCGAGGTGCTCGGGATGAGCGACCGGGTGCTGGTGATGGCCCAGGGCCGGATCGCGGGCGAACTCTCCGCCGACGAGGCCACCCAGGACGCCGTCATGTCCCTCGCCGTGAGCACCCCTACTACCGAACTGGAGGCCACCCGTGGCCGCTGACACGCTCAAGAGCACGACGGGCGCGAGTGGCGCCTCGGGGCTTCGCCGCCTCCTGCTCGACAACGGTGCGCTGACCGCGCTGATCGTCCTCGTCATCGCGATGTCGGCGCTGTCCGGCGACTTCATGACGACGGACAACCTCCTCAACGTCGGCGTCCAGGCGGCCGTGACCGCCATCCTCGCCTTCGGTGTGACCTTCGTGATCGTCTCGGCGGGCATCGACCTGTCGGTCGGCTCGGTGGCCGCCCTGTCGGCCACCGTCCTTGCCTGGAGCGCCACTTCGCAGGGCATGCCGGTCGTCCTGGCGGTCGTGCTCGCCATTGCGACCGGCATAGTGTGCGGCCTGGTCAACGGCTTCCTGATCTCGTACGGGAAACTGCCGCCGTTCATCGCCACGCTCGCCATGCTGTCGGTGGCCCGCGGTCTGTCCCTGGTGATCTCGCAGGGCTCCCCCATCGCCTTCCCCGGCTCGGTCTCGCATCTCGGCGACACCCTCGGCGGCTGGCTGCCGGTGCCGGTGCTCGTGATGGTCGGCATGGGTCTGATCACGGCGTTCGTGCTCGGCCGGACGTACATCGGCCGCTCGATGTACGCGATCGGCGGCAACGAGGAAGCGGCCCGGCTGTCGGGTCTGCGGGTGAAGAAGCAGAAGCTCGCGATCTACGCGTTCTCCGGCCTGTTCGCCGCCGCCGCGGGCATCGTGCTCGCCGCCCGGCTGTCCTCCGCGCAGCCGCAGGCCGCGCAGGGCTACGAACTCGACGCGATCGCCGCGGTCGTCATCGGCGGTGCCTCGCTCGCCGGTGGTACGGGCAAGGCCTCCGGCACACTGATCGGCGCGCTGATCCTGGCGGTGCTGCGCAACGGGCTCAACCTCCTGTCGGTGTCCGCCTTCTGGCAGCAGGTCGTCATCGGTGTCGTGATCGCGCTGGCGGTGCTCCTGGACACCGTCCGCCGCAAGGCCGGGGCAACTCCGGTGACCACCGGTAGCGGCGGCAACAAGGGCCGGCAGGCGGCGACGTACGTCCTCGCGGCCGTGGTCGCGGCGGCGCTCGTCGGCGCCATGTCCTTCCTGCACACGGGCACGTCCGCGGCCAAGAGCGAGAAGATCGGCCTGTCGCTGTCGACCCTCAACAACCCGTTCTTCGTGCAGATCCGCGCCGGTGCCCAGGCCGAGGCGAAGAAGCTGGGCGTGGACCTGACCGTCACCGACGCCCAGAACGACGCCTCCCAGCAGGCCAACCAGTTGCAGAACTTCACCAGCGAGGGTCTCGGCACGATCATCGTCAACCCGGTGGACTCCGACGCGGTGACTCCGGCGGCGAAGGCCGTGAACAAGTCCGGCATCCCGCTCGTCGCCGTCGACCGCGCGGTCAACAACGCCGACACGGCCGCGCTCGTCGCCTCCGACAACATCACCGGCGGCAGGCTCGCCGCCAAGGCGCTCGCCGAGAAGCTGGGCGGCACCGGCAGGATCGTGATCCTGCAGGGCCAGGCCGGGACCTCCGCCGCCCGTGAGCGCGGGGCTGGTTTCGCCGAGGGGCTGAAGGCCTACCCGGGTATCAAGGTCATCGCCCAGCAGCCCGCCGACTGGGACCGCACCAAGGGCCTGGACGTGATGACCAACCTGCTCCAGGCACACCCCGACGTGAACGGCGTCTTCGCCCAGAACGACGAGATGGCCCTCGGCGCGATCAAGGCGCTCGGCTCCAAGGCCGGCACGTCCGTGACGGTCCTCGGTTTCGACGGAACCGCCGACGGCCTGAAGGCCGTCGAGTCGGGCAAGCTGTACGCCTCGGTCGCCCAACAACCCAGCCTGCTGGGCAGGATCGCGGTGGACAACGCACTCAGGGCGATCCAGGGCAAGAAGGTCGAATCGGCGGTGAAGGTGCCGGTGAAGGTGATCACGAAGGACAACGTGGCCGGCTTCACGGGCTGAGGTACCAAGGAGGCGGCCGAGCGGCCCATCGGGCCCCGGCCGCCCCGATTCCTCCGTATCTTGTTCACATCGCGCTCACAAAGGGAGTCAATTGATGTACGACGGGGAGTCCTTCTGATGTTCGACTACGACCTACTGGTCGTGGGTTCGGCCAACGCCGACCTGGTCATCGGCGTCGAGCGGCGGCCGGGCGCCGGCGAGACCGTGCTCGGCTCCGATCTCGCCGTCCACCCGGGCGGCAAGGGCGCGAACCAGGCGGTCGCCGCCGCCCGCCTCGGGGCCGCTACGGCCCTGCTGGCCCGGGTCGGCGACGACGCGTACGGCAGGCTGCTGCTCGACTCGCAGCGGGCGGCCGGGGTCGACACGGTGGGTGTGCTGGTGGGCGGGGCGCCGACGGGCGTCGCGCTCATCACCGTCGACCCGTCCGGGGACAACAGCATCGTGGTGTCGCCGGGTGCGAACGGGAAGCTGGTGCCGGGGGACATCAAGGCCGCCGCATGCCTCTTCCAGGCCTCGCGCGTGGTCTCGACGCAGCTGGAGATCCCGCTGGAGACGGTCGTGGAGGTCGTACGCAGTCTGACCCCGGACAGCCGCTTCGTGCTGAACCCGTCGCCGCCGCGGCCGTTGCCGGCCGAGGTGCTGGCGGCCTGCGACCCGCTGATCGTCAACGAGCACGAGGCGAAGGTCGTGCTGGGCGACGCGTGCGTGTCCGACCGGCCGGAGGACTGGGCCCGGCTGCTGCTCGCCAAGGGCCCGCGCTCGGTCGTGGTCACCCTCGGGGCGGAGGGCGCGCTGGTGGCCTCCTCGGGCGGGGTCGCGCGGGTGCCTTCGGTGAAGGTGGACGCGGTGGACACGACGGGTGCGGGCGACGCGTTCACGGCGGCGCTGGCGTTCCGGCTGGGGAGCGGGGCATCTCTGGCCGAGGCCGCGGCGTATGCGGCCCGCGTCGGTGCGGCCGCCGTCACCAAGGAGGGCGCGCAGGTGTCCTTCCCGACCGCCGAGGAGGTCGACGCACTGTGAAGAAGGCGGGAATCCTGAACCGCCATCTCTCCGGCGCGCTGGCCGAGTTGGGCCACGGGGACGGGGTGCTGGTGTGCGACGCGGGCATGCCGATACCGGAGGGTCCGCGCGTGGTGGACCTGGCGTTCCGCGCCGGGGTGCCGTCCTTCGCGGAGGTGCTGGACGGGCTGCTGGCCGAGCTGGTGGTGGAGGGGGCGACTGCGGCGACGGAGGTCCGCGACGCCAATCCGCCGGCATCGACGCTGCTGGACGACCACTTCCCCAAGCTGGAGCTGGTCTCCCACGAGCGGCTGAAGGAGCTGTCGGCGGGGGCGCGGCTGGTGGTGCGGACGGGGGAGGCACGGCCGTACGCGAATGTGCTGCTGAGGTGCGGCGTCTTCTTCTAGACGCGGACGCTTCCGGACACGGACGCCTCTGGACGCGGGCACTTCCGGATGTGGCCACTTCGGACAAATTCGAGAGGGCCCGATCCGTCGACCGGGCCCCCTCGGGTTTTCCCCTCCAACATCAGAACCCCCGCGATCCCCCCAGATCCCCCTCCAAGAGTCCTGATGCCAAGTACGACCCGCGAGGTGGGGGAAGGGTTGCACGGGTTCTTCAGAATTTTTTCGCCCGCGGAGCACCACCGCGGCGATCTCGGTGAACAAGGCATATATCCGAGCCCTGATCGGCACAATGCAAGAGTGTCGGACTTCAGTGAACTCCAGCTCACCGACGGGACGTTGGTGCGATTCCAGCTCGCTCCCGGCGATGCCCCGGCGCCCTCGGGCGAGCCGGTCGCGGATCTGCCCGAAGGTATGGGGCACACCGTTCCGGTGTCCCGCGGCGGGCAGGCGGCCGCTTCCTTCGCCATGGACACGTTGCGCAGCACGCTGCGGCCCCTCGGGCCGTTCCTCCAGGAGGTGCACGACTCCGTGGTGACGTCGCAACGACCGCCGCAGGAGATCAACGTCACCTTCGGGGTGCAGGTGGGACACGATCTCAAGCTCGGCATCGTCGGGGGCAACGGCCAGGCGCATCTGACCGTGTCGGCCACCTGGCAGCCCGCACCCGCCGCGGACTGATGCATGGGGTGGTTTCTCAAGGCCGGACGGTCGGACTCGGCGGACCCGCGGCACACTGTGGTCTCCGTGCTGCAGGCCGCCGACGGCACCAGCGTGGGGGCCGGCGTGCTGCTGGCCCCGGACCAGTTGCTGACATGCGCCCACGTCGTGAACGACGCGCTGGGCAGGCAGCTGTTCGACCCTCGGCCTCCGGTCGACGACAAGGTGCGCATCGCCCTGCACGGCCCGGCCACCACCACCCGGTACGACACCCGGGTCGCCTACTGGGTGGCGCCGCGCCGCAGGGACGGGTCGGCCGGCGTGCGGGAACGGGAGGACCGCGAGTGGCTGGGCGACCTGGCCGTGCTGCGGCTGGAGACGATGCCCGGACGGGTCGTGGCACCTCCGCGCTGGCTGCCGATGGAGCCCGGCCAGTTCCTGCGCGCCTGGCACAGCACAGGAATGAGCAGCTCCTTCGCCGACGTACGGGTGAAGACCTGCGACGAGGTGATCGGATACGTCGACGGTGAGGCCACGGGGATGGCCATCGGACCCTCCTACAGCGGCGGTCCGCTGTGGTCGGTCGATGCCAACGCGGTGGTCGGCATCGTGGCCGCGGCTGTCATGCCGCCCGCCGACCCGGTCACCGGGCGGCCGCTGCCGCACCACTCTCAGAACGTCGCCCGCCGCAGCTGGAGCATCCCGTGGCAGCGCATCGAGGCCGAACTGCGGGCCGTGGGCGCGGGCGAGCTGTTCGAGACACCGGAGCCCGACCCGGACGATCCGGCACTGCCCCTCCTGATCGACCTTCTGGAACGGGGCTTCCCCTCTCCCTCGCTGCTGGGCGACAACGCACGCGCCGTCGCCGAGCTGTGCGGATACGGCCATCAGCGTGACGTGACCGCGCCCACCCCGGAGGAGTTCGCGGGCCTGCTCGTCACCGAACCGCGGGCGCTGCCGGTCCTGATCGGAGTGCTGCGCCGGCACGACCCGGCCGTCATCCCGGACCTCGTCGCGGCCGGACGGCTGTCCCGGGTGCCCAAACTGCTGTCGCCTCGTGAGCACCGCAGGCTGACCCGAATACTGGACGGCCTGCCCGAATCGCTGCGAGCCCGGTTGCCCGAGGTGGTGCGGGCGGCGCTGCCGCTGGCCGCCGCCTTTGCGGGCGGCGACACCGTGGCCGGTCTGCTCGACCATCTGGAGGACCTGCCCGGCGACAGCCGTACCGACGCGGACGGGTTGCGGGTGCCGGGGCTGCTGCGGGCGGTCGAGTACCTCGCCGCGCTGTGCCCGGACGGGCCCCAGGGCGAGCTGCGGCTGTGGGCCAACGCCGTCGTGGACCGGCTGGGCATTCCCGCTACCTCGCTCGCGGAACGCCGTACGGACGCCGAGGAGTGGGCGCGGGCACGGCGCGAACGGACCGCCTCGGCACGAGTGCTGGCGCAGCTGGAGCGGGTCGACGCGGACCACTACCGGCTGCGCCTGTGGTGCGACGAGGGCGCGGGACCGCGGCAGACGTCCACGGACGGCGCGACCGCGCGCACCGCCGAGCAGGTCGCGGGCGAACTGCTGCAGATCCTCCAGTCCCTGCAGCTGTCCGCCCCCGATCGCGTGCGCCCGGTGCTGGAGGTGCACGTCGAACGCGACGGACTGAACCTGCCCGTCGACGAGTGGCTCGGATCCAGCGCCGACGACCCCTGCGGTCTGCCCGGCGTGCTGGGCGCCGAGTATCCGGTGGTCGTCACCTGCCCGGAACTCCTGCACCGTCACGAGCGTTTCCATCCCGACTGGCGCCACCGCTGGAGACTTCTCGACACGGACCTGTCCCTGACGTTCGACCACCCCGCCCAGGGCAGGACCGAGGTCTACGGCGCCCTGTTGGGAGACAAGAACGCCGTCCGCGTCTCCGTGGACGTACCCCCGCGCTCGCGTGAAGTGATCGTGCAGACCTGTCTGATGATGGGGGTGCCCGTGGTGGTCTGGGACCGGGGGTGGCAGGAGCCTTCACACGCGGTGCAACGCCTGTCCCTCGTGCCCGTGCGTGAACTGCCGGAGGGCGTACGGGCCTATCGCGCCAAGAGCATGGGCCGTCCCGAGGAGTACTCCGGCCGACCTGTCGTGGCCTGGTCGGACGCGGACCGCGCAGTGCCCCGGCTGCATCTGGCGGAACCGTAGGAGAAGACATGAGCGGTGTGCGGGTACAGGCCGTGGGTACGTCTCGGAGGTGCGCATGACCACGCCGGAGAACGGCAGTTGGCGAATATTCCGCGGGGACGGTGTACCGCGGTCGGTGACCATGCCGGCCGCACCGCCCTGGCGCCGCTTCCGGACACCGGGCATGACGCCCGCGCCGTTGCCGTATCTGATCGCGCCGGAACACGCGGACATCGTCAACGCCGCGCTGCACCTGCGCCGGCCGCTGCTGGTGACGGGCCCCGCGGGCACCGGCAAGTCGTCGCTGGCGCGTGCCGTCGCCCATGAGCTCAGCCTCGGGGAGGTGCTGCGCTGGCCGGTCAACAGCCGTTCCAGCGTGCAGGAGGCGCTCTACCGGTACGACGCCATCGGCAGGCTCCGGGAGACCACCCTGAGCCGGGACCGGGGCGAGGACGAGCCGTCCATCGGCACATTCGTCCGGCTCGGACCGCTGGGCACTGCCCTCGCGCCGTACGACACACCGCGGGCCCTGCTGGTCGACGAGATGGACAAGGGCGACGTGGACCTGCCCAACGACCTGCTGACAGTGTTCGAGGAAGGAGTCTTCGAGATCGCCGAACTGGCGCGGCTGCCCGAGGAGATGGCGGACGTCGAGGTGCTCACCGCCGACCACCGGGACACGGTGACCGTGCACCGGGGGCAGGTGCAGTGCACGGAGTTCCCCGTGGTCGTCATCACCAGCAACGGCGAACGCGACTTCCCACCCGCCTTCCTGCGCCGCTGCATCCGCCTGGACCTGCCGATGCCCGACGAGGACCGGCTGCGCGCCATCGTCGCGGCCCACCTCGGCCCCGAGATCATCCCCGAGGTCGACGACCTCCTGCAGGCCTTCCTGCGCCGCCGCGCCCCCGGCGAACTCGCCACCGACCAACTCCTCAACGCCGTCTTCCTCCGCTCCGGCGGCATAGACCTCGACGCGGACGGCCTGCTGGACGCCGTACTGCACCAGCTGACGGGCACGGTGTGAGCGGTGCGGACGGGGGAGGACACGGACCCGGGTGATCCGCTCGGGACTGTGCTGAAGGTGCTCAAGGGCGCGCTGAACGGGGGTGATCTCGATCCCCACGAGGTGCTGGACATGTTGTGGCTGGCCAGTCGGCTGCCGGAGGGCGCGGACGACCTGCCGCTGCGGCGCCGCACCTTACGTCGTACGTCACCCGAGGCGCCGGCGACCGAACCGCGGCAACCGGTCGTGGACGACGAGGTGGAGACCGACGAGCCGAACGCCCGGTCCTCCGGCACCGACCTGCCCGGCCTGACCACCTCCGAACTGCACGCCGCCCCGCTGCCACCGCCCCTGCCCGACCTGCCGCAGCACCTGCCACCGGTGGACCCCGGGAAGCCCGCCCTCCCCCTGCTGGTCCCGGAGGAGAAGGCGCTGCGCGACGAGCTGGTGATCGGGCGCGCCCTGCGTCCCTTGAAGCGCAAGCGGCCCAGCCCCCGGCTGCGCGAGCTCGACGAGGCGGCCACGGCGGCCCAACTGGCAGAGACCCGGCTCCCCGACGTCGTCATGCGTCCCACCAGGGAACGCTGGCTGAACCTCGTCGTGGTCGTCGACGACGGCGTGTCCATGCTGCTGTGGCACCGGCTCACCAGCGAACTGCTGACCACCCTGCATCGGCTCGGCGCCTTCCGCTCGATCCAGGTCCGCGGGATCGAGACCCGCAGCACCGGGGCCCCGGTGCTGCGCGGCCACGCTTTCGACCCGCACAGCACCGCCCTGTCCCCCTCGACACTGCTCGATCCCTCCGGCCAGACCCTGATCCTGGTCGTCAGCGACGGCATGGGCGCCGGTTGGCGCACCGGCACCGTCCACGACGTCCTGCTGCAGTGGGCAGCCAGCGGCCCGGTGGCCGTACTGCACACCCTTCCGCCCGCCCTGTGGGACGGCTCCGGCATCCAGGCCGGCCACTGGCAGGCCACCACCCGCCATCCGGGCGGCGCCAACACCTCCTGGGTGATCACCGACCCCGTACTGCCCAGGGCCCTGGCCGCCTTCACCGGCGTGCCGGTACCGGTCCTCGAACCGACCGCCGCCTCGCTGCGCGCCTGGGCGGAGCTACTGACCTCGCCGGGCACGACAGTCGAACTCCCCCTGCTGGCCCGCCCCCGGCACCACGCGCTGGTCGCCCCACCCCGCCAGACGGGCAGCCTGCAGCACTTCCGAGACGCGGCGTCCCCGGAGGCGTACCGCCTCGCCGCGCACCTGGCCGCGGTGTCACCGGTCTCCGTTCCGGTGATGCGCCTGGTGCAGTCGGCAGTGCCCTGGGAGGCCCGCACCACGCACCTGGCTGAGGTCTTCCTCGGCGGACTCGTCCACCCTCACCCGGCTCCGGTGCCCGGCCCGCTGCCGGCCAAGCACCGCGTCTTCGACTTCACCGAGGAGTGCAAGACCGCGCTTCTGGATGCCGTGCCTAGCGGCGAACTGCTACGCACCAGCCGCCGTATCGGCCGCCGGCTGGAACAACTGGCCGGACGCTCCCCGGACTTCCCCGCCTGGCTCGCCCACCCGGAGGGCGCGGACACCCTCCCGGCCGCGTTCCCGTCCTTCACCGCCCTCGAACGGCGGCTGATGGCCCGGTTCGGTGTGAGCGTCCCCGGCCCGGCCGCCACCCCGCCGCGCCGGATCGTCCGGCCCCCGGTGTGGAACCCACTCGGCCCCCAGGACCCCACCCATCTCGGTCCGTACGCGCTGCGCGGCCGGCGCACCGGCGGCCGCACCCTCGTCTACCTCGGCCTGGACGAGCGGGGACAGGAGCTGGCGGTCCGCACGGTACGCCCCGAACTCCCCCCCTCCGCAGCGCAGTTGCTGGCCACTGAAGGGGAGGCACTGCGCCGGATGAACGGCCGCTATGCCCCCGCCCTGCTCGCCACCGGCCTGAACGACACGCCCCCGTGGATCGCCGTCCGGCTGTTCCCGTCGGCCGGCGGCTCGAACGCCCAGCCACCGCGCCTGAGCGACCTGCTCGCCTACTCGGGCCCCGAACAGGTCGGCGCCTTCGATCTGATCAGCAGCCTTCAACTGGGCTGGCACCTGGCCAGTGCGGTGAGCATCTGCCATCTGAACGGCCTGGTGCCCGCCGACCTGTCGCCGGACGCCGTGGTGGTCCTGGAGCGTACGGTGCTGCTCACCGGTCTCTCGGACTGCGCCATCGCCGGTGAGTTCCACGGCACAGGTGCCCCGCCCACCCGCGAGGACAACATCCGGGCGCTGGGCGACCTGCTCCGGCTGGTCAGCAGCCGCCCGCGCACACCGCTGCCCGGACTGCCGCAGGGCATGCACCTGTGGTCGGGCGACACCTGGCAGCCGCTGCGGGACCTCGTGCTCCGGTGTCTCGACCCGGATCCGGCGGCGCGGCCGGCCGCGACTGAGGTGGCGGACAGGCTGGGGCAGTACGTGGCCATCGCCCAGGCGATGCAGGGCGGGCGAACGTCGGCCACCGAGGATCCGGCCGTCGAACGCCGGGCGGCCGAGGGACCGCCTCTGTGGCCCAGTTCTGCTCCGCCCGCGCGCCGGGTGCGCGTGGGAGCGAGGCCTCCAGCCGGTCCTGGCATGGAGGTCGCAGTCTCCCGACGGCCCTCCTTCGGCCTGCTGAGCAGGCGTTCCCTCGCCCCCCAACTGGCCGCCGTCCAGCGCCCGCTCACCCACAGCAGGCGCATCACCGTGGTCGGCGCCCAACCGAACTCCGGCCGGGTCACCACCACCGTGGTGCTCGGCGCGTTCTTCGTGGCCCTGCGCGGGCACGCGACACTGGCCCTCGACGGGGCCCCGGCCACCGGCGACCTGCATGTCCACCTGCCGCCGAAGGCATCGGCATCACCGCGCATGCTCACGCGCTTGCCGTTGGACGCCCCCTACGAGGAGATCAGCCGTCACACGCACCATCTCTTTTCGGGCCTGGAGGTGCTCGCCCACCGCGCCCTGCTCGCCACTCCGAGCCCCGGCTACGCCGACGAATACCGGCATGTCATGGCGCTGGCGACCCGCCACTACCCCGTGGTGTTGACCGACTGGGCCGCGGCCCGTCTCGACGCATCGGCGGACGTGGTGCTGGAACAGACGGACCAGCTGATCGTGTGCTGCGCCACCCGCCACGAGGAGGGCCAGGCCGTGGAGGCGGTCCTCGACAACCTCCGGGGCCGGGGGTGGGGGCGTCTCGCCGACCAGGCCGTGGTCGCCGCGAGCCTCGGCGGCAACCAGTCCCCGGCCTCGGCAGTCCGCTTCAGCAGGCTCGAGCGGTACACCGACCTCGTCTTCATTCCCTACGACCCGCGCCTGGCCGACCACAGGACCGTCGACCTGCCCGAACTCCGACCCCGTACCGCCCGTGCGTTTCTGGACCTCGCGGCCCTCACCATGACCGACCTGGAGGACGACTGAGCCGCCGACGGCGCGGTCAGACCCGTACGGCATCCCCCTCTCGCACCCATCCGCCCCGCACCACCTGCGCATACACCCCCGCACACGGCTCCGCCGCGCGTCCGGGCAGCGCGGGAACCCGGTTGTGACGGGCGAGGACTCGGAGGGCGTCCGGGTCGCGGGGGAGGAACCCGTGGACGAGGGTGGGGACGGCGCAGCGGGGGGTCGAGGCGATCACTTGGAGGACGAGGTGGTCGCCGATGTGCAGTTCTTCGCCCAACCAGTGATGCTCCACGAAACCGGGCGGGTTGTCGCCCGTGTCGATGACGAGGTTGGGGCGGTAGCGCTGCGCCTCCGCCGTGCCCCGGGGACTCAGTTCGGCGATCCTCGCCAGCGTCGACGTCGTGATCAGGTGGACCGGCGCGAAGTCGAAGAACGTGCCGGGCGGGGACGCCGAGCCGAACCGGACGACGTCCGCGTCCACTTCGGCCTCCTGGCCCGCCGCCAGGACCTGCTCCGGACGGGAGCGGTCCAGCGTGCCGTCGGACGGAGGTACGTCGCTCAGGGTGACCGGGCGGCCGAGCAGCGCCGAGAGGGCGTCGTCGATGCCGGGGTCGGTGCTGTGGAGGAGTTCGCCGGCCGGTGTCGTGATGGCCGTGCCGGCCTCCGTCAGGGCTGCCGTGCAGGTCGGCAACGCCCGCCACAGGCGCGGGGTCTTGGCGCTGGCCACCTTGCCGGTCTCGCGGTCCAGCAGGGCGAAGCGACGGTCGCCGGTGAGTCCGCGGGCGGTGATCTCCGCGGTCTTCAGCCGCTCACCGAGCATCGACTTGACCGGGTGCCGGTACAGGGCGGCGACCGTGGCCCGTGTCATTTCGGCCCGGCTCCGGGAGTCGGCGACCCAGCCGACTCCACGGCCTCCGCCGCCACCCGGCGCAGTGCCCGATTCGTGGCCCAGCCGTCGAACGTCGACAGGTGGGCGACGGCGCGGGCCGTCCAGTCGGCGTCGCCGAGCCGGTGCACCTCGCCGTCGGCGACCAGCTGCGACATCACCGCCCGCAGGGTCAGGATGTCCTTCGTCCGGTACCAGCGGGGGTGACGGTCGAAGAACAGCAGGTGGTCCTCGTACGGATGGCGCAACGTCATGTGCAGATAGCCGCCACCGCGTCCCCTGAAGGGGCCGGGCATGCCGCCGAGAACGCCCATCTGGCTGTAGGTCTCGCTCCGGTTCGGGTAGCGGCCACCCAGGGTGATGCCGAAGCCCAGCATGATCCTGCCCCAGGGGATCACCTCCACCCCGGAGTCCCGCGCGATCGCGTGCAGGCCGTCCGGGCGGAACTCAACGCACGCGCGGCCCGGTCGCCCGCAGTCCCCCAACACCCAGCGGCCGTCGACGAGTTCCAGCGGCCCCAGCGAACTCTCCCCGTGATTCACGGCTCCAGTGGATCACGTGTTCCCCACGCGCGGACATGGATTCGCCCCGCACGAACAGTGCGCCGATGCGGGGCGAATCCCTCAGAGTGTCCCTGACCGCTTGACGGTCACGTGTGCTCCACGAAGCGTCGTGCCGTCTCCGCCAGCACCTCGCGGCCGTCCCGGGCCCACAGGCCGTCGTTGAACAGTTCGACCTCGATGGGGCCGGTGTAGCCGGCGGCCTCCACGTAGCCCTTCCACTCCCGCATGTCGATCGCGCCGTCGCCGATCTGCCCGCGGCCGTTGAGCACGCCCTCCGGCAACGGCGTGGTCCAGTCGGCGAGTTGGAAGGTGTGGATACGGCCGCCCGCGCCCGCCCGGGCGATCTGCGCGGGCGCGTTGTCGTCCCACCAGATGTGGTACGTGTCGACGGTGACCCCGACCTGGTGGGCCGGGAAGCGTTCCGCGAGGTCCAGGGCCTGGGTGAGCGTCGAGACCACGCAGCGGTCGGAGGCGTACATCGGGTGGAGCGGCTCGATGGCCAGGCGGACGCCGTGCTGCTCCGCGTACGGGCCCAACTCGCCCAGGGCGTCCGCGATCCGCTCGCGGGCGCCGTGCAGGTCCTTGGAGCCGACGGGCAGACCGCCGGAGACCAGGACCAGGGTGTCGGTGCCGAGCGTCGCCGCCTCGTCGATCGCGCGCCGGTTGTCGTCCAGGGCCTTGGCACGCTCCCCCGGG
Organism: Streptomyces sp. NPDC001663; assembly: GCF_042893105.1. Lineage (NCBI taxonomy): Bacteria > Bacillati > Actinomycetota > Actinomycetes > Kitasatosporales > Streptomycetaceae > Streptomyces > Streptomyces sp. NPDC001663. The sequence continues at coordinate 169,278 of NZ_JBIAUR010000020.1, read as the reverse complement.
TCGATCGCCGTGAAGAAGCCGCCGCGGCACAGCGTCGTGACCGTCAGGCCCGCGTCGCGGATCAGCTTGGCGGTCGCGTCGAGGCCGTAGGACTGGACGGGCTCGCGCCAGAGGCCGACGTTGCCGATGCCCAACTCCCGGCAGGCGTCGACCAGTTCCGGCATCGACAACTGCTTCACCGTCATCTGGTTGATGGAGAAGCGGGAGAGATCTCCGAGAGCACTCACTGGGCCACCCCGTACAGCGACAACAGGTTCTTCATCCGCTCCTCCGCCAGCTTCGGGTCCGGGAACAGGCCCAGGCCGTCGGCGAGTTCGTAGGCGCGGGCGAAGTGCGGGAGGGAGCGGGCCGACTGGAGGCCGCCGACCATCGTGAAGTGCGACTGGTGGCCCGCGAGCCAGGCGAGGAAGACGACGCCCGTCTTGTAGAAGCGGGTCGGGGCCTGGAACAGGTGGCGGGACAACTCGACGGTGGGGTCGAGGAGTTCACGGAAGCCGGCCACGTTCCCCGTGTCCAGCACCCGTACCGCCTCAGCCGCCAGCGGGCCCAGCGGGTCGAAGATGCCGAGCAGGGCGTGGCTGAAGCCCTTCTCGTCACCGGCGATCAGCTCGGGGTAGTTGAAGTCGTCGCCCGTGTAGCAGCGGACGCCCTGCGGGAGCCGGCGGCGGATGTCGATCTCGCGCTGGGCGTCCAGGAGCGAGACCTTGATGCCCTCCACCTTGTCGGGGTGGGCTGCGATGACGTCCAGGAAGGTGTCGGTGGCCGCGTCGAGGTCGGACGACCCCCAGTAGCCCTCCAGCGCCGGGTCGAACATCGGGCCGAGCCAGTGCAGGACCACCGGCTCGGACGCCTGGCGGAGGAGGTGGCCGTAGACCTCCAGGTAGTCCTCGGGGCCGGAAGCGGCTGCCGCGAGGGCTCGGGAGGCCATCAGGATCGCCTGCGCACCGGACTCCTCCACGAGGGCGAGCTGCTCCTCGTAGGCCGCCCGGACCTCCACGAGAGACCCGGCGGTGATCTGGTCGGTGCCGACCCCGCAGGCGATACGGCCGCCGACCGACTTGGCCTCGGCGGCGCTGCGGCGGATCAGCTCGGCCGCGCCCGCCCAGTCCAGGCCCATGCCGCGCTGGGCGGTGTCCATGGCCTCCGCGACACCGAGTCCGTGGGACCACAGGTGGCGGCGGAAGGCGAGGGTGGCGTCCCAGTCGACGGCGGCGGGCGCGTCGGGCGACACGTCCGCGTACGGATCGGCCACGACGTGCGCCGCCGAGAAGACCGTACGAGAGGTGAAGGGCGCGCCGGGAGTCAGGGCAAGAGGCTCGGGGCGGGGGTCGTACGCCCTCAGTCCGCCCTTGAAGTCCGGGAGTTGGATGGTCACAGCGCGATCTCCGGTACGTCGATGCGGACGCCCTCCGCCGAGGACTTCAGGCCCAGCTCGGCGAGCTGGACGCCGCGGGCGCCGGCGAGGAGGTCCCAGTGGTAGGGGGCGTCGGCGTAGACGTGCTTGAGGAAGAGCTCCCACTGGGCCTTGAAGCCGTTGTCGAACTCGTCGTTGTCCGGGACCTCCTGCCACTGGTCGCGGAAGGAGTAGGTGGCCGGGATGTCGGGGTTCCAGACCGGCTTGGGGGTCAGGGAGCGGTGCTGGACTCGGCAGTTGCGCAGACCGGCGACGGCCGATCCCTCGGTGCCGTCGACCTGGAACTCCACCAGCTCGTCGCGGTTGACGCGGACGGTCCAGCTGGAGTTGATCTGGGCGATCGCGCCGCCGTCGAGCTCGAAGATGCCGTAGGCGGCGTCGTCGGCGGTGGCGTCGTAGGGCTTGTCGTTCTCGTCCCAGCGCTGCGGGATGTGGGTGGTGGCGATGGCCTGGACGGACTTCACGCGGCCGAACAGCTCGTGCAGGACGTACTCCCAGTGCGGGAACATGTCGACGACGATGCCGCCGCCGTCCTCCGAGCGGTAGTTCCAGGAGGGGCGCTGGGCGGTCTGCCAGTCGCCCTCGAAGACCCAGTAGCCGAACTCGCCGCGGATCGAGAGGATGCGGCCGAAGAAGCCGCCGTCGATGAGGCGCTTGAGCTTGAGCAGGCCCGGGAGGAAGAGCTTGTCCTGGACCACGCCGTGCTTGATGCCGGCGTCGTTCGCCAGGCGGGCGAGCTCCAGGGCGCCTTCCAGGCCGGTGGCGGTCGGCTTCTCGGTGTAGATGTGCTTGCCCGCCGCGATCGCCTTCTTGATCGCCTCCTCGCGGGCCGAGGTCACCTGGGCGTCGAAGTAGATCTCGACGGTCGGGTCGGCGAGGACCGCGTCGACGTCGGTCGAGATGTTCTCCGGGTCCAGACCGTGCTGCTCGGCGAGCGCGCGCAGGGCGTGCTCGCGGCGGCCGACCAGGATCGGCTCCGGCCACAACACGGTGCCGTCACCGAGGTCGAGGCCGCCCTGTTCGCGGATGGCGAGGATGGAGCGGACCAGGTGCTGGCGGTAGCCCATGCGTCCGGTCACGCCGTTCATGGCGATACGCACCGTCTTGCGTGTCACGTCATTCCCTTCGCTGGCGTCGTACACAGCGTCGTACGCGGGTGGTGTGCGCCGCGTCGGCCCTACCTCATGAGCGTCACAGCAAGCGCTTTCTATACAAGGAGAAGCTAGCCTCTGACCAGTGGTCCGGACAAGACCGTGACCGCTTCGAGTTGTTCGAGGGGACGAACAGCAGGGGGTTGTGGCCGTAAGGTCTGCTCGATGTCTGCTCAGCAAGTCCGCTTCGCACGCTCGGAACCGTGGTGGTGGGGCGGCCTGTCTAGGTGGGCGGGCGTACGACGAGGTACGACGATGATGCGCGACCGGAGGACGACGAGATGACGGTGACCCTGGCGGACGTGGCGGCCCGCGCGCAGGTCTCGCCCGCGACGGTGTCGCGCGTGCTGAACGGGAACTATCCCGTGGCCGCCTCCACCCGTGAGCGGGTGCTGAAGGCGGTCGACGAGCTGGACTACGTACTGAACGGGCCGGCGAGCGCGCTGGCCGCGGCCACGTCGGACCTGGTCGGGATTCTGGTGAACGACATCGCCGACCCGTTCTTCGGGATCATGGCGAGTGCGATCCAGTCGGAGATCGGCGGGCCCGGGGGCCGGGCGGGCGGCGAGCGGCTGGCGGTGGTCTGCAACACGGGGGGTTCGCCGGAGCGCGAACTGACGTATCTGACCCTGCTGCAGCGGCAGCGGGCGGCGGCCGTGGTGCTGACCGGTGGGGCCATGGAGAACGAGCCGCATGCGGCGGCGGTCGCGGCGAAGTTGCGGAAGCTGGCGGATGCGGGGACGAGGGTAGTGCTCTGCGGGCGGCCGCCGGCGGCGGACACCGGGGCGATCGCGCTGACCTTCGACAACCGCGGGGGCGGGCAGCGGCTGACCGAGCACCTGATCGGGCTGGGTCACCGGCGGCTTGGCTACATCGCGGGGCCGGAGGAGCGGACGACGACGCGGCACCGGCTGGAGGGGCACCGGGCGGCGCTGGCGGCGGCGGGGATCTCCGAGGATCCGCGGTGGACCGTGTACGGGCGCTACGACCGGACGTCGGGCTATGAGGCGACGCTGGAGCTGCTGCGGCGCGACCCGTCGCTCACGGCGGTGGTCGCGGCGAACGACTCCGTCGCGCTGGGGGCGTGTGCCGCGCTGCGGGAGTCGGGGCTGCGGATTCCGGAGGACGTCTCGGTCGCCGGGTTCGACGATCTGCCGTTCAGTGTGGACGCGGTGCCTGCGCTGACGACTGTGCGGTTGCCGTTGGCGGAGGCGGGGGCCCGGGCCGGGCGGATCGCGATGGGGCGGGAGGAGCCGCCGCCGGGTGGGATTGCGACGGTTCGTGGGGAGTTGATGGTGCGGGGGTCCTCCGGGGTTCCGCGGTCTTGAGGGTGCCGTTGCCCGGGGCGGCACCCGGCGTTGTCGTGGCCGTCGGCTGGGGGTTTGCAGCCCCCAGACCGGCTGAAATGCAGTGACCGGTGGCCTTCAGGACGCCAGGTCAGTCCTTCACCGCCCGGAACCCGAACAGCTCCGGCACCTCGCCCCGCCCCGCCTCCGCCGTCCGTACGAGGCGCAGGCCCGCTCCCGTCGCCGCGTTCAGCAGGTCGGCCAGCGGGACGTGCCAGGCGCCGACCCGGGCTCGCACGCCTGCGGGGCTCCAGCCGTCGAAGCGGCGGGAGCGGTCGGCGTAGCCGGTGTCCAGCACGACCCTCGTTTCGTCGCTCCGGTCGGCGAAGGCGCCCACGAAGCAGGGGTGCACCCCGAGGTGCACGAACCGTCCGCCGGGCTTCAGCACGCGCGCGATCTCGCGCAGTACGGCGGCGTAGTCCGGCACGTCCGTGCTGGCCAGCACGCACACCGCGGCCCGTACGGAGCCGTCGGCCACGGGAAGCGCCGTGGCGTCGGCGGCCGCCACCGGCAAGCGCCTTGCCGCATGGCGCAGTTGGCCGAGTGAGAGGTCGAGGCCCACCGGGTTCCAGCCCAGTCGGGTCAGCCAGGATGCGTGGGCGCCGGTGCCGCAGCAGACGTCCAGGCAGGTTCCGGTGCCGGGGCCGAGCAGGTCGCCCAGGGTGGCGTGGACCTGCTGGACGTAGTCGCCGACGCCCTCGGCCGACATATGCGCGTCGTACCAGTCCGCGTGGTCGTCGTACGCCGCGATCGTGCTTCCCGTTGTGTTCCCCGTGCTCCCCGATGGCTCCATGGACGTGAGGTTAGGGAGGGAGCGCAGTGCTGTGCGACGGCTTTCGCTGACGGCTGCACGGCCCGGGATCCGGGCCTACGCTCGACCCACCGATGATTTCCGCGCTGCGCCCCGGTCTTCATTGCCGTAATCGCCGTGATCATCCGAGCGAACGACAGGAGAGAGTTCCATGCGCATCGTCATCAGCGAGTTCATCAGCCTCGACGGGGTCGTGCAGGCACCCGGCGGCCCCGAGGAGGACACCGACGGCGGCTTCGCGCACGGCGGCTGGTCGCATCCGTACTTCGACCCGGAGGTGGTCGGCAGTGCCTTCGCCGCCGGCCTGGAGAGGGCCGAGGCGCTGCTGTACGGGCGGCGGACCTATCTGACCATGGCGGGCGCCTGGCCCGAGCGGGCCGGGGATCCGTTCGCCGACCGGCTCAACGCGCTGAAGAAGTACGTCGTGACCGACACCCTGAGCGACGACGAGCTGACCTGGAACAACACCGAGCGGATCGCGGGGAGCGAGGCCGTCGAGCGGATTCGTGCGCTGCGCGCCGCCCCCGGCGGCGACCTGGCGATGATGGGCAGCCCCACCCTCGTCCGGACGCTGATCAAGGAGGGGCTGGTCGACGAACTGCAGCTCATCCAGATGCCGGTCATCCTCGGCGGCGGCAAGTCGATCTTCCCGGAGGACGGGGCCAAGCGGCCGTTCGAGCTGGTCTCGACGGCGCAGGGCAAGACGGGTGTGCAGGTGAGCGTCTACCGGCCCGCAACCGAGGGATAGCCGAGGGGTAGTCGCGCGGGTGCGTGGTGTCCTAGGCTCGGACCGACGGTATCTCTGACTGAGTCAACTATCGGGACAATCATCGAGTCAGCCATCGGGGGTCGACGATCATGACCGTCCAGGACATCCGCACCTTCAACCGCTTCTACACGAACGTCATCGGCGCCCTCGACTACAGCCGCCAGCTGTACGCCCCGTACACCCTCACCGAGTCCCGCGTCATCTACGAGCTCGCACACTCCCCGCGTACGGACGCGGCCGATCTGCGGGCCGAACTCTCCCTGGACGCCGGGTACTTGAGCCGGATCCTCAACAAGTTCGAGGACGCCGGGCTGATCGAGCGGGCACCGTCCGCGACCGATCCCCGGCGTCGGCACATCACCCTCACCACGCGCGGCCGCGAGACCGCCGACCTGCTCGCCGAGCGCGCGAACGAGTCCGTCGGTGCGCTGCTGTCCACCGTCCCGTCCGCCGACCGGTCGCGCCTGGCGGAGGCGATGCTCGCCGTCCGCGAGATCCTCTCCGACGGCCGCCCGCCGCGCCGCGAGGACGTCGTGCTGCGCGAGCCGGCCCCCGGTGACCTCGGCTGGATCGTCCAGCGCAACGCCGCCCTGTACGCCTCCGAGTTCGGCTGGAACACCGACTACGAGGGACTGGTGGCCCGTATCGTCGCCGACTTCGCGGAGGACCACGACCCGCATCTGGAGCGGGTGTGGATCGCCGAGCTCGACGGTCGGCCGGTGGGGTGCGTGATGTGCGTACGGGACGAGGCCCCGGCCACCGCCCGGCTGCGGCTGCTGCTCGTCGAGCCGGACGCGCGCGGACTCGGTGTCGGCGACCGGCTCGTCACCGCGGTCATCGACTTCGCGCGCGGCGTCGGCTACCGCGAACTCGTCCTGTGGACCAACGACGTCCTCGCCGCCGCCCGCCGCATCTACCAGCGCCACGGCTTCGTCCTCGTCGCCGAGAAACCGCACCGCTCCTTCGGAAAGGACCTGAACGGCCAGGACTGGCGGCTGGACCTGCACAGCACACAAGAGTGACAGTAGGGACCATGAGACTGGCCTTCTCCACCCTCGGCGTCCCCGGTCTGCCCATCCCGGACGTGGTCCGGCTGGCGGCCACCCACGGCTACCACGGCGTCGAGCTGCGCGCACACCCCGAGGAGCCGGTCCACCCCGGCATCGACCTCGCCGAACGGGCCGACGTGGCCTCCGAGTTCAAGGCGGGAGGCATCGAGATCCTGGGCCTCGCCGGGTACACGCGCGTGGCGGCACCCGGCGACGACGGCCCGGTCATCGACGAGGTCAAGAGCCTCCTCGACCTCGCCCGCGACCTGGGCGCCCCGTACGTCCGGGTCTTCCCCGGCGGCGGCCACGAGCAGAGCCGCGAGCGCGCCGACGCGACGGCCGCCCGGCGCCTCGGCACGGCTGCGGAGTACGCCGCCGACCTCGGCGTACGCATCCTGCTGGAGACCCACGACTCGCACCGCACCGGGGCCGACGCGATCCGTGTGCTCGGTCTGGTCGGCCACCGCCAGGTCGGCGCCCTCTGGGACGTCATGCACACCTGGCTGGGCGGCGAGCAGCCCTCGGAGTCGTACGCCGCGCTCTCGCCGTTCCTCGGCTACGTCCAGGTCAAGGACATCGCCTCCGCCGACGACACGACCCCGCTGCCGCTCGGCGCCGGGGTGCTGCCGCTCACCGACTGCGTGGAGGTCCTCTCCCGGCACGGCTGGGACGGCTGGCTGTGCTGGGAGTACGAGAAGCGGTGGTACGAGGAGGCGGCACCGCTGCCGGGCCTGCTGGCGGCGGGGCGGGAGCATCTGGGGCGGCTGCTCAACGAGTGCGCCTAGCCGAACCGGCGGTAATTGGGTCGCCGGGTGCGCGGGCCGCCGTATAGCGTCCCCGTCATGCCTGCGCAGCCCGCTCCGTACTCCGTCATGCCCTCATGAGCCTCGACCTCGGCCGGGCGCTCGTCGACGTGCGACCGCTGCGCACCTCCCCGCTCTTCCGGCGGCTGCTGATCGGGCGGACCGTGTCCGTGCTCGGCTCGTTCATGACCATGGTGACCGTCATGTACCAGGTCTGGGACATGACGCACAGCACGGTCTGGACCGGTGCGGTGGGTCTGGCGGGTGCGCTGCCGACCGTCGTCGTGGGACTCTTCGCCGGTGCGTGGGTGGACCGTGGGGACCGGCGCCGTATCTACCTGTTCAACACCGTTGCCCAGGCGGTCTGTTCGCTGCTGCTCGCGGTGCAGGGGTTCACCGGTCATGTGCCGGTGGCCGTCGTGCTGGCGCTGGTGGCCGCGCAGTACGGCTTCGGTGCGGTGGGCGGTCCGGCAGCGGGGGTGTTCGTGCCGCGGCTGCTGCCGAAGGAGCAGGTGCCGGCCGGGCTGGCGCTGAACATGATGTCGTTCACGACGATGATGCTCGTCGGCCCGGCCCTGGGCGGTCTGCTGATCGGCTGGGCGGGCATCGGTTTCTGCTACCTGGTGGACGCCCTGAGCTTCGCGCTCGGTTTCTACGGCGCCTTCGGGCTGCCCGCGCTGCCGCCGGAGGGCGAGCCGTCGCGGGCCGGACTGCACGGCGTGCTGGACGGGTTGCGCTTCCTGTACGGGCACCGGGTGGTGCGCGGCGCCCTGATCACCGACCTGGCGGCCACCGTCCTGTCGATGCCGGTCAGTCTGTTCCCGCTGGTGAACGCGGAGCGTTTCGGCGGAAATCCGCGCACGCTCGGCCTGTTCCTGTCCGCGATCTCCGTCGGCGGCATCGTGTCGTCGGTGTTCTCCGGGGCGGTCACCCGGCTGGGCCGCCCCGGTCTGGTGATGCTGTGCGGCGCCGGGACGTGGGGCGTCGCGCTGGCCGCGTTCGGCCTGATGAGCAGCCCCTGGACGGGACTTGCCTGTCTGGTCGTCGCCGGTGCCGCCGACAACGCCTCGGTGGTCGCGCGCAGCACGATCGTGCAGACGTGTACCCCGGACTCCCTGCTGGGCCGGGTGACGTCGGCCGAGCAGATCGTCGGCCAGGCCGGGCCCAACATCGGCAATCTCCGCGGCGGCCTGGTCGCCGGCTGGACCTCGGGCGCGACGGCCCTGGTCACCGGAGGTCTGCTCTGCCTGCTGGCGGTGCTGTCGGTGGGCGCGAGCACTCCGGAGCTGCGGGCCGGAAAGGCGGCTACGCCGGAGCCGGACGCACCGTGAGCTTCGCCGTCTCGTCCAGGCACCAGTCCAGTACGGCGGGCCAGGAGCCGTAACCGGCGTCGAGGTCGAGGTGGGCGGCGCCGGGGAGGAGGTCGGTGGGGATGCGCAGGGGGTCGCCGAAGACCTCCCGCGCGCCCTCCGGGCAGTACGGGTCGTCGTCGCCGGCGACCAGACGGGTGGGGGCGGGGAACGTGAAGTCGAGGGCGGGCGGGGCGAATTCGGCGACTTCCGGATGCCGTACGAGGACGGAGGCGGACGGCGGCGCGACGAGCAGCACCCGGTCCACGTCCCCTTCCTTCACGAGCCCGCGCGAGACGGCGTGCAGCCAGAGCAGGGCGGAGGCGCTGTGGGCGAGGACGACACGCTCGCCCTCGCCGCCGTGCAGACCGTCCAGGTGCCGGGTCAGCTCGGACAGCCAGACCTCGAGGCTCGGGTCGTCGGGGTCGGGGAGCTGGGGGTAGGTGACGTGATGGCCGAGCTCGCTCAGGCGGTCGGCGAGCCAGTGCTGCCAGTGGGCCTCGGGGCGGTGGTTCTGCCAGCCGTGGAGGATGAGGAAGTGCGAGGTCATGGGTCCGATGGTTTCCGAACAGCGGGGCTTGGGTCCAGTTAATCTTTCGCGGTGGAACAGGTAAGCGAGACCTTCACGGTCGGCGGGAGCTTCACGGTCGATCTGCGCCGGCTGACCGTCCTGCGCGAGCTGCAGCGCCGGGGCAGCCTGGCGAGGACGGCCGAGGCCCTGCATCTGACCCCCTCCGCCGTCTCCCAGCAGCTCGCGGCCCTGGCCCGCGAGGTGGGCGTACCGCTGACGGAGCGGGAGGGCAGGGGCGTACGGCTCACCGGACAGGCGCGTGTACTGCTGGCGCACGCCGACCTGATCGCGGCCCAACTGGAGCGCGCGCGGGCCGACTTGGCGGCGTACGGGGCGGGCGGGCGCGGTTCGGTGACGGTCGGCTGCTTCTCCAGCGGCGTCCTGGGCCTGCTGCCGGGGGTGATGCGGGCCCTGGCCGAGCGCCTCCCGCACCTCAGGGTGGACGTCGTGGAGGCGGAACCGCCGGACCTGTTCACCGCGCTCGACGCGGGCCAGGTCGACGTGGCGGTGGCGGTGGACTTCGCGAAGGCGCCGCCGCACACGGACGACCGGTACAGCAGGGTGGATCTGTTCGCCGACGTCCTGGACCTGGTCGTACCGGCCGACCACCGCCTGGCCGGACAGGGGCGGGTGGAACTACGGGAGTTGGCCCGTGACGCGTGGATCGTGGGGGCGGCGGACAGCTGCTGCGGCGCGGTGGCGCGCTCGGTGTGCGCGGCGGCCGGTTTCACCCCGGACATCCGCCACGCGGTGAACGACTGGGCCGCGCTGGCGGCCCTCGTCGAGGCGGGCCAGGGCGTGGCGCTGATCCCACGGCTGGTGCGGCCGCTGTACGAGCATCGCCGGGTTGCGCTGCTGCCGACCGAGGGGCAGCCGGCGTCGCGGAACGTGTTCGCGGCGGTGCGGGCGGGGGCGGAGAGGGATGCGGTGCTGGCGGCAGTGGTGGATCAACTGCGGGTCGGCGCAGACAGGTTGACCGCCGACGTCAACCGACGCGACGGCCTCTCGCCCCCGGACACCGAGGCACCTACACCCGCGCCACGAACCCCGCCACCCGCGCCTCCAACCGCTCCCGGCACTCCGGCCACTCCCCCGCCGTGACCGAGAAGATCGCCGAGTCGCGCAGCTGCCCCTCCTCGCCCGGGGCCCAGGAGCGCGACCAGTTTCTCAGTACGCCCTCGAAGCGTGCCCCCACGCTCTGGATCGCCGCGCGTGAACGGCTGTTGCGGGCGTCCGTCTTGAGGTCGACCCTCGCCACATCCCACACCTCGAAGGCGTGCCGGAACAGCAGGAGCTTGGCCTCGGCGTTCACGCCCGTGCCCTGTGCCGAGGCGCCGAGCCAGGTGAAACCGACCTCCACGGCGTCGAGTCGGTCCTCGTCGCGCCAGCACCGCGGCTCCCAGTACGACGTCGCGCCCACCGCCCGCCCGGTCGCGACCGACACCTGGGCGTACGGAGCCAGCCGTCCCGTCGCCGCGCGGGCCAGCTGCGCGTCGACGTAGGCGCCGATCTCGGCGGCTCTGGGCACCCAGGTGAACTCGTACGTCCCCCGGTTCTCCTCGACCGCCACCGCCAGGTCGGCCGCGTGCCGGTGCTCCAGCGGCTCCAGGCGCACCAACTCGCCCTCCAGCACCGGTCCTTCGAGCACGTATCCCATGCAGAACTCCCCCTCAGAACAGGTCGATGATCTCGGTCAGTGCGGTGATCGACGCAACCCCGGGCGGCTCGACCGCCCCGTCCCGGCACAGCGCCCGCCCCACGTAGCCGAGTTCGATCGCGGCCGCCACCAACTCCGGGTCGTCGTCCACGAACACGCACTCCTGCGCCCGCAGTTCCAGCGCATCGCTCGCATGCCGGTACATGCGCGGATCGGGCTTGCGGCAGCCGAGGACCGCCGAGATCGCATACGCCTCGAAGTAGCCGCCGAGGCCGAGTTCGGCGTGCGCCTCCGGCAGCCCGGGCCACGCGTCCGACACCACCGCCATCCGCACGCCCCGGCGCCTCAGTTCCTCCAGGGTCTCCACCACGTCCGGGAAGACTTCGAGAACCGAGGTCGCCGGGACCTCCCGGCCCAGGTCGGCCAGCAACGCGGGCGTCGGCTGCAGGCCCAGGTGGCGCAGGAGGACCCGGTGATAGTCGTCGTAGTCCGGCGTCGTCTCCGACGTGGCGAAGAAGGCCTCCCCCGCCGCAATCGCGCCCGCGAACCGCTCCGGCGTGATCGTCGGGTCGTACCCGAGGACCGTCTCCTCGAAGTCGGCCCGCGGATTCCAGCGCCCGCCGATCGGGCGGATCAGTACGCCGCCGGAGTCGAAGAGAACGGCTCGCAGCTCACCGGTCATCCCCCAGCCCGCTCCTCAGCTCCGCGAACGCCTCATGAAAGCCCGGGAAAGTCTTCCGTACGCACCCCGGGTCGTCGAACGAAATTCCCGGCACCCGAAGGCCGGCGACCGCGAAGGACATCACGATGCGGTGGTCGCCGTACGACTTGATCTCCGTGCCCCGCGGGACAGGCGCGCCCGGCCGGATCTCGATCCGGTCCGGGCCCGTCGACACCTCGACGCCCAGCCGCCGCAGGTTCTCCGCGCAGGCCTCCAGGCGGTCGCACTCCTTCACGCGCGTGTTCGCCACGTCCTCGATCCGCACCGGCCCGGACGCGAACGGCGCGATCGCCGCCAGCGTCGGCATGGTGTCCGAGATGTCCCGCATGTTGACGGTCAGGCCGCGGAGTTCGCCCGTGCCCCGGACCGTCGTGGCGTCCGCGCCGACGGACACCTCCGCGCCCATCCGCCGCAGTACGTCGACGAAGCCCAGGTCTCCCTGCAAGGCCCCCGCGCCCAGCCCGGGCACCGTCACCTCGGCGCCCGGTGTCACCGCGGCCGCCGCGAAGAAGTAGCTCGACGTGGAAGCGTCCGGCTCGATCGCGTAGGTCGTGGCGCGGTAGCCACCCGGCGGCACCACGAACACGTCGCCGTCCCGCTCCACCTCCACCCCGAACGCCCGCATCATCGCGATCGTGATCTCCACATACGGCACGGACACGAGGTCGGTGACCCGGATCCGCAGACCCTTCCGCGTCAGCGGGCCCAGCAGCAGCAAGGCCGTCAGGTACTGCGAGGACTGTCCCGCGTCCAGGACCACCTCCCCGCCCTCGACGCCCGCCGCCCGCACCGTCAGCGGATGGTGGCCCTCGGCCCCCTCGTGCCGCAGGTCCACGCCCAGGTCGCGCAGGGCGCGGGACAGCGGCAGGAGGGGACGGCGGCGCATCTGGGGAGAGGCGTCGAAGCGGTACGTGCCGTGGCCCGCCGCCGCCAGCGTCGGCAGGAAGCGGGCCGTGGTCGCGCCGTCGCGGCAGTAGACGTCCGCCTCGGTCACCGCCGGGCCCTGCGGGCGGCCGTCCACCTGCCAGGCGTCGGGGGTGCGGCCGACGCGGTACCCGAGCCGCACCAGGCCCTCGGCGAAGCCCTCCGTGTCGTCCGAGCGGAGCGGCCGTACGAGGGTGGTGACACCGTCGGCCGCGGCCGCCAGGAAGAGGGCGCGGGCGGTGATGGACTTGGAACCGGGGATGGCTACTGCGGACATGTCCTCATGATCGGCCGAGCACGGGTTCGGGCGCTCCCTCGTCCACGGGATGGACCACTTCCGGTCGCCTCCGCGTCACCGAAGCCAGCCCCACCCCGCCCACCAGCAGCACCGCGGCGCACCACTTCAGCGGGCTCACCGACTCCCCGAGGAAGACCGCCGCCGACGACATCCCGAACACCGGGACCAGCAGCGAGAACGGCGCCACCGTCGACGCCGGGTGACGGCGCAGCAGCCAGCCCCACGCCCCGAAGCCGAAGACCGTGGTGACCCAGGCGACGTAGACGACCGTGCCGGCGCCCTGCCAGTCCAGGGCCCGCAGGGCGGCGTAGTCCCGGCTCGGGCCCTCCAGGAGCAGGGACAGGCCGAGCAGCGGCAGGACCGGGACGGTGCTCACCCACACCATGAAGTTCAGCGCGTCCGGCGGGGCCGCCTTGCGGGTCAGGACGTTCGAGACGCCCCAGCAGGCCGCCGCCGCGATCACCAGGGCGAAGGCGCCGAGCGGGCCGGACGTGCCCTCGTCGACGGCCGCGACGCCGATGCCCGAGAGGGCGACCAGCATGCCCAGCACCCGTATGCGGGAAGGCCGTTCGCCGAGCACCACGAAGGCCACGCCCGCCGTGAACACCGCCTGGATCTGCACGACCAACGACGACAGGCCCGCCGGCATCCCCGCGTCCATGCCGATGAACAGCAGGCCGAACTTGGCCACGCCGAGCACCAGCCCCACCGCCAGGATCCATTTCCACGCCACCTTCGGGCGGCCCACGAAGAAGACGGCGGGCAGTGCGGCCGCGAGGAAGCGGAGGGCGGAGAAGAGCAGGGGCGGGAAGTGGCCGAGGCCGATCTCGATGACCGTGAAGTTCACGCCCCATACGGCGGCCACGACGAGGGCAAGAGCAAGGTGTGCTGGTCGCATGCGTCGAGCATCATGTCCGGCGACCGTGCAGCACCAGCGATGATTGCTGCACTGTTGGATGAAGCGCTGCTAATGAATGGGACTCCGCATGCTCGACCTCCAACGCCTTCGCGCGCTGCACGCCGTCTCCGTCCACGGCACCGTCGGCGCCGCTGCCGCCGCGCTCGGGTACACCCCGTCCGCCGTGTCCCAGCAGATCGCCAAGCTGGAGCGGGAGACCAGGACCGTGCTGCTCGAGCGGGACGGACGCGGCGTGCGGCTCACCCCCGAGGCCCATCAACTCGTCGACACCGCCCAGGAGTTGCTGGCGATAGTCGAACGCGCGGAGACCGAGCTGGAGGAGCGGCGCGGGATGCCGGCGGGACGGCTGACGATCGCCGCGTTCGCCTCGGCCGCGCGCGGACTGATGCCGGCCGTGCTCACCGACCTGGCCGCCCGGCACCCCGCCCTCGACGCCCGGCTCAGCGAGATCGACCCGCACCTCTCCGTCGACCTGGTCACCAAGGGCGCCCTCGACCTGGCCGTGGTGCACGACTGGGACATCGCGCCGCTGCCGGTGCCACCGGGCGTCGAGCACGCGGTGATCGGCGACGACCGCAGCACGCTGCTCGTGCCGGTCGGCCATCCCTTGGCCGGGCGGGCCTCCGTACGGCGCGAGGAGCTGGGCGCGGAGCGCTGGGTGTGCCAGCCGCCGGGGCGGGTCTGCCACGACTGGCTGTTGCGGACGATGCGTGCCGCCGGGCACGAGCCGGAGATCGTGCACCAGGCCGACGAGAACCCGACCCTCGTCGCGCTGGTCGCCGGCGGCCTCGGTATCTGCCTCGTCCCGCGCCTGGGCCGCGGCCCACTGCCGGCCGGGGTCGTCGAGGTGCATCTGGACCCGACCCCCGTAAGGCGGCTGTACGCGCTGTGGCGCAAAGGAGCCGCTCGTCGTCCGGCGATCGCAGAGACCGTACGCACTCTGCAGGAGCAGTGGCCCGTGGTTACGGCTCACCCGTCCCGTTGACCCCACCAGCAACGACTTCCCGGATTCGCCGGGAACGCGGGAACCCACCCCTAATACGGTTCGTCCAACCCGCAAGCTGTCGGATGAGTCTCCGCTGTGCGGTGTCGGCCCTCGCTGCTGGCTGCGATCGCTGACCTACCCTCTCCGCCGTACTGCGGCCGGCAGCACAGCCGCCATCGGCGCGCCCCCCTCCAACAGCGCCGATGGCGGCCCCTCCCCAAGGCCCCTCCCCCGGCCCCGCCGTCAACGCCCTGCCGTGCGCGCTCCCTTGACTGGCAGAAACTTCCCGGATATTGCTTCCCTCACGGAAGTTTCCTTCAGCGGATCACCTCCGGAAGGAGCGCACGTGCCCTCCAGACGTACCGTCCTCGCCGCCGGTGCAGGCGTCACCGCGGCCCTGGCACTCGGCACCACCGCCTACGCGGACATCCCCGACGACAAGAAGCTCCGCTCGCTCATCTCCCGTATGACCTTGGAGGAGAAGGTCGGCCAGCTCTTCGTCATGCGGGTCTACGGCCACTCCGCGACCGCCCCGGACCAGGCCGACATCGACGCCAACCTCAAGGAGATCGGCGTCCGCACGGCCGCCGAGCTGATCGCCAAGTACCGCGTGGGCGGCATCATCTACTTCACCTGGGCGCACAACACCAAGGACCCGCACCAGATCGCGGACCTCTCCAACGGGATCCAGCGCGCCTCCCTCACCCAGCCCCGCGGTCTGCCCGTCCTGGTCACCACCGACCAGGAGCACGGCATCGTCTGCCGGGTCGGCAAACCGGCCACCCTCTTCCCGGGCGCCATGGCCATCGGCGCGGGCGGCTCCCGCAAGGACGCCCACACCCTCGGCCGGATCTCCGGCGCCGAGCTGCGCGCGATCGGCATCAACCAGGACTACTCCCCGGACGCCGACGTGAACGTCAACCCGGCCAACCCGGTCATCGGCGTACGGTCCTTCGGCGCCGACCCGGACGCGGTGGCCGGCCTGGTCGCCGCCGAGGTCGCCGGATACCAGCGGTCGCACGTCGCCGCAACGGCCAAGCACTTCCCGGGGCATGGGGACACGGCGGTCGACAGCCACTACGGCTTCCCGATCATCACCCACACCCGCGAGGTCTGGGAGAAGCTGGACGCCGTCCCCTTCCGGGCGGCGGTCAAGGCCGGCATCGACTCGATCATGACCGCGCACATCCAGTTCCCGGCCCTCGACGACTCCGGCGACCCGGCCACCCTCTCCCACCCGATCCTCACCGGCATCCTGCGCGGGGAGCTCGGCTACGACGGGGTGGTGGTGACCGACTCGCTGGGCATGGAGGGCGTACGCACGAAGTACGGCGACGACCGCGTCCCGGTCCTCGCCCTCAAGGCCGGTGTCGACCAGCTCCTCAACCCGCCCGACCTCGCGGTCGCCTGGAACGCCGTCCTCAAGGCCGTCCAGGGCGGGGAGCTCACCGAGTCCCGGCTCGACGAGTCGATCCTGCGCATCCTGCGGCTGAAGTCGAGGCTCCGGCTGTTCGACGACCCGTACGTCGGACAGGGCGACGTGGACCGTGTGGTCGGCATCAAGGAGCACCTCAGGACCGCCGACCGCATCGCCGAGCGGACGACGACGCTGCTGGTCAACAAGGGCGGCCTGCTGCCGCTGTCCCGCCGTACACACAAGAAGCTCCTCGTCGTCGGCGCCGATCCGGCCTCCCCGTCCGGCACGACGGGACCGCCGACGGGTGTCCTCGCGACGGCCCTCACCGAACTGGGCTTCACGGCCACCGCCCTGTCCACGGGCACGGCCCCGTCCGCCGCGACCATCGCGAAGGCGGTCGCGGCGGCGCAGGACGCTGACGCGGTGGTCGTCGGCACCTACAACGTCACGGCGGGCAGCTCGCAGAAGATGCTCGTCGAACAGCTGGTGGCCACCGGGAGGCCGGTCGTCGCGATCGCGATCCGCAACCCGTACGACGTGGCCCAACTCCCCTCCGCCCCGGCTCACTTGGCGTCCTACTCCTGGACCGACGTCGAGCTGCGCGCGGCCGCGCGGGTGATCGCCGGGAAGGCGGCGCCGCGCGGGAAACTGCCGGTGCCGGTGCAGCGGGCGGACGATCCGGCGCAGGTGCTGTACCCCATCGGGTACGGGCTGTCGTACTAGGGGCGATCGGGCGTAGGGCGTAGGCCGGGTACGTCACGCACCCGGCGTACGACCCCCAACGGACGCAAAGCCTCCCGCGCGTCTGGCGTGCGCCCGCTGCGGCGGGTCACGCTGATGCGGGGGTAGCCGGGGGGGTTGCGATGCGCGAGAGATGTTCCGTGGGGATGGTCTGCGCACTGCTGGTACTGGTCGCTGCCCTGCTGACCGGTTGCCAGGCCCTGTCGCCGTCCGGTTCGGGCGGGGACGAGCCGAGCAGGGCGCCCGAGGGAAGTGGCAGGGCGACCTCGACACAGCCGTCCGGATACGGGGCGGTGTTCCTCGCGGTCGACGAGTGCAGTTCGTTCGGTACGACGAGCTTCACCGAGGTGCCGTGCACCAGTGAACGCGCGGCGGCGCGGGTTATCGCCCGTTACGACGGCAAGGTGGGCGACGGTCCGCTGTGCCCGTCGACCACCGACTTCGTGCTGCACATCAGCCGGCAGAGCGCCTCGTCCGACGAGGACGGCGACGGCTCGGTGCCGCAGGGCTACGCCTGCATGCGCAACCTGGAGCCGCCGCATCCCGGCGACCCGGGCGGCGGGGGCGGTCCGCGCACCATCGTCGGCGACTGCGTCTACGGCTCCGGCAGCGGGCAGGTCCGCGAGACCGCGTGCGACGGCAGTGGCAGGAACAGGCCGCAGTACAAGGTGGTCAAGGCGGTGGCGAAGCGGGCGGCGTGCCCGGCGGACACCGCGCTGTACGTGCGGCTGGAGGGCGGGAGGAAGGTGGGCTGCGCCCGGCCGGTGTGAGCAACGGCCGGGCGCAGCAAGGGAGTTCCCCGGGGGTTACGGGCGCAGAGCCGGCTCGCGCTCCACGTCCCGTACGTCCAGCTTCTTGTCGAACTTGGCCAGCGGCTTCGCCTGGGCCGCGGTGGCGGCCGGGACGCCGGCCCACTCCAGGATCCGGGCGGTGGCCAGCGCCTTCTGGTCCGCGACCAGGCCGGCCACGTTCGCGCCGTGGTTCAGACCCGGTGCCGTGAAGACGTAGGAGTCCTTCGAGCCCTTGCCGACACGGAAGCGCTCCGCGCCCCACGGGTCGTTCTGGCCGTAGACGAAGAGCATGTGGTGGGCGTTGTGCCGCACCCAGGTGTCGACGTCGCGCATCGCCCACGGCTGGAACTTCATCGGGATCGAGCGCGGCACGAAGTTCCGCGGCGGCTGGTAGCCGTAGCGGACGTACTTCTTCTCGATGTACGGGAAGTGGATGGTGGGGGCGCCGAGTTGGGTGCCCGCCTGGTAGTAGTACGGCGTGTAGGGCTCGAGCCCCTGGTCCGTGTAGAACGAGAAGCCGGAGATCGTGTCGACGGAGTTCCAGATGTCGTCGTCGGTGGCGGTCGCCGCGTTCGCCGGGATCGAGTCGCAGTCGGAGAGCAGGCTGTACTGCCAGAAGCCCCAGACGTAGTCGAGGACGACGGCCTCGTACGCACGGTCCAGGCTGCCGATGGTGTTGAAGGTGTAGCCGTTGTCGGCCGCGTACGCCGTGTACTTCTTCTCCAGCGGCTCCCGGCGCACCAGCGCCTCGCGCTGCACGGCGTTCAGCCGGTCACGGCACTCCTTGGTGCCGACCTGCGTGAAGAAGCGGTCGTAGGCGGAGTCCTCGTCATTGACCACGTCGTTCGGGGCGACGTACGCGACGACCCCGTCCATGTCCTTGGGATAGAAGCGCTCGTAGTAGGTGGCGGTCATGCCGCCCTTCGAACCGCCCGTGGAAATCCAGTTCTTGGTGTAGATGGACTTGAGCGCCTTGAAGATACGGTGCTGGTCGCTGGCCGCCTGCCAGATGTCCAGCTTGGACCACTCGGCCGGGTCGGGCCGGGACGGCGTGAAGAAGCGGTACTCCATGGAGACCTGGTTGCCGTCCACGATCTGCGTGGGCTCGCGGCGGCTGGGGTTCGTGGAGACGTTGTAGCCGCCGGTGTAGAAGACCGTCGGGCGGCTGACGTCCTTGTGCAGCACGGTGATGCGCTGCTGGAAGGTGCCCTTGGACGGGTGGCGGTGGTCGATCGGCTGGGTGTAGTTGAGGACGAAGAAGCGGTAGCCGGTGTAGGGCTTCTCCTCGATCAGGCTCATCCCCGGTATGGCGAGCAGCTGATCCTTGATGTCGGTCGTGGCGTTGGTGCCGGTGGCCTCCGGCTGGGCGGCGGTGGCCGCCCCCGCCGTGCTCAGCGTGCCTATGAGCACGGCGAGCGCCAGCAGCCATCTGAGCGCCTTGCGCATGCACCCTCCCCTGTGAGTCAGATGTGCGTGCGGAAGCTATCGGAGCAACTCCCTTACGCACCAGGGGAGGTAAAGAAATCGTTGGGTTGCCGGCGGGTTCAGTACCGCTTCCAGCCACCGGAGTCGTACGACCCGCCGCCCACCGAGCCCTTGAGCCACACCTTGCGGTGCCCGACGTACGCGCGCACCGGGCCGGCGTACTTCGTGTACATCCCCTTGTCCTCGACGGGCTTGAAGCCGCGCACCCGCAGGCTGACCGTCATCCGGCGCTCGGCGCCGGGGTTCTTGGGAACGGTGACGGCACAGAGGTAGGCACCGCTCTTGTAGAGCTTCAGGGCGCCGGTGGAGAAGGTGAACGTCTTGATCTTGCGCCCCGCGCAGGGCGCCGAGGCGGCCTGGGCGTCCCCCGGCGCGGCGAGTGCGAGCAGTCCGGATGCGGTGAGCACAGCCATACCGAGCGCGAACCGCCGCCGTATCGCACCAGTGTCCACTGTCGTCCCTCCCGTACTGCCATCGAAGAGCGTACGGGTGTACGGACGCACGACGTATGTCTGATGGTTGCACGACCGTCAGCGAGGCACTCCGACCGGCTCCTCGGCGTCCGGCTCCCCGATGAAGGTCCCGCCACAGCTCGGCGTACCGCCCGTCCAGGGCGAGCAGTTCGTCGCGCGTGCCGTCCTCCACCACACGCCCGTGAGCTGACTCCGTCCGGCGCCGCAGGCCACGATGCCCCCCGAACCGCGGCAACAGCCGGTCAGGCCGCCAAAGGCGCGTCCTCCCCCACGAACGTCCGCCACAGCTCGGCGTAATAACCGCCCAGCCGGAGCAGCTCGTCGTGCGTGCCGTCCTCCACCACACGCCCGTGGGCTGAATCCCCCGATGCCGCCCTCGCACCGCTCGGCCCTGGCGGGCCTCCCGGGCGTCGAGACGACTGGCCGGACTCCGTCCGGCGCCCGACGTGGACGCAGGCCACGATGCCCCCCGAACCGCGGCGACAGCCGGTCAGGCCGCCAAAGGCGCGTCCTCCCCCACGAACGTCCGCCACAGCTCGGCGTAATAACCGCCGAGCCGGAGCAGCTCGTCGTGCGTGCCGTCCTCCACCACACGCCCGTGATCCATGACCACGACCCGGTCCGCGCGGGCGGCCGTGGTCAGGCGGTGGGCGACCACCAGGGTCGTGCGGCGGCCTGCCAGGCGGTCCGTGGCCTGGTTGACCTGGGCCTCCGTGGCCAGGTCGAGGGCGGCCGTGGCCTCGTCGAGGAGGAGGATGTCGGGGTCGACGAGTTCCGCGCGGGCCAGGGCGATCAACTGCCGCTGCCCGGCGGAGAGGTTGCGGCCGCGCTCGGCGACCTCGTGGAGGTAGCCGCCGTCGAGCGTGGCGATCATCTCGTGCGCGCCGACCGCGCGAGCCGCCGCCTCGACCTCGGCGTCGGTGGCGTCCGGGCGGCCGTAGGCGATGGCGTCGCGGACGGTGCCCTGGAAGAGGTACGCCTCCTGCGGGACGACGCCGAGACGGTGCCGGTACGAGGTGATGTCGAGGGCGCGCAGGTCCTGGCCGTCGACGGTGACGCGACCGCCCGTGGGGTCGTAGAAGCGCGCCACCAGCTTCACGAGGGTCGACTTGCCGGCGCCGGTCTCGCCGACGAAGGCCACCGTCTGGCCCGCCGGAATGCTCAACTCGACGCCGCCGAGCGCCTCTTCGTCGTCCCCGTACGCGAAGTGCACGTCCTCGAAGGCGACTTCGCCGCGGAGGGACAGGACGTCGAGGGGTTCGTCGGCGGCCTTGGTGGAGGTCGGCTCCTGGAGGAGTTCCTGGATGCGGCCGAGGGAGACGGTGGCCTGCTGGTAGCCGTCGAAGACCTGGGAGAGCTGCTGGACGGGCGCGAAGAACAGGTCGATGTAGAGGAGGTACGCGACCAGGGCGCCGGTGGTCAGCGTGGCGTCGTCCACCCGTCCCGCCCCCGCGATCAGCACGGCGGCGGCCGCGACGGACGACAGCAGCTGCACGAACGGGAAGTAGATCGAGATCAGCCACTGCCCCCGGATACGGGCCTGACGGTAGCTGTTGCTGCGCTCCGCGAACCGCCGGCCACCATCGCCCTCGCGCCGGAAGGCCTGCACGATCCGCAGCCCGGAGACGGACTCCTGGAGATCGGCGTTCACCACCGACACACGCTCACGGGCGAGTTCGTACGCCTTCACGCTCGCCCGGCGGAAGAAGAACGTGGCGACGATCAGCGGCGGCAGGGTCGCGAACACGACCAGCGCCAACTGCACGTCGATCACCAGCAGGGCGCCCATGATGCCGAAGAAGGTGACGACGGAGACGAAGGCCGTGACCAGCCCGGTCTGGAGGAAGGTGGACAGCGCGTCGACGTCCGTCGTCATCCGCGTCATGATCCGGCCGGTCAACTCCCGCTCGTAGTAGTCGAGCCCGAGCCGCTGGAGCTGGGCGAAGATCTTCAGGCGGAGCGAGTACAGGACCCGCTCCCCCGTGCGCCCGGTCATCCGGGTCTCGCCGATCTGCGCCACCCACTGCACGGCCACCGCGAGCAGCCCGAGCAGCGAGGCCGTCCAGACCGCGCCGACCGCCATCGCGGTGACGCCCTGGTCGATGCCGTGCCGGATCAGCACGGGCAGCAGCAGGCTCATGCCGGCGTCCACGGCGACGAGGGCGAGGCTGACGAGGAGGGGCAGCCCGAAGCCTCGCAGCAGCCGCTTCAGCCCGTACGACTCCTCGGGCTGCACCGCGCGGCCCTCGTCGATGTCCGGGGTGTCGGTCGCCGGAGGCAACGCGTCCACCTGGGCGAGGAGCTCGGGGGTGGCCGGTGCCCCGGCCAGCGCGGTGTCCTTCGGCTCGCGGTCGCCGGTCCACAGACGTGGTGTCACACCGCGCTCGGCGTCGAACTCGGCGTCCAGCTCGTCCCGTACGGAGGTGTCCTCCTGCGGGCACTCGGGCTGGGTGTGGCCGGGTGAGACGCCGCCGAGCTCGTCGGGGTCGGTGAGGAGGCGGCGGTAGAGGGCGGACCGTTCCTGCAGTTCCTCGTGGGTGCCGAGGTCGGCGAGGCGGCCGGCGTCGAGGACCGCGATGCGGTCGGCGAGGTTGAGGGTGGAGCGGCGGTGCGCGATGAGCAGCGTGGTGCGGCCCTGCATGACCTGCTTCAGGGCCTCGTGGATCTCGTGCTCGACGCGGGCGTCCACGGCGGAGGTGGCGTCGTCGAGGACGAGGAGGCGCGGGTCGGTGAGGATCGCGCGGGCGAGGGCGACGCGCTGGCGCTGGCCGCCGGAGAGGGTGAGGCCGTGCTCGCCGACCTTGGTGTCGTAGCCGTCCGGGAGCTCTGCGATGAAACGGTCCGCCTGGGCGGCACGGGCGGCGGTCAGGATCTGTTCCTCGGTCGCGTCGGGGCGGCCGTAGGCGATGTTGTTGCGGACCGAGTCCGAGAAGAGGAAGGAGTCCTCGGGGACCAGGCCGATCGCGGACCGCAGCGAGTCGAGGGTGAGCTCGCGGACGTCGTGGCCGCCGATGAGGACGGCGCCGTGGGTGACGTCGTAGAAGCGCGGCAGGAGGAGGGAGACCGTGGACTTGCCGGAGCCGGAGGAGCCGACGACGGCGAGGGTCTCGCCGGGGCGGATCTCGAAGCTGAGCCCGTCGAGGACCGGCCGCTCGTGGTCGTAGCCGAAGGACACGTCGTCGAATTCGACGGTGGCGGGCGCGTCGGCCGGGAGCTGCTTCGTCCCGTCCGTCATCGACGGCTCGGTGTCGATGAGCTCGAGGACGCGCTCGGTGCCCGCCCGGGCCTGCTGCCCGACCGTGAGGACCATGGCGAGCATGCGGACCGGGCCGACCAGCTGGGCGAGGTAGGTGGAGAAGGCGACGAAGGTGCCGAGGGTGATGTGCCCGCGGACGGCGAGCCAGCCGCCGAGCGCCAGCATGGCGACCTGGCCGAGGGCGGGGACGGCCTGGAGGGCCGGGGTGTACTTGGAGTTGAACCGGATGGTGCGCAGGCGCCCCGCGAAGAGCCGCCGCCCGACCTCCCTGAGCTTGCCGGTCTCCTGGTCCTCCTGCCCGAAGCCCTTCACCACGCGTACGCCGCTGACGGCGCCGTCGACCACGCCCGCGACGGCGGCGGCCTGGGCCTGGGCGTACCAGGTGGCGGGGTGCAGCTTGGAGCGGCTGCGCTTGGCGATGAGGACGAGGGCGGGGGCCACGGCGAGGGCGGCCAGGGTCAGCGGCAGCGACAGCCAGGCCATGATCACGAGGGAGATCAGGAAGAGCAGAACGTTCCCGATGGTCATCGGGAGCATGAACAGCAGGCCCTGGATCAGCTGGAGGTCGCTGGTGGCGCGGCCGACGACCTGGCCGGTGGACAGCTCGTCCTGGCGGCGGCCGTCGAGCCGGGTGATCGTCTCGAACATCTCGGTCCGCAGGTCGTGCTGGACGTCGAGGGCGAGACGGCCGCCGTAGTAGCGGCGTACGTAGGTGAGCGCGTAGACGAGGACGGCGGCACCGAGCAGGGCACCGGCCCAGGGAGCCATGTCCCGGCTGTGATCACCGATCACATCGTCGATGATCACCTTCGTGACCAGCGGCACCAGCGCCATCACGGCCATACCGCCCAGGGATGACCCGAGGGCGAGCACGACGTCCTTCGGATATCGCCAGGCGTATCCGGCCAGCCGCCGTGCCCATCCCCGTTGCCCGCTCACGCCGGTGCCCTCCGTCTGTCAGAAGCCCTGATCTACCGGAAGGCACCAACACAGAACGAAGCGGATTTCATCCCGCCGCAACAAAACCGGGGCGGGGCTCAGATCCGTACCCGCAGGTAGTAGAAGCGGGTCGTCTGTGCCGCGTTCTGGTTGTCGTCGCTGACCAGGAGCACCTTCAGGCGGCCCTTGGAGTACCCGGTGATCGCCATTCCCTCGATGTTGTCGAGGAGGGGGTTCGGCTGGGGCTGCTTGGCGGTCGCTCCCAGTGACGGGCAGTTCACGATGTCCGTGAGGAGGGTTTTCCTGATCAGCCGTACGCCGTCCTGGCCCGTGAGGTTCTCGATGCCGCTGGTGTCCGTCGCGTGGCGCGGGTCGGCCAGGTAGAGGCGGACCGTGTTGCCGACGCCGGAGGTGAAGCCGCGCTCCAGGACGAGCAGGCGGCCGTCGGGGGTCGCCTGCACCTCCGGGACACCGAGCCCGGAGTCGAGCGGGTACGCGTACTGGGCGGCGAGGCGGAAGTGGTCGCCCTTGGTCCGGGTCCAGGTCTGGAAGCGGACGATGGTCGTGGAGTCGCCGGAGATCGCGTTCTCCATCGACGCCAGCAGGGTGTGACCGCCGGGCAGAAGGGTCAGGCCCTCGAAGGTCTGGTTGGACGTGGCGCGTCCGGCGGGGGCGACCAGGAGCGAGGACGGGACCGGGAGGCGGTCCAGGATCCTGCCGTCCACGCTGTAGCGGCGGATCGACGGCTCGGTCTCCGAGGTGATGAGGCGGGTCCCGTCGCGGTCGATGACCAGACCCTCGCTGTCCAGCGCGGCGCCCTTCTCGTCGGCGAGCCGGACGACGGACTTCGGCTGCAGGGTCTTCGCGTCCAGGCCGAAGAGGGACGAGCGGTCCTCCAGGGCGGCGATGGAGCCGTCCCGGTCCACGGCGAGCGCGGAGAAGTTGCCGACGAAGGTCCCGTCGTACGTCGTCTTGTCGAGCGCGTCGGAGAAGCGGTCGATGGAGACGGACGGGGAACAGGCGTTGGCCGCCCCGGAGTCGGGGGTGGCCGCGGCGGGCCCGGCGGCGGTGAGGCTGGTGGCCGCCGCCAGGGCCGCGGTGGCGGTCGCTATTACGGTTCTCAGGCGCATGGGCGTCACCGTAGGACGGGACGGTGACGCACGGGAGACCGACGCGTGAAGCGTCAACTCGCGGCGAGATCCTTGTGAATGACCTTTGCGACGCCCTGAATGGTCGTGATGCCGTAGTTCATGGTGCTGTTGCCCCAGGTGAGCACCGTGATCATGTAGTCATGGCCGCCGCCGTTGAAGGTGCCGACGCTGTGCACCCGCCAGCCGTGCGTGGAGCGCTGCAGCCAGCCGTTCTTGACGTGCCAGGAGACCCCGGACGGGACACCGTACGGCGTGCCCCAGCGCTGGGAGGAGATGACCTGGCCCATCAACTTCAGGATGTACGCACGGGAGTTGTCGCTCAGCACCGAGTTCTTGGCGGTGATCAGCTTGAGCAGCTTCTGCTCGTCGGTGACGTTGATCTGGGTCAGGCCCCAGTAGCCGTTCGCGCCGGGGACGGTCTTCGTCATGCCGGCGGCGCTCAGGAAACCCTTGATCTTCGTCAGGCCCAGCTGCTTCCAGAGCTTGCTGGTCGCGGTGTTGTCCGACTTGGTGATCATGGCCTTGGCGAGCGAGGCCTCGGTGTCGGTCAGGTAGCGGTTGTGCTTCTTCGCGTCCCACAGGAGCGTGGCGAGCACGGTGACCTTCACGACGCTCGCCGAGTCGTACGAGGACGAGGCCCGCAGCGAGCAGGTGGTGTTCGTGGAGCGGTCGTAGAGGCCGACCGCGATGGTGCCCTTGCGGTTCACGAGGGCGGCGGTGATGTCCTTCTGGAGCTTGGTGGCCAGGGCGGCCTTGGACGACGTACAGCTGACCGTCGGTGTCGTGGCGGCCGCGGCGGGCGCGGCGGCGGCCACGGCGGGTATGAGCACGCCGAGTCCGACGGCTCCTGTGACGAGCGCTCTGGCACGTCTGGTCGATATTCCGGAATTCCCGTGAGTCATGCCCCTGTTGACTCACAGGTTCGACCGAAAGGTTGTACGCCACTCCGGACCCGTTGGGCAAAGGCTGTACAAGGCGTTACCGCACCCTTTGCCAATTCACAGGCAGGAGCCAGGTTCGCCACAGCGCGCACTCACTCCCCGTTTGCACGATGCGCTCGTGACATCTGCCACCGATCCACTCCCCCACACCCAGACCGTGTCCGCCGACTGGCCGCCGCCGGCTCCCCCCGCGGCGCCCCCGGACAAGGCACCGCGCTGGTCGCTGCCCGCCCTGATCGCGATCCTGGTCCTGGCGGCGGTCCTGTACGGCTGGAACCTGTCCGGCAACAGCCTCAACAGCTTCTACAGCGCGGCCGTCTACAGCGGCACGAAGAGCTGGAAGGCGTGGTTCTTCGGCTCGCTGGACGCCGGGAACTTCATCACCGTCGACAAGCCGCCGTTCGCGCTCATGATCATGGGCCTGTCCTGCCGGGTCTTCGGCTTCGGCACCTGGCAGATGATGCTGCCCGAGATCGGGGCCGCGCTCGGCACCATCTGGATCCTGCACTCCTCCGTGAAGCGGTACTTCGGGCATGTGGCGGCCGCCGTCGCGGCGCTGGTCCTCGCGCTGACGCCGATCACGGTCGCCATCAACCGCGACAACAACCCCGACACGATCCTGGTGCTGCTGATGGTCGCCGGTGCGGCCCTCGCGCTCCGGTCCGTGCGCAACGACAAGCTGCTGCCGCTGATCGGCTCCGCTGTCTGCTTCGGGCTCGCCTTCAACACCAAGATGCTGCAGGGGTACATCGCCCTGCCGGCCGTGTTCGCCGTGTACGTGTACGCGTCGAAGCTGGGCTGGAAGAAGAAGGTCGTCAACCTGGCCCTGGCGGCCGTGGCGTTGGCGGTCTCCAGCTTCTGGTGGGCGACGGCGGTGTCCCTGGTCCCTGCCGACGACCGGCCGTACATCGGCGGTTCGACGGACGGGTCGGCCTGGAACCTGATCATGGGCTACAACGGCCTGGGCCGGGTCCTCGGCGGCGAGGGCAACGGCGGAGGCGGCGGTGGCGGGGGCGGCACCTTCGCCGGTACGGCGGGCATCGGCCGTATGTTCAACGACATCCTCGGCGGCCAGATCTCCTGGCTGATCCCGTTCGCGTTCGTCGCGCTCGTCGCCGGCCTGGTGCTGTGCGGCCGCGCCCCGCGCACCGACGCCACGCGCGCCGCTCTCGTGCTGTGGGGCGGCTGGCTGGTGCTGCACTACCTGACCTTCGCGATGGCCGAGGGCACGATGCACCCGTACTACACGACCGCGCTCGCCCCCGGCATCGCGGCGCTGACCGGTGCGGGCGGCGTCATGATGTGGCGCGCCTTCCGCAGCGGTGACGCGCGCTGGTCGTGGGTGCTGCCGGCGGGTCTGGCCGTCACCGGCATCTGGGCGATCGTGCTGCTGCGGCGGGCGACCGGCTGGAACACCTGGCTGTGGCCGGTCGTCGGCGTGGTGATGGTCGCGGCGATCGTGGGCCTGTTCGTCTTCCGGTCCGCGGGCTCCGGTACGCGACTGAGGCTTCTCGGCGCGTCCGTAGTCGCGGCGATCGTGGCGGCCCTCGCCGGTCCCACGGCGTACGCGGCCTCGCCGGCCTTCTCCTCCTCCGGCGGCGGCATGATGGGCGGCACCAATCCGACCGCGGGCCCGTCCACCGGCGGCGGCATGGGCGGTCCCGGTGGCGGCCGGGGCGGCATGGGCGGCGGCAACGGCGGTCCCGGTGGGCAGATGCCCGGCGGTACGCAGCAGGGCGGCCAGGCGAACGGGGAGCTGCCGGGCGGCGGGCAGGGCCAGATGACGCCGGGCGGCGGCAACGGTGAGCTTCCGCAGGGCGGTGGCGCGCCGAGCGGTGCGCCCAGCGGCCAACAGGGCGGCGCGAACGGGGAGTTCCCCGGTGGCGGCGCTTCGTCCGGCGGCGAGATGGGCGGCACGGCTCCGGATGGCAACGGCGGCGGTCGCGGCGGCTTCGGTGGCGGTGGCATGGGCGGCGGTGGCGGCATGGGCGGTGCCGACAGCCAGCTCATCTCCTACCTGGAGAAGCACCAGGACGGCGCCAAGTGGCTGATCGCGGTGTCCAACTCGCAGAGCGCCGGCCAGCTGATCCTCAGCAGCGGCAAGCCCGTCATCTCCATGTGGGGCTTCACCAGCTCCGACAAGGCGATGACCCTCGCCAAGCTCAAGGAACTGGTGAAGAAGGGCGAGTTGCACTACATCCAGCTCGGCGGCGGCATGGGCGGCGGGATGGGTGGGGGCAACAGCCTCAACTCGGAGATCACCGCCTGGGTGCAGAAGCACGGTACGGCGGTGAAGGAGAGCGCGTACAACAAGAACGCGACGTCGGAGTCGAACTCCTCGAACTCCTCGGGGTCGTCGGGGTCGTCGAGCACCTCGACGATCTACCGCCTGGACGCGTCGGACGTCAGCTGACGCACACCGGCACCGAGCGGCCCCCGACCACGTGGTCGGGGGCCGCTTTTAACATCCCGTTAACTGACATGACCTCATGTCCATGTCACCCTCCCTGTTGCCGCCTTCATTCAACCCGCGTAGATGGGACCCCCACATGCCGGCGACACGTATACGCCGTTGGAAGTCCGTGGCCCTGGCCACCTCCGCCGTCCTGGTCGGCCTCACCGCCCCGGCGCTGACCGCGGCTCCGGCCGCCGCCACGACGACCGACTACGACTCGACGTACTACAAGAACGCGATCGGCAAGACGGGCTCGAGCCTGAAGTCGTCCCTCCACACGATCATCAGCAGCCAGACCAAGATCTCGTACTCCGCGGTCTGGAACGCGCTGAAGGTCACCGACCAGGACCCGAACAACAGCAGCAACGTGATCCTGCTGTACAGCGGTGTCTCGCGCAGCAAGTCCCTCAACGGCGGCGACACCGGCGACTGGAACCGCGAGCACGTGTGGGCCAAGTCCCACGGCGACTTCGGCGAGGTGACCGGTCCCGGCACCGACCTGCACCACCTGCGTCCCGCCGACGTGACGGTCAACAGCATCCGCGGCAACAAGGACTTCGACAACGGCGGCAGCACCGTCAGCAGCGGGGGCGGCAGCCTCACCGACTCCGACTCCTTCGAGCCGCGCGACGCGGACAAGGGCGACGTGGCCCGCATGATCCTCTACATGGCCGTGCGCTACGAGGGCGACGACGGCTTCGCCGACCTGGAGCCCAACGAGAAGGTCAACAACGGCAGCAACCCGTACATCGGCAAGCTCTCGGTCCTCAAGGAGTGGAACGACGAGGACCCGCCGAGCGCCTTCGAGGAAAACCGCAACGACGTCATCTACAACACGTACCAGCACAACCGGAACCCGTTCATCGACCACCCGGAGTGGGTGGACGCGATCTGGTAGACCGAGTCCGCTGAGCCGCGTACCGCTCGCCTGCGGCATGCCACCAGGCGGGCGGTACCGGGTCGCGCACGGCGGAGGTCGGCTGGTCGGGATGCAGACCGAGCTGCCACAGGGCGGCAGCCCTCACCCGGACGGAGAACCACCCCCGCCAACGCCCGGTGTCCGCATCCGGGCCGCAGGCGAGTCCGAAGCACAGGTCGTCCTGCTCGAACGGCATCCAGTCGATGCCGCGCTCCCGCAGCCAACCGAGCAGCTCCCGCGTCGGGTTCCGGCGCCCTGGCAGGTTCTCGACACTCAGTACCTGCACCCACTCGGCCTGTTCCGCCCGCTCCGTCGCCCTCAGTCGATCCACGAGGCGGGCAAACCGGTCGGAATCGCTGGGCCGGGTCACTGAATCACCTTCTCTCAGCCGGTGTTTCGGGCGTCTGACGTGCCCCCGGCCGGGTCAGGAGGAGAGATCCCGCTGCTCCCTGATCCTGCGCAGGCGTTCCGCGAGAGGTACCTGTCCCGGGGGCCTCAGGATGAACTTGCGCTTCCGCTCGTCGAAGGCGTCCAGGTAGCAGGACACGCGGTCGCCCACCTGGTAGTTGTCGTCATCCTCGATGTAGAGGACGTCGATGAGGCCCACGTACGACAGCCCCAGGTCCACGATGACGCCCCAGCGGAAGACCGCCACTGCCTCGCCTTCGACGAGGTGGCCCATGAGACGCAGGTCGGCCTCGTTCACTTCGGCGTCGGTCATTCGCCCAGCGTCCTCCCGCGTCTCGAACCGGGGGCCGGCCGGTTGCTCCGGCACCCCGGCTCCGGACTCCTCAGGCTCTCAGCCCTCGTCGTCCTCCATATACCAACCGCGCTCGACCATGCGCCGGTTCAGTTGCTCCACCTGCTGAGCAGACGGTTTCCGGATGGACAGGGCCGCTGCCGCCTGGTTGCGCACCACGTGCCGGTCGAGGCCGAAAGCCGCCTCCACCACCACGCCGAGGTTCCGCTCGGACAACAGGGCGGAGAGGATCACGAGCAACGGCCCGTAGTCCGCGTCGTCCTGTCGGATGCCGGAGGGGAACACCAGCCGGAGCCGGTCGACGACTTCCGCGAGATACGGCGGGAGCTCCATCAGTCCCCCCGGCCTATGTCCGCCAGTCCCACTCCGGTTCGCCCTCCATACGGCGCACGAACTCGGAGAACTCGATGAGTTCTCCGTAGTTCGTGTCCACCACTCCCGTCCGGTCGCGGATGAGCATGCCGAGAAGGACTTTCGCCGCCTCGGCGTTCTCGTACTCCACGAGGACCGCGTACGGATCCGACGCCACTCGTGCGACCTCCTCGAGTTCCTCCGGCTCGAAGTCCTCGATCACGCGCCCGGACAGCGCGAAACCGTAGGTGTTCCCACCGAGTTCGAGAAGGTCGAAGAACGGATCCGGTCGTTCCACCAGGCCCAGTGCCCGGATGTCCGACAGGAACCGCTCGCGTTCGGAACCGGGCACCAGCAGGACGAGGGTGGGGCGGCTCAAGGTGGGATCCCTTCGAGGCGTCGGATGGTGGACACAGCCCTCGTGGGGCCGAGGCCCTCCCTCATTCCTGGAAGGGCCTCGGTCTTCATCGGCACTACTCGAGGCGCACGATGTCCTCGGGCAGCGCGTAGCGGTAGCCGCCGGTCAGCACGTCGTGCTCGAAGACGAGGACGTATTCCCGGTCCTCGTCCAGCCCGCATCGGTCGCACGGCTCCTGGTAACCGATGACCTCCACCAGCTCCTGGCCCGGGGTTCCCTTGTCGTTGCCTCCCCACCTCATGCGCTCACCGATGCCGTAGGTGTCCAACTCGGCGTTGCCGAAGTGGAACTGAAGCGTCATGGCCCCCTCGTTGCCGCACTGGGGACACGGATGCAGCCGCGGCACGACGGCCAGGTTGTACAGACCCACTAGTACCTCTCGTTCGGATAGCCGAGACGCTCGATCTTCTTGTAGAACTGCTGGTCGTTGGTCATCAGTGGTATCCCGTCCTGCATGGCCGAGTCGAGAACCTCCGCGTCACCCGGTTTGACCTTCATCGGATTCTTCTTGGTTCCGAAGGAAGCCACCGTGTCCTGGATGTTCTTCACGCCTTCCGAGGTGTGAGCCGGTCCGATACGGCCGCCCCGCTCGCCCAGCCACTGCATCACCTCGGCGTGCGGGATCGACTTGATCTCGGAAAGGGCCATCGGCGAGATCACCGGAGCCCGGCCGGCGAGTGCCGCATCGACGCCGGCCTTCTGACCCTGCTTCAGCGCACTGATCACGACGTTGGTGTCCACGGCCACCTCCGCCTTCTTGATCTTCTTCGTGCCCGCGCCGGTGTCCGCCTTGGTGGCGTCACCCGAGTCGGACTTCTTCTCCGCGCCGTCACCCTTCTTGCCCCCGGACTCCCCCTTCTTGGCGCCGGGAGCGTCCTTGGCCTTGGCCGGGGGCGCGGGCTCCGGCTTCGGCTTGGGCTTCGGGGTGGCCGGCGGTGTGACGTTGTCGACGGTCTTGGTGGCGTCCTTGACCTTGTCCGCGGCCTTCACGGTGTCAGTGGCGGTGTCGACCGCGTCGACCGCCTTGTTGACGTACTTCGCGCCCTTGGCCGCGCTCGCGCCATAGCCCACGATCGGAATCGCGGAGGCGTAGGACAGACCCGCGTCGATGTAGTTGCCCTCGGCCGTGTACCACAGGCCGTTGAGCAGGTCGGCGGGCTCTCCGAAGCCGGGCACCAGGCCCGCGACGTCCAGCACGCCGTGGCCGATCGGGCTGATCCACGACTCGCCCCACCACAGACCGGTCGGGTCGGGGAAGGACAACGGGTTGTTACGGCCGTAGGCGTAGGCGTTCAGATGCTGCGGATCGGAGATATCGAGGAGCGGGTCCACCGACACGAAGCGGCCACCCACCGGGTCGTACTCACGGGCGCCGAGATGGATCAGGCCCGTCGTCGCATCCGCGGTGCCACCGACGAACGCCTTGTCGCCCGGCCATGCACCCGCAGCCGGCTTGGTACCGCGCACCTCCCCGAAGGGCAGCGTGCGTCGCTGGGTCATTGCCGAGTCGGAGGCTCTGACGGCCAGTTCGGCGGTGCCGTTCTGACCGCCGATCAGCCAGGTGACACCCGCCGCCGTACGCACCGCGACACGCTGGCCGCCATGGGAGTAGTAGCGGGTCCCCGCGAGTGCGTTCTTCGCGGTGTCGAGCCGGATCTCCTGAGCGCCGAGGTAGAGGGTGACGGCGCCCTTCTCCCTGCGGAGGAGCCGGTCGCCGTTCGCGTCGTAGACGAATGACGTCCGGTCGGCTTCGGCGAGCGCGCCGTTGACGTACGGCGTGACTGCCGTGAGGCGGTCCTCGTCGTCCCAGTCGAGCTTCTGGTCGATACCGGGCGAGAACGCCGTCGCCTGTTTGGTGCGACGCGTGGTGTTTCCCACCTCGTCGTACTCGTAGGACTGGGTGGCCTTGTCCTGAGAACCGGAGGCAACCGTCTCGGCGGACTTCAGGGCATGGGAGTGTGTCCCGCCCGTGCCGCCCGGGGTGTACGACGTGGTCTGCGTGACGGCGGCCGCGCCCGTGGTGCCCGTCGCATGACGGGTCTCACCAGTCCGGTTGCCCGCATCGTCGTAGTCGTAGGAGTGCCAGTACGGTGCCGGACCGCCGACCGTCGCCTCCCCGGCGCTCGCGGCGCAGGTGGTCGCAGTCTGCGTCCACGCCTCGGTCATCCGGCGCAGGTAGTCGTACGTGAAACACTGGACGTCCGCCGTCTTTCCTTCCGGCGTGTCCGCGATCTTCTTGATGTTGCCAGCAGCGTCGTACCCGTAGGCGATGTCCGAGTCCGGGGTCTTGACGACCTCCCGGTCGATGCGAGCACGCTCCAGGCGCCGTGTGCCCTCTTCGTAGGTGTTGGTCAGCCAGGTGTACTTGTCGGAGCTGGCGGTTCCGAGAGTGAGCTGGAGGACTTCGCCGTAGTTGGAGTAGCGGGTCTCGCGGGCATAGTCGGTTGTATCGCCGAGGGTGAAGGACGGCAGGCCGGTGGCTGAGTAGCCGGTGGTGACGGTCTCCGCGGGCAGGTCACCGGCGGCCGGCAGGTCGACGTCGGCGATCGAGCCGTCCGGCTTGTAGGAGCCGGTGGTGGTGTAGGTACCGGCCAGCTTTCCCTCGGCTGCAGGAATGGTCACCGACGTCTTGGTCGGCCGCCCTGCCGCGTCGTATGCGTCGACCGACGAGGTGTAGCCGTTGCCGCCCACCCACTTGGTGGCGGAGGCCAGTCGCCCCTTGCCGTTGGGGACGGTGGCGCTGTCGTACTCCCAGGTCGTCAGCTTGGTGTCCCCGCTGTAGAGCGAGCGCTGGCGGCCGAGCTTGTCGTAGTTGTAGGAGAGGGTGATACCCCGGTCGTTCCCGACCGTCTTGAGCTGGTCGAGGTCGTTGTACGTCAGGTGGGAGGTGCCGGAGTCCGGGTCCACGGCCAGGGTCTGGCGACCGCGCACGTCGTACTCGTACGACCAGACGTTGCCCGCCTCGTCCTTCACCTCCGTCATGCGGCCGGCCCGGTCGTACGCGTAGCGCGTGGCGTCCGCGTCACCGCTGGGTGAGTCCGCTTTGAACTGCAGGAACCTGGTGGTCTGTCCCTGGGCGTTGGTGTACGTCGCGGTCGCTGTGTCGCCGGCCGGCGGATCGACCGTGGTGTGGTCGCCGTGGTAGGTGACCTTCGTGCGTGACTTCTCGGCACCGGCCACCCTGAGGATCGCGTCCGTGGGCCGCCCCGCCCCGTCATACACCGTCTCCGTCTCCCGAGGCGTCCCCTCAGAAGCATCCGCCACACCCACGAAGGTCGTACCGACCGCGGCCGAGTTGTAGAACGGCCCGATCTCCTTGACGGCGAGGCCGCGGGAGTCGTACTCGGTGGTGGTGACGACGCGGCCTGAGTTGGCGGCCGGGGTCTGGGTCTGGCGTTGGCGCAGCAGGCCGTCGCTCAGCTGGTGGCTGGTGGCCA
The DNA here is from genome assembly GCF_042893105.1 of Streptomyces sp. NPDC001663. Lineage (NCBI taxonomy): Bacteria > Bacillati > Actinomycetota > Actinomycetes > Kitasatosporales > Streptomycetaceae > Streptomyces > Streptomyces sp. NPDC001663. Next base: position 134,977 of record NZ_JBIAUR010000020.1, on the reverse strand, counting down.
CCGAGCCGTTCGGGAGGAGGGACTTGGTGGTGGTGACGACCGGCCCGTTGTTGCGGACCAGGTAGCCGTACTCCAGGCTCGGCGTGTCCGAGGCCTTCGCGCGGCCCGGGAGCCAGACCTTCAGCAGGCGGCCGAGGGCGTCGTACTCCAGGTCGGTGCGCTGCTTGTTGGCGTCGACGGTGGCGGTGACCAGGCCCCAGCGGGGGTCCACCGTGGAGGTGGTGGAATTGCCCGCCGGGTCCGTGACCTTCATGCCCGTCACCGGGCCGCCGGTCGTCGGCGAGTACGTCGTCCTCGTCGCGTTGCCCTGCTGGTCGGCGGACTCGGTCACCCGGCCGTGGGTGTCGTACTTCGCGGTCGAGGTGGTGACGTACTGGGGTGTGCCGTCCGCCGCGTAGCCCTTGACCTTCTCGCTGCGGACCACGTCGCCCTTGGTGGGTGTGGTGCCGTAGGTGTCGGGGTCGTCGTACCAGGTGCGGACGTCGGAGATCGCCTCGCCCTTGTAACTCGGCGCCCCTTCATCGCAGTTGACCGGCACGACCGTCACGCGCTTCAGCAGCGTCAGCAGGTTCGCGCCCGTGTTGCGGTTGTACGTGTTCGTGGTGCAGGTGTCGTCGTCCGGGTCGGACAGGTCGCCCGAGTCCGAGGAGCGCTCCAGCATGCCGTGCGAGTCGTAGAAGTGCTCGATCGCGGCCCGGCGGACCTTGCCGTCGTCCAGGGCGGTGCGGGTCTTCGTCGACTTGACCGCCGCGTACGTCGCCTCGTCCGCACCCTCCGTCGCCGTCGCGGCCGACTTCCAGGGGGTGCTGACCGTCCCGGAGATCTCCGCGCCGCCCTCGAAGGTGCGCTGCTCCAGCTGGAAGCCCTGGTGGCGGGCGTCGTCGCGGACCTTGGTGCCGTCCGAGGCGGTGACCGTCACGTCCTTGGTGCCGCCGGACTCCTTCTCGCGGTCGCCGTCCACGCCCTGGAGGAAGGTGGTCTCCGTGCGCAGCTGCCTGCTGTCCGCGTCACCCGTGCGCACGGTCACCTTGCGGAAGCCGCGCCACTGGTTCCAGGTCTTCTTCTTCGTCTTGACGAGCTCGCTGTCGTCGAAGGCCCAGGCCGCGCCCGAATAGTCGTACGACGTCACCTTGTTGGGGCCGGTGATCGTGACCTCGTCCTCGATCACCGTGTCGACGACGAACTTGTGGAACCAGTCCTCCTTCTCCCCGACCGTCCCCTCCTTCGACCAGAAGGACGGCATGCAGCGCTTGGTGTTGGTCTCCGGGGTGGGGAGGCTCGACGGAGTGCACTCGGTCGGCTTGTAGTTGACCGAGATCGTGCCGCCCGTCTCCGACTGGATCGCGCGGATGCGCCACTTGTACATGGGCAGGCGGTCGTCGGCGCCCGTGTCCACGCGGTTGGCGTCCTGGCGCTCGTAGAAGGTGACCTTCGGGAGCTTGCCCGCACCGTCCTTGCCGGAGTGCGTGACCGACTCCAGCCACATGGCCGGGGAGTGGGTGGTGTCGGCGCTCTGGTACTTGTGCGCCAGGTCCCACACGTCGACGTCCGTGTACGTCTTGCCGTCGGAGCCCAGGACCTGGGTGGTGACCTTCGACAGGCGCTTGCGGCTGAAGAAGGTCGGGGACCACTGGTCCTTGCACTCGGTGTCCGAGGTGCAGATCTGCTCGAACGGCACGTCCGGCCAGCGGGTGGCGGTGGACTCCTTCAGGTCGCCGGGCTCGCAGTCGGCGGCCGCGCCGGTGCAGCGCTCGGCGGTGGTGAAGACGACCTGCGAGGGGGCGGCGGTGGAGTTCTCCTTGCCCTCCTGCTCGCCGTACTCGACCCGCTTGAGGTAGCCGCCGCGGTCGTAGGAGACCACCTTGTCGCCGCGGACGGTGTCGTACTTGTTGGTCTCGGTGCCGTAGTAGTACGTCATCGAGTTGCCGTGCACGTCGACGACGTAGTCGAGGTTCCAGCGCCAGGTCTGCTGGCAGCGGGACTCCTTGAAGGTGTCCTTGTGGCAGGGCTCGTCCTTGTCGTCGCCGAAGACCGGGACCTCCCAGGAGGAGCCGGTGTTCTCGGTGTCGGCGGCCTCGGACTCCCGCTTGCCCTTGCCGAAGTAGTAGCGGGTGCCGTCGGTGGTGGTGACGACCCAGTACTCCTTGTTGTCGTCCGAGTTGAAGCCGCCGGTCTTCCGCTCGATCGTCGTGCCGTCGTCCTGCTTCAGACGCCACTCGTTCGCCGACTTCTTGACCAACTCCCCTGCCCGGCCACCGAAGTTCATGGTGGCGTTGTCGGAGTGCCAGCACAGGTCGTACTTCTGCGAACCGGCCTCGTCGTGGCCGTCGTCCGTGCAGGAGCGGTACGCGCGCTCGATGTAGCCGGCGCTGAGGTCGAAGCCCTCGCCGGCCCAGGAGGTCTGGTTGTTGCTGGAGGCCGTACGGCCGTCCGTGGACGCCGAGTTGTAGGCCAGGCCCAGCTGCGGCGACGGGCCGGCGATCGCGGGCGGCACCCGCAACGGATACTGCCAGGTGAACGCGCCGGTCTGGGCCGCCACTTGCCACGACGCCGACGGGGCGAGGGAGGTGGCGGTGTAGGAGCCGGAGCCGCCGGAGGGGGCCGCGGAGACGGCGAGCAGCGGGGCCTTGGCACCGACGGCCGCGGGCACGTCCGCGGTGAGCCTCTGCGCCCGGACGTCGTTGTCCGTGGCGAGCGGGGTGACCGTCTGGCAGGCGGCCGCCTTCGGCGTGGTCAGCGCGCAGGCGGGCAGCTGGACCAGCCGCAGGCGCTGCGCCCAGTCGCCGCCGTAGGCCTGGGCGAAGGAGGCGTAGTCGACCTGAAGGGAGACCTTGCCGGACGCGGTCGACTTGGTGTTACGGCCGTCCGCGCGCGTGACCTTCAGGAGGAGGCCGTCGATGCCGGCCTTGCGGGCGGCTGCGTGACCGAGGAGGTCGACCTTGGCGCGGGACGGCGAAGTGTCCTTGGCCGAGCGGGACTTGGGGGCGGCGAGGCGGACGGGCAGGCCGCCCGCGCGGATGCCGCTGCGCGCTCCGGTGCCGTCCAGGTCGACGGTGGCGCTGCCCGGCTTCGGCCAGGTTGCCTTCAGGACGCGTGAACTGCCGTATCCCGCAAGGTGCTTCAACGGGGTGGCCTGGCCGCCCTCCTCCACCACGGGGGTGGAGGGCACGTCCTGGGTCTTGGGTCGGCGCTGCTCGCGGGCGTCGTCGTCGCCGAGTGCGGGGGCCGCCTGGAGCAGGGTCAGGGTCAGGGCCGCGGACACCGCCGCGGCCAGATGTTTCGCCCACTTATGGGCGTGATGTCTCCGTGTCGAGCGCATGCGCGCTCCCCTCCCGTGTGATGTGGGGTGCCCGGGCGCCGGAGGATTTCCGGCGCCCGGACGAAGCGGCTGTGGTCAGGAGCCCCTAGTCGTTCGCCAGCCGGTAGATCTCCGTACCGGAGAGCAGGCCGGGTACGAGGCGTACGTCGTCGATGTCGCCGGCGAAGAAGTCGCGCCATGTGCCGTCGTACTGGGCGCGGCCGATGTTCAGGCCCTTGGCGGCGTTCCAGACGCCGGTGACGGGCGCGCTGCCCTGCTCCTCGCCGTCGACGTAGAGCGTGAACTTCCGGGCCGCCGGGTCGTACGTGCCCGCCAGGTGGGTCCACTTGCCGACGGTCGCCGGCCGCTCGCTGGTCGCCATGGCGCGGACGATGTCGGAGCCGTCCTTGTCGGCGATGTGGCGGCCGAAGATCCAGCGCTTGTAGGCGGTCGAGTAGTAGAGGTTGAGGCCGTTGCCGTTGGTGCCGGCCTGGCTGATCACCGAGATGTTGTCGGCGAGCGAGGTCGGCCGCACCCACGCCGACACCGTGAACGCCTGCCCGGTGTGGACGGCGGACGCGGCCGTGGCGTAGTCGCTCGTGCCGTTGAAGCGCAGGGCCTTGTCGGTGGCCTCGGTGGCGTAGTGGTTGCCCGCGACCCAGTCGGCGCCCTTGACCGTCAGGTCGCGGTCGTGGCCGGAGGTGTCGGGGGCGGTGGTGCCGGTGGTCTGGTCGAGGCCGTAGACGGCGGCGGCGCAGGTGTCGGCGAGGGCGTCGGGGCAGGCGCGGTCGGCGGTGAAGATGTACTTCTCCAGCGGGCCGCGGTTGCCGGCCTGGTCGACGCTGCGGACGTAGAGCACGTTCGGGCCGAAGGTCGAGGTCGGCACCTCGATGGTGGCGTCACCGCCCAGGCTCGCCGGGGTGGCCTTGCGGCCGGGGGTGTCGCTGCCGAGGTCCCACTCGTAGAACTCGACGTCGTTCTTGAAGACCGGGTCGGAGTTGCCGTTCGCGGAGACAGTGAAGTGCCGCTTCGCGCCCACCGGGAGGTCGGCCTCGCCGTCCGCCGGTTTCACCAGCGGCTTGGTGTCGGGCGCCTTCACGTCCACCACGAACTCGCACCAGTCGGACCAGTCCGAGAAGCCGGAGTCCTTCAGCTTGCCGGTGGAGCCGTCGTAGAGCTGGGCGTGCCACTTGTAGCCGTGGCCGTGGGCGAGTTCCTTGATGGGGATGTTCTTCTCGAAGACGCCCTCGTTCTGCGGACCGTCCTTGCCCTCGTAGACCATGGGCCGGCCGTCGACCTGGTCCCAGACCCGGAAGGTGGCGGTGAGGTTCTGGCCGGTGCCGTCGCTGTAGGAGTCGGCGTCGGTGCCGTTGACCGCCATGGTCGGGGTGTCGTCACGGATCCACGGGCGCTTGGTGTTGTCCGTGGTGCAGGTCTTCTCCTCCGGGTTGGTCAGCCGCTCGCTGTACGGCTTGCCCGGGGTGGTGTTGTACGTGACGACGAGCTTGGCGTTGTCGCCGCGGAACCGCTTCCAGGAGTTGGCGTCGTCCTCGTCGGCGGCCCGCAGCGAGAAGGCGATCGGGTCCTCGGCCCTGGCCTTCTTGCGGACGGTGGCGGTGAGGTTCTCGTTGCTCTCGTCGGCGTTGTCCTGGAAGTCGACCCAGCTGGCCGGGGCGTCGGGGCTGCAGCTGTCGCCGCGGCCGTAGGCCACCGTGCGGTCGACCATCAGGTCGCCGTCCTTGGGCTTGTTGTTCCAGTTGGTGGCGGAGTCGACACCGCCCTCGCTCACCGCGTGCAGGTTGACGGTGCTCTTCTGGCAGGAGAAGGAGAAGGTCTCGTAGACCTCGAAGACCGCCTTGGAGATGGTGCGGTTCTTCCAGCCGCCGGTGGAGAACTGGAAGTACATCCGGTTGGTGTACGGCGACGAGCTGCACACGTAGTACGTGCCGCCGATCGACTTGTACGAGCAGTGGCCGACGCCCTCGTCCTTCTTGAACTTGTGGAACTCCGTGCCCGGGTGGGCGCTGGAGACGTACAGCCACTCGCTCTTGGACATGCCGGCCTCCGGGTCGAGGTAGACCGGGAAGTCGGTGTCGACGGCGGTCAGCACGGTGCGGTCGGGCTCGACGGTGACGGCGGACGCGGAGACGTCCAGGCCCATGTCGGCGACCTTGGCCGCGGCGTCGGGTGCGGCCTCCGCGGGGGCGCCGGAGCCGGTGGCCGGCACGGCGTCGGCCGGGACCTCCTCGGCGGTGGTGGCGGAGTCCCACATCTTGGGCGCCTGGCCGCCGAAGAGCCGCTCGCCGGAGGCGTCCACGGCCAGCAGTCCGCCGGTCGGCCCGGTGGTCAGGTCGAGGCCCTCGGACCGTACGGGCAGGCTCAGTTGGGCCAGGTCCGGGTTGCGGGCGGCCTCGGGTGTCTTCACCTTCAGGACGTACGAGTATCCGGTGACCGAGGCGCTCGCCAGCAGGTCGACCCCGGGCAGCACCTCGCGGTACTCGGCGGTGTCGCCGTCCAGGACGGGCTCGGGCAGCGGCTTCGGCCAGCGCAGGGTGAAGGACTTGCCGTCCTCGCCCAGGGTGATCAGGTCGGACGAGCCGCCCCCGGCGAAGGCCAGGTCGACGACCGCGGCCTTCGGGCCGACGGTGCCGTCGGGCCGCCGTTCGAGCGTGGCGTCGGCCTTGTCCCAGCTGCCGTCGGGGCGTTGCACCCGCTGCGGCTGGACGCTGGTCTCGCTGGTGAAACTGCCGTCCGGGTTGGCGTAGACGAGTTCGTCCTCGGTACGGCGCTGAACGATCTCCACCGGTTCCCCGGTGTCGGCGGCCAGCGCGAACGCGGCCGCTTCGGTCGAGGCCGGCGCGCTGTCCGCGGCGCCGGCCGGACTGGTGACGGCGGGCAGTGCACCCAGGACGACGGCGCCGCCGAGCAGCACGCCGAGCGTCCGGGCAGCACGAAGCCGCCGGAACCAAGGGTTGGTCATGCCCTTGTCTCCCCCCGAGCTCTCCCCAGAGCCCGCTATGAAATTGATGTGGCCATGCTGTAAAGCAGTGGCAGGGGGAAACCTATGGGACTTTCTTTACCGATTCAAGAGAGTTACTGATGGGTCGGCGCGAACATCCGCAGTACGGCGGGGAGTACGACGACCGACGGGCCCGGCGTCGCGAGGGCCTTCGCGAGGTCCGCCTCCAGCGTCTCCGGCGCCGTCCGCATGCCCGGCACCCCGAACGACTCCGCCAGCGCCACGTAGTCCGGCCGGGTCAGCTCCGTCGCCGTGGCCTGGCCGAACGCGTCGTTCATGTACTCGCGCAGGATGCCGTAGCCGCCGTCGTCGACGATGAGCCAGGTGACGTTCAGGTCGTACTGGCGGGCCGTCGCCAACTCGGCGATGGAGTACAGCGCTCCGCCGTCGCCCGACACCGCCAGCACCGGGGTCGAAGGGTCGGCGGCCGCCGCGCCCAGGGCCGCCGGGAAGCCGTAGCCGAGGCCGCCGGCACCTTGGGCGGAGTGCATGGTGTTGGTGCCCCGGGGGTCGAATGCGGACCAGGCCCAGTAGGCGAGGATCGTCATGTCCCAGAAGGACGGGGAGTCGGCCGGCAGGGCTCGGCGGACCGATGCCAACACGTCCTGTTCCAGGGTGAGTTCCTGGGAGGCGATGCGCTCGGTGACCTTCGTGAGCACCTCGCGCACCCGCTCCGGGGCAGCCCGGTCGGTGCGCTCCTCCACCGTCTCCAGCAGCGCTTGCAGCGCGAGCCGCGCGTCCGCGTGGATGCCCAGCGCCGGGTGGTTGGACTCCAGCTTGCCGAGGTCGGCCTCGATCTGGACGACCCGGCCCCGGGGCTTGAACGTGTGGTAGTTCGAGGAGAGTTCGCCCAGGCCCGAGCCCACCACCAGCAGTACGTCCGCGTCCTCCAGGAAGTCCGTGGTGTGCCGGTCCTCCAGCCAGGACTGGAGGGACAGTCTGTGGTTCCAGGGGAAGGCGCCCTTGCCGCCGAACGTCGTCACCACGGGGGCGTCCAGCCGCTCGGCCAGCTGACGCAGCTTCCCCGAGGCGTCCGCCCGTACCACTCCCCCGCCCGCGATGATCGCCGGGCGCTCGGCGCCCGACAGCAAGTCGGCCGCCACCGCCGTCAGTTCGGGGCGCGGCGGCAGGTCCTCCGGTGTCGCGTCGACGCCGGTCACCACCGGGAGGATCGTCTCCGCGAGCAGTACGTCCTGCGGGATCTCCACCCACACCGGGCCGTGCGGAGCCGTCAGCGCCGACTTCCAGGCCTCCGCGAGCGCGGACGGGATCTGGGACTGGGTGCGGACGGTGTGGACCGACTTGACCACACCCCTGAACGAGGCCGCCTGGTCGGGGAGTTCGTGCAGATAGCCGTGGCGGCCGCCGCCCAGCCCCGGCGTCGGGACCTGGCTGCTGATCGCCACCACGGGCGCGGAGGCGGCGCGCGCCTCCTGCAGTGCGGCGAGCGAGGTGAGCGCGCCCGGGCCGGTCGAGAGCAGCAGCGGGGCGGCCTCTCCGGTCATCCGGCCGTAGGCGTCCGCCGCGAACCCCGCGTTGTTCTCCACCCGCAGGCCGATGTACCGCAGCGAGGAGCGACGCAGCGCGTCGAACATGCCGAGCGCGTGCTGGCCGGGCAGACCGAAGACCGTCGTCGCGCCGAGCCCGGCCAGCGTCTCCACGACCAGGTCCCCGCCGACCCGGCCGGGAGGAGGGTTCAGAGCGGCGGAAATCTGCGCCTGAGTCGGGCGGAGTTCCAGGTCGTGGTCGTGGGTCACTTCGAACGAGCCTCGGCAATCTGGCGGGTCATGATCGTGGTCAGTTCGTACGCCGTGTGGGACGCGGCCACCGACGTGATCTCCGCGTGATCGTACGCGGGCGCCACCTCGACGACGTCGGCCGAAACGAGGTTGCAGGACGCCAGGCCGCGCAGGATCTCCAGGAGCTCGCGCGAGGTCATGCCGCCCGCCTCCGGCGTACCCGTGCCGGGCGCGTGCGCCGGGTCCAGGCAGTCGATGTCGATGGAGATGTAGAGCGGGCGGTCGCCGATGCGCTGGCGCAGCTGGTCGGCCACCTCGTCGGCGCCGCGGCGGTAGATGTCCGCCGATGTGACGATGCCGAAGCCCATCTTCTCGTCGTCGGTGAGGTCCTGCTTGCCGTAGAGCGGGCCACGGGTGCCGACGTGGGACAGGGCCGACGTGTCGAGGATGCCCTCCTCCACCGCCCGCCGGAACGGCGTCCCGTGCGTGTACTCCGCGCCGAAGTACGTGTCCCAGGTGTCGAGGTGCGCGTCGAAGTGCAGCAGCGCCACCGGGCCGTGCTTCTTCGCGACGGACCTGAGCAGCGGCAGCGCGATGGTGTGGTCGCCGCCCAGGGTCATCAACCGCGCGCCCGTGCCGAGCAGTTCGTCCGCCGCGGCCTCGACGGTCTCCACGGCCTCGTTGATGTTGAACGGGTTCACGGCGATGTCCCCGCCGTCCGCCACCTGCGCCAGCGCGAAGGGGGACGCGTCCTGCGCCGGGTTGTACGGCCGCAGCAGCCGGGACGCCTCGCGGATCGCGTTGCCGCCGAAGCGGGCGCCCGGCCGGTACGAGACGCCCGAGTCGAACGGCACGCCCACGACGGCGACGTCGGCGCGTCCGACCTCGTCGAGACGGGGCAGCCGGGCGAAGGTCGCGGGTCCGGCGTACCGCGGGATGCGGGAGGAGTCGACAGGGCCGCGGGGCGTCTCGTTGCTGCTCATGGGGTAATGCCTTCTTTCCTACGCTTCATCGCGTACGGAGCGAATATGGAGCGAACCTAGGGCGAGTATGGGGAGAGTATGAGTCGATAAGTACTACTTCTTGTACGACTCTACTGGGGCGCCGGGACGGGTTCCGACGCGAGTTCGGGGCTCCGTCCGGCGAGCCGCTCGCGCCAGGCGGCGAGTACGGCCGCGTCGGTCGGCTTCGTCGCGAGGGACACGGCGACGTAGGCGGCGAGGGAGGCGAGCAGGCCGTAGTAGACGGGCTCGTTGGCGAGGATGCCGTAGCCCGCCATCAGGCCGATGACCGCGAGGCCGCCGACGATCACCGAGGCGAGCGCGCCCTGCACGGTGCCGCGCTTCCACAGCAGCCCGCCGAGAATGGGCACGAGGAGCCCGCCGACCAGCAGGTTGTACGCCACCGTCAGCGCCTCTACGACGTTGTTGAGCGCGATCGCCGTGCCGATCACCGCGAGGCCCATGACGAGGATGAAGGCGCGGTTGCCCTTGACCTCGTCGTGCTCGTCCTCGGACCCGCGCACGGCTCCCCGCAGCCGCGACCAGATGTCGTTGTTGGCGACGGTCGCGCAGGCGATCAGCGCGCCGGACGACGTCGACATCACGGCGGCCAGGGCGGCGGCCAGCACCAACCCCCTTACGCCGACCGGCAGTTCGTCCTTGACGATGGTCGCGAAGGCGTCGTCCGGGCTGCCGAGCTTGGGGTACAGCACCCTGGCCGCCGTACCGATGACGGCACCGGCGAGGGCGTAGGCGAGACAGTAGGTGCCCGCGACCGTGCCGCCCCACTTGGCCGTCTTGTCGCTGCGGGCGGTGAACACGCGCTGCCAGATGTCCTGCCCGATGAGCATGCCGAACGTGTAGATCAGGACATAGGTGAAGATCGTCTCGCCGCCGATGCCCAGCGGGTCGAAGTACTCAGTCGGCAGCTTGGCCTTCATCTCGGAGAAACCGCCCGCCTTGACGACCGCGATGGGCAGCAGGAGCAGCAGCACGCCGATCGTCTTCACCACGAACTGCACCATGTCGGTGAGGGTGATGGACCACATGCCGCCGAGCGTCGAGTACGCGACGACGATCGAGCCGCCGAGGATGATCGCGACGGTGCGGTTCATGTCGAAGAGGACGTCGAAGATGGTGGCGTACGCGATGGTCGAGGTGACCGCGAGCATCAGCGTGTACGCCCACATGACCACGCCCGAGATGACGCCGGCCCGGCCGCCGTAGCGCAGGTCCAGCATCTCGGAGACGGTGTAGACCTTGAGGCGGGCGATGCGCGCGGAGAAGAAGACGGACAGGGCGAGCAGGCCGAGGCCGATGGTGAAGACCATCCAGGCGCCGGAGAGGCCGTACTGGTAGCCGAGGCCGACGCCACCGATGGTGGACGCGCCGCCGAGAACGATCGCGGCCATGGTGCCGGAGTACATGGCGGGCCCGAGGCGGCGCCCAGCGACCAGGAACTCGCTCTTCGACCTGGCACGGCGCATGCCCCACCAGCCCATGGCCAGCATGCCGACGAGATAGACGACGATCACTGTGTAGTCGACGGCCATGAGGGCCTCCTTCGCGCAGTCGCTGCCGGGCCGATCCGGTTCGACAGTAGGTGGCCGGAAAGCGACTGCGAAGTGTACGTTTCATCCATTCGAGCCGCTTCGGATGGAGGGAACGCACACCATGCCGGATCCCGCTGTTCCCCCCACTCCACCGGTGCCTCTGGCGGCGCTCCTGGCCCGTGAGGACCTCGCCCTGCAGCAGATCGCGGGCCCCTCCGATCCGGACATCGTCATCCACTGGGCACACACCTCGGAGATGGCCGACCCGTACCCGTATCTGCTGGGCGGCGAGCTGCTGCTGACCGCGGGTGTGCACATTCCGGAGGCGGCGGGTTCGGGCACCTACTTCGACGACTACGTGTCGCGGATCGTCGCGGCGGGCGGCGCGGCCCTCGGCTTCGGTCTGGCGCCCGTGCACGACACGGTGCCGCGCGCCCTGGTGGCGGCTTGCGACGCGCACGAACTGCCGCTGATCGAGGTCCCGCCGCAGACCACCTTCTCCGGTGTGGCCCGCGCGGTCTGGCAGCTGATGGCCCAGGCCCGTCTCGCCGAACTCCGCCGCGTCACGGAGGCCCAGCAGAGCCTGGCCTCCGCCGCTTCCCGCCCGGATCCGGTGCCCTCGGTGCTGCGGCAGCTGGGGCAGCGGGTCGCGGGCCGGGCCGCGCTGTACGGGCCGGAAGGGGTGGAGATCGCGTCCGCGGGACGCGCGGTGACGGCCCACGTCAGCGAGGCGCTGGCCGAGCTCGCGGAGGTCGTACGCCCCTCGGGTCCCGGGACGCCCACCTCCGCCACCGACACCGCCGCCGGCACCCATCTCGCCGCCTACGCCCTCGGCACCGGAAAGGGCTTCGTCCTGGGCGTCGCCGCCCCGCGGCGCGAACCGGGCGACCACACCATCGCCTCCGTCGCCGCCGTGCTGCTGTCCCTGCTCACCGGCGAGCACCAGAGCGGCAGCGGTGCGGCGCGGTCGTCGGCGCTCGTACGGCTGCTGCTGGGGGCGCCGCCCGCGGACGTCGCCGCCCTCCTCGGCGCCGAGCGGTGGCTCGTGGTGCATGCACGCCCGGACACACAGGACCCTGGCCCGATGGCCGCCTCCGCGCTGGGCGCCGCCCTCGGGTCGCCGCTGGTCGACCTGGCGGACGATGTCGTACGGGTCCTGGTGCCCGCCGATCGTGAACCGGCCGCACAGCCCGGCTGGACGCTGGGCGTCAGCGCCGCCGTGGCCCCGTCCGGCTGGCCGTCCGCCGACACGCAGGCGGCGCGTGCGCTGGCCCGCGCCCGCGCCACCCGCTCCGCCCTGGTCCGGCACGGCGAACGGGCCGGGCTCGCCGACCTGCTGTCCGCGGACGAGGCCGCCGCGCACGCCCGCACGCTCCTCGCCCCGATCGCCGACACCCCGGCCCTCACCGAGACGCTGCGCACCTGGCTGTCCCTGCACGGCAGTTGGGACCGCACGGCGGTGGCGATGTCCGTCCACCGCAACACCGTCCGCGGGCGCATCGCCCGTTGCGCGACACTCCTCGACACGGACCTCGACGACCCGGACGTACGCATGGAGCTGTGGTTCGCGCTGCGACAGCCCTAGGTGCACGGCAATAGGTACGGCGTACCAGAACTCTGAGTACGTGACCCGCGTCCCAGCGTGCGGGACGCCAGGGACTCGCGCAGTCCGCTGCCCCACAATGGGATTCATGCCGATACCCGGGACCCCCAGCCGCGCCGAGCTCGTCGACCACCTTGTACGGACCCGTATCGCGGGCGATGTCGCGACGCCCCGCGAGAACAATCTCAGCCACTACCGTCAGCTCGCGAACGGCGTCCGCAACTTCTGGCTGGGCCTGGAGCTCGGCGACCGCTGGACCGACGAGCAGGACGTGCTCGCGGTGATGGCCGAGCGGGTGGGCGTGAACGACGACCCCGAGTACCGGTACGGCCAGGACACCATCGACCCCGACCTGACCGTCGACGGCCTGGAGCGCATGGCCGCGCGGCTGCGCAAGGCGGCCGAGGGGCAGCAGCGGGTGCTGCTCGCGACCGGCCACCCGGGCGGCCTGCTCGACGTGCACCGCGCCACGGCCGCCGCGCTGCGCGCCGCCGGCTGCGAGATCGTCGTCATCCCGGAGGGGCTGCAGACCGACGAGGGCTACGTCTGGCAGCTCGCGGACGTGGCGGTGCTGGAGCACGGCGCCACCCTGTGGCACACGCACTCCGGAGAGCCGATGAAGGCCATCCTCACCGCCCTGGAGCAGGAGGGCCGCCCGCTGCCCGACCTGGTCGTCGCCGACCACGGCTGGGCGGGCTACGCAGGGCAGCACGGCATCGACTCCGTGGGCTACGCCGACTGCAACGACCCGGCGCTCTTCCTCGCCGAGTCGGAGGGCACCGTCCAGGTCGTGGTCCCGCTGGACGACCATGTGGTCAGCCCGCGGCACTACGACCCGATGACGGCGTATCTGCTGGCGGAGGCCGGGCTCTCCTAGATACCCGCGATCGATGCGGGGGCGCGCTCGGCGCGGGCGAGCCCCCGTACGACGTCCACGACGCCGTGGCGGCGCACCGCGAGGCGGGCCAGCAGTTCGACGACCGGCGCGCTCACGTGTTCCGGGAACTGCGGGGTCGGCAGGCCCACGCTGAACGCCAAGTCGTCGGCGTGGACGACGAGTTCCATGAGGCGGGTGAGCAGGAAGTCGTCGAGTTCGAGGGACCAGTCGCCCCAGGAGGGCATCCGGATCGGCCGCCGTGGGGGTGCGGCCGTCAGTTCCGGCCGCAGCCTGCCGACGGTGTCCCGCACGCGCGCGAGGAGCGCCTCGTGACCCTCCGCGCCGGTGGCCTCACCGCCCTTGCGGATACGGATGTTGACGGCTCCGTCGACACCGGCGTCCAGCCAGGTCACCCGCTCCAGGTAGTACTCCCGCAGGGACACCACCGGCTGCCCGGGCTCCGGCTCCCGGAGCAGCTCCGGCAGCGCGAGTTCCTGCCAGGCGGTGTGCCCCGCGAGGCCGCCGACGCTGAAGTCCCGCAGTGCGCTGGGCTTTTCCCAGGCGGCGGCGACGGCCGGCTCCGCGATCAGCTCGGCGACTATCCCGGACGCGTCCAGGAACGCCTCCCGGATCCGCCCGCCCCGCCAGTTCCACGACTCTCCAGTCACAGTCATGGGCCCATCCCAGCGCTGCGGCGGGTCCGGATCAACCGAGTTTGCGCCGCGGGGCGCGGACCACGCCTTCCTGGATGACCGAGATGGCCAGCTGGCCGTCCTGCGTGTAGATACGGGCCTGTCCGAGCCCGCGGCCACCGTGTGCCGACGGCGACTCCTGGTCGTAGAGGAGCCATTCGTCGGCGCGGAACGGGCGGTGGAACCACATCGCGTGGTCCAGCGAGGCGCCGACGACATCGCCGACCGCCCAGCCGCCGCGGCCGTGCGCGAGGAGGATCGAGTCGAGCAGGGTCATGTCGGAGACGTACGTGGCGAGGACGACGTGCAGCAGCGGGTCGTCCGCAAGCTTGCCGTTGGTGCGGAACCACACCTGGGAGTGCGGCTCGCGCGGCTCGCCGAACTTGCCGTACGGCGGTTCGTCGACGTAGCGCAGGTCGATCGACTCGCGCGCCTCCAGGAACCTCTCGACGACCTCGGGGGCGAGGTGGTCGTAGCCGCGCAGCCGCTCCTCGGAGGTGGGCAGCGTGGCGGGGTCGGGCGCGGACGGCATGGGCGCCTGGTGCTCGAAGCCCTCCTCGAACCGCTGGAAGGAGGCGGAGAGGGCGAAGATCGGCTGCCCGTGCTGGACAGCGATGACGCGGCGCGCGGTGAAGGAGCGGCCGTCGTTCATGCGCTCGACGGTGTAGACGATGGGCGCGCCCGGGTCACCGGTGCGCAGGAAGTACGCGTGGAGGGAGTGGGCGTGCCGGTCCTCGGGGACGGTACGCCCGGCGGCGACGAGCGCCTGGGCCGCGACCTGTCCGCCGAAGACGCGTGGGACGACGGCGGACCGGGACTGGCCGCGGAAGATGTTCTCCTCGATCTGCTCGAGGTCGAGCAGATCGAGGAGACCCTGTAGTGCCTGGCTCATGGGAGACAGTTGTACCCGCCAGTCATTTCCTGGGGTTTCGTGGGCCTTACAGGCCCATGTCCTTGGCGATGATCGTCTTCATGATCTCGCTGGTGCCGCCGTAGATGCGGTTGACGCGGTTGTCCGCGTACAGGCGGGCGATCGGGTACTCGTTCATGAAGCCGTAGCCGCCGTGCAGCTGGAGGCAGCGGTCGATCACGCGGTGCGCGACCTCGGTGCAGAACAGCTTGGCGGAGGCGGCCTCGGCCGGGGTGAGCTCACCGGCGTCGAGGGCCTCGAGCGCGCGGTCGGCGACGGCCTCGGCGGCGTCCACCTCGGCCTGGCAGGCGGCCAGCTCGAACTTGGTGTTCTGGAAGGACGCGACGGGCTTGCCGAAGACGGTGCGCTCCTGGACGTACTCCTTGGCGAACCGGACCGCGGCCTTGGCCTGGGCGTAGGCACCGAAGGCGATGCCCCAGCGCTCGGAGGCGAGGTTGTGGCCGAGGTAGTAGAAGCCCTTGTTCTCCTCGCCGAGCAGGTCCTCGACCGGGACCTTCACGTCGACGAACGCCAGCTCGGCGGTGTCGGAGGTCTTCAGACCCAGCTTGTCGAGCTTGCGGCCTATGGAGTAGCCCTCGGACTTGGTGTCCACGGCGAAGAGGGAGATGCCGTGGCGGCGGTCCTCGGCGGTGGGCGCGGCGGTGCGGGCACAGACGATCACGCGGTCGGCGTGCACGCCACCGGTGATGAAGGTCTTGGCGCCGTTGAGGACGTAGTGCGTGCCGTCCTCGCTCAGCTTGGCGGTGGTCTTCATGCCCGCGAGGTCGGAGCCGGTGCCCGGCTCGGTCATCGCGAGGGCCCACATCTCCTCGGCGGAGACGAACTTCGGCAGGAACCGCTTCTTCTGCTCGTCGGTGGCGAGCATCTTGATGTACGGCAGGCCGAGCAGCACGTGCACACCGGAGCCGCCGAACTGGACACCGGCGCGCGCGGTCTCCTCGTACATCACGGCCTCGAACTTGTACGAGTCGATGCCGGCGCCGCCGAACTCCTCGTCCACGCGGATGCCGAAGATGCCGAGCTCGGCGAGCTTGTAGTAGAAGTCGCGCGGCGCCTGGCCGGCTGCGAACCACTCGTCATAGACCGGGACGACCTCGGCCTCGATGAAGGCGCGCAGGGTCTCCCGGAACGCCTCGTGGTCCTCGTTGAACACCGTACGGCGCACCGCCGCCACCTCCACCTGACTCAAGGGGTCCATGTCTAAGCGCTTGCTCAGAACATTAAGGTACCGGCGGGTAGGGAGAGGCGTCCAGAGGTGATCCCGTAACGCTCGTCACTCCGCCCCGGCCGCCTCGAAGGCCCCCCGCGCCATCCTGTGCAGCAGCTCCGCCGTCGCCCCGCGCCCCGGCAGCGAGCCCGGCCGCCCGAGGTGCGGGGTCGAGTTCAGGAGCCCGAAGACAGAGTGCACGGCGGAGCGGGCCGCGGGTTCCGCGAGCCCCGGGTAGACCTCGCGGAGCACGCCCACCCACAGCTCCACGTACTGGCGCTGGAGCTGGCGGACCAGCTTGCGGTCGCTGTCGCGGAGGCGGTCCAGCTCCCGGTCGTGCAGGGTGATCAGGGGACGGTCGTCGAGCGCGAAGTCGATGTGCCCTTCGATGAGCGAGTCGAGGACCACCTCGGGCGCGGTGCCGTCCGCCTCCTGCTGGCGCCGCTTGGCACCGGTGAGCAGCTGGCCGCTGATGCCCACCAGCAGCTCGGCGAGCATCGCGTCCTTGCCCGCGAAGTGACGGTAGAGACCCGGGCCGCTGATGCCGACCGCGGCACCTATCTCGTCGACTCCGACCCCGTGGAAACCGCGCTCGGCGAACAGCCGCGCGGCCTCCTTGAGGATCTGCTCGCGGCGGGTGGGGGCGTCGGTTCTGGTGGCCATGGAAGCAATTCTAGACAGGGAGGTTAGCGGTCGTTAACCTGGAGGAAATGGTTAACGCTCATTAACAGTCGACCACTGGGTGAGGGGACCGCACGATGCAAGAGGCACCGGAGCTGACGAGCGCGGCAGATCCCGCGTCGGAGGCCTGGCGGGCCAATGAGCAGGCCCATCTCGCACTCGCCGAGGAGCTGCGCGGCAAGCTCGCCGCGGCCCGGCTCGGCGGTGGCGAGAAGGCGCGGGCCAGGCACACCGCGCGCGGGAAGCTGCTGCCGAGGGACCGGGTGGACACCCTGCTCGACCCGGGCTCGCCCTTCCTGGAGCTGGCGCCCCTCGCCGCCGACGGGATGTACGACGCGGCGGCCCCGGCGGCCGGCGTGATCGCCGGGATCGGGCGGGTGAGCGGCCGCGAGTGCGTGATCGTCGCCAATGACGCCACCGTCAAGGGCGGGACGTACTACCCGATGACGGTGAAGAAGCATCTCCGGGCGCAGGAGGTGGCCCTGGAGAACCGCCTGCCGTGCGTGTATCTGGTCGACTCCGGCGGGGCCTTCCTGCCCATGCAGGACGAGGTCTTCCCGGACCGGGAGCACTTCGGGCGGATCTTCTACAACCAGGCGCGGATGTCCGGGGCGGGCATCCCGCAGATCGCCGCGGTCCTCGGGTCGTGCACGGCCGGTGGGGCATACGTCCCGGCCATGAGCGACGAGGCGGTCATCGTCCGGAACCAGGGGACGATCTTCCTCGGTGGACCTCCGCTGGTGAAGGCGGCCACCGGTGAGGTCGTGACGGCCGAGGAGCTCGGCGGTGGCGAGGTGCACTCCAGGGTCTCCGGTGTGACGGACCACCTCGCGGAGGACGACGCGCACGCGCTGCGGATCGTGCGGAACATCGTCTCCACGCTGCCCGCGCGCGGGGCGCTGCCCTGGCAGGTGCAGCCCGCCGTGGAGCCCAAGGTGGATCCGTACGGGCTCTACGGCGCCGTACCGGTCGACCCCCGCACCCCCTATGACGTACGTGAAGTCATCGCGCGCGTGGTCGACGGCTCGCGTTTCGCGGAGTTCAAGGCCGAGTTCGGGCAGACCCTGGTCACCGGCTTCGCGCGGATCCACGGGCACCCGGTCGGGATCGTCGCCAACAACGGCATCCTGTTCTCCGAGTCGGCCCAGAAGGGCGCCCACTTCATCGAGCTGTGCGACCAGCGCGGGATCCCGCTCGTCTTCCTGCAGAACATCTCCGGCTTCATGGTCGGTCGGGACTACGAGGCGGGCGGCATCGCCAAGCACGGCGCCAAGATGGTGACGGCCGTGGCCTGCACACGCGTGCCGAAGCTGACGGTGGTGGTCGGCGGGTCGTACGGCGCGGGCAACTACTCGATGTGCGGCCGGGCCTACTCGCCCCGGTTCCTGTGGATGTGGCCGGGCGCCAAGATCTCCGTCATGGGCGGCGAGCAGGCGGCCTCGGTCCTCGCGACCGTCAAGCGGGACCAGTTGGAGGCCCGGGGCGAGGACTGGCCGACGGAGGACGAGGAGGCGTTCAAGGCCCCGATCCGGCAGCAGTACGAGCGCCAGGGCAACGCCTACTACGCCACCGCCCGCCTCTGGGACGACGGTGTGATCGACCCGCTGGAGACCCGCCAGGTGCTGGGTCTCGCACTGACCGCCTGTGCCAACGCGCCGCTGGGTGAGCCCCAGTTCGGCGTCTTCCGGATGTGAGGAGGGGACCCATGTTCGACACAGTGCTCGTGGCCAACCGGGGCGAGATCGCCGTCCGCGTGATCCGTACGCTCCGCTCGCTGGGCGTGCGCTCGGTGGCCGTCTTCTCCGACGCGGACGCCGACGCACGGCACGTCCGGGAGGCCGACACGGCGGTACGGATCGGTCCGGCACCGGCGGCCGAGAGCTATCTGTCCGTGGAGCGCCTGCTGGAGGCGGCAACGCGTACGGGCGCCCAGGCCGTGCACCCCGGATACGGCTTCCTCGCGGAGAACGCGACCTTCGCGCGCGCGTGCGCCGAGGCCGGACTGGTCTTCATCGGGCCGCCCGCCGAGGCCATCTCCCTGATGGGCGACAAGATCCGGGCCAAGGAGACGGTGGAGGCGGCCGGGGTGCCGGTCGTGCCCGGTGGGCGAGACCCCGAACTGGCGCAGGCGGCCCGTGAGTTGGGTGCGCCCGTTCTGCTCAAGCCGTCGGCCGGCGGCGGGGGCAAGGGCATGCGGCTGGTACGGGACCTGGCCGTGCTGGACGAGGAGATCGCCGCCGCCCGCCGCGAGGCCCGTGCCTCCTTCGGCGACGACACGCTCCTCGTCGAGCGATGGGTGGATCGCCCCCGGCACATCGAGATCCAGGTGCTGGCGGACGGCCACGGGAACGTGGTGCACCTGGGCGAGCGCGAGTGCTCGCTGCAGCGCCGGCACCAGAAGATCATCGAGGAGGCGCCCAGTGTGCTCCTCGACGAGGCCACGCGCGCGGCGATGGGCGAGGCTGCCGTGCAGGCGGCACGCTCGTGCGGCTACCGGGGCGCGGGCACGGTGGAGTTCATCGTGCCGGGCGGCGATCCGTCGTCGTACTACTTCATGGAGATGAACACCCGGCTCCAGGTGGAGCACCCGGTCACCGAGCTCATCACCGGCCTCGACCTGGTGGAATGGCAGCTGCGGGTGGCGGCGGGTGAGCAACTGCCGTTCAAGCAGGGCGACATCACGCTGACCGGGCATGCGGTCGAGGCGCGCGTCTGTGCAGAGGACCCCGCGCGCGGGTTCCTCCCCTCCGGCGGCACCGTCCTGAAGCTGAGCGAGCCCCAGGGCGACGGCGTCCGCACCGACTCCGGGCTCAGCGAGGGCACGGAGGTCGGCTCGCTGTACGACCCGATGCTGTCCAAGGTGATCGCGTACGGGCCGGACCGGGAGACGGCACTGCGGAAGCTGCGGGCCGCCCTCGCGGAGACGGTGACGCTGGGCGTGCAGACCAATGCCGGGTTCCTGCGGCGACTGCTGGCCCATCCGGCGGTCGTGGCGGGCGAGTTGGACACGGGGCTGGTGGAGCGGGAGGTCGACTCGCTGGTGTCGGCCGACGTCCCGGAGGAGGTGTACGAGGCGGCGGCGGCCGTACGGCTGGAGGCGCTACGGCCCCGGGGCGAGGGCTGGACCGATCCCTTCTCGGTGCCGAGCGGCTGGCGGCTGGGCGGCGCGCCCAAGTCCGTCGGCTTCCCGCTGAAAGTGCCGGGACTCGACCCCGTCACGCATGAAATGCGCGGCAGCCACGCCGTCACCGACGACACCGTCTCCGTCACCCTCGACGGCGTCCGCCACACCTTCCACCGGGCCGCAGACTGGATCGGCCGCGACGGCGACGCCTGGCACGTGCGCGACCACGACCCGGTCGCCGCGTCCCTCACGCGCGCGGGGCATGCGGGCGCCGACTCGCTCACCGCGCCGATGCCCGGCACGGTCACGGTGGTGAAGGTCGCCGTAGGGGACCAAGTCACCGCGGGACAGAGCCTGTTGGTGGTCGAGGCGATGAAGATGGAGCACGTCATCTCCGCGCCGCACGCCGGCACGATCGCCGAGCTGGACGTCACCCCGGGCACGACGGTCGCCATGGACCAGGTGCTCGCGGTCATCACCCCGGTGGAGAACTCGGCGGAGGAGGAGAAATGACGCTCCCCATGGCCGTACCGTCCCAGGGCCTGCCCGCGCGGGTGCGCATCCACGAGGTCGGCGCCCGTGACGGCCTGCAGAACGAGAAGTCGACGGTGCCGACGGAGGTGAAGGCGGAGTTCGTGCGCCGCCTGGCCGACGCGGGGCTGACGACGATCGAGGCGACGAGCTTCGTGCACCCGAAGTGGGTGCCCCAACTCGCCGACGCGGAGCAGCTGTTCCCGCAGATCTCCGACCTCCCGGTCGCCCTCCCGGTACTCGTCCCGAACGAACGCGGCCTCGAGCGGGCGCTCGCGCTCGGAGCCACCCGCGTCGCCGTCTTCGCGAGCGCCACCGAGTCCTTCGCGAAGGCCAACCTCAACCGCACGGTGGACGAGGCGCTGGCGATGTTCGAGCCGGTGGTGGACCGCGCCAGGTCCCAGCAGGTCCATGTCCGGGGCTATCTCTCCATGTGCTTCGGCGATCCCTGGGAGGGAGCGGTACCCCTCCGCCAGGTCGTCCGCGTCTGCAAGGCACTGATGGACATGGGCTGCGACGAGCTGAGCCTCGGCGACACCATCGGCGTCGCGACCCCGGGACACGTGCTCGAACTGCTCTCCCTGCTCAACGAGGAGGGCGTACGGACCGACGTCATCGGGGTCCACTTCCACGACACCTACGGCCAGGCCCTCGCCAACACTCTGGCCGCGCTCCAGCACGGCGTCACCACCGTCGACGCCTCCGCGGGCGGCCTCGGCGGCTGCCCGTTCGCCAAGTCCGCCACCGGCAACCTCGCCACCGAAGACCTCGTGTGGATGCTTCAGGGTCTCGGCATCGACACCGGAGTCGACCTCGGCCGCCTCGTCGCCACGAGCGTGTGGATGGCCGACCAACTGGGCCGACCCAGCCCGTCCCGCACCGTCCGAGCCCTCTCCCACCAGGAGCAGTGATCACAGCCATGGACTACCGACTCTCCCCCGAGCTGGAGGAACTCCGGCGCACCGTCGAGGAGTTCGCGCACGACGTCGTGGCGCCCAAGATCGGCGAATTCTACGAGCACCACGAGTTCCCGTACGAGATCGTCCGCGAGATGGGCCGCATGGGCCTGTTCGGGCTGCCGTTCCCGGAGGAGTACGGCGGCATGGGCGGCGACTATCTGGCGCTGGGCGTGGCCCTGGAGGAACTGGCCCGCGTGGACTCGTCGGTGGCCATCACGCTCGAGGCGGGAGTCTCCCTGGGCGCGATGCCGATCCACCTCTTCGGCACGGACGCCCAGAAGCAGGAGTGGCTCCCCCGCCTCTGCACGGGCGAGATCCTCGGCGCCTTCGGCCTGACCGAGCCGGACGGCGGCAGCGACGCCGGAGCCACCCGTACGACGGCACGGCTGGACGAGGCGACGGACGAGTGGGTGATCAACGGCACGAAGTGCTTCATCACCAACTCGGGCACGGACATCACGGGGTTGGTGACGGTCACGGCGGTCACCGGCCGCAAGCCCGACGGCAGGCCGCTCATCTCCTCGATCATCGTCCCGTCCGGCACCCCGGGGTTCACGGTCGCGGCGCCGTACTCGAAGGTCGGCTGGAACGCCTCGGACACGCGTGAGCTGTCCTTCTCCGACGTCCGGGTCCCGGCGGCGAACCTCCTGGGCGAACAGGGCCGCGGCTACGCCCAGTTCCTGCGCATCCTCGACGAGGGCCGCATCGCGATCGCGGCGCTGGCCACGGGCCTGGCGCAGGGCTGTGTGGACGAGTCGGTGAAGTACGCGAAGGAGCGGCACGCCTTCGGCCGGCCGATCGGTGCCAACCAGGCCATCCAGTTCAAGATCGCCGACATGGAGATGAAGGCCTACACGGCCCGTCTGGCCTGGCGGGACGCGGCCGCCCGGCTGGTGTCGGGCGCTCCCTTCAAGAAGGAGGCGGCCCTGGCCAAGCTGCATTCCTCCACGATCGCCGTCGACAACGCCCGCGACGCCACCCAGATCCACGGCGGCTACGGCTTCATGAACGAGTACCCGGTGGCCCGCATGTGGCGCGACTCCAAGATCCTGGAGATCGGCGAGGGCACGAGCGAGGTCCAACGGATGCTGATCGCACGGGAGTTGGGCCTGGTGGGCTGACGCAGAGGCCGTAGAGACGCAGCTCGCACGCTGCCGCACAGGCTTGCCACAGGTTCGGGCCCGGAGCGCCCCGCCCCCTGGACAAGGAGTGAGGTTAGGCTAACCTACATTCGAACTTGTCCGGCGGGCGCTCCGCCCCGTTCGAAAGCGGCCATACCCATGCCCAATGCCCGTGCCACCCACCTCACCCGCCGCGGCATCCTCGCCGCGGGCGGCGCCCTCGGCCTCGGGGCCGCGCTCGCGGCCTGCGGTGACGACGACGCGAAAAGCGCGGGCTCGGGCAGCGACGAGACGGCTGCCGCCAAGTCCGGCCCCTGGTCCTTCAAGGACGACCGCGGCGAGACCGCGAAGGCCGACAAGACCCCCTCGAACATCGTCGCGTTCGTCGGCGTCGCCGCGGCGCTCTACGACTACGGCGTCCAGGCCAAGGGCGTCTTCGGTCCGACCAGGACCAAGGACGGCAAGGCCGACGTCCAGGCCGGCGACATGGACATCAGCAAGGTCACCATCCTCGGCAACGAGTGGGGCCAGTTCAACATCGAGAAGTACGCGGCCCTCACGCCCGACGCACTGATCTCCACGATGTTCGACGACGCCGGCACGCTCTGGTACGTCCCGGAGGAGTCGAAGAAGAAGATCCTCGCCGTCGGTGCCCCGAGCGTCGGGATCTCCGTCTACGACCGCCAGCTCACCGAGCCGCTGCAGCGCATGCTGGCGCTCGCCAAGTCCCTTGGGGCGGACACCACTTCGAGCAAGGTGACCGAGGCGAAGAAGGCCTTCGAGGACGCCGCGGCCCGGCTGCGCGCGGCCACCAAGGCCAAGCCGAACATCAAGGTGCTGGCCGGCTCCGCGAGCCAGGACCTCTTCTACGTCTCCGGCTCCAACCTCTCCATCGACCTGGAGTACTTCAAGGCGCTCGGCGTGAACTTCGTCGAGCCGTCGGAGAAGGCCAAGGCGAAGGGCGGCGGCTGGTACGAGTCGCTCAGCTGGGAGAACGTCGACAAGTACGACGCGGACATCATCATGATGGACAACCGCACGTCGGCGATCCAGCCCGCGGACATCACCGAGGCGACCTGGAAGAAGCTGCCGGCGGTGAAGGCGGGCCAGGTCATCGCCCGCAACCCCGAGCCGATCCTGTCCTACGACAAGTGCACCCCGCTGCTCACCAGCCTTGCCGAGGCGATCGAGAAGGCGAAGAAGGTCAGCTGACATGACTACGGCCGTAGCCGCCCCGTTCCGTTTCTTCTCTCTGCAGGTCGTACGGACGAGGCGGCTCGGCCCGTCTCTGGTCCGGGTCACCTTCGGCGGGGAGGAGCTGCAGTACTTCTTCTCCCACGGGCGCGACCAGTCGCTGTCGCTGTTCGTGCCGCATCCGGGCCAGCCGGAGCCCGTCGTGCCGATCGAGCTCGGCGACGGCTGGTGGCAGGCCTGGCGTGAACTCCCGGACGACGTACGGGCGGTGATGCGGTCGTACACGCTCCGGGCCCTGCGGCGCGAACCCGACGAGATCGACATCGACTTCGTGCTGCACACCCCGGCCGGGCCCGCCTCCGCGTGGGCCGCCCGGGCCGGGGCCGGTGACCGGGTGCTGCTCCTCGGGCCCGCGATCGCCGACAACCGGGCGATCCGCTTCCGTCCGCCCGAGGACACCGACCTCGTGCTCCTCTGGGGCGACGAGACCGCCCTGCCCGCCGTCTCGGCCATCCTCGAGTCACTGCCGGCCGACACCCGTGCCCGGGTCTGGCTGGAGGTGCACGACGCCGGGGACATCCAGGACCTGGTGACCGAGGCCGACGCCGAGATCAACTGGCTGGTCCGGGGCGCAGATGGCGTCGAGGGGTCCCCCATGGCCCTCGACGCCCTTCGTGACGCCCAACTCCCGCCCGCCGAGCGGCCGTACGTCTGGATCGCGGGCGAGTCCGGGTGCGTGAAGGCGCTGCGGCGGCATTTCGTGGGCGAGCGCGGCGTGGACCGGCGTCGCGTCACCTTCGTCGGCTACTGGCGCCAGGGGATGACCGAGGAGCAGCTCCGCGCCGCCGAGTAGCCGTCAAGTAGCCGCCGAACAGCCTCAGTTGAGGCGGACGTGACGACCGTCACGGCACAGGCAGGTTTCCCCTTCATCAACTTAGGTTAGCCTTACCTAAGTTGATTGCCGAGGTCGGAGGACCCCCACCATGCGCTCGCACCTGCTCAATGACACGACCGCGGAGCAGTACCGCCGCTCCGTGACCGAAGGCGTCGAGCGGGTGGCCGGCAAACTCGCCGCCACCAAGCGTCCGTTCACCGGCGTCACGGTCGACGCCCTCGCTCCCCTCATCGACGGGATCGACCTCGACAAGCCGCTGCACGACACCGCCGCCGTACTCGACGAGCTGGAGGAGGTCTACCTCCGGGACGCGGTCTACTTCCACCACCCGCGCTATCTCGCCCACCTCAACTGCCCGGTCGTCATCCCGGCCGTGCTCGGTGAGGCGGTCCTGTCCGCGGTCAACTCCTCCCTGGACACCTGGGACCAGTCGGCCGGCGGCACCCTGATCGAGCGCAAGCTCATCGACTGGACAACCGCCCGCATCGGCCTCGGCCCCGCCGCCGACGGCGTGTTCACCTCCGGCGGCACGCAGTCCAACCTGCAGGCGCTGCTGCTGGCCCGGGAAGAGGCCAAGACCGACAGCTTCGCCAAACTGCGCATCTTCGCCTCCGAGGTCAGCCACTTCAGCGTCAGGAAGTCGGCCAAACTGCTCGGCCTGAGCCAGGACTCCGTGGTCTGCGTCCCCGTCGACCACGACAAGCGGATGCAGACCGTCGCGCTCGCCCGTGAGCTGGAGCGCTGCAAGAAGGACGGCCTGGTCCCCATGGCCGTCGTCGCCACCGCCGGCACCACCGACTTCGGCTCCATCGACCCGCTGCCCGAGATCGCCGAGCTGTGCGCCCAGTTCGGGGCCTGGATGCATGTGGACGCCGCCTACGGCTGCGGTCTGCTCGCCTCGCTCAGGTACCGGGACCGCATCGACGGCATCGAGCGCGCCGACTCGGTCACCGTCGACTACCACAAGTCCTTCTTCCAGCCGGTGAGTTCGTCCGCCGTGCTGGTCCGGGACGCCGCCACCCTGCGCCACGCGACCTACCACGCGGAGTACCTGAACCCGCGCCGCATGGTCACCGAGCGCATCCCCAACCAGGTCGACAAGTCCCTGCAGACCACCCGCCGCTTCGACGCCCTCAAGCTGTGGATGACACTGCGGGTCATGGGCGCCGACGGCATAGGCGAGCTCTTCGACGAGGTCTGCGACCTGGCTGCGGAGGGCTGGAAGCTGCTCGCGGCCGACCCCCGCTTCGACGTGGTCGTGCAGCCCACGCTCTCCACCCTTGTCTTCCGCTACATACCGGCCGCCGTCACCGACCCGGCCGAGATCGACCGCGCCAACCTCTACGCCCGCAAGGCCCTGTTCGCCTCCGGCGACGCCGTGGTCGCGGGCACCAAGGTGGGCGGCCGCCACTACCTGAAGTTCACCCTGCTCAACCCCGAGACGACGACCGAAGACATCGCCGCCGTCCTCGACCTGATAGCCGGCCACGCCGAGCAGTACCTGGGAGAGTCCCTTGACCGCGCGTCCTGAAAACCCGACCAGAACCCATGACTTCGTGGGGATCGGGCTCGGCCCGTTCAACCTCGGCCTGGCCTGTCTGACGGAGCCGATCGACGAACTCGACGGCGTCTTCCTGGAGTCGAAGCCGGACTTCGAGTGGCACGCGGGCATGTTCCTGGACGGCGCCCACCTCCAGACCCCGTTCATGTCGGACCTGGTCACCCTCGCCGACCCGACCTCGCCGTACTCCTTCCTCAACTACCTGAAGGAGCAGGGCAGGCTGTACTCGTTCTACATCCGCGAGAACTTCTACCCGCTGCGGGTCGAGTACGACGACTACTGCCGCTGGGCCGCGAACAAGCTGAGCAGCGTCCGCTTCGACACGACGGTCGCGGAGGTCACTCACGAGGACGGGCACTACCTCGTACGCACCGAGGCCGGGGACGTGTACCGCGCCCGGCACCTCGTCCTCGGCACCGGCACCTCGCCGCACTACCCGGAGGCCGTGCGCGGCCTGGACGGCGACTTCTTCCACAACTCCCGCTACATGCAGAACAAGGCGGAGCTGCAGAAGAAGGAGTCGATCACGATCGTCGGCTCCGGCCAGTCCGCCGCCGAGATCTACTACGACCTCCTCAGCGAGATCGACGTCCACGGCTACCGGCTGAACTGGGTGACACGCTCCCCGCGCTTCTTCCCGCTCGAATACACCAAGCTCACGCTGGAGATGACGAGCCCGGAGTACATCGACTACTACCGCGAGCTCCCCGAGGCCACCCGCTACCGCCTCACGTCCCAGCAGAAGGGCCTGTTCAAGGGCATCGACGGCGACCTGATCAACGAGATCTTCGACCTGCTCTACCAGAAGAACCTCGGCGGCCCGGTCCCCACCCGTCTGCTCACCAACTCCTCCCTCAACAGCGCGCGTCACGAGAACGGCACGTACACGCTCTCCTTCCGCCAGGAGGAGCAGGAGAAGGACTACGAGCTCGACTCCCAGGGCCTGGTCCTGGCCACCGGCTACAAGTACGCCGAGCCGGAGTTCCTGAGCCCGGTCAGGGACCGGCTGCGCTATGACTCCCAGGGCAACTTCGACGTCGCCCGCAACTACTCCATCGACACCACGGGCCGGGGCGTCTTCCTGCAGAACGCCGGCGTCCACACCCACAGCATCACCAGCCCCGACCTGGGCATGGGTGCGTACCGCAACAGCTACATCATCCGTGAGCTGCTCGGCACCGAGTACTACCCGGTCGAAAAGACCATCGCGTTCCAGGAGTTCGCCGTATGACCTTCACCTTCCGCCCGCTCGACCCCCTCAACGACGCCGAGCTGCTGCACGCCTGGGTCACCCACCCCAAGGCGGCCTTCTGGATGATGCAGGACGCGAGTCTGGTGGACGTCGAACGCGCCTACATGGAGATCGCGGCCGACGAGCACCACCACGCCCTGCTCGGGCTGCGCGACGACGAACCGGCCTTCCTGATGGAGTACTACGACCCCGCCCACCGCGAGCTGGTCGGCCTCTACGAGCCGCAGCCGGGCGACATCGGCATGCACTTTCTGACGCCCGCGACCGACACGCCCGTCCACGGCTTCACCCGGTCCGTGATCACCGCAGTGATGGCCCGCCTCTTCGAGGACCCGGCGGTCGAGCGCGTCGTCGTGGAACCGGACGTCTCCAACAAGGCCGTCCACGCCCTGAACGAAGCCGTCGGGTTCGTGCCCGAGCGCGAGATCCAGAAGCCGGAGAAGAAGGCGTTGCTGAGCTTCTGCACGCGCGAGCACTTCTTTGAAATTCAACACAGCCTCGCCGCGACGGGGGTGCCCGCATGACCCTCGCCGACGCAGTGGCCCACCTCTCCCCCGAACGCTGGGAGAAGGCCAACCGCCTCCTGATCCGCAAGGCCCTCGCCGAGTTCGCGCACGAGCGGCTGATCACGCCGGAAGAACAGGGCGACGGCTACGTCGTCCGCAGCGACGACGGCCTCACCCGCTACCGCTTCACCGCCACCCGCCGCGCCCTCGACCACTGGCAGGTCGACGTCGACTCGATCACCCGCCACCGCGACGGCGCCGAACTACCCCTCGCCGCCCTGGACTTCTTCATCGAGCTGAAGAACACCCTCGGCCTGAGCGACGAGATCCTCCCCGTCTACCTGGAGGAGATCTCCTCCACCCTCTCCGGCACCTGCTACAAGCTCACCAAGCCGCAGATCCCGGTCGCCGAGCTCGCCAAAAGCGGCTTCCAGGCCATCGAGACCGGCATGACCGAGGGCCACCCCTGCTTCGTCGCCAACAACGGCCGGCTCGGCTTCGGCATCCACGAGTACCTCTCGTACGCCCCCGAGACCGCGAGCCCGGTCCGCCTGGTCTGGCTGGCCGCACACCGCGACAGGGCCGCGTTCACCGCGGGCGTCGGGATCGAGTACGAGTCCTTCGTACGGGAGGAGTTGGGCGAGCGGACCGTCGAGCGCTTCTACGGCGTCCTGCGCGACCGCGGCCTGGACCCCGCCGACTACCTCCTCATCCCCGTCCACCCCTGGCAGTGGTGGAACAAGCTCACCGTCACCTTCGCCGCCGAGGTCGCCCGCGGTCACCTCGTGTGCCTCGGCGAGGGCGAGGACGAGTACCTGGCCCAGCAGTCCATCCGGACCTTCTTCAACAGCTCCAGCCCCGAGAAGCACTACGTGAAGACGGCCCTGTCCGTCCTCAACATGGGCTTCATGCGCGGGCTTTCGGCCGCCTACATGGAGGCGACCCCGGCGATCAACGACTGGCTGGCCCAACTCGTCGAGGGCGACCCCGTGTTGAAGTCCACGGGCCTGTCGATCATCCGAGAGCGGGCGGCCGTCGGCTACCGCCACCTCGAGTACGAGAAGGCGACGGACCGCTACTCGCCGTACCGCAAGATGCTCGCCGCGCTGTGGCGCGAGAGCCCGGTGTCCTCCCTCCGGGACGGCGAGTCGCTCGCGACCATGGCCTCCCTCGTCCACGTCGACCACGAGGGCGCCTCCTTCGCGGGCGCACTGATCGAGCAGTCGGGCCTGGCGCCGACGGAGTGGCTGCGGCACTACCTGCAGGCGTACTACACCCCGCTGCTGCACAGCTTCTACGCCTACGACCTGGTGTACATGCCGCACGGCGAGAACGTGATCCTCGCCCTGAAGGACGGCATCGTCCAGCGCGCGATCTACAAGGACATCGCCGAGGAGATCGCCGTCATGGACCCGGACGCGGTGCTGCCGCCGACGGTCGAGCGGCTGCGCGTGGAGGTCCCGGAGGACAAGAAGCTCCTGTCGATCTTCACCGACGTCTTCGACTGCTTCTTCCGCTTCCTCGCCGCGAACCTCGCGACCGAAGGAATCCTGGAGGAGGACGACTTCTGGCGCACGGTCGCCGACGTCACCCGTGAGTATCAGGCCTCAGTGCCCGAACTCGCCGACAAATTCCGGCAGTACGACATGTTCGCGCCCGAGTTCGCGCTGTCCTGCCTCAACCGGCTCCAGCTGCGCAACAACAAGCAGATGGTCGACCTGGCGGACCCGTCGGGCGCCCTCCAGCTGATCGGAACCCTCAAAAATCCCGTCGCGGGGTTCTGATCAAGCGGACGGGCACCCCGGAGTACGGTCCTCCGGGGTGCCCGTTCAGCATGTTCAGCCTACTTCGCCGGCCATGGGACCTGCGGCGACCGGTAGTACTTGATCCCCAGCGCGTCCCACCGCGGCCCCTGCGCCGCGAGCCGCACCTTGTAGGCGTCCCAGTCGTGCGTGGAAGCAGGCGACCAGCCGAGCTCGGCCGCACCGGCCAGCCTCGGGAAGACCATGTAGTCGATGTCCGCGTTCGTCACGATGGTCTCGGTCCACAGCGGCGCCTCGACCCCCTTGATCGCCGAACTCGGCGCCCCGGCAAGGTAGTTGCCCGGGTCCCAGTCGTACGACCGCTTCACCTCCACCAGTCCCGCCCAGTCCTGGCCCAGCGGGGTGTCCTCGGTGTACTTCATGTCGAGGTAGATCCGGTCGGCGGGCGAGAGGATCAGTCCCGTCCCGTTCTGCGCGGCCTTCGCGACCTGCGCCTTCTCCGCCGCGTCGGTGTCGTCCAGACCCCAGTACTGCGCGAGCGCCCCCTTGGCCGGATGCGCCCCGGTCAGCTGGTGCCAGGCGATCACCGTCTTGCCGTACTTGGCGACGATCGGCTGCACCCGGTCCATGAACTTCACGTAGTCCTCGTGGCTGGTGGAGTGCGCCTCGTCGCCACCGATGTGCAGGTAGCGGCCCGGCGTGATCGCGGCCAGCTCGCGGATGACGTCGTCCACGAAGTCGTACGTGATGTCCTTGTTGACGCACAGCGAGCTGAAGCCGACATCGGTGCCGGTGTACAGCGGCGGTGCCACGCCGTCGCAGTTCAGGTCGGCGTACGAGGCGAGGGCCGCGTTGGTGTGGCCCGGCATGTCGATCTCGGGGACGACCTCCAGGTAGCGGGAGGATGCGTACCGGACGATCTCCTTGTAGTCGGCCTTGGTGTAGTAGCCGCCCGGGCCGCCGTCCACCTGGGTCGAGCCGCCGTAGGTCGCAAGGCGCGGCCAGGAGTCGATCGCGATGCGCCAGCCCTGGTCGTCGCTGAGGTGCAGATGCAGCTTGTTGACCTTGTAGAGGGCCAACTCGTCTATGTAACGCTTGACTTGGGCCACGGTGAAGAAGTGGCGGGAGACGTCGAGCATCGCACCGCGGTAGGCGTACCGCGGACTGTCCTTGATCGTGCCGCCCGCGACCAGCCAGGGCCCCGGCTGCACGGAGTCCTTCTCCACGGCCGCCGGGAGCAGCTGGCGCAGGGTCTGCACGCCGTGGAAGAGGCCGGCGGGCTCGGCGGCGGTGATGGTGACGCCGCCGCGGCCGCTGTCGAGGCGGTAGCCCTCGGCGCCGAACGGGCCCTTGGCCAACCGGAGTTGGATGCCTCCCCCGCCGTGCGTGGTGAGGGGCAGGCGGTAGCCGGTGGACGGGCGCAGGATGTCCGCGAGGTACTCGCCGACCCGGTGCACCTCGTGCGAGCCGTCGACGCGGATGGCCGTGTCACGGGTGATGCGGTACGGGGATCCGCCCGGGGCGACCGACGCGGGTGCCGGAACCACCCGGTCGAGCGGGGTCGCCGCGGCCTTCGGCGCCGGTGCCGCACCGGCCGTGAAGGCGCCGGCCGCCGCCACGAGCAACAGGCATCCGAGGACGCGGGCCAGGCGCGGAGTCGTTCTGTGGTGCCGTCTCACGTGCGCTCCCTTCAACCGGGACCAGAATTGGTAGAGACCACTCTGCCGCAGAACCGGTGAAACAATCGCCCCATGGCGGAAATCATCCAGAAGGACGGCACGTGGAGCTTCGACGGCGACGCCCTGCGACTGACCCCCGGCCGGGACAGAAACGTCAGCCTCCTGCGCCGGACACTGGGTGAACTCGTCGTCCCGCTGGGCGCGTTGGCGGGAGTCTCGTTCGAGCAGGGCAAGAAGTCCGGACGGCTGAGGCTGCGGCTGCGCGACGGCGCCGACCCGCTGCTGCACGCCTCCGGCGGCCGTCTCACCGAGCCCAACGACCCCTACCAGCTGCTCGTCGAGTCCGACCGCTACGGCGTCGCCGAGTACTTCGTGGACGAGGTCCGCAACGCCCTGCTCCTTGACGAGGTGCCCTCCGACCCGGTGGACGAATACCTGCTCCCCGGCCCGCCCGTCCCGCTCTCCGTCTCCGCCGGGGACGGCACCGCGAGCTTCGACGGCGAGCACATCCGCCTGGAGTGGAACTGGAAGACGGAGGACGCCAAGGCCGCCGCCGGCGCCCGCACCCTCGCCATCACCGACCTGGTAGGCGTGGAGTGGCAGCCCGCGGTCGGCCTGGAGAACGGGCATCTGCGCTTCGCCGTACGCAACGCACCCACCAAGGCGCCGCCCAAGTACGACCCCAACTCCGTTGAGCTGTGGGGCTTCAAGAAGGACCCGCTGATGGCCCTGGTCGCCGCGGCCGTGCAGGCACGGCTGCCGCATCCGTCGACGCCGGCCCTGACGGACGTGGAACCCGCGAGGCCGCAGATCCCCCAGCGGTCCGGTACCGCCGACCAGCGCGAGGACGACCACGACGCGCTGCTGCGGCGGCTGCGCGAGCTCGGCGAGCTGCACCGCACGGGCGTGCTGACGGACGAGGAGTTCGGAATGGCCAAACAGGCGATCCTCAAGCGCATGTGAGGACCGCCTGCCTTACGTACACCCTGCCTTCGGGGTGTGCGCCTACTTGGCCTTGCGCGCCACCGTGAAGTGGTCGATCCGGTCACCGGTCTCGGCTATGCCCTGGACCTTCAGCTTGGCGTAGCGGCCCTTCGCGGCGGGCTCGACGTCCACGCGCAGGAACGAGTAGTTGAGGTAGCGCACCCGGGACCAGGCGACGGTCTCGTTGACCTTGCCGTCCTTGGTGTTGATGAACGAGGCGACGGAGTCACGCTCGTTGAGGTGGCCCTCGTAGGAGTCCGGCGCGGTGAACGCGTACAGGCTGCGGCCCGCCGCACCCGCCGTCACGTAGACGACACCCTCGGTCTCGGAGTACGCCGTCTCACCGATCGGCAGCTTCTTGACGACCGTGTTGCCCTTGATGACGTCGGTGCGCTCGTACTGGTGGTTGTGGCCGTTGATGACCAGGTCCACCGTGTACTTCTCGAACAGCGGCACCCACTCCTGTCGCACGCCCCCCTCCGAGGCGTGCGCCGTGGAGGTGCAGTAGGCGCAGTGGTGGAAGAACACGATGATGAAGTCGATGTCCTTGTCCGCCCGGTACTTCTTCAGCTGCGACTCGAACCACTTGGTCTGCGTGCCGCCGGAGATGCCGAGGTTGGCCGGGATCTCGAAGGAGACGTCGTTCGGGTCCAGCGAGATGATCGCCGTGTTGCCGTAGACGAAGGAGTACACGCCCGGCAGGTTCGCCTTGTCCGGCCCGTTGTCGGGCAGCGTGAAGCGGGCCTCCTCGCCGCCGTAACCGTTCGGCGAGTACCAGGCTTCCATGTCGTGGTTGCCGTAACTGACCATCCACGGCACGGACTTGGCGACCGACTCGGTCTGGGCCAGGAACTGGTCCCACACCCGCGAGTCGAAGCCGGTGTCGGCCGTCTTGCCCGCGCCCGCCGGGTCGGCGTAGGCGATGTCGCCGGCGTGCAGGTGGAAGGCCGGGTTCTGGCCGAGCAGCAGGCTGTCGTTGGCCAGACCGTGGTAGCTGACGCCCTGGTCGCCGAAGGCCGTGAAGGTGAACGGCGCCTTGTGCGCGGGCGCGGTGGTGAAGGTGCCCAGGGTGCCGAGCAGGTGCGGCTCGGCCGGGTCGAAGCCCTGGTGGCCGACGCCGTAGTAGTACGTCCTGCCCGGGCGCAGGTGCGTGAGCTTGGCGTGCAGGTAGTACTGCGTGTGGTCGGCGCTCGCGCCGACGCCCGCCGGGGTGTAGAGGCTGCGGACCTCGGCGTCGATCTTGCGGGAGAGGTCCCAGGGGTGGGCGCCGATGCGGATGAAGGGCTTCTTCACCGCGACCGGGACCTGCCAGGAGACGGTGATCTCGGTGCGCGGGTCGTTGCCCCACGCGAGGTGGCGGCCGAAGGGTGCGACGAGCGAGCCGTCGACCGTCTCCGTGGCGGGGGCGGTGCTCTGCGTCGGAACCGCGGCCTGGGCGACCGCACCCGGCACGAACGCGCCACCGGCGACGGCGCCGATCGTCACGGCACCGCCTCTCATCAGGTTGCGCCGCGAGAATCTCGCGCGCAGGTACTCGTGCTGCTCGGCCATGCTCATGCGCTCGGCCAGCTGCTCCGGTACTCCCATACGAGGAATGTCCATGACGCCTGAAACTCGTCGCCACAGACGACGAGCCACAAGACGAAGGATGGACAGAGTGCGAACAGAGCCTCATAAGCGATTCAACAGAGGTCAATAAGATCCCCAACAGGGCCCTGCCCGATATCGGGCAGGTTTCTTGCGAAACGGCTGCCGGTACCTCAGGATCTACGGGTGCACGACGAACTCGTTGATCATCTGACGCGGTCCACGCCTCTGAGCCGGGGCGAGGCGCTGCGGGTGATCCAGGAAGTTCTCGCCTACTTCGACGAGACGACCGTGGAGTACGTCCGTCGCCGCCACCGCGAGCTGCAGGCCCAGGGCCTGGTTAACGTGGAGATCTTCGAACGGATCGAGGCGGACCTGAAATACCGGGCGGTCGCGCCGCCGGAGCTTACGCTCAGGCAGCTGCGCCGCATCGTCTACGGCTAGGAAGACTTGTACATGTGCGGAATCGTCGGATACATCGGGAAGCGTGACGTCGCTCCCCTCCTGCTGGAGGGCCTGCAGCGCCTCGAATACCGCGGCTACGACTCGGCAGGAATCGTGGTCACGTCTCCCAAGACGGCAGGCCTGAAGATGGTCAAGGCCAAGGGGCGGGTGCGCGACCTGGAGGCCAAGGTCCCGGCCCGCTTCAAGGGCACGACCGGCATCGCCCACACCCGCTGGGCCACCCATGGCGCCCCGTCCGACGTGAACGCCCACCCGCACCTGGACGCCGAGGGCAAGGTCGCCGTCGTCCACAACGGCATCATCGACAACGCCTCCGACCTGCGCCGCAAGCTGGAGGCGGACGGCGTCGAGTTCCTCTCCGAGACCGACACCGAGGTCCTCACCCATCTGATCGCCCGCTCCCAGGCCGAGAAGCTGGAGGACAAGGTCCGCGAGACCCTGCGGGTCATCGAGGGCACGTACGGCATCGCGGTGATGCACGCCGACTTCCCGGACCGCATCGTGGTGGCGCGAAACGGCTCCCCCGTGGTCCTCGGTGTCGGCGAGAAGGAGATGTTCGTCGCCTCGGACATCGCCGCCCTGGTCGCCCACACGCGGCAGATAGTGACTCTCGACGACGGCGAGATGGCCACCCTCAAGGCCGACGACTTCCGCACGTACACCACCGAGGGCACCCGTACGACGTCCGAGCCGACCACCGTGGAGTGGGAGGCGGCGTCGTACGACATGGGCGGCCACGACACGTACATGCACAAGGAGGTCCACGAGCAGGCCGACGCCGTGGACCGCGTGCTGCGCGGCCGTATCGACGACCGCTTCTCCACCGTTCACCTCGGCGGTCTCAACCTGGACGCCCGCGAGGCGCGCCAGATCCGCCGCGTGAAGATCCTCGGCTGCGGCACCTCGTACCACGCGGGCATGATCGGCGCCCAGATGATCGAGGAGCTGGCCCGCATCCCCGCGGACGCCGAGCCGGCCTCGGAGTTCCGCTACCGCAACGCGGTGGTCGACCCGGACACCCTCTACGTGGCGGTCTCCCAGTCGGGCGAGACCTACGACGTGCTCGCCGCCGTCCAGGAGCTGAAGCGCAAGGGCGCGCGGGTCTTCGGCATCGTGAACGTGGTCGGCTCTGCGATCGCCCGCGAGGCGGACGCCGGCATCTACGTCCACGCGGGCCCCGAGGTCTGCGTGGTCTCCACGAAGTGCTTCACGAACACCACGGTCGCCTTCGCCCTGCTCGCCCTGCACCTGGGCCGCACCCGCGACCTCTCGGTCCGCGACGGCAAGCGGATCATCGAGGGCCTGCGCAAGCTGCCGGCGCAGATCACCGAGATCCTGGACCAGGAGGAGGAGATCAAGAAGCTGGCCGAGCAGTACGCCGACGCCCGCTCGATGCTCTTCATCGGCCGCGTCCGCGGCTACCCGGTGGCCCGCGAGGCTTCCCTGAAGCTGAAGGAGGTCTCCTACATCCACGCGGAGGCCTACCCGGCTTCCGAACTGAAGCACGGCCCCCTGGCCCTCATCGAACCGGCCCTCCCCACGGTGGCGATCGTCCCCGACGACGACCTCCTGGAGAAGAATCGCGCGGCGATGGAGGAGATCAAGGCCCGCAGCGGCCGCATCCTGGCGGTGGCCCACCAGCACCAGGAAAAGGCGGACCAGACGATCGTGGTCCCCAAGAACGAGGACGAGCTGGACCCCATCCTGATGGGCATCCCCCTCCAACTCCTCGCGTACCACACGGCTTTGGCGCTCGGCAGGGACATCGACAAGCCCAGGAACCTCGCAAAGTCCGTGACTGTGGAATAACAGAAGGGACCCCCACGCGTCGCCACCAGACACGTGGGGGTCCATTCATCGCCGGGGCCGCCCAATACCCCGGCGGCGGCTGCCATTCAGCCGGTGGCCGTCACCCCCCGGCCGGCAGCACGTCGAGGAAGAACCGTCGGCCAGTGCGCGAGTGCCGCGGTCGCCGCGTACCAGGCCACCGCTCCCGCCGCCACGGCGAACCAGCCGCCGACCTTCGCGAGGGAGTCGCTGGTCGCGAACTGCCCGATGGCGAGAAGCACGAGAGAGACGAAGAACAACCCGTAGGTGCCCTGCGTGAGTTGGTCCCCGCCCGCGAGGGTCAGGGAGAGCGTCACGAGGGCGAACAGCAGCAGGAACAGCCCCGCCGCATTGGCGGACGCGGTCGCCCCGGCCGTCACGGCCCAGGTGAACCACAGGGCGCCGAGCACCGAGTAGGCCGTACCTGTCACGGTGTCACGGTCACGGAAGGCGAAGAGACCGGCGACGAACAGCGCAACGCCGCCTACGTAGTGGGCCAGTGATACGGCGTCAGCGGCCGACACGCCGTCGATCACGTCGGTGTGTCCGAGTCCGAACGCCAACAGGGTGACACCCAGGGCGAGTCGGCCGACCACGGTAGTGGTTCCGCTTCCCGCAGAGACGTCGTTGTCCACGGCGGGCTCCCTTCATGCATGTGCAGTTGTGCGGTGACCGATATATGCCCTTCACAAGGGCACAAACACCTCTACGCACGAGTAGATTTGCAGGCTGCACAAAGGAAGTTGACCGTTCCCCCGGCACATCTCACCAGGGAGAACGAGGAGTTACGGAATGACAACGACGGGCCGCTTGGCGCGCTTGGCGAGCCGCCCGGCGACTGACCCGAAGATGCGTCCCACGATCCCGTGCGTGGAACCCACGACGATCGCGTCCGCTTCGTACTCCCGCCCGACCTCTTCGAGTTCGTGGCAGATGTCGCCGCCGCGCTCGACGAGGATCCAGGGCACCTCGGCCAGATACTCCGCACAGGCGAGCTCGAGCCCCAGCACCTCGGTGCGGTGGTCCGGCACGTCGACGAAGACCGGCGGCTCGCAGCCGGCCCACACCGTGGTGGGCAGCCGGTTGGCGACGTGGACGATGATCAGACCCGAGCCCGATCGATGAGCCATGCCGATCGCATAGGCGAGGGCGCGCTCACTGGACGTGGAGCCGTCGAAGCCGACTACGACGCCGTGCTTGAAAGCGGGATCGCAGGAATGGCGTGGCTCTTCCGCCGCCTGGGGCTCGGCCGCCGTAGGGTCGGCGACGGGCCGCTTGCGGTCCGCGGGTTCGAAGAATTCGTGACCGGCCATGGCTGTCTCGGCGTTTTGATCCTTTTATGGGAGGGACAACAGTGTGCTGCGGAGCTGTGTCCGGGAATCATCTTCCCAACCCCATACCCCCAAGGGTACGGCGGCACGCCTCCTTAGCCCAGATCCCGCCCACGGTGCGTGGGGGTTCCAGGGAGCATGCACGAGGGGGCGCCCGTAACGCAATGGTTGCTGCGCTGTACAGGCGGTTTGCACAGGATTCAATTGTCGGCGACCGGGAGGGCGGGCTCCCACAGTGACCGACCGCTCGAACAGGCGTTGAACTCCGTGACCCACGCCCCAGGGAGCCCGCATGTCCGGACCGCACCCCAACCCCGAGACTCCCCGCACGACCGCCCCGCCCCAGGACGCCGCGACCGATGTCGTCCGATGGGCGGCCTTCAGCTGCGTCCTGGTCCCCGTGGTCCTCCTCTGGTACGGCACCTCCCTCGCCGGCGCCACCGGCACGGCACTCGGTCTCGCCGCCGTCACCGCCGTCTGCCGCCTCCTGCTGCGCCAGTCCGAACGCGGCGCGGCCCGCCCGTCGGCCGAGGGTCACGCACCCCGCCGGCGGCCTCGTCACAGAAGTGGCACGGGCGCTCACAGAGGCGGACGTCACACTGGGGGAAATACACCGGTCGGCTGACCGGTTTCCGCGCACGCGCCCGGCGCTTTTCAGCCAACTTCCGGACACCGCGCATCCCTTGCCCTGACCACCCCCCAACCCCCGTTCGACCTGCACGGAAAGGGGTGCGGAGGGTCCGCGTACCCTACGGGGATTGGCCACTGCGACGAGGCGCACTTCCCTGCACGGCCCACGAGTGCAACGCTTCGTGATCGAATGCTTCACGCCAAGTTGCCATGTCGACAATGTGCCGGTTGCCGAACTGGTCACCCCGGCACCACGCGACACAGTAGATTCGATCTTGACGTCTTACGGCGGGGGACTCGTGCAGGACCGAGGGGAAACGTGCAGGAGCGACACAACCGAGGAGCCGCGACCACCGAGGGGGGCTTAGCAGTATGAGCCACGACTCCACTGCCGCGCCGGAAGCCGCGGCCCGGAAGCTTTCCGGGCGACGCCGCAAGGAGATCGTCGCGGTGCTGCTGTTCAGCGGCGGCCCCATCTTCGAGAGTTCCATACCGCTGTCGGTGTTCGGGATCGACCGCCAGGACGCCGGCGTGCCGCGCTACCGACTGCTGGTGTGCGGCGGCGAGGAAGGCCCGCTGCGGACCACAGGGGGCCTGGAACTCACCACGCCGCATGGCCTGGAAGCGATCTCGCGCGCGGGCACGGTCGTCGTGCCGGCCTGGCGCTCGATCACTTCCCCGCCGCCGGAGGAGGCGCTCGACGCTCTGCGCCGGGCGCACGAGGAAGGCGCCCGCATAGTCGGGCTGTGCACCGGCGCCTTCGTACTGGCTGCGGCGGGCCTGCTGGACGGCCGACCCGCGACCACCCACTGGATGTACGCGCCGACGCTGGCCAAGCGCTACCCGTCGGTGCACGTGGATCCGAGAGAACTCTTCGTGGACGACGGAGACGTGCTGACGTCCGCCGGTACGGCGGCCGGAATCGATCTCTGCCTCCACATCGTGCGCACGGACCACGGCAACGAGGCGGCGGGCGCACTGGCCCGGCGTCTGGTCGTGCCTCCGCGCCGTTCGGGCGGTCAGGAGCGCTACCTCGACAGGTCTTTACCGGAGGAGATCGGCGCCGACCCGCTCGCGGAGGTCGTCGCCTGGGCGCTGGAGCACCTGCACGAGCAGTTCGACGTCGAGACGCTGGCGGCGCGCGCGTACATGAGCCGCCGCACCTTCGACCGCCGGTTCCGCTCGCTGACGGGCAGCGCCCCGCTGCAGTGGCTGATCACGCAACGCGTCCTCCAGGCCCAGCGTCTCCTCGAGACGTCGGACTACTCGGTCGACGAGGTCGCGGGCCGCTGCGGCTTCCGCTCGCCGGTGGCCCTGCGCGGCCACTTCCGCCGCCAGCTGGGCTCGTCGCCGGCCGCCTACCGCGCCGCGTACCGCGCCCGTCGTCCGCAAAGCGAGAAGCCGGCCGACGTGGACGGCACGGGCGGCCCGCCGGGACCTCCGCCGGTGCTGCACCCGGAGGGCCCGGTGCCACTGCAGAGCCGCCGGGCTGCGGCGAGCGCGGTGGGCTCGGGCGCGTCGCTGTCGA
Organism: Streptomyces sp. NPDC001663; assembly: GCF_042893105.1. Classification (NCBI taxonomy): domain Bacteria; kingdom Bacillati; phylum Actinomycetota; class Actinomycetes; order Kitasatosporales; family Streptomycetaceae; genus Streptomyces; species Streptomyces sp. NPDC001663. Next base: position 95,439 of record NZ_JBIAUR010000020.1, on the reverse strand, counting down.
CCGCGGCGGCGACGGAGAACGGCCGCGAGGCATATGTGACAAGCCGGGCAAGCCTGCCGAGCCAGCGCAGCGGCACGTGAGCCGGTGACGGCATCCGCCCAGGGGGCACCGGCCCCCTGGGCGAGGCCGGCTGCAACACCGGTCACCCCAAAAGGCGACGCCAGCTTTAGGGTGGTCGCATGAACGATCGCATGGTGTGGATCGACTGCGAGATGACCGGCCTCTCGCTGTCCGACGACGCTCTCATCGAGGTGGCCGCCCTCGTCACCGACTCCGAGCTGAACATCCTCGGCGAAGGTGTCGACATCGTCATCCGCCCGCCGGACCGGGCGCTGGAGACGATGCCGGAGGTGGTCCGGCAGATGCACACCAACTCCGGGCTGCTGGAGGAACTCGCCGGCGGCACCACCCTCACGGACGCCGAGGAACAGGTCCTCGCGTACGTACGGGAACACGTCAAGGAGCCGGGCAAGGCCCCGCTGTGCGGCAACTCGGTCGGCACCGACCGCGGCTTCCTGCTGAGGGACATGCCGACCCTCGAGGACTACCTCCACTACCGGATCGTCGACGTGTCGAGCGTCAAGGAGCTCGCCCGGCGCTGGTACCCGCGCGCCTACTTCAACAGCCCCGAGAAGAACGGCAACCACCGCGCCCTCGCCGACATCCGCGAGTCGATCGCGGAGCTGCGCTACTACCGCGAGGCGATCTTCGTCCCGCAGCCCGGCCCCGACTCCGACACCGCCAAGTCGATCGCCGCAAAGCACGTCCTGCCTGCGCAGTAGCGGTCCGGAAGGGGTGCCGGAAAAGCCGTGCACGAGCACCCCTTCGGACCCTGTACACTTTTTCTCGGCCGGTCGGAGAACCACGAAGTGAACCGCCGGTCGTGGTGGGTGTAGCTCAGCTGGTAGAGCACCTGGTTGTGGTCCAGGATGTCGCGGGTTCGAGTCCCGTCACTCACCCTGAGTAATCGGCCGGTGACCCTGGGAACAGGGTCACCGGCCGATTCGTTTCTTGGAGGGTCTCGTGCACACCGACACCATCCGCACTCCACGCCTCGATCTCCTCCCCCTCCGCGTCGAGTACGCCGACGAAATGGCCGCCGCGCTCTCCGACCCCGCGCTGCACGACTTCATCGGCGGCGGCCCCAGCTCTCCCGAGGACGTGCGCGTCCGTTACGAGCGACTCGTCGCCGGTTCCCCCGACCCCGCGGTCATCTGGTGCAACTGGGTGCTGAGGCTGCGCGAGGACCACCGGCTCGTGGGGACCGTGCAGGCCACGATCGCCGGGACGACCGCCGAGATCGCCTGGGTCGTCGGCACCCCGTGGCAGGGGCGGGGCCTCGCCTCCGAGGCAGCCTGCGCACTCGTCGCCCGGCTCGCGCAGCGGCCCGGCACGGATACGGTCGTCGCCCATGTCCACCCCGACCACGCGGCGTCGGCGGCGGTCGCCCGGGCCGCCGGGCTGCAGCCGACGGAAGAGGAGCACGACGGCGAGACCCGGTGGCGGCTCTCGCTAGCGCCCTGACGTCGCCGCCCGCCACTCCTCAGTCAACTCCCTTACGCCCGCGAACCGTTCGCCCGGATCCGCCCGCGTCCCCCGCTCCACCACCGCCAGCTGCGCCGCCGTACCCCGCCAGGCGCGTTCCTCGTTCCCGGCGTCCAGGAGGAGACGGGCCGCGCGGCAGAGGACGTAGACCGTCGTGCGGGTGTCGATCACCGCGCCACGGTGCCACTCCTCCGGGGCCATGAAGCGGCGGGAGCCGGGGAGGCGGTCCGTCGTCAGGACGAACGGGCCCGGGCGGTACTCGTCGAGGTCGATGAGGTGCAGGGCGTCGGCGTCGAAGTCGTAGAGGAAGGCTCCGTCGTAGAGATCGACGGCGACCCGGCCCGCGGACTCCACCGCCAGGTGGGCGTCGAGGATGCGGTCCAGGGCGCGGAGGATGCGCGGGACGGGCAGGGCGCGGAAGCGGGCTCGTACGGCGGGGCCGTAGAGGAGTTCGCCCTGGCGCCAGGGCATCACCGCCGCCGTACGGCCGCCGGTCCGTACGGCGATGCGGTGGAGTTGCGGGACGATCGCCGGGTGCCGTACCGCCCGGTGGAAGGCCCAGGCGCGGTCGAGGGACTCCTGTGCGCGGTCGGTCACCGCCTCCTTGACGAACCAGCGGTCGCCGCCGTGGAGTTGGACTCCGTACGACACATTGCCCGAGTCCTGTTCGCGGAAGGTGCGGAACACCTCGCCCACCGAGCGGAGATACGGCTCGACGGCGGGAACCTCGTCAGCGTCCAGCAGGGGATGGGGAGTCATGGGTGTCAGCATGCGCCGCGGGGCGGGCGGGGGCCGCCGGTTTTCCGCGCAGCGGGACCTCCTCGACGAGGATCGCCGCCAGGAAGCCGGCCGCGCACAGGACGGCCGCCGTGAGGAAGATGTGGTGCGTGCCCGTGGCCACCGAGTGGAGGTACTCGGCCTTCGGCGCGCCCGGGTGCACGGCACGGGTGAAGAGCGAGCCGAAGACCGCCACGCCCAGGGAGCCGCCGAGGGTGCGGAAGAGGTTCGTCGACGCGGAGGCCGCGCCCATGTCGCGCAGGTCGACACTGTTCTGGGCGATGGTCGTGGCCATCTGTAGGGCGAGGCCCAGGCCCAGGCCGGTCAGGGCCATGTAGCAGCCGGTGAGGGTGCGGGAGGTGCCGGTGTCCATGGTCGACAGCAGGAGCATGCCGACGGCGAGGAAAGCCGTGCCGAGGATCGGGAAGATCTTGTAGCGGCCGGTGCGGGACATGATCTTTCCGGCGATGTTCGAGGCGATGACGACCGGGATCATCAGCGGGAGCAGGAGCAGGCCCGAGCTGGTCGCCGAGGCGCCCTGGACCGTCTGCTGGAACAGGGGGAGGTAGAGCGCCGAGCCGAACATCACCACGCCCGTCGTGAGCAACAGGGCTGTGGCGAGCGGGAAGTTGCGGTGCCCGGTGAAGATCCGCGGCGGGAGGAGGGGCTCGGCGGTCCGGCGTTCCACGGCCACGAAGGCCAGGGCGGCGAGCACGGCCACGGCGGCCAGGGTGAGGATCTGCCAGGACGTCCAGGCGTACGTCGTACCGGCCCAGGTCGCGGCGAGGACGGTCGCGGTGATCGCGGCGGTCAGCAGGGCGACGCCGGGCCAGTCGATGCGGGCCTTGACGCGTTGCGCGGGCAGTTTCAGCAGCAGGTGGACCCAGACCATGGCGACCAGGCCGAGCGGCAGGTTGACGTAGAAGGCCCAGCGCCAGCCGAGGTGGCCGGTGACGAAGCCGCCGAGGAGGGGGCCGCCGACGGTGCCGACCGCCATGACGGTGGCGGTCATGCCCTGGTAGCGGCCCCGTTCGCGGGGTGAGACCAGGGTGCCGATCAGGGCGAAGGCGCCGGCCGCGAGCCCGCCTGCGCCCATCCCCTGCAGTGCGCGGAACTCGATCAGCTGGGTCATCGAGTGGGCGGCGCCGGTCAGCAGCGAGCCGATCAGGAAGACCGCGATCGACGCGAGGAAGACGCGCTTGCGGCCGTACAGGTCACCGACCTTGCCCCAGACGGGAGTTGAGACCGCGGTGGCGAGCGTGTACGCGGTGACGACCCAGGAGATGTGCTCCAGGCCGCCCAGGTCTTCGACGATCGTCGGCATCGCCGTACCGACGATGTTGTTGTCGAGCATCCCCAGCAGCATCGCGAGCATCACGCCGAGGAGCGTCCAGCGGACGTTCTTGGTTGGTGTGGTCATGGCCGCCAGAAAAGCACACTCACTAAATAAGTGCAACGAGTCAACTTTTAAATCGAGACAACCGAAGGGGTACGCTGCTGCCATGACGGAGACGATGGGGCGCCGCGAGCGCAAGAAGGCCGCCACGCGGCAGGCGCTGGCCGACGCGGCACTGGAACTGTTCCTGGAGCACGGCTACGACAAGGTGAGCATCAGGGACATCGCCGAGGCCGCGGACGTCTCCACGACGACCCTGTTCAAGCACTTCCCGAGCAAGGAAGCGCTGGTCTTCGACCTGGACGCCGACCAGGAGGCGGCCCTGGTGGCCGCGGTGCGGGACAGGGTTCCGGGTACGTCGATCCCGCAGGCACTGCGGGCACATGTGCTGAAGTCGCGGCTCTTCTCACCCGAACACGACGGGCAGATCACCGAGTTCATCGGGCTCGTCCGCAGCACCCCGGCACTGACCGACTACCAACGCCGCATGTGGATGCGCCACGAACACGCCCTCGCCGAGGCCATCGCCGCCGAGACCGGCACCGGCGCGGACGACCCCCGATGCACGGCCCTGGCCCACTTCGCCCTGGAGGCCCGCAGCCTGGGCAGCGCCTCGTCCGACCCGGTGGGCACGGTCAACGCGGCGTTCGATCTGCTGGAGACGGGCTGGGACGCCGTACAGCCACAGCAGTGATCAGGAAGACGTCCGCGTCACCAGTTCCGTCGCCAGTACCACCTGCCGCCGCTCCAACCCCCGCGACACCGCAGGCCTGCGGTCGGCGATTTCCTCCAGGAGGAGGTCGATCATGCGGCGGCCCATCTCCTCGATGGGCTGGCGGACGCTGGTGAGGGGTGGGTCCATGTGGCGGGCTATGGCCGAGTCGTCGTAGCCGACGAGGGCCACGTCGTCGGGGATGCGGCGGCCCTCCTCGCGCAGGACCTGGCGGGCGCCGGCCGCCATCACGTCCGAGCCGGCGAAGACCGCGTCCAGGTCGGGGTGGCGGGCGAGCAGGTTCGTCATCGCCCGGCGGCCGCCCTCCTCGGTGAAGTCGCCCGGTTCGATGAGGCGTTCGTCGGCCTCGTGGCCGGCGTCGCTCAGGGCGTCACGGTAGCCGTCGACGCGGCGCTGGGCACCGTACACGTCGAGGCGGCCGGTGATGTGGGCTATCTTGCGGCGGCCCCGGGTCAGCAGGTGCTCCACCGCCGAGCGGCCGCCGCCGTAGTTGTCGGAGTCCACCGAGGTCAGGGTCTCGGCGGCCGAGCGGGGGCCGCTGATCACCGCCGGGATCTCCAGTTGGGCCAGCAGGTCCGGGAGGGGGTCGTCCGCATGGACCGAGACCAGCAGGACACCGTCCACCCGGTGCGCGGCCAGGTACTGGGCCAGGCGGCGGCGCTCGCGGTCGCCGCCCGCGAAGATCAGCAGCAACTGCATCTCCGTGTCGGAGAGTTCGGCCCCCACGCCCTTGAGCATGTCCGAGAAGTACGGCTCCGCGAAGAAGCGGGTCTCCGGCTCGGGGACGACCAGGGCGATCGCGTCCGTGCGGTTCGCCGCGAGGGCCCGGGCCGCCGTGTTGGGGACGTAGCCGAGCTCCGCGACCGCCGCCTCGACCGCCGCGCGGGTCGCGTCGCTGACCCGGGGCGAGCCGTTGATCACCCGGGAGACCGTGCCGCGGCCCACGCCGGCGCGGGCGGCGACCTCTTCGAGGGTGGGCCGGCCACCGCTTCGGCCGCGCGCTCCGTGGCTTGTTGCCATTGGCTCCGCCCTCCCATGCACCTACGTTGGCCTGGAATCTAACAGTCCTGCCGGCTGCGACGACCGGCACGGCGGGAGCCACCGCCCCATGCCGCCCGGCCCCCTTCAGGAGACCGGATCACGGACTCTCGGATTCCAGTTAACGTCCCGATAACTGAACGCATAACTCCGCGTCCGCTCCCTTGACACCCCCGCCCGAACCGACGACTCTTCAACACATCACTTGTGGGAGCGCTCCCACAGTACCTGACACATACACATCCCGCACGTTCCCCGCCCGAGCCGCAGCGAGTACGAACGGGCCCAACCAATGCAGTTGGCCGGGGGGTCGGCACGTCAGGCAACAGGAGGACGCAAATGGGCACGAGTACCCGACGGTCCCGCAGGCTTATGGCCCTCGCGGCCGTGGCCGCGCTGACCACGGGGCTGCTGGCCGGCTGCTCCAAGGACTCGGACGACAACTCGTCGAACGACAGCGGCGGCAACGCCAAGGGCAAGACCACGCTGACCGTCGGCACCTTCGGTGTGTTCGGTTACAAGCAGGCCGGCCTCTACGACGAGTACATGAAGCTGCACCCGGACATCAGCATCAAGGAGAACGTCACCACCCGCACCGACGTCTACTGGCCGAAGGTCCTCACCCGTCTGCAGGCCGGTTCCGGCACCGACGACATCCAGGCGATCGAGGTCGGCAACGTCACCGAGGCCGTGCAGACGCAGGGCGCCAAGTTCGTCGACCTCGGCAAGGACGTCGACAAGTCCCAGTGGCTGAACTGGAAGAACGCCCAGGCCACCACCAAGGACGGCAAGCTGATCGGGCTCGGCACCGACGTCGGCCCGATGGCGATCTGTTACCGCAAGGACCTCTTCAAGAAGGCCGGCCTGGAGACGGACCGCACCAAGCTCGCCGCGCAGTGGAAGGGCGACTGGGCGAAGTACGTCGACGTCGGCAAGGAGTACATGAAGAAGGCGCCGAAGGGCACCAAGTTCGTGGACTCGGCCTCCTCCGTCTACAACGCCGCTCTCGGTGGCGGGAGCGAGCGGTACTACGACAAGGACGGCAACGTCATCTGGGACAAGTCCGACGGCGTGAAGAAGGCCTGGGACGTCGCGATGTCGGTGGCGACCGGCAACATGTCGGCCAAGCTGAAGCAGTTCGACAAGCCGTGGGACCAGGGCTACGCCAACGCCACCTTCGCCACGGTGGCCTGCCCGGCCTGGATGATCGGCTACATCGAGCAGAAGTCCGGTGACTCGGGCAAGGGCAACTGGGACGTCGCCGCCGCGCCGACCGCGTCCAACTGGGGCGGCTCCTTCCTCGGCGTGCCGACGGCGAGCAAGCACCAGAAGGAGGCCGTCGCCCTGGCGAAGTGGCTGACCGCGCCCGAGCAGCAGGCGAAGGTCTTCGCCAAGCAGGCCAGCTTCCCGTCGACCCCGTCGGCGTACTCGACCCTGAAGCCGGCCGCCGACACCACGGCGTACTTCGACAACGCGCCGATCACGCAGATCTTCTCCGACTCGGCGAAGACCATCCCGGTCCAGTACTTCGGCATCAAGGACCAGCCGATCAACACCGCGATCACCGACGTCGGCATCCTCCAGGTCGAGCAGAAGGGCAAGACCCCCGACCAGGGCTGGGACGCCGCGTCCAAGGAGATCAAGGACGTGCTCGGCCAGTGAGCAGCTCCAAGCAGGCACTCGCGCATCCCGCGTCGAGCGCCGAGGCCGCGCCCGGCACCCCGCCGGGCGCGGCCCGGGGCGCTCACGGTCGCGGTACACCGCCCCCGGGTCCCGACTCGTGGCGCAGCCGGCTGTACCGCTGGGACATGAAGGCGTCCCCGTACGCGTTCATCGCCCCCTTCTTCATCATCTTCGGGGCCTTCTCGCTGGTCCCGCTGCTGTACACGGCGTGGTACTCGCTGCACAACGTGCAGTTGTCCTCGCTGGACACCCAGACCTGGGCGGGCCTGGACAACTACAAGAACCTGCTCAGCTCGGACTTCTTCTGGAACGCCCTCAAGAACACCTTCACCATCGGTGTGATCTCGACCGTGCCCCAGCTGATGGCGGCGATCGGACTTGCGCACCTGCTCAACTACCGGCTGCGCGGCTCGACCGTGTGGCGGGTCGTGATGCTGACCCCGTACGCCACCTCGGTGGCGGCGGCGACCCTCGTCTTCACGCTGCTGTACTCGTGGGACGGCGGCATGATCAACTGGCTGCTGCACTTCGTCGGGATCGATCCGATCAACTGGCGTGAGTCCGACTGGGGTTCGCAGTTCGCGGTGTCGTCGATCGTGATCTGGCGGTGGACCGGCTACAACGCGCTGATCTATCTGGCGGCGATGCAGGCGATCCCGACCGACCTGTACGAGTCGGCGGCGATCGACGGCGCCAACCGCTGGCAGCAGTTCCGGCACGTCACCATCCCGCAGCTGCGCCCGACGATCCTGTTCACCGTTGTGGTGTCGACCATCGGTGCGACCCAGCTCTTCGGTGAGCCCCTGCTGTTCGGCGGGGTCAGCGGGTCCAAGGGCGGCTCCGAGCACCAGTACCAGACGCTCGGTCTGTACATGTACGACCAGGGCTGGATCATCGGCAACCTCGGCAAGGCGTCCGCGATCGCCTGGTCGATGTTCCTGATCCTGCTGATCGTCGCCGTGATCAATCTGCTGTTCACCCGACGCCTGAGGAAGTCCCAATGACCACCAGTGAACTGACCTTGCCTCAGGTCCAGAAGCCGAAGAAGGACCGGGGCCGCCGGGTGATGGGCGCGGGCAAGCAGCTGCACGCCGGCCCGGTGACGTACATCGTCCTGACCGTCTTCGCGCTGATCTCGCTGGCGCCGCTGGTGTGGACGGCGATCGCGGCCTCGCGCACCGACCGGAGGCTGGCCGAGACGCCGCCGCCGCTGTGGTTCGGCGGGAACCTGTTCAAGAACATGCAGTCCGCGTGGGACCAGGCGGGCCTGGGCACCGCGATGTTCAACAGCGTGCTCGTCGCGGGCACCATCACCGTCAGTACGGTGGTCTTCTCCACGCTCGCCGGGTTCGCCTTCGCCAAGCTGCGGTTCCGGTTCTCGAGCGTGCTGCTGCTCCTGACCATCGGCACGATGATGATCCCGCCGCAGCTGGCCGTCGTACCGCTGTACCTGTGGATGGCGGACCTGGGCTGGTCGAACCAGCTGCAGACGGTGATCCTCCCGACCCTGGTGACGGCCTTCGGCACGTTCTTCATGCGGCAGTACCTGGTGCAGGCGCTGCCGACCGAGCTGATCGAGGCGGCGAGAGTGGACGGCGCGAGCAGCCTGCGCGTCGTGTGGCACGTGGTCTTCCCGGCCGCACGACCCGCGATGGCCGTCCTGGGCCTGCTGACCTTCGTGTTCGCCTGGAACGACTTCCTGTGGCCGATCATCGCCCTCAACCAGCAGAACCCGACCGTGCAGGTCGCCCTCAACTCCCTCGGCACCGGCTACGTCCCCGACCAGGCCGTGATCATGGCGGGCGCGCTGCTGGGCACGCTGCCGCTGCTGATCGCGTTCATCCTGTTCGGCAAGCAGATCGTGGGCGGCATCATGCAGGGTGCGATCAAGGGCTGACGGTTCGTCATATCGCTTTTGCCGTACGTCCCTTCGGGGCCGGGTCAGCGCCGCCTCGGCCCCCTCCTCCCCCCTCCAACTCTTCGGTCTGAACGACCTCTTATGGGAGCGCTTCCATGTCTGAGTCCGCACACCCGGCGACCACGGTGACCTTTCCCCCCTCCTTCCTCTGGGGCGCCGCGACGTCCGCGTACCAGATCGAGGGGGCGGTGCGGGAGGGCGGCCGTACGCCCTCCATCTGGGACACCTTCAGTCATACGCCGGGCAAGACCGCCGGTGGCGAGCACGGTGACATCGCTGTCGACCACTACCACCGCTACCGCGAAGACGTGGCGCTGATGGCCGAGTTGGGCCTGTCCGCGTACCGCTTCTCGATCTCCTGGTCGCGGGTGCAGCCCACCGGCCGGGGCCCGGCGGTACAGGTGGGCCTGGACTTCTACCGGCGGCTGGTGGACGAGCTGCTCGAGCACGGCATCAAGCCGGCCGTCACGCTCTACCACTGGGATCTGCCGCAGGAGCTGGAGGACGCGGGCGGCTGGCCGGAGCGGGACACGGCGTACCGGTTCGCCGAGTACGCGCAGATCGTGGGCGAGGCGCTGGGCGACCGGGTGGAGCAGTGGATCACGCTCAACGAGCCGTGGTGCAGCGCCTTCCTGGGCTACGGCTCCGGGGTGCACGCGCCGGGCCGGACGGACCCCGAGGCCTCGCTGCGGGCCGCCCACCATCTGAACCTGGCGCACGGGCTGGGCGCTTCGGCCCTCCGCTCGGTCATGCCGGCCCGCAACTCGCTCGCGCTCAGCCTCAACTCCTCGGTGGTCAGGCCGCTTTCGCCGCAGGACCCGGCGGACCTGGCGGCGGTGCGGAAGATCGACGACCTGGCCAACGGAGTCTTCCACGGCCCGATCCTGCACGGGGCGTACCCGGAGTCGCTGTTCGCGGCGACCGAGCTGATCACCGACTGGTCCTACGTCCTCGACGGCGACCTGCGCGCGATCCACCAGCCGCTGGACGCGCTGGGCCTCAACTACTACACACCGACGCTGGTTTCGACGACCGACCCGGACGCGAGCGGTCCGCGCGCCGACGGCCACGGCGCGAGCGACCACTCCCCGTGGCCGGGCGCGGACGACGTCGCCTTCCACCAGACGCCGGGCGAGCGCACGGAGATGGGCTGGACGATCGACCCGACGGGCCTGCACGAGCTGATCATGCGTTACACGAGGGAGGCCCCGGGCCTGCCGCTCTACATCACCGAGAACGGCGCGGCCTACGACGACAAGCCCGACCCCGACGGCAGGGTCCACGACCCGGAGCGCACCGCCTATCTGCACGGCCACCTCTCGGCGGTGCGCCGTGCGATCACCGACGGCGCGGACGTCCGCGGCTACTACCTGTGGTCCCTGCTGGACAACTTCGAGTGGGCGTACGGCTACGAGAAGCGCTTCGGCGCGGTGTACGTCGACTACGCGACCCTCGCGCGTACGCCGAAGTCGAGCGCCCTCTGGTACGGGCAGGCGGCGCGGACGGGGACCTTGCCCTCGGTGGAGGCCGACTGACGGGGGCCCAGGAGCGGGGGGCGGGGTGCGGCGGCCGAGGGGGGCGCCGCACCCCGGTTCTTCACCCATGGCAACGCGGCGGGGCGACCGAGCCTGACCGCCGGGCTCCTTCTGAACAGCGGTGCGCGCCCCGGCCGGATGGGGGGAAGACCGGCCGGGGCGCGTCGACCCCCGTTGCGCAGTGGTCAGTTGAAGGTGCCGAACGCCTTCGAGAAGGCGAACTTGTCCTGGGTGATCGAGCTGCAGGTCGCGTCGGCGGTGGGCTTGGTGCCGCCGTCGCACTGCTTGTCGCGGGTGGCGGACCACATGGACAGCCAGCCCAGGCCCTTGGACTTGGCGAAGTTCACCAGCTGGGTGGCGTCGTCGACCTTGAAGATCTCGGACGAGACGTCGTTGACGCCGATCATCGGGGTGACCGCCACCGCCTTCCAGGCAGCGGAGTCCGAGAGGCCGAGCACGCTCTTGACCTGGGCCTGCGTGGCGGTGGCGGCCTGCTCGGCGTACGTGCCCATGTCGCCGCTGTACGAGGCGCCGTAGTCCATCGCCATGATGTTGACACTGTCGATCTTCACGCCGTTGGACTTGGCGTTGGACAGGAGGTTCACGCCGTCCTGGGTGAGGCCCTCGGGCATGACCGGGAGGGTGTACGAGACGTCCAGGTCGGGATGCTGGGCCTGGAGCTTCGCTATCGCCTGCGCCCGCCGGGTGTTCGCCGCCGTGTTGGGCAGCGCGCCGCCCTCCACGTCGAAGTCGACCTTGGTCAGCTTGTACGCGTCCACGACCTTGCCGTACGCCGTAGCCAGCGCGTCCGCCGAGGAGCATGTCGTCGCCAGCTCGGAGCCGGACGCGCCGCCGAAGGAGACGCGGACGTCGCCGCCCTTGGCGCGCAGCGCGCCGATCTGCGAGGCCACGCCGTCGCTGCCGAGGTCGCTCACCCCACCCCACTTGGGTGTGCAGCCGCCGCCGTCGGTGATGAAGGCGAGGTTGTAGTTCTTCACGCCGGTCGCCTCGGCGCTCGCGAGCAGGTCGAAGGCCGGGTAGAGCGAGGTGTCGACGTAGGGGGCGAAGCCGGCGCTCGCGGTGGTGCCGGTGCCGGAGCTCTGGGACGGGGTCGGCGTCGGGGTGGGGGTCGCGGTCTTCGTCGGCGTGGCCGTGGGAGTGGAGGTCGGCGTCGGCGTCGCGGACTGCGTCGGGCGGCCGCTCGGCTCCGGCGTCGGGCCGTCGTCCGCGGAACACTTGGCGCCGTCGATGAGACAACTCTTCGGATCGGCGCTGCCGTTGACGACGAAGCCGACGGTGACGGACTTGCCGGGCGCGAGGCCGTCGGTGTCCCACTTGGCCGGCGTCACGGTGACGTGCTGCCCGCTGACGCTGGACTCCGCGTTCCACAGCGAGCTGAGCTTCGAGCCGGAGGGCAGGTCGAACTCCAGCTTCCAGGTCTTCTCCGTCCCCCCGCTGTTGTTCGTGACGACGTACTGCGCGGTGTAACCCGTCGACCAGTCGCTGGTCTTGGTGTACGCGGCGCCGATGCCGGCCGCCTGCGCGGTGCCGGTGAGCAGAATCGCACCGCCACCGATCACGGCCGCGGCGACCGCCCCGCCGATCACCTTGTTTCTACCGCTCACCTTGCGCCGGTGCGTGCTCATCACGTGTCTGCCTTCACTTTTCGGGGGTCGGGTGCGGCAGCACGCTAGCGATCCGGAATCGGGCAAAGCGCCTGATCCGGACGGGGGTTGGGGATCTTAGGGTGCGCTTAAGGAAGGGATCGGGGACGGTTAAAGGTAGAGACCAATTTGCCACCCACGGTCACTTCGCGACCGCCCGCCTACGGCGCCGCACCGATCGATGCCCCCGCCCGCCCGGCGTCCGTACCCGCCCGTCCAGCTGGATCCAGATCCGCACCTCGGTGCCGCCGAGGACCGACGAGCCGATCCGGACGTCACCGCCGGTCGCCTCCGCGAGCCGCCGCACGATGTCCAGGCCGAGCCCGGTCGAGCCGTCGCTGCCCGACCCGCGCCCGCGCGCCATCGCCGCCTCGGGGTCGGTTATGCCCGGGCCCGCGTCGGACACGAGGACGATCACCGCGTCCTCGCCGTTGTGCAGGTCGACCGCGAAGGCCGTGCCCTCGGCGGTGTGCCGGAAGACGTTGCCGAGCAGGGCGTCCAGTGCGGCCGCGAGGTCGGCCCGGGCCACGGGTATCCGCACCGGCCGGTCGGCGCCGGCCACCCGCCACTTGCGGCCCTCGTCCTCCGCGAGCGCCGACCAGAACCCCATCCGCTCCCGGACGACCTCGGCCGCGTCGCACCCGGCACCGGGCCCGGCCGCCGCGGTCTGCGGCTTGGCGTCCCGGGCCGTGCGGATGATGGTGTCGACCTCGCGCTCCAGCTGGGCGACCGCGGCCCGGGTCTGCTCGGCGGCGGGCCCGTCCCCGAGTGAGGCCGCGTTGAGCCGCAGCACGGTCAGCGGCGTCCGCAGCCGGTGGGACAGATCCGCCGCCAACTCCCGCTCATTGGCGAGGAGTTGCACGACCTGGTCGGCCATGGAGTTGAACGCGACCGCGGCCAGCCGCAGTTCGGTCGGCCCTTCCTCCGGGACCCGCGACCCCAGCTTCCCCTCCCCCAGCTCGTGCGCAGCCTCGACCAGCCGCTGGGCGGGCTGCACCATCCGCACACCCAGCCGGTCGGCCACCGCGACGGAGCCGACGATCAGTGCGACACCCACACCGGCCAGCACCGCCCACGCCGTACTCACGCCGTTGCTGACCTCGGCCTCGGGGACGTACACCTCGACGACCGCTATCTCACCGGAGCTCAGCGCGACCGGGGAGAGCAGCGTGGAGCCGCCGGAGACCTCGGTGGTGGAGGCGCGGCCCAGCTTGCGCACGGTCGCGATGTCGCCGTCGGCGGCGCGCTGCCGGCCGATGTCGAGGGCCGCCTGGTCGCCGGCCGCCGGTATGTGCACGGCCATCCCGGAGTCCGAGCCCGCCGAGGCGACGACCCGCTCCAGCTGGTCGCGCTCGGTGGTGATGGACAGCGCGGGCGCGACCGCCGCGGCCTCCCGCTCGGCGTTGGAGAACGCGCGGTCCCGGGCCATCTCCTTGATGACGAGCCCGAGCGGCACCGCGAAGGCGACCACGACCATGGCGGTGACCGCCAGACAGACCTTGACCAGTGCCCATCTCATCGCGGCGGCTCCGATCCACCGGGTGGCTCCAGCTTCACACCGACGCCCCGCAGGGTGTGCAGATAGCGTGGCTGCGCCGCCGTCTCGCCCAACTTCCGCCGCAGCCAGGAGAGATGGACGTCGATGGTCTGGTCGTCGCCATACGACTGCTGCCACACCTCTGCAAGGAGTTCCTTGCGCGGTACGACGACGCCGGGCCGGCCGGCGAGGAAGGCGAGCAGGTCGAACTCGCGGCGGGTGAGGTCGAGCCGCACGCCGTCCAGCTCGGCCTGACGGCGCAGCGGGTCGACGGTGAGGCCGCCGACGCGGATGACGCTGGAGGGCGGGGCGTCACCGGGAGCGGTACGGGCCCGGCGCAGCACCGCCGCCATCCTCGCCGACAGGTGCTCGACCGAGAACGGCTTGGTCAGGTAGTCGTCCGCGCCGGCGTTCAGCAGCTGGACGATCTCCGTCTCGTCGTCCCGCGCGGTGGCGATGATCACAGGGACGTCGGTGATCCCGCGCAGCATCTTCAGGGCCTCGGACCCGTCCAGATCGGGCAGACCGAGGTCCAGGATCACCACGTCGAAACGGAAATGGGCGACCTCGCGCAGCGCCTCCAGCGCCGTCCCGACACTGCGCACGGTGTGCGCGGCATCGGTCAGGTGCCGGATCAGCGCCGAGCGTACGAACTGGTCGTCCTCGACCACGAGCACACTTGCCATGCGCGGCACCGTACCCCCTGCGGGCGGCCCTCATCGGAGCCTGTGGATAACTCCGACCGTGTGCGGCTCGTGGGACGCGTGAGGCAGTATGGCCCGCGATGCGCAGAGGACTCGTACACGTACTGGCTTGGTCGCTCGCCACGGGCGCGGCGGTCACGCTGTCGTGGTGGGGCGTCCACACGGTGATGGCGGGCACGGCCTACGACCCGCCCCGCGCCCTGCCGATCACGGCGGCGGACGCGACCACGCAGGAGTCGAAGCCGCTGGCGTCGTCGACCGCACGGCCCTCCCCGTCGGAGACCGCGTCGGTCAAGCCGTCCCCGACGCCCACCCCCACCCCGTCGAGGACCCCGTCGAAGAGCCCCACCCCGTCCACCTCCCCCTCCGCATCCGGCCAGGTCAAGAGCTACGACACCGACGGCGGGCGCGCCGTCTTCGACCTGGGCAGGACTTCGGCGTCGCTCGTGATGGCGATCCCGGCCACCGGCTGGTCGATGCAGACGTGGAAGACGGACACCTGGATCCGCGTGGAGTTCACCTCGGGTACGGACAAGGTGTCGGTGATCTGCACCTGGCACGACGGTCCGCCGCATGTGGAGATCGGGAACTACTAGTTCGGGGCTCTCCGCTAGCGGAACACCGAGGGCGGCGGCGCCGGTGAGGCGACCGCCGCCTCGTCCGTCACCGGCTGCGCCCCGCCGGTGAAGTCCACAAGGGAGCGGCCGTGTTCGACGCGGCCGGGGTGCGGGTCGGAGGCGGCGCGGCGGGTGAGTTCCGCGATCGGCAGCGGGGTGTCGGAGGCGACCAGGACCGCGTTGCCGAAGCGTTTGCCGCGCAGCACGGTCGGGTCGGCGACCAGGGCGAGTTCGGGGAAGCGGGCGGCCGCGGTGGCGATCTGGCCGCGGAGGTGGGCGAGCGGCGGGCCGTCGGCGAGGTTGGCGGCGTAGCAGCCGCCCGGCTTCAGGGCCCGGCGGACCTCGTCGAGGAACTCGGTGGAGGTGAGGTGGGCGGGGGTGCGGGCGCCGCTGAAGACGTCGGCGATGATCAGGTCGGCCCAGCCGTCGTGCACCTTGGCCAGCCCTTCGCGGGCGTCGAGGGCACGCACCCGGATCCGGGCGTTCGCCTCCAACGGCAGCTCCCGGCGCACCAGTTGGACCAGCGCCGCGTCGCGCTCGACGACCTGCTGGGTGGAGCGGGGGCGGGTGGCGGCGACATAGCGGGCGAGGGTGAAGGCACCGCCGCCGAGGTGCACGGCATGGACCGGTTTCCCGGCCGGTGCGACGAGGTCGATGACGTGCCCGAGCCGGCGCTGGTACTCGAAGGAGAGGTGGGCGGGGTCGTCGAGATCGACGTACGACTGCGGCGCCCCGTCGATCAGCAGCGTCCAGGCCCGCGACCGGTCCCGGTCGGGTATCAGCTCGGCGAGCCCGCCGTCGACGGGCTCGACGACGGCCTCGACGGCCCCGCTCGCCCGCCGGGCGTTCCTGGACTTCCCCATTGGGCCATTATCGGCAGCCGCGTGGGGCCACGCCTGCGCAGGGTCCGCCCGGTTCCGGGCGTCACCTGCAGTTGTCGGCCGCCGCGATGATCCGCGCCGCCTCGCCCAGTGCGGCGCGCAGGACCGACGGGTCGGTGGCGAGGTCGGCCTCGCCGGGCGGGAGCAGCCAGTCGGAGCCCTCGACGGGGGGCTGGGGGTTCAGGCTGAGGCCGCGACCGTTGGTCTCCGTGCAGGTGCTGCCGGGGACGTCCCAGGCGGCGGCCGTGCCGGGCGGTACCACGAAGCCGAGGGTGCGGCCGCCGTCGTCGTGCAGGACGGGACCGACCGCCTCGCAGGCTCCGCGCCGCAGGATGTCGACCGCCTCCAGTCCCTGCCGCGACGGCACGGTGACGAGGTCGCACGCGCCCGCGGGAAGGGGCGGCTCACTGTGCTCCGGGGTCGGTGCGTGCCCCACCGTCGTCGACGGCGTGCGAGGAACGACGCTCCGGCTCGTCTCCATCCCGGTCTCCACCACGGAACCCCTCCTTGAACGAAGCGGGTCGGGAGTCGGGTGGCTCCCGGTCCACAGGGGTAAACGCTTCACCGCGTCAACGGCTACGGCGGAAGTCCGCCGCAAAGGATGGCAGTTCATGGCAGATCCTGGATGAGATATCCGGTTTGTAGCCAAACACAGCGTGGCGGGTCGGACACAGCAGGTACGTTCTTGCCCGCCGGACACGGGGTGCTACACGGACAACTCCCTCCGATTCCGGCATGGTTCGACGGTTCGCACGAGAGGACCCGGCCATGACGTCGTCAAGGGTGACCTCGTCTCAGCCCCAGCCCACCCGGCCACCGCGGCCGAACCTCGTCTTCCGGCAGTTGCGCGGCCAGCGCTCGCCGGCCGAGTTCGCCGCGGCGGTGCGGCGGGCCGCGCGCGAGATCGGTGAGCGGGTCAGCTGCGACGCGCGTTACGTCGGCCGGGTCGAGGCGGGCGAGATCCGCTGCCCCAACTACGCGTACGAACGGGTGTTCCTGCACATGTTCCCCGGCCGCACGCTCACCGACCTGGGCTTCGCGCCCCGCTCGTCCGTCCGCGGACGCCGGGCGCACGCCTCCGGTGAGACGGGAGGGGCGTACGAGCCGTATGACACGCAGAACGTTCAGCATCCGCACAACCCGCTGAACCCGTACGACCCGCAAGATCCCGACGACCCGCATGAGCATCACGACGGCCGTGCGCGTCACGAGAACCACCCCGAGAACTACGAGGAGAGCGACGTGCTGCGTCGCGCATTCATGACCGGCGGGGGCGCCACCGTGGCCGCCGCCTCGCTGGGCCAGATCGGGCTCGCCTTCGACGCCGCGGCGGCGGGACGCCCCGTGCGCCGCGCCGGGACGGGCGACGCGTACGCGCTCGAGGAGGCCGTACGCAGAATCCGGCTGCTCGACGACCGGCACGGCGCGGACGGGCTCTACCGGCGCGCGTCGGAACCGTTGCGTGCCGCCTATGCGCTGCTGGACGCCGGGGCGACCCGGCAGACGACCGCCGACCGGCTGCACTCGGGCGCGGGTGAACTCGCCATCTCCGTGGGCTGGCTGGCGCACGACTCGGGGCGGTTCGACGACGCGCGCTCGCACTATGCGGAGGCGCTCGCGACCGCCCGGATGACCGGGGACGACGCCCTGGAGGCGCACGCCTTCTGCAACACGGCGTTCCTCGCGCGTGACGCCGGGCGGCCGCGCGAGGCGGTCCGGGCCGCGCAGGCCGCACAACGCGTCGCGCGCCCACTGGGCTCGCCCCGCCTGATGTCGCTGCTCGCGCTGCGCGAGGCGGGCGGCTGGGCCGGGCTCGCCGACCGCACGGGCTGCGAACAGGCGCTGGCCCGCGCGCAGGCCCTCTACGAGCGGGGCACCACGGAGGCCGACCCCGAGTGGATGAGCTTCTACGGGGAGGCCGAACTGGAGGGCCTGGAGGCGCAGTGCTGGTCGACGCTGGGCGACTGGCCCCGCGCCGCCCGCCACGCGCGCCGTGCGGCCCATCTGCAGGACCCGCACTTCACCCGCAACATCGCCCTGTACACGGCGGAACTCGCGGACGACCTCGCCAGAGGCGGCCGCCCGGACGAGGCCGCGGCGGCGGGCATGCGCGTACTGGACCTGCTGGACCAGGTCCAGTCGTCCCGAATCCAGACGATGCTGGCGGGAACGGCGAGGGTGCTCCTGCCGCACCGCCGGGCGTCGGGCGTCTCGGACTTCCTGGAACGCCACGCCTCAGTGCCGCGCATGGCTTGAGGCACGCGCGCGTACGTAACGCCGGGCAGAGGGGTCCTAGACCAGGTGCCCCAGGTCGTTCCAGCTCTCGATCGCCGGCTCCCCGTACGCCCACCCCAGCACCGAGAGCGACGTCGGGTTCAACCTGATCCGTGCCGCGAAATCGATCGGCAGCCCCAACCACCGCGCCCCGATCGACCGCAGGATGTGCCCGTGCGCGAAGACCAGCACGTCCCGGTCCGCGTCGCGCGCCCACGCCACCACCTCGTCGGCCCGCGCGGTCACCTCGGCCAGCGACTCGCCTTCCGGGACGCCGTCGCGCCAAATGAGCCAGCCGGGCCGCACAGCCTGGATGTCGTCCGGCGTCAGGCCTTCGTAGGCGCCGTAGTCCCATTCCATCAGCGTGTCCCAGACGCCAGCGCGCTCCCCGAACCCGGCGAGCTCGCACGTCTCACGCGCGCGTGCCAGCGGGCTGGTGCGCACCTCGACCCCGGGCAAGCCCTCGAACGGCGCCCGGTGCAGTCGCTCCCCGAGCAGCTTGGCCCCGCGCCGGCCCTCCTCCAGGAGCGGCACGTCGGTCCTCCCGGTGTGCTTGCCGGACAGCGACCACTCGGTCTGTCCGTGCCGGGCCAGCAGGATGCGCGGTGCCATGAGGAGAGGGACCCTTTCGAAAGAAACCACAGGCGGAACACCTCCATCATCGCGCACGCTGTGTGAGGGCAACCCGGTGGGCGATCCTCGCGTCTTTGAGGGCCGGGGGCGCCCGAGGGCGGCGCTCACATACGCCGTAAAGTGGCACGACCGGACCACCGGACGTCGCGCGAGAACGAAGGGGGAGGCGATCGGATGCCGCAGACCGAGACACCAGGCATCGAGGCAGCAGCCCCGCGCACGCGCCTGCGCTGGTGGACGGAGCTCCCGCTGATCCTGCTGGTGTACGCCTGCTACTCGGCCGGCCGGCTCCTCGCCCGCGGCAACACCTCCGGTGCCGTCGACCACGGCCTGGACATCCTGCGCATCGAGAAGTTCCTGCACCTCAACGCCGAGCACCCGCTGAACCGGCTCTTCACGCGCGAGGCCTGGCTCGGCGTCCCGGCCGACTTCTGGTACGCGTCGCTGCACTACCTGGTCACGCCCGCGATCCTGGTCTGGCTGTTCAGGTCGCGCGCCGTGCACTACCGCGCGGCCCGCACCTGGCTGATGACGTCGACCTTCTTCGGCCTGATCGGCTTCACGCTGCTGCCGACCTGCCCGCCCCGTCTGCTGTCGGCGGGCCACGGCTTCGTGGACACGATGGCCCAGTACAGCTCGTACGGCTGGTGGGGCGGCGAGGCCAGCGCTCCGCGTGGCCTCGGCGGCATGACGAACCAGTACGCGGCCATGCCGAGCCTGCACGTGGGCTGGGCGCTGTGGTGCGGCGTCATGCTGTGGCGGTACGGCAGGACGCCTGCGACGAAGGTCGCCGCCGTCGCCTACCCGCTGCTGACCACCATCGTGGTCATGGGCACCGCGAACCACTACTTCCTCGACGCGGTCGCGGGCGCGGCCGTGATGGGCGTCGGGCTGTTCCTGACGCCGTACGTCATACAGGGCGCGGACCGGATCAAGGAGCTGCTGCCCCTCGGCGCAGGCACCTCTCAGGTCGCGGGTTCCTCAATTGTCAGTGCCGGATGCCAGACTTCCGCGGGTGAGCGAATTCCACGGCAGCGCGAGTCCCGGATCGAATCCGGAGCCGAGCCCGGTGCCTCTTCCACGGACGCCGGGGAAGGCGCTGCGGCAGCGGCTCGCTGAGCTGCGCGGTCCCGACGTACCGGCCAAGGCGCTGGACGCGCGCGCCCTGGCCGCCCTCGCCGCCAACCCCGGCTGCAAGCGGCGCGCGATCCTCGACGGCGCCGGGGTGAACAAGGCGACACTGGCGAGCTCTCTGGGCTCCCCGTCGGTCTTCGGGCAGTCGCAGTTCGCGTTCACGCGGGGCAACGCGTTCGAGGCGAAGGTCAAGGCGGACGGCGGCGCCGAGCTGCTGCGGCTGGTGCACGAGAAGCTGGACCGGCACGCGGAACCGCCGGCCGACGCGCGCGTGCCCGACCTCGCGGCGTCCGGCCCCGAGGGGCGCACGGCCCGTACGGCACTGGCCCTCCGCGAGGCCTCCGACACCCCCGGCACCTGGACGCTCCTCGACCACCCGATGCTCGCCCTCGATGTGGCGGGCTCCCCCGCGTTCCTGGAGCCGGACGCGGTGGTGGTCCACCCGGACGGCAGCTGGACGGTCGTGGAGATCAAGTCCTTCCCGATGCTGGACGGTTCGGCGGATGCCGCGAAGGTGGGCGCGGCGGCCCGCCAGGCGGCGGTCTACGTGCTGGCGCTTGAGGAGGTGGCCGCCCGCCTCGATCCGGCCCCCGAGGTGCGGCACCGGGTCCTCCTCGTCTGCCCGAAGGACTTCTCCAACCTCCCCACCGCCTCGGCCGTCGACATCCGCAAGCAGCGTGCGGTCACCCGCCGCCAGCTGGCCCGCCTCACCCGCATCGAGGACATCGCCGACACACTCCCCGAGGGCACCTGCTTCTCCCCGGAGCTGTCCGCCGACGAGCTGACGTCCGCCGTGGAATCGGTCCCGGCGACGTACGCGCCCGAGTGCCTGTCCTCCTGCGAGCTGGCCTTCCACTGCCGCGACCGCTCGCGCGCGGCCGGCGCGGTGACCTCCCTGGGCCGCTCGGTCCGCGCCGAGCTGGGCGGCCTGACGACCGTCGAGGACGTCCTGTCCGCGTCCCGCGGCGAGACCGGCGACCCGGACGACCCCGCGGTGGCGGCGCTGCGGAGAGCGGCGCAGCTTCGCGCGGAAGCCCTCGGCCAGGAGGTCACCCCGTGTCGCTGATCTCCACCCTCGCCCGCCTCGAGGCCGTCCGCACCGGCCGCGCCCAGCCCGCCGCCACGGTCCGGCACCGCCACCTGTCCGAGCGGCCGCTGGTCTTCGTGCCGCTCACCACCGCCGGTGAGGCCGGAGCCCCGCTCGGCGCGCTCGTCGGCACCGACCGGGACGCGCCGCGCCTGCTCGTCGTACCGCAGCCGCGCGACCGCGACCTGAGGTTCGCGTTCCTGGCCGAGCTGGCGGACGTCGTCCTGCCGTACATCGACTCGCACGCCGAGGCCGTGGAGGCCGCCGAGCGCAACGAGACCGACCCCGAGACCGGCAAGCGGGTCAAGGTCGAGGTCGAACTGTGCGCGGACGCGCCCCAGTTGATCGTCCCGAGCCGCGCCGGCATCGACTTCGTACGGCTGCTCGGCCGCTCCATGCGCTTCAGGCGTACGGCGGAACAGGACCCGGAGACCCCGCATCCCGCTCCCCCGCGCGTCCCGCTGCTCGGCCGTTGGCTGACCCACTTCGGCGAGCGCGCCCGGGTCCCCGGCTCCTCGCTCCTGCTGGCGACGACGGACGTCCTGGCCCGGCACTGGGCCACCGGCCAGTCCACCCTGGAGGACCAGCATCTGGGCGCCCTGCTCGCCTGGATCGCCCCGCCGGAGGGCAGCACGGGCGCGGAGGCGGCGCTCCAGGCCGAACTCGCCCGCGGCCCCAAGGACCAGCTGCTCTGCCCGCCCGCCGGACCGGCCACCGACCCGGTGTTCGACAACAAGCTCCTCGCCCCCGCCATCGAGCGCTACGACCGCGCGCGTACCGCCCTCGCAGCCGCCGAGGACGGTCTGGAGGCCGACGACCGGCTCGGTGAACTCACCGCCGCCGAGCGCGAGATCCGCGACCTGGTGCTGAGCCGCACCCTGCCCACCTGGGAGAAGGTCTGGGACGGCCTGGACCTGCTGCGGGCACTGCCCGTCGGCGCGCACGTCGAGGAGCGATGGACGCGTGACCGCTGGTCGTTCACCGCCCACCGCGACCGCGTCACCGCGGGCGAGCCCCCGCAGCCGCGCCGCGACGACGCCGTCACCGCCGCGAACAAGCTCGCCTCGCGCGAGCGTGAGCAGGCCCGCCTGGAAGCCCAGGAGGCGCTCGACGACCCGCTGGTGATGGCGGGGCGGCGGCTGTCCGGGGAGGCGTTCGCGGGTGAGGTCACGGACGTCGTGATGGCGTACAGCGAGAGCAAGCGCCCCAGCCCCCGCCCGCTGGTCACCGTCCGTACGGACGACCGGCCGCACCTGGGCGAGCGGGCCAAGGCGTACCGCTCGCTGGGCGGCAAGCCGCAGACGGCGGAGTTCGTCGGGTACGAGTCCCTCGACGACGGGGACGCCCTGCTGGTGCTGCGCATCCTCGACAAGATGGGCCGCGGCAAGGAGCCCGATGCCGGGTCCGTGCCCGAGAAGGGCGACCGGCTCTGCTTCACCCTCTTCGAGCACGAGCAGCGGGGCGGCCCTAAGCTGCCCGACCCGGAGGAGACGCCGTGGACGCACGGCGGCCCGCCCGGTGAGGCCGCCGCGGAGGCCGCCGATCCCGTGACCCAGGAGGACGTCCTGTGACCCCCGACGCCGCCTTCGACCCCGGCGCCGAGGCCGCCCGCGCCACCGCCGACATCCTCCACGACACCCTGCACGGCACCGACCGCGGCGTGGTCGTCGACTCCCCGCCCGGCGCCGGCAAGTCCACGCTGGTCGTGCGCGCGGCGCTCGAACTGACCGACGCAGGGCGCCCGTTGATGATCGTCGCCCAGACGAACGCCCAGGTGGACGACCTGGTCCTGCGTCTCGCGGAGAAGAGCCCGCAGCTGCCGGTCGGCCGGCTGCACAGCAGCGACTCCGACCCGTACGACAAGGCGCTCGACGACCTGCCGAACGTACGCAAGTCGGCGAAGGCGGGCGAGCTGACCGGGCTCGCGGTCGTGATCTCGACGGCCGCCAAGTGGGCCCATGTGAAGGTCGACGAGCCGTGGCGGCACGCGATCGTCGACGAGGCGTACCAGATGCGCTCGGACTCGCTGCTGGCCGTGGCCGGCCTCTTCGAGCGGGCACTGTTCGTGGGCGATCCGGGCCAGCTCGACCCCTTCTCCATCGTCGGCAGCGAGCAGTGGGCGGGCCTGTCGTACGACCCCTCGGCCTCCGCCGTGACCACCCTGCTGGCCCACAACCCCGAGCTGCCGCAGCACCGCCTGCCGGTGTCCTGGCGCCTCCCCGCGTCCGCCGCGCCTCTGGTCTCCGACGCGTTCTACCCGTACACCCCGTTCCGCAGCGGCACCGACCACGGCGACCGCGGCCTGACCTTCGCCGTCCCCTCGGACGGCTCCGGCCCCGACCAGGTGATCGACGAGGCCGCGGAGTCCGGCTGGGGCCTGCTGGAGCTGCCCGCCCGGCACACCCCGCGCACCGACCCCGAGGCGGTGCGCGCGGTGGCGACGGTCGTACGGCGGCTGCTGGACCGGGGCGGTGCGGCCACGTCGGAGCGCGCACCCGAGGAGCCCGCACCGCTGACCCCCGACCGGATCGCCGTCGGCACGGCCCACCGCGACCAGGCGGCGGCGGTGCGGGCGGCGCTCGCGGAGCTGGGCGTCACGGAGGTCACCGTCGACACGGCGAACCGCCTGCAGGGCCGCGAGTACGACGTCACGGTCGTCCTCCACCCCCTCTCCGGCCGCCCCGACGCCACCGCCTTCCACCTGG
The DNA here is from genome assembly GCF_042893105.1 of Streptomyces sp. NPDC001663. NCBI lineage: Bacteria > Bacillati > Actinomycetota > Actinomycetes > Kitasatosporales > Streptomycetaceae > Streptomyces > Streptomyces sp. NPDC001663. The sequence continues at coordinate 71,578 of NZ_JBIAUR010000020.1, read as the reverse complement.
AAACGGGCCGCCTGTGCGTCCTCGCCTCCCGCCACCGGCACGCCTGCATCGTGGTCTGCCGCGCGGGGGTGAGCGAACTGCTGGACGACTATCCGTCGACGGAGCCGGTCCAGCTGGGCACGCTGATCAAGTTCCCGGACGGCTGGGAGGCGAACCATGCGGTGCTCGCGCGCCTGGCGAAGCACCGGGTGACCTGGAGACCGTGACGGTCGGCGCACCCGTTCCCGGGAACATCGCGCGCCCCTCACAGCTTGATACCGCCGGAGGCACTCGGCCCTCTTGTGCGGACGCGGGACAATGGACGGTGGCCCGGCCACGCACGGGTCGTCCGCGACGTACGAGGAGGAGAAGACATGGCGGAGCCCACGCCGCGTCGGAACGAACCGCGGCTACGCCCCGCGCCCCTGCTCTTCGAGCCCGCGGAGGCGGCCTCCGACCCTGAGCACTTCTTCGACCTGGAGTCGATCGACGACCCGCGGGCGCTGCTGGCCCGCTCGACGGAACTGGCCCAGGCGTTCCGCGCGGCGGCGGACCGGGCGGTGGAGTACCAGGCGATGGCGGCCGCGCAGCTGGCGGACCCACGGCGGTTCGACCGGCTGACGCCGGCGGACATCGCGGAACGTGCGGAATGGACCGAGGACTATGCCAAGAAGATGGTCGAGTTCGGCCGGGACCTGATGCGCGGCGCCGAGGGACGAGGCTCCGCGGACCCCGTGTGAGCGGTGTGAACACGGTCCACTTCGGATTGGCATATGCCAGGCGGGCAAGATACTCCTCGCCACCCCCTCCTGTCCCGATTTCCGGCAACCCTCAGGAGCCGCGCGCTCACGGCCGGTAGATGTAGATGCCATGAGCAGCGAACGCAACGATCCGTTCTCCGACCGATTCGACGTCTGCGGGGTCACCTCGGACGGCGCCGCCTGGCTCGCCTCAGCCGGAACGTATCCGCGCAGCACGCTCGCCCTGTGGGAGGAGCGACCCCACGCCCCGGTCGTGCTGCCCTGCGGCTCCGCTTTCGACGTCGTCAGCGCGCCCGCGGTCTTCGGGCGCCGGATGGTCGACCGGCTGTGGGAGGAGGGGCCGGGCTCGGGCCCGGTGGCGACCTTACGGGGCCGCATGCTGCTGTTCGCCGCCCCCGGCACCGCCCAGCGGCTGCCCTCGCTGCTGCGCTGGGAGGAGATCGGCCGTACGGGAGCGATCCCGCCGCTGCTGTGCCACGGCAACGGCGACGCGGTGACCGTGCCGGCCCTGCGGGCCCCCACCACCCCGACCTCGGGCGACTCCCGCTGGCTCGTCGCCCCGGACACCCGTCACCCCTGGCTGCCGGGCCCGGAGATCCTGCTCTGGGCGGCCGTGCGGGCGGCCCGCGCCGCGGTCCGGATATCGATTTTTCCTCCCGCCGATCAGGATGCTAAGGTCTACGACGTCAGCAGGCGCCGCTAGCTCAGTTGGTTAGAGCAGCTGACTCTTAATCAGCGGGTCCGGGGTTCGAGTCCCTGGCGGCGCACGATGTCGATGGCGAGGCGTGTTCGCGGAAAGCGCGAACCCGCCTCGCCATCGTCGTTTTTGCGCGGCTTCGCCGCGCGTTGTGGGGGCTCCGCCACCCACACCCCCTTCACCGTCGGCCGATGTGGCCGTCAGCCGATGTGGCCGTCGGCCGAGGGCTACTCGGACGTGATCTTCACCGTCCACGCCCCCGAAACCGTCCGCCCCTCCACCTCCACCCGTACGTGCGTGTCCGGGACCGTGAAGCTCTCGCCCAAGCCGACCGGGGCGTCCGCCAGGGGTGGGTAGACGGAGTTCTCCCAGCAGGCCTCGGTGTGCGGGTGGGCGTCGACGACCTCGATCGGGCCCGTGCCGGACTCGATGCCGCTGCGCACCCGGTAGACGAGGATGCCCGCCCGGCAGACCGCCGTGTCGTTGCCGACCGGACCGCGCGCCTCGAAGGCGAGCACACTGTCGGGCCCCGTCCGCACCACCGCGAGCTTGGTGCCGTGCCCGACCCCGAAGGCCGGCGGCCCCGCCACGCCCGTCGCCGGGACGCCCGGCCCCGCGCCCAGCGGCTCCAGGGTAAGTCGCGTGACGCCGGCCTCCCGCACGCACACCACCTGCCGCGGGTCCAGCCACCCGAGCTTCCACTTGTGCCAGCCGAACAGATCGGGGGCCAGCCCGAACTGGCTGCCCATCAGGTCCCAGTCGCCGACGTACGTGTCCCAGTCGCCCTTGCCGTCGTCCGGCCGGTGGTACAGGTCCGGCAGATCGAAGACGTGCCCGGTCTCGTGCGCGAGGACGAGCCGGTCCGGCGGATGCCGCTCGAAGACCGTGACGACCCGCCGGATGTCCTTGCCGTCGGCGTGCAGTGGGCTGTCGAGATTGACGACCTTCGTCGCGTCCGAGTCCACCCCGGGCGCGTCCGGGTCGGCGACGAAGTACACGATGTCGTAGCGGGAGAAGTCGACCTGGGGGTCGGCGGCGGCCAGCGCGTCATGCAGGTAGGCGTCACGGTTCTTGGCGTTCCAGTCGCGCTGTATGGCGTACGACGTCGACGCCCGCGGCATCCGGATCCAGTGGTTCAGCGGATGCGGGCGGAGGGTGAACCTGCCGTAGGAGGCCTGCTCGAAGAAGCGGCTGGTGGCCGGGAAGTGGTCGGCGGTCAGCTCGGCGGGCGTGGTCCGCGGCACCGAGTCCGGGAAGGACAGGAAGACCATCACCGCGTTCAGGGCGCGGGTCGGGCGCGGATAGGCGGCGTTCCAGGTGTCGAGGCCCTCGGAGTGGTGTGCGTCGGTGCGCTGCAGAGCGCACGGCACCGCCGAGAACGGCTCGGCGACCGACGGCCCGGTCACCAGGGAGGTCGCCGCGAGGGCGGACAGGGTGGTGAACACGGCGGCGGTGCTGCGCAGTCGGGGGCCCCTGAATCCCTTGAGGGGGAACTGACGCGGCACAGGGACCTCCGGGAGCGGTACACGGGACACCGCACCCAGCTTGTGTTTATTTGTCGTACTACGCCCTGTTTGCCTACCCCGGACGAGTGAGTGAGCCGGGAAACCGTCAGGTCCGACACCCCCGAATCGCTCACGGAACGTCACAAATGGTCGGGGGCCCCAAGAACCCGTCCAGCTGCGGGCAGAAACGATCTGTCAGAAGTGCCACTCAATCCGGGACACTGGACTGTGGCTGGAAGGCCCTTGGGTCTGCCTCTATGATCGGCACACTTTCCTGCACGGACAGAGATCGAGTGCACTGCGGGAGCGAGCGGTGAGCGGAACGTCCGAAGGGCCGGCGCCCGCGGCAGACCTCGAGCGGTCCGCCGTTACAGAGAGTGACACCTACGCGTCTCCTCGTACCGAGCCGCAGGCGACTCGTACGGAGCCGCCGGCGTACCACTCGGTCTTCAGGGCTGCCCCCCTGGCCATGGCGGTCGTCGACCGCGAGGGCCTGGTGGTCGGCGCCAACGACGGCTTCGGTGCCCTGTTCGGCACCGCCACCGACGCGCTGACCGGCCGTATCGCCGCCGACCTGGTGGACCTGGCGTCCGACGCGCGCAACTGGCACGCCTACCGCGAGATGCTGCGCGGCCGCGAGGCCCTGATGCGCTGCACGCGCCGGCTGAAGCATCCCGACGGGCAGTCGGTGTGGGTTCAGGTCACGGTCACGCCCCTCGGTCAGGACGGCTGCCTGCTGATGTCTCTCAGCGACATCAGCGCGCACCGTGAACTCCAGGGACGGCTGCGGCACTTGGAGATGCACGACCCGGTGACCCGGCTGCCCAACCGCACCCTGTTCTTCGAGCGGCTGACGGCCGCGCTGGAGGCGGAGTCGTACGCGGAGAGCGGCACCGGCCGGATCGGGCTGTGCTACCTGGACCTCGACGGGTTCAAGGCCGTCAACGACACGCTCGGCCACCGCGTCGGCGACCGGCTGCTGGCCGCCGTCGCCGAACGGCTCACGCGCTGTGCGGACGAGGCGGGTTACGCCAGAGCGAGCGCGCCGCTGGTGGCCAGACTCGGTGGCGACGAGTTCGCGCTGCTGGTGGAGGACTCGACGGGCACGGACCAGTTGGCCGAGCTGGCGGAGTCGGTGCTGGAGGCGATCCAGGCGCCCTTCGACCTCGACGGCCGGCGGCTGTCGGTGTCGGCGTCGATCGGCGTCGTGGAGCGCCGCGCGGTCGGGACCACGCCAACTGCCCTGATGCAGGCGGCCGACACCACCCTCTACTGGGCGAAGGCCGACGGAAAGGCCCGCTGGACGCTGTTCGACCCGGAGCGCAACGCCCACCGCATGACCCGCCAGGCCCTGGCCTCCACGCTGCGTCCCGCCATCGAGCGCGGTGAATTCGTCCTCGAATACCAGCCGTTGGTGGGCATGGAGGACGGCCGGCTGAACGGCGTCGAGGCGCTGGTGCGCTGGAACCACCCGCAGTTCGGTGTGCTGACGCCGAATCGGTTCATCGGATTGGCGGAGGAGGACGGCTCGATCGTGCCGCTGGGCCGCTGGGTCCTCGTCACGGCCTGCCGCCAGGCGCGGCAGTGGCAGTTGGACCACCCGGACGAGCCGCCGCTGTTCGTGAGCGTCAACGTGGCGGTGCGTCAGGTCTGGGACTCGGACCTGGTCGCGGACGTCGCGGAGACCCTGGCGGAGACGGGCCTCGCGCCCCACCTGCTCCAGCTGGAGCTCACCGAGTCGGCCGTGATGGGCTCGGCGGGCCGGCCGCTGCAAGCGCTGCAGGCGCTCAGCGACATGGGGGTGCGCATCGCGATCGACGACTTCGGCACGGGCTACTCGAACCTGGCCTACCTCAGCCGGCTGCCGGTGTCGGTGCTGAAGCTGGACGGCTCCTTCGTACGGGGCTTCCAGTACGAGAGCGACAAGGACGGGGCCGTCCCGCCGAACCCGGCCGACGAGGTCGTCGTGGAGGCGATGATCCAGCTCGCCCACCGGCTCGGTCTGACGGTCACCGCGGAGTGCGTGGAGACGTCGGCGCAGGCGACCCGGCTGCGGCGGATCGGCTGCGACACCGGCCAGGGGTGGCTGTACTCACGGCCGGTGTCGCCGGATCGCATCTCCGAGCTGCTCGTGCCCGCCGAGCCCGCCGCGCACGTCGGCGATCAGGTGGTCGGCAACCCGTAGGCGTCGGCGATGAGTTCGTACGAGCGCAGGCGTACGTCCCCGCTGTGGGCGTTGCCCGTGATCATCAACTCGTCGGCGCCGGTGCGCTTCTGGAGGTCGTCGAGGCCGGAGCGGACCTCGTCCGCGGTGCCGTGGATGACGTTGGAGTTCCAGGAGTCGACGAAGTCCCGCTCCATCGGGCTGAATTCGTAGGCCTCGGCCTCCTCAGGAGTGGGGACGAGGCCGGGGCGGCCGGTGCGCAGGCGGACCATGTTGAGCGCGGCGGCCAGGACCTGACGGCGGGCCTCCCGCTCGTCGTCCGTGGCGAGGGCGGAGACGCCGATGAGGGCGTAGGGGGCGTCCAGCACCTCGCTCGGGCGGAAGGACTCCCGGTACAGGTCCAGGGCCGGGATGGTGTTCTGCGCCGAGAAGTGGTGCGCGAAGGCGAAGGGCAGGCCCAGGACGCCGGCCAGGCGGGCGCTGAAGCCGGAGGAGCCGAGCAGCCAGACGGGCGGGCGGTGCGGGGACTGGACGCCGCCGGGCGAGGTCGCCTGGACCGGGCCGGGGACGGCGTGGATACGGCGGTAGGGGTGGCCGTCCGGGAAGTCGTCGTCCAGGAAGCGGGTGAGCTCGGCGAGCTGCTCGGGGAAGTCGTCGGCGCCCTCGTTGAGGCGTTCGGTGCGGCGCAGGGCCGCGGCGGTGGCGCCGTCCGTGCCGGGCGCGCGGCCGAGGCCGAGGTCGACACGGCCGGGGGCCATGGCCTCGAGCGTGCCGAACTGCTCGGCGATCACGAGGGGCGCGTGGTTGGGCAGCATGACGCCGCCGGAGCCGAGCCGGATGCGGTCGGTGTGGGCGGCGAGGTGGGCCAGGATCACGGCGGGCGAGGAGGAGGCCACGCCGGGCATGGAGTGGTGCTCGGCGACCCAGTACCGGTGGAAGCCGCGGTTCTCCGCGAGGCGGGACAGGGCGACGCTGGTGTGCAGGGCGTCGGTGGCGGTGCGGCCGGCTCCGACGGTGACCAGGTCCAGTACGGAGAGGGGTACGGGGGCGGTGCCCTGTGCGGTGCCCCGGATCTCGTCTGCCGTCACGGTGGATGCCTCCTGTTTGGTACGACGCCGTATGCGCACGGCCATAACAGGAGGCACTCTCCGCTTTATTCCCGGAGGCTGCTCACACCTGGACGATCGGCTCCCGGGTGAACAGCGCCCCCAGGTTCGGTGCGTTCACCCGGCGGTCCGCAAGCCGTAGCGCCTCCCACACGGTGACCTGGTTCGCCGTGAGGACCGGCTTGCCCAGCTCCTTCTCCAGGGCGGGGATGTGGGCCGCCGTGTGCAGGGCGGTGTCCGGGAGGAGGAGGGCGTCCGCGTCGTCCCGGTCGGCGTCGCGCGCCAGCAGGAACACCTCCGCCTCGCCCCAGGTGCCGACCTCCGCCGCCGTGATGATCCCGGCACCGCGGACCGACGTCACCTCCACGCCGCCCGCCCGCAGGAACTCCGCGAAGAGCGCCGCCACGTCCTCGGGATACGTCGCGCCGATCGCCACCCGCCGCGCCCCGACCTCCTGCAGCGCGTGCACGAAGGCGAAGGACGTCGAGGAGGCGGGCATTCCGGCCGCGCGGGCGAGGGCGCGCACCTGGTCGTGGGCACCCTCCCAGCCGTAGACGAAGCTTCCGCTGGTGCATGCCCAGACGACCGACTCCGCGCCCGCCATGCGCAGTTCCCCGACTCCCGCCGCGAGCCGCTCGGCCGAGCCCATGTTCAGCAGCGCGTCGACCCGGTGCGCGTCCTCGCCGATGTCGGTGTGGACGACGTCGAGGCGGATGTCGCTGCCGAGCAGCTGCTCGATGCGCGGGTAGTCGTCCTCGGCGGAATGGCCGGGATAGAGGAATCCGAGTGCCGTCATGACCTGCCTTCCTGCTGCTGTTCACCGTCCGGGAGTTCCGGCAGTACGGGACCGGAACGCGCCGCCGGATCGATCAGCGCCTGATACGGCCCCACCGCCCGGGTACCCAGCCGGGCCAGGGCCGCCCACATCGTCACCTGGTTGGCCGAGATCACGGGGATGCGCAGTTCGGCCTCCAGCTGCGGAATGACGTCGTAGGTCGGCAGGTTGGTGCAGCTGATGAACAGGACGTCGGCGGAGCGCCGTACCGCCTTGTGGGCCATGGCGACCACATCGCGGTACGGGACCTTCCAGATGTGCCGGGTCAGGCCCATGTACACGCAGCCGGTGACCTTGACGCCCGCCTCGGCGACATAGTCCTCCAGCGCGCGCGTCACCGACACGGTGTACGGAGTGACGAGTGCGACCCGCCGTGCACCGAGTGCCGCCAGTGCCTCGAGGAGCGCGCCCGAGGTGGTGATCGAGGGGACCGCGCCGGCGCGCGTCATGGCCGCGCACATCGCGCGCTCCCCGGCGATCCCGCCGACGAAGCTGCCCGAAGTGCAGGCGTAGGCGACGACCTCGGGTGTGATCGCGGTCAGGGTGCGGACCGCGTCGTCGAGCGTCTCGTGCTCGCTGACCAGCCGCGCGAGGTCGAGACTCACCTCGACCGGCACAAAGGGCGTCCGTGTCAGATGGAGCGAGACATCGTCCGGGACCCAGCGCCAGAGCTCTCGATCCAGCGCGAAGTCGAAAGGGGCGACCACACCGACACCGCGTTGCGGGCGGGGTCCACCGAGAAATGAAACGTCCATGGTGCCCATGGCAGCCACCGCCTCACCGTGAGAAACAGCGGAGCAACGGACCCCCCATAGCGCCCGTGTTGACGAAGGTAGGTTCGGGTGCGAGCGTGGTCAAACCTCCCATGTCAGACGGCCGCAACCGCCCCGAGAAACGGCTTTCGCATGACCACCCCCACCCTTCTCGTCCTTGACGCCGAACCCCTCCCCCGCCTCGGCAGACTCACCGGTCGCGCCCGTATCGAGCACGCCGACGAGTCGACCCTCGCCGAGCGGCTGCCGCACGCGGACGTGCTGCTGGTCTGGGACTTCGCGTCCCGGGCCGTGCGCGCCGCCTGGCCGGGCGGGGGTCCGCGACCGCGCTGGGTGCACACGGCGAGCGCGGGCGTGGACCATCTGATGTGTCCGGAACTCGCTGCGTCCGACACAGTGGTGACCAACGCGCGCGGCATCTTCGACCAGCCGATCGCCGAGTACGTCGCGGCCCTCGTCCTCACCATGGCCAAGGATCTGCCGCGGACCTGGGAGCTGCAGCGGGAGCGGACCTGGCGGCACCGGGAGACACAGCGCGTGGCGGGCACGCGCGCGTGCGTGGTCGGGTCCGGGCCCATCGGCCGTACGATCGCCCGCACGCTCAAGGCGCTGGACATCACCACCGCGCTCGTCGGGCGCACCCCGCACACGGGCATACACGGCCCCGACGATCTCGACCGGCTGATCGCCCGCGCCGACTGGGTGATCGCTGCCGCGCCGCTCACCGAGCAGACGTACGGCATGTTCGACGCGCGCCGCTTCGACGTGATGCAGCCCTCGGCCCGTTTCATCAACATCGGGCGGGGCGGTCTGGTCGTGGAGGACGCGCTCGCGGAGGCGCTCGCCAAGCGGTGGATCGCGGGCGCGGCGCTGGACGTCTTCGACCACGAACCCCTCACCCCCGAAAGCCCGTTGTGGGAGGTCCCGGGGTTGATCGTGTCCCCGCACATGAGCGGTGACACGGTCGGCTGGCGGGACGAACTCGGCTCGCAGTTCGTGGAGTTGTACGAGCGCTGGGAGGCCGGCCGGCCGCTGCTGAACGTGGTCGACAAGAAACGCGGGTACGTACCAGGACGCTGAACCGCCCTAGCGATGGAGGGCAGATGACGGACCTCGAGCTCACCGAGCTGACCGCCGCACGACTCGTCGAGGGGTTTCGCAAAGGGGAGTTCAGTCCGGAGGAGGCCACGCGGGCCGCGCTGGAACGGGCCGAGCGGATCCAGCCGGAGGTGAACGCGTTCGTGCGGCTGCTGGCCGACGAGGCGCTCGCACAGGCCCGGGAGTCGACGGAGCGCTGGCGGCGCGGTGAGCCGAAGGGGCTGGTGGACGGGGTCCCGACGACCGTGAAGGACATCCTGCTGCTGCGCGGCGCCCCGACCCTCAAGGGCTCCAACACCATCTCGGAGAAGGGCAGCTGGGACGAGGACGCCCCCTCGGTCGCCCGGCTGCGCGAGCAGGGCGCGGTGTTCATCGGCAAGACGACGACACCCGAGTTCGGCTGGAAGGGCGTCACGGACTCACCGCAGTCCGGGGTCACGCGCAATCCGTACGACCCCGCCCGCACCGCCGGCGGTTCGAGCGGCGGTGCGGCGGCCGCCGTGGCCCTCGGCGCGGGGCCGCTGGCGCTGGGCACGGACGGCGGCGGCAGTGTCCGTATCCCGGCGGCCTTCTGCGGCATCTTCGCCCTGAAGCCGACGTACGGCAGGGTCCCGCTCTACCCGGCCAGCGCCTTCGGCACCCTCGCCCATGTGGGCCCGATGACCCGGGACGCGGCGGACGCTGCGCTGCTCCTCGACGTGATCGGAGTGCCGGACAACCGCGACTGGTCGGCGCTGTCCGCCGCGCCCGGCTCCTTCGTCGCCGCACTGCCGGGCGGGGTGAAGGGCCTGCGGGTCGCGTACTCGCCCTCGCTCGGCGGCCAGGTGGCCGTGCAGCCCGCGGTCGCCGCGGCGGTGCGGCGGGCGGTGGAGCGGCTGGCGGAACTCGGCGCGTACGTCAGCGAGACCGACCCCGACTTCACCGACCCGGTGGACGCCTTCCACGCCCTGTGGTTCTCGGGAGCGGCCCGGGTGACCCAGCAACTCGGGCCGCACCAGCGGAAGTTGCTCGACCCCGGGCTGCGGGAGATCTGCGGGGTCGGCGCCCGTCTCTCGGCGCTGGACTACCTCGCCGCGGTGGACGTCCGCATGGAACTCGGCCGCCGCATGGGCCACTTCCACGAGTCCCACGACCTCCTGGTCACGCCGACGCTGCCGATCACCGCGTTCGAGGCGGGCGCCGAGGTGCCGAAGGGCTCGGGGCACCGGCGCTGGACGGGGTGGACCCCGTTCACGTACCCGTTCAACATGACGCAGCAGCCCGCGGCGACCGTCCCGGTCGGCACCGACGGGGACGGCCTGCCGATCGGACTGCAGCTGGTGGCCGCCCGGCACCGCGACGATCTGGTGCTGCGGGCGGCGCACGCGCTCATGTCCGGCGGAAGCTGAGCGTCTCCCCCGCCGCCCCCGACCGCCAGAGGTCGTTGCAGCCCTCGGCCATCTCCGCGAGGCCTTCCACGATCTGGCCCCAGACGATGCCCGGCACCCAGCCGACGTCGGCGTTCAGCAGCAGGTTGTTGCGTTCGTAAAACAGGGCCAGGTCCACGACGGTCGTGCCGGCGCGGACCTCGCGGTCGTAGCCGTAGGCCTTTGTGCCGAGTTCCGTTCCCGCGAAGGAGAAATAACAGAGATCTCCGGGAATCGGGGTAACTGTCGGATTTTCCAGGGGTGGTTCCGATGCCGCGAACGGCGGGAAAAGGGCGTAGATCTCGTTACGGGCGTATTTCGCGTGATAGACGTCGCTGCCCAGTGGAAGGGCGTCCCACACGGCCGCGCAGGTGAGAGGGGCGCGGTCGTCCAGCAGTTTTGCCGTGCAGGTGATTCCACGCTTGACCAGCGAGACTTCGATGTAGCGGTCAGCCATGCATCCCATGGTGCATACATCGCATGCTCTCGGGTAGCCGCGCCGCCATGGCTCCACCTTTTGGGAACGACAGACACACACCCGGACCCACCCGCCGGTCGCTGCTCGCGGGGGTGGCGGCGCTCGGTGCGCTGGGCGCCGCGGGTTGCAGTCGCGTGGCGACCGCGTCGACGACGGCAGGCGGTGAACTGCTCGACCGGCTGAAGGCGGCAGGTGTCGTACGGCTGGGAATAGCGGGCGAGATCCCCTTCGGGTATATCGACAAGAACGGTGAACTGACCGGCGAGGCACCGGAATTGGCCAAGGTCGTCTTCAAACGGCTCGGCGTCGACAAGGTGCAGGCCGTGCCGACGGAGTTCGGCTCGCTGATTCCGGGCCTGAACTCGCAGCAGTTCGACGTCGTCGCGGCCGGGATGTACGTCAATCCCGAGCGCTGCCAGCAGGTCATATTCGCCGACCCCGACTACCAGATGCTCGATTCCTTCATCGTGCGCAAGGGAAACCCGAAGGGCCTGCACGACTACAAGGACGTCGTCGCGAAGAAGGCCAAGTTCGCGACCGGTACCGGGTATGCAGAGATCCAGTACGCCGTCGAGGCGGGGTACAAGGAGAGCGACATCCTGATCGTGCCGGACCAGGTCGCCGGGATGAACGCCGTGGAGGCGGGGCGGGTCGACGTCTTCGCCGGTACGGCGCTCACCACCCGCGAGGTCGTCAAGAAGTCCTCCAAGACCGAGGCGACCAAGGCCTTCGCACCGCTCGTCAAGGGCAAGCCCCATGTCGACGGGGGCGCCTTCGCCTTCCGGCCGACCGAGACCAGGCTGCGGGACGCCTTCAACGTCGAGCTGCACAAGCTGAAGGAAAGCGGCGAACTGTTCCGCATCCTGCAGCCCTTCGGGTTCACCAAGGCCGAGATGACCGATCTCACGGCCAAGGAGCTGTGCGGAGGGAAGAGCGGATGACCTCGGGACTCTGGGAACTCGTACTCCACGGAATCTGGGTCACCGTCCAGCTGCTGGTCCTCAGCGGACTGGTGGCCGCGGCGGTCGCCTTCGGGGTCGGCATGGCCCGCACGCACCGGCTGTGGATCGTCCGCTTCCTCGCGGGCTTCTACACCGAGGTGTTCCGCGGGACCTCCGCCCTGATCATGATCTTCTGGGTGTTCTTCGTGCTGCCGGTCGCCTTCGGCTGGCAGCTGGTGCCCCTGTGGGCCGGCACGCTCGCACTCGGCCTGACCTACGGGGCGTACGGCGCCGAGATCGTGCGCGGCGCACTGAACGCCGTCGACCCGGCGCAGCGCGAGGGCGGGATCGCGCTCAGCTTCACGCCCTGGCAGCGGATGCGGCTGGTCCTGCTGCCGCAGGCCGTGCCGGAGATGATCCCCTCCTTCTCCAACCTGCTGATCGAGCTGCTGAAGGGCACCGCGCTGGTGTCCGTCATGGGCATGGGCGACCTGGCCTTCAGCGCCAACCTGGTGCGCCTCGCACTCCAGGAGAGCGCGGAGATCTACACGTACGTCCTGCTGATCTACTTCGTCATCGCCTTCCTGCTCACCCGGGGGATGCGCGGACTGGAACGCAAGCTCAAGGCAGGGCTGGGCAAGCAGGTCGGGCGCACGCCCGAGCAGGAGCTGCACCGTCCTGAGACGACCGGCGTCGGAGCGGGCGCGGGCGCGGGAGGTATCTCATGACCTGGGACTGGAGCGCTGTCTCCGACTTCATGCCGAAGTTCTGGGACGGACTGCTGGTCACCCTGCAGATCCTCGCCCTCGGCTCGCTGATCTCCTTCGCGCTGGGCCTGGTGTGGGCACTGCTGATGCGCACACCGACCCGCTGGGTGCGCTGGCCGGTCGGGGTGGTCACGGAGTTCATCCGCGACACCCCGCTGCTGGTGCAGCTTTTCTTCTTCTTCTACGTGCTGCCCGAGTGGGGCCTGACGTGGCCCGCGCTGACCACGGGCATCTGCGCGATCGGGCTGCACTACTCGACGTACACGATGCAGGTCTACCGGGCCGGAATCGAGGCGGTCCCGGCCGGCCAGTGGGAGGCCGCGACCGCGCTGAACCTGCCGGTGCGCCGCACCTGGACCGTGGTGATCCTGCCGCAGGCGATCCGCCGGGTCGTGCCGGCCCTCGGCAACTACGTCATCGCGATGCTCAAGGACACACCGATCCTGATGACCATCACCGTCCTGGAGATGCTCGGCCAGGCACGGCTGTTCTCCCAGGAGCACTTCCAGTTCACCGAGCCCCTGACGGTCATCGGTGTGGCCTTCATCTTCATCGCCTACCCGGCCTCCCTTCTCGTACGAGCCCTGGAGCGACGCCTTGTCCGCTGACACCCCTCTGATGAAAGATCCCGACGCGAGCGCCAACCCGCCGGTGGACGGCAGCGAACTGATCCGCTTCGACCACGTCACCAAGCGCTTCGGGTCCAACACGGTGCTGGACCGGCTCGACTTCTCCGTCGAGTCCGGCAAGCACGTCACGCTGATCGGCCCGTCCGGCTCCGGCAAGACGACGATCCTGCGGCTGCTGATGACCCTCACCAAGCCGGAGGAGGGCACGATCACGGTCGCCGGGGACCAGCTCTTCCCGGCCCCCGAGAAGCAGATCCGCGAGGTCCGCAAGAAGATCGGGATGGTGTTCCAGCAGTTCAACCTGTTCCCGAACATGTCGGTGCTGCGCAACATCACCGAGGCCCCGGTCACCGTCCTCGGCCTGTCCAAGGACGAGGCGGAGCAGCGGGCGCGCGACTTGCTGGACCTGGTGGGCCTCGCCGACAAGTGCGACGCCCGCCCGACCCAGCTGTCCGGCGGCCAGCAGCAGCGGGTGGCGATCGCCCGGGCGCTGGCGATGCGGCCGCAGGTGCTGCTGCTGGACGAGGTGACCTCGGCGCTCGACCCGGAGCTGGTCGCGGGCGTCCTCGACGTGCTGCGCGACATCGCCCGCACCACGGACATCACGATGCTCTGCGTGACCCATGAGATGAACTTCGCAAGGGACATCTCGGACCAGGTGCTGATGTTCGACTCCGGCCGGGTCATCGAGTCGGGGCCGCCGGAGAAGATCTTCAGCGAGCCCGAGAACGACCGGACACGGGAATTTCTCAGCGCGGTGCTCTGACTTCGGGAAGGCTTCGGAGGTTGAACGCGGTTCAACCTCCGAGGTCCCGGCGTCGGGTCATGTCATCGGCATATGCCAGAGTGTCTGAGCCCCTGTTGAGAGCGGTGGGGCGGGGTCGGAATCTCGTCAACAGCCGCTCACAACAAGCCTCTTGACCGTTATCGTAGAAAAGATTCGCTGTCCGGATTACGGCCCAGTAGTGAGCGAGCGCAGGGGGAACACCGTGGCGCTGAAGCACGAGCCGACCGCGCCGTACCACTCGGCCCAGGACGCCCTGCGCGTCCTGGAGACCGTGGCACGGCACACCACCGGAATCACCGACACCGAGCTCGCCCGGCTCACCGGCCTCACCCCGGAGCGGCTGACCACCCTCCTGAGGATGCTGCGCCGCGAGGGCTACGTCGAGCAGATCACCGACGGCGCGTACGTCACCGGGGACGCGCTCACCCGCCTCGGCTCCGCCCAGGGCCGGGAACAGGCGCTGCGCGAAAAGCTCCAGCGCACCCTGGACCGGCTGCGCGACTCGGTGGGCGCGGCCGTGTACCTCAGCACGTACGTCGACGGCGAGGTCAAGGTCGCCCAGTACGCCGACGGACCCACGACCCCGGTGGTCAACGAGTGGGTGGACTTCCGCTACTCGGCCCACGCCACCGCGATAGGCAAGAGCCTCCTCGGCCAGCTCGACCACAACAGCCGCCGCGACCACCTCTCCCGCCACAAGCTGGCCCGCCTCACCTCGCGCACGATCACCAGCGACCGGCTCCTGCTCTCCCGCCTGGAGTCCCAGCCGCCGACCGTGCCCCACCTCGACCTCCAGGAGTACGCGGTCGGCACGGTCTGCGCGGCCGTCCCGATCAGCGCCGGTTCCTCGGTCGGCTGCCTGGCCCTGTCCCTCCCGGTGGAGGACGCCCACCGCCTGCGCCAGGCCGCGGACGCCCTGAACCGGAACGCGGCGCCGGTGCTGCTGTCCCTGGCGATCTAGACGTCCCGACCGCCCCGGCCGGTGGTCAGGAGCACCCCTTCGGACCAGGTACTATTTTCTTCGTCGCCGCCCGCGAGACACAGATCAAGCGGTCGGCGTGAGTCATGCGCCGCTAGCTCAGTTGGTTAGAGCAGCTGACTCTTAATCAGCGGGTCCGGGGTTCGAGTCCCTGGCGGCGCACCAACAGTGAAGGCCTCTCGTGGGAGCGAGGGGCCTTCCCTTTTGGGCAGATATCTCCCGGGTCCTGCAGGAGCGGCTGGGGGTCCGGGGGTTATCCCCCGGAAAATGCAGCATCAGCGGGTCCGGGGTTCGAGTCCCT
>NZ_JBIAUR010000020.1:0-56276 GCF_042893105.1 Streptomyces sp. NPDC001663 | reverse complement strand
CTCCCGGGTCCTGCAGGAGCGGCTGGGGGTCCGGGGGTTATCCCCCGGAAAATGCAGCATCAGCGGGTCCGGGGTTCGAGTCCCTGGCGGCGCACCGGTGAAGGGCCTCTCGTGGGAGCGAGAGGCCCTTCGGCGTCTTCGCCGCGGGCCAGCCTCCGGTACGCCCGCTCCCCCGGCGGCCGCCACCACACCGGATCCGCGCACCGCACCCCCTCGCGCCTGAGCCGCGCCCGATGGATCTTGTTCGTCGCCGTGACCGGCATCCGCTCCACGACCCGCACGAACCGGGGCGCCATCTTCGTCCCGAGGTCGGGCTGCGCGGCCAGGAACCCGGCGAACTCCGCCGGATCGAAGCTCCCGGCGACCGTCGCCATCACCTGGTCCCCGGTCACCGGATCCGGCACCGCGTACACAGCGACGGCGTCGGCACCCTCGTACCGCGCGAGGATGTTCTCGATCATCGCGGCGGCCAGGTTCTCGCCGTCGACGCGGATACGGTCGTCGGTGCGGCCGGCGAAGTAGAGGTAGCCGTCGGCGTCCCGGCAGAAGAGGTCGCCGGTCCAGTACCAGCCCCCGTGCCGCCGCTCGGCCTCCGCCTCCGGGTTGCGCCAGTACCCCTCGAAGGGGTTGGGCCCCTGGTTCACCAACTCCCCTATGGCCGCGTCCCCGTTGAGCAGCCGCCCGGCCGCATCAAAACGAGCGGGTGGGCACTCCTCACGGGTCTCCGGATCGAGTACGACGAGACCGGGCGCCGCCCGCCCCACCGCCCCGGCCGGCGTCCCCGGCGACCACTGCACGGCCGCCCCGCCCTCCGACGACCCGTACCCCTCCACCAGCCGCACCCCGAACCGCCGCTCGAAGGCCGCCGCGTCCACCGCCCCCGCCTCGGTGCCGAAGCCGAGCCGAAGGGGGTTGTCGCGGTCGTCGTCGCGCTCCTCGGTGGCGAGGATGTACTGCACGGCCCGCCCGACATAGGTGAAGTACGTCGCCCCGAACTGCCGTACGTCCGCCAGGAATCCGGAGGCCGAGAAGCGCCGCCGAAGCGCCACGCCCGCCCCGGCAGCCAGCGCGGGCGCCCAGTCGGCGATCACCGCGTTGCCGTGGAACATCGGCATGCAGACGTAGTGCACGTCCTCGCGCCGCACCCCGAACTGCCCGACCAGCGAGGCACCGGCGGCCGCGAGCCGACCCTGGGAACAGATCGCGGCCTTGGGGGCGCCCGTCGAGCCGGAGGTGAAGTACAGCAGGAACCGGTCCCCGGGAGCGGCGCGGGAGGCGTCCGGCTCGGCGGTCGTATACGGCGCGAGGAGGTCGTCGTACTCCTCGCTGTCGGTCAACAGCAGCCGTACGCCGGGGATTTGGATGCTGTTGAGGAGAGAGAGGTGGGCGCGCTCGGTGATGACGATGCGGCACTCGGTGTGCAGGATGTCGCGGGCGAGTTCGGCGCCTCGGCGAGTGGGGTTGATACCGGCGACGGCCGCTCCGGCCAGGGCAGCCGCGCCCAGCCACAGCGGATATTCAGGGGTGTTGTCGAGCAGCACCCCCACGTGGGGCTCGACGCCCGGCGGCAGGAGGTCGGCCAGCAGTGCCGCCCGGGCCGCGGCACCCGCGGCCACCTCGTGGTGGGTGAACACGCGCTCCCCACACCACAGCCCCGGACGGTGGTCGCCCCACCGCTCCGCCACGAGTTCCGCGACCGTGCGCCTGTTGGACTCCATGGCGGCGCACGGTAGTTGATGGACCGTCAGATGTGGAGGGTCACGGGGTCATCGTGACGCCGTCGACGACGACGGTGTTGGTGGTGTCGTCGGTGCCCTCACCGAAACTGAAGACTGTGGACATCTCGTGGTACGTGACCATGAAGCCGACGCAGAACACCGCGATCACCCCGAGGAACGCCAGGATGGCGACGGTGGACGCGGCCAGCGTGGCCCGGCGGGGGGCCTTGGCCGTGGCGACCACGTTGGCGCCCTCGGCGTAGTGGACGGTGACGAAGTCGCCCTCCAGCGTGGTCGCCGGACCGCCCTCCTCCTCGAAGCGGACGACGCGGCCGTCGCGCGCGGTGAACTCGTACACGTGGTGCAGCGTGGTGCTCACGGACGTGTCGCCGCTGCCGCCGTGGGTCGTCGTGAACATCCGCAGACAGCGCGCCTCGGCCGTCAGCCCGCTGTTCCACGCGCTGCGGATCTGCAGCGAGCGGCGCACCACGCGGTACGCGCCGAAGAGGACGACGGCCAGGATGAGGCCGGGTACGAGGTAGAAGAACAGGTCCATGATGCTTCCCCCGAGGTCAGGTACTGCTGGTGTGGGGAACCTACCCCCGGGGGAGGCACGCCTGTCTCAAGTAACGCTCAGAGATCCACGGGCGGGTCAGAAGGTGACGTCGGAGCAGGCGTAGAACGCGTTACCCGTGTCCGCGATCGTCCACACCGCGAGGATCACGTGGTGGCCGCTCAGCCCGGACGGCAGTGTGCCGCTGTGGGAGAGGGTGGCCGGGGGACGCTGACCGTTGTACGGCACCGTCAGGAACGGTGTGGTGTTGAGGTCGGAGCGGGCCAGGTTGTGGTTCTGGTTCCAGCCCTGCTTGGTGACGTAGTACTTGAAGTCGGTCGTGGCGTGCATGGCGGTGAACTGCCAGCGGAACGTGTAGCTCTGACCGCCCGTCACCTTGGTGGTGGGCCAGGCACCGCCGGACGGTGTCTTCGGCGAGCTGAGCTGACTGAACCTGCTGACACCGCCGTTGCATATCTGACCGTCGGCCGGTCCGGCGGCGGGGAAGCCCTTGGGCCCCTCGACGCTCTGCGGCTCCCACTGGATGTCGCCGCAGTTCGTCACGGTGCCGTTCTGACAGAGCTTCTGCCTGCTGATGGGGAGGTCGGTGTAGCCGTGGCTGCTCGCGCCGCCGGCGGAGAGCACGAAGGCCCCGGTGGTGGCGAGACCCACCACGGCGGCGTACCACTTGGTCTTTTTGCGCATGCTGCCGCTCCCTGGAGAACGTGGGGGAGGTTCCTGAGGCGTGCAGGTCTAGACCAAGCTCCAGATTATTGCCGTTAGTTGAACATGTCCATACCAATCACGGAGACCTTTTACGGCCCCTGTTCTCCGCGCCCCGAGCAGAACGCGACCGTCAAGTCCTTCACCAGCGCCTTGCGTTCGTAGTCGTCCAGCTCCACCAGACCCCGCATGGTCAGCCGCGTCACCGTGTCCTCCACCGAGTCCACGACCGACGTCAGCACGCTCGCCCGCTGCTGCGCGTCCAGCGCGGCGATACGGCGGCGGTGCATCGCGGCGGCTACCTCTGGGGCGTACTCGACCCGGACCGGCCGGACGGAGAACACCTCGAGCCCGACCGGTGCCGTGTCCGCCGCGACCAGCCGGGTCAGCGCGTCCACGGCCGCCTCCACCGAGCCCCTCGTACCGCCGGGCGTCTCCACCGGCACCCGCGCGAGGGCCGCCTCCACGCACTCGCGCAGATACGTCTCGTGGTCCTCGACGCCGAGCGTCGCCCGCGCGGTGTCCCGCACCCGCCACACCACCAGCACGACGGCCCTGAGCGCGACCCCGTTGCCGTCGGCCGCCGGCATCGGCTCGCTGCGCCAGTGCCGCAGCCGTACGTCGACCCGGCGGCGCAGCAGCAGCGGGTTGACCCACATCAGGCCGGTGCGCCGGACGGTCCCCCGGTAGCCGCCGAACAGCCCCAGCACCCAGGCCCGCCCGGTCCGCCCACGGGCCAGCCCGCCGAAGCCGAACAGCCCGAGGGCCCCGGCACCCGCGTACGCCGCCCACTGCGCGGGACCGAGCCCGGCGCCCGCGTAGGCCGGCAGCCGCAGTGCCGCCAGCGCGAGCGGCGGCAGGACGCCGGCCCACCACGAGGTGGCCACGCACCCGGCCGCCCCGCAGGCACCGGCGAGCATGCCCGCCGTGCCGGGCAGCACCCGGGCCGGGCGCTCGGCCAGTTCGGGGTCGACCTCGGGCGTGGGCCGCGACTTCGCCGGCAGCGGGCGCCGGAACCGCGGCTGTTCCCCGGTCCCCTGCCGACGGGCCACGACCGCGGGCCTGAGCGGCACCGACACCGGGGCCGGGTCGTCGCGGAACAGCAGGTGGACGGGGATCTCGGTGGTCGCCTCGTTCTGGATGAGGCGACCCGGCCTGCCGCCCGGCCCCTCGGACTCGGGCGTGTGTGAAGTGGTCGTCGTACTCATGCGTGCCTCCAGCCTCCGCGCCAGATGCGTCACAACAGGTGGATGAAACGAACCGCCAAAGGAAACCGACCGCTCAGGAGAACAGCCGCCTCCATGTCTCCGGCCCCGGATAGCCGTCCGCCGCGCCGCCCCGCCAGCCCTGGGCGCGCTGGAAGGCCTCGACGTTGCGCCGGTCCGCCTCGCCCCAGCGCGGTCCCGGCCCGGTCGTGTAGTACTTGCCGAACCCTTTCTTCACCAGCTGCGCCCCCAGCTGGGTGACGTACCCGTTGTCCGCGCCGGGCCGGAACAACGCCCGCCCCGGATAGCCCTGCACCCCGTGCGAGGCGGGCACCGCCCGACCCGCCACCCCGGTCGCCGGATCGGGCACCCCCTGATCCGGCACTCCAGTCGCCGGATCGGGCACCCCCTCACCCGGCACTCCAGTCGCCGGATCGGGCACCCCCTGACCCGGCACCCCGGTCGCTGGATCGGGCACCCCCTCACCCGCCACCCCGGTCGCCGGGATGTCCTTGCCCTTCCCGGACACCAGCAGCTCCCAGGTCTTCGGCCCCGGCAGCCCGTCGGCGGCCGCGCCCTTCCAGCCCTGGGCCGTCTGGAAGGCCTGGGTGGCCTTGCGGTCCGCGTCGGACCAGCGCGGGCCCGGGCCCGAGGTGTAGAAGCGCTTGCCACCGCGCTTGACGAGCATCTCCCCGAGCCGGGTGACGTACTTGTTGTTCGCGCCGGGGCCGAAATACACCGCTCCCGGGTACGGCGTCGGGGCGGTGGCCGGCGGGTTCGGCTTCGGCCCCGACGCGTCGGCCGAGAGCCCCTTGTACCGGTAGGGGAGGTAGCTCTCCGAGTGGCTCCAGTAGCCGTACGGGGTGGGCTGCCGCCGGGCGTGCGGCGGTGTCTGTTCGTAGGCCGTGTAGTAGGTGTGGGTGTAGTCCGTCCAGCCGCCGAAAATGACGACGTGCGAGCCCTTCTGCGGGTTCGCCGGATTGTGGAACAGCAGAATGTCGCCCGGCTGGAGTTCCTCCTTGGAAATGCGCTCCGCGAACTGGTCGAGGCTGCCGGTCCATTCGTTCTGGGGCAGGCTCCAGGCCATCGAGACGTAGCCCGAGCAGTCCTGCCGGTAACCGTCGGACCAGTACGCGGCCATGTCGTACGGCACCTGTGCGGCGACCCATTTCTTGGCCCGGTCGATGATCTCCGCGCGGGTGGTCAGGGGCGCCTTGACCGCACCCTTGGGCTTGGCCGGCTTGCCGGCCGGGCCGTACAGCGGAGCCCTGGGGCCCTGCGGGTTCTCGACCTCGTCACCTGCGGGTACACCCGGGCCGGGGGGTGCGTACGGAGCCGCGAGCGCCGGTGCCACGTGTCCCGCACCCAGGGCCGCGGACGCGGCGGCCGCCACGATCACGGTCCGGTGGGCGGCCGGGTGCCGGCCCGACCGCGCATAGGGGAGGACGCGGCGCCAGTGCGCGCATCCGGGGCAATCGCAGTCGCCTGCCGGATCGAATTCCTCGAATACCGGAGTCGCCATGCGATTCCCCTCACACTCCAGATGGAAATGACCGCCTCTGTGCACGATGATCAGTTTCCCAACGCTCTTCCCGACGCGCATGTTGACGGTCCGAATGATGTACGGCGGCCCGCTGGGGCCGGGTCCGCCCCGAGGCCCGTTGGTCCGGAGCACGCCCCGGCGTCCGGTAGAGTTACGACGTCAGCAGGCGCCGCTAGCTCAGTTGGTTAGAGCAGCTGACTCTTAATCAGCGGGTCCGGGGTTCGAGTCCCTGGCGGCGCACAGACCGGAAGGCCCCTCGCGAGAGCGAGGGGCCTTCTGTATGCCCTGAACCAAGACTGTCCGGAACGGGGAGCTCCCCTCGTTTGGCCGGATACTCTCTGGCCATGGCAGCCCGAGACCTCCAGGAGCGGATCAAGAAGCTCATCGTCGACCGCCGGCTTCCCTCCGGGGCGCCGCTGCCGACCGAGCCCGAGCTGATGGAGTTCCTGGGCGCGAGCCGGAACTCGGTGCGCGAGGCGCTGAAGGCGCTGCAGGCGATGGGCATCGTCGAGATCCGGCACGGCTTCGGGACCTATGTGGGCCCCATGTCCCTGGCCCCGATGATCGAGGGCCTCGCCTTCCGCACGGTCGCCGGGCACTACAGAGGAGAGGACTCCCTGCTCCAGCTGCTGGAGCTGCGCGAGGCAGTGGAGACGGGGCTCGTCTCCCGGCTCGCGGGGCGGATTCCCGAACGGGACCTCGTTGAACTCGACGGGCTCGTGGGACGTATGGAACAACAGGCCGCGCAGGGAGGTGCCGGCCTCGCCGAGACCGACCGGGCTTTTCACGCCACCCTCTACCGGGGGCTGGACAACGTGCTGCTGGGTGAGGTCCTGGAGGCGTTCTGGGACGCCTTCCACCGGGTGCAGACCGACCTCGGGGGAGCGCCGCAGGATCCGAAAGTGACCTGCAGCCAGCACCGGGACATCCTGGACGCGGTGCGGTCCGGCGATTCCGTACGGGCGGAGGAGGCCATAAGAGAGCACTTCGGCAACATCCGCGCCCGGCTGTCCACAACTGGTCCACAAGACCCCCACAGGCGCCACAATGAACGCGTATGACCGGTAAACACCGCGTTTCGCATCTTGCGATCATGATGAACGCCGTAGAACCCTGTTTTTCAAGATGCTGCGGATACGCGGCAGTTGGGGGTCAAGTAAGCGGTTGCCGGGTCTGCGGGGATAGGGGGCCCCGTTCACGAACGGATGCCGAGGGGGGCATCATGCAACCGGAAGGTCGCGGTTCCATGTCTATGGGTGTGGAAAGTGTGGTGACTGCGGCCGGTCACTGATACGTCTGTGAAGAGTCGAGGGGGACTCGACATGGACGGAAGGAACCGACACAACACGTGGTGACCTGCGTGTGGGGGGATGACTCATGACGTCGACGCCGACGGGCGCCGGGCATAACTTCGACCCGTCTGAAACCACCCAGCTCAGGGTGCCTTCGCATCGGAACAGCACGACGGGACAGTTCCGCAGGATCAAGAAGAACCTGCCGAGATACGACTACGAGCACTACAGCCGGCTGGCCGGTCCCCTCACCCAGCCCGACCCGAGCAAGCCGTACAAGGTGCAGTACCGCTCACTGCTCTCGCAGGAGCCGCACCGGCTGCGCGCCGCGCTGATGCTGGGCGCCGCGCCGCTGCTGTCGCTGGTCCTGCTGGGCTGGCTGCTGCAGCCGGAGCACTGGACGGAACGCGACTACCCCGCCTTCGACTTCCTGCCGGCGCTCGACGTCGTGATGCTCGTCTCGATCGGTCTGATCGAGTTCTTCCGCTGCATGAACGTGTTGTCGAACGCGCACGCCACGCTGGTCGCCCGCGACCCGGTCCCGGTGGTGCCGGAGACCGGCACAAGAGTGGCGTTCATCACGACGTACGTGCCCGGCAAGGAACCCCTGGAGATGGTCACGAAGACCCTGGAAGCGGCCGTGCGGCTGCGACACCGGGGCCTTCTGCATGTGTGGCTCCTCGACGAGGGCGACGACGACGAGGTCAAGGCGGTCTGCGCGCGGCTCGGCGTGCACCACTTCTCCCGCAAGGGAGTCGAGCAGTGGAACCAGAAGAAGGGCCCGTTCCGCGCCAAGACCAAGCACGGCAACTACAACTCCTGGCTGCAGGCGCACGGCGACGAGTACGACTACTTCGCCTCGGTCGACACCGACCACGTCCCGCTGCCCAACTACCTGGAGCGGATGCTGGGCTTCTTCCGCGACCCGGACGTCGGCTTCGTCATCGGCCCGCAGGTGTACGGCAACTACGACAACCCGATCACCAAGGCCGCCGAGTCTCAGCAGTTCCTCTTCCACGCCCTCATCCAGCGCGCGGGCAACTTCTACGGCGCCCCGATGTTCGTCGGCACGTCGAACGCCGTACGGATCAAGGCGCTCAAGCAGATCGGCGGTCTGTACGACTCGATCACCGAGGACATGGCGACCGGCTTCGAGATCCACCGGCACAGGAACCCGGCGACGGGCAAGAAGTGGCGGTCGGTGTACACGCCGGACGTGCTGGCGGTCGGTGAGGGCCCGGGTGCCTGGACGGACTTCTTCACGCAGCAGCTGCGCTGGTCGCGCGGGACGTACGAGACGATTCTGAAGCAGTACTGGAAGGGCTGGTTCTCGCTGCCTCCGGGCAAGCTCTTCAACTACACGATGATGATCATCTTCTACCCGATGTCGGCCCTCAACTGGATCCTGGCGGCGCTGAGTTGTGCGCTGTTCCTGGGCCTGGGCGCCTCGGGTGTGAACATCGACCCGACGGTCTGGCTGATGCTGTACGGCAACGCCTCCGCGCTGCAGATCGGCCTCTACATCTGGAACCGCCGGCACAACGTCTCCCCGCACGAGCCCGAGGGCTCCGGCGGTGTGGCGGGCATGGTGATGTCGGCGCTCTCCGCGCCGATCTACGCCCGCTCGCTGATGGACGCCGTGCTGCGCCGCAAGAGCAAGTTCGTGGTGACGCCCAAGGGCGACTCGGCGAGCCCGGACACCCTGTTCGGGACCTTCCGGATCCACCTGTTCTTCATCCTGGTCTTCGGCGCCTCCATCGGCGCCGGCTTCACGCTGGGGCACTCGCACCCGGCGATGATCATCTGGGCCACGTTCGCCCTGCTGATCACCGCATCGCCGATCTTCGCCTGGCGGTACTCGCTGCGGAAGGCGAAGAAGCAGCCGCCCGCGCCGGTGTACGCGGAGGCGCAGGACCCGGCGGCGACGCCTGCGACGGCGTACCAGCCGCAGCCGCTGCCGGCCCGGCAGGCGCCGCACGGCTCCGGGCACAAGCCCACCTGGGCCGCCTCCGGCGGAGGCCCGGACGCGGGCAATGACCAGACGATGCAGATCGCCCTTGGTGGATTTGGGGGACGTAAGGAATGAACGACCGAGCAGGCCGCCGCCGCGCCCGTCGACTCGCGATCGGCACGGCGGTGGTGCTCGCGCTGGCCGGGATGAACGGGCCTTGGCTCTACCGCGTCGGGACCGAGAAGTACCACGAGTACAAGATCAACAGACCCGAGTACAAGGCGGACAACGGGCACTGGGACATCGTCGAGTTCCCGCCCGAGTACCGCCAGGACACCATCCACGCGGCGCTTCTGCGCACCGGAAAGGTGCTGCTGATCGCGGGTTCGGGCAACAACCAGGACAACTTCGACGCGAAGAAGTTCGACACCCGGATCTGGGACCCGGTCAAGGGCACGATCAAGAAGATCCCGACGCCGAAGGACCTCTTCTGCACCGGCCACACGCAGTTGGCGAACGGCAATCTGCTGATCGCGGGCGGCACCAAGCGGTACGAGAAGCTGAAGGGCGACGTCACCAAGGCCGGCGGCCTGATGGTGGTGCACAACGAGAACCCGGACAAGCCGATAACCCTGCCCGCGGGGACGAAGTTCACGGGCAAGGAGAACGGCAAGACCTTCGTGTCCAAGGACCCGGTGCTCGTGCCGCGCGCGAAGAAGGTCTTCGACAAGGCGACCGGGAAGTTCCTGCGCAACGATCCCGGCCTGGGCCGTATTTACGTCGAGGCGAGGAAGAGCGGTACGAAGTACGAGACGGGTACGCAGGACAACTACCGCATCCAGGGTCTGACCGGTACCGAGGCGCGCAACACGTACGGCATCGCGCAGAAGCTCGCGCTCGACAAGAAGGACTTCCAGGGGATCCGGGATGCCTTCGAGTTCGATCCGGTCGCCGAGAAGTACATCAAGGTCGACCCGATGAACGAGGCCCGCTGGTACCCGACGCTCACGACGCTGAGTGACGGCAAGATCCTCAGCGTCTCCGGGCTCGACGACATCGGGCAGTTGGTGCCGGGCAAGAACGAGGTCTTCGACCCGGCGACCAAGAAGTGGACGTATACGAAGAAGATCCGGCAGTTCCCGACGTACCCGGCGCTGTTCCTGCTACAGAACGGCAAGATCTTCTACTCGGGGTCGAATGCGGGGTACGGGCCGGACAACGTCGGTCGCATTCCGGGTATTTGGGACGTCGACACCAACAAGTTCACGAAGCTGCCGGGACTGAGCGACGCGAACGAGATGGAGACGTCCGGGACGGTGCTGCTGCCTCCGGCGCAGGACGAGAAGTACATGGTGATCGGCGGCGGCGGCGTCGGCGAGTCCAAGGCGTCCAGCAACAAGACGCGGCTGATCGATCTGAAGGACAAGAACCCGAAGTTCACGGACGGGCCGACCCTGGAGAAGGGGACTCGGTATCCGCAGTCCTCGATCCTGCCGGACGACTCGGTGCTGGTGTCGGGCGGTTCGGAGGACTATCGCGGGCGCGGTGACTCCAACATCCTGCAGGCGCGGCTGTACAACACGGAGACGAACTCCTTCGAGCGGGTGGCGGATCCGCTGGTGGGGCGGAACTACCACTCCGGGTCGATTCTGCTGCCCGACGGGCGGGTCATGTTCTTCGGGTCGGACTCCCTGTATGCGGACAAGGCCAACACCAAGCCGGGGAAGTTCGAGCAGCGGATCGAGATCTACACGCCGCCGTATCTGTACCGGGATTCCCGGCCGTCGCTCTCGGGCGGTCCGCAGACGATCGCTCGGGGCGGGACGGGGACGTTCACGTCACCGCAGGCTTCCGCCATCAAGAAGGTGCGGCTGATCCGGCCCAGTGCGTCGACTCACGTCACGGATGTCGATCAGCGGTCGATCGCACTGGACTTCAAGACGTCCGGCAACAAGATCACGGTGACCGTGCCGAAGGGCAAGAACCTGGTGCAGTCGGGGTGGTACATGCTGTTCGTCGACGACGACCAGGGGACGCCGAGCAAGGCGCAGTGGGTCAAGGTTCCGTAGCCGGTCAGTAGCTTCGGCTGCTACTGACTGGCCTTGGCAAGGGCGAGTGCATAACTCGCCCACCACTGGCCCGCCTTCGGGCCGCCCTTGCACGTGCCGTCCGACTCCCCGGGGCGCTTGACCCACACGTACGCGTCCACCAGCGGGTCCGCCGTCTTCGTCGTCGGGGACTCGCCCAGTTTGCGGCCCGGGGGGTTGCACCAGTTCTCGTCGGCCTTTCCGGCCGTGTACGGGCCGTTGCCGTTGCGGCTGGTGTCGATGACGAAGTGCTTGTTGCCCACCTTGGCGGAGAGCTGCTTGCCGTAGGCGATGGAGTCCTTCGTCGAGTAGAAGTTGGAGACGTTGACCGCGAAGCCGTCGGCCTGGGCGATGCCCGCCCACTGAAGGGGCTGGAAGATCTGGTCGGGGTGGCCCCAGCCGGCGTTGCCCGCGTCCAGGTAGACCTTGGTGTTCTTCAGGGACTTGAGCTTGCCGATCGCGCCCTTGAGGAGGTCGTACCGCTCCTCGTGGAACTCCTCCGGGGTGCAGCCGTCCACCAGGTGCAGTACGGCGTCCGGTTCGAGGATGACCGTGGCGGAGCGGTCGCCGATGCCCGCCGCGACGCCGTCGATCCAGGTGCGGTAGGCGTCGCCGTCGGCCGCGCCGCCCTGCGAGTACTGGCCGCAGTCGCGGTGCGGGATGTTGTAGAGGACGAGCAGGGCCGTGCGGTCGGCCTTCTCGGCGGCCTCCGTGAAGCCCTGGGCCTCCTGCTCGGGGTTCTCCGGGCCGATCCACTCGCCGGTCGGCTGCTCGGCGATCTTGCGGATCTGCTCGGCCTCGTCGTCCTTGCCGGATTTGGCGTAGGCGGCGACCTGCTTCGCGGCGTTGCCGTCCGGGTTGACCCAGAACGGGTCGCCGGCCTTGGGCTGTTGAGTGATCTTCGCGCCGGCGTCCTTGTCGCCGTCGCCTCCGGAGGAACATCCCGCGACGAGCAGTGCCGCCCCCAGCACCGCCGCGGAAGCCCGCATTCCGGCCCCCCTCATGCCGTACATCCAACTCCCCCTTGGGTGCACCGGTCGAAGTCTCAATCCTGACATACGCCTCGCGGCACCCACGAGATCACCCGGGCCTTGTCGGCGAGCTGTTACAGCACCGGGGGTCGGCGCTCCAACGGGCGGCGTACGACGCCGAGTTGCGCCCCAGGTGGCGAAAACGACCGGAAGGCGGTCGTAGAACCCTGAATCACCAGCGCGGATGACGGAGAGCCACCGTAGCGGAACCTGGCGTTAATCACCCTCTAGGTTCTGGCGCTCATCCGTTCTAGAGTCTTCTCAGATGGCCCCAGCCCCCGGCCATGACAGCCGCTGTGGCCCCTGAACCTCCCGCGCTGGTCGCCGGGTTACTCCCGCAGCCCGTGCGCGCGCGGTTGAGGACCAGCCCGGTCGGCGGCCTCGGGGGGAGCGGGCCGCCGACCGGGCCAGGTGCGGGCCGGTGCGCTCAGACTCCGGTTCCGGTGAGGTACGCCGAGACGATCACGTTCGCCGTGTAGGTGCGGCTCGCCCGGTCGAAGGTGCCGCCGCAGGTGATCAGTCGCAGCTCGGCGCGGCCCGATTCGCGCTGGGCGTAGGCCTGGCGGGCGTCGAAGCGGTCGCGGGTGAGGACCTGGACGTCGTCCACGGTGAAGTCGGCGACCTTGCCGTCGTCGCGGGCCACCCGGATCCTCTCGCCCGGCCGCAGGACGCTGAGCTTGTAGAAGACGGCGGGCCGGGTCTCGGTGTCGACGTGCCCGACCATGAGCGCGGCCCCGGCCGCCCCCGGTCTCACCCCGGCCGCGTACCAGCCGACGATGCCCGCCTGGTCGAAGGGCGGCGGATCGACCGCCCCCTGCGCGTCCAGGCCGCGGGCCACCACGGGTGCCTGGACGCCCAGGTCGGGGATGTCGATGCGCTGCGGCAGCGCGTCCCCCAACGGACGTGCCGCGGGCGGCAGTTCCGCATCGGGAGGCCGTCCGACCGCGGCCATTTCGCCGGTGGTCGGCGCGGCCATGCCCTGCCGTATGTCGGTCACCTGCCGGCCCCACAGCCACAGCCCGAGCAGCAGCACGGCCCAGGCCACGCCCGTCAGGAGACGTCCGGTGCCGGAGGAATGCCCATGCTCGTCGGACATCGGGTCAGCCCGTTCCGCGACTCCGGCGGGCCCTCAGCAGCCCCACGGCCGCCGCGGCGGCGCCCGCGAGGACCAGCCCGGTCACCGCGTGCCAGGTGTTCGGCCCGGTCGCGCGGGCGTCCACGGTGGCGAAGTGCGCGGCACCACCGCCGCCCGCGTCGACGGGGGCGATGGGCGAGGCGTACACGGTGGACGGCACCGCAGGCTGCGGCTCGGGCTCCGACTGGGAGTGCGGCTTGGAGTGGGACTGCGGCCGTGCCTCGACCGGCGGCCGGGACTGGGACTGGGATACGACGGTGATCCTGCCCTTGATCACGAGGTCGGCGCAGGTGATCTTCACGTCGTAGGGGCCGGGCTCGACCGAGGTGCGGATGCGGGTCTCCCCGGCGAGGGTCCCGTCGGCGCCCGCGAGCTGTGCGTCCGCGACGAAGGCGGCCGACACCGCGGTGGCCGTCCTCCCGGAGCAGCCGCTCACGCGCAGCGCGACATCGGCGCCGGCGGCTGGCGTGGACGGGGTCACCGTGACGTCGCGTCCGTCCCCGTCCGCCGCGTGCGCCACCGGGATGAGGGCGCAGGCGGTCAGGAGACCCGTACAGAGAGTGAGACGTAGTGAGCCCATCGTGAAACCTCCAGACACACTGGAGGCTCCTCCTCGGGCCCGCGCCCCGCATCCTCAGCGGCGGCCCACTACTCCGAACGGGTCACCGGCCCCTGCTGCAGGCGTCAGATCCGGTCGACCAGGTCCGCGATCGAGTCGACGACCTTGGACGGCCGGTACGGGAAGTCCTCGACCTGCTCGGGCCGGGTCAGCCCGGTGAGCACCAGGAACGTCTGCATCCCGGCCTCCATGCCGGCCAGCACGTCGGTGTCCATACGGTCGCCGATCATCGCGCTGGTCTCGGAGTGGGCGCCGATCGCGTTGAGCCCGGTCCGCATCATCAGCGGGTTGGGCTTGCCCGCGAAGTACGGCTTCTTGCCCGTCGCCTTGGTGATCAGTGCGGCGACGGCGCCGGTCGCGGGCAGCGGGCCCTCGGTGGAGGGGCCGGTCTCGTCGGGGTTGGTGGCGATGAAACGGGCGCCGCCCTGGATGAGCCGTACGGCCTTGGTCATGGCCTCGAAGGAGTACGTCCGGGTCTCGCCCAGGACGACGTAGTCGGGCTCGTGGTCGGTGAGGATGTAACCGATGTCGTGCAGCGCGGTCGTCAGACCCGCCTCGCCGATGACGTACGCCGAACCGCCCGGCCGCTGGTCGTCCAGGAACTGGGCGGTGGCGAGGGCCGAGGTCCAGATGGACTCGACGGGCACGTCCAGGCCCATGCGGCGCAGCCGGGCGTGCAGGTCGCGCGGGGTGTAGATCGAGTTGTTGGTGAGCACGAGGAAGGGCTTGCCGGACTCGCGCAGCTTCTTCAGGAAGGCGTCGGCGCCGGGGATCGGTACGCCCTCGTGGATGAGCACACCGTCCATGTCGGTGAGCCACGACTCGATGGGCCTGCGGTCTGCCATGTGCGGGATCTCCTGCCGTACGCATGTACGCGGTGCTGCGTGGCCCCCAGGGTAGACACTGGCCGGATCTTGCGGAATGGGCGTCTCAGCGGCGCCTGCGCTGCCTTCGGGCCAGCAGCAGCGCGCCGCCGGTGACGAGGACGGCGGCGGCGGCGAGGACCGCGCCGGACGTGACCGGTCCGGTGCGGGCGAGTTCGTCGGCGAAGGGGAGGCGCGGGGCGCGGCTGGGCGGGGTGGTGCCGTTGCCGGTGGTGGGTTCCGGGGTGGGGTCGTCCTGGATGCGGAAGGAGTAGTCGTTGGACTGCCCGACCCAGTCGCCGTCCTGGTTCTCGCGCTGGACGACGGCCGCGTCGACGGTGACCTGGTTGGGTACGGCGTCCGAGGTGAGCGCGAGGCGGAGCTTGACCGTGACGGTCGTCCTGGGGGCGACGGTGAAGCCGGGGAAGCCGTCGAAGGCGCCGACGAGTTCGTCCTCGTCGGTCTTCTCGAAGCGGACGGGGCGGGGGTGGGAGCCGTCGTAGAACTCCAGGCGCGGCTGGGACGGCTTCAGTGCGCGCTTGTCGTCGACGAGTACGACGACGGGGTGGATGTTTCCGCAGGTCCGGGCTGTGGTGTTGGTGAGGTCCAGATACCAGGTGCCGAATCCGCCACCGGCTTCGTAGGCGTCGGGGCCGCCGTGGATACGGGTGGTGAGGGGGAAGGCGCGGCCGTCCGGTGCGGCACAGGTGGGTCGGGAGGTCGCGTGAGCCGGGGCCGCCGCGGGCACAAGCGCGGCTGCTGCGAGGCAGAGGGACACGGGCGTGCAGAGTCGCATGAACAGGTGACGGTGCCGTGCGGCGGTGCGGGACGCGGGCTGCCGCTCCGGGTGTGGGCTCGAACGGGCGCATGATGCCGCCCGATCGGCCCCACCCTCACTCGCCCGGTGTCGTCACCCGTCCCCCCGCCCGAACAGCGGCGCCAGCACCAGCTGTGCCGCGCCCTCCGCCACCCCGCCGGAGGCGAGGCGGGCCGGGATCGGGGGCTCGCCCGCTCGGTGGGCGCGGTCGTCGAGGGCGGTGGACACGCCTCGTACGTAGGTGTCCGGGTCGGCGGCGATCGTGCGGCCGCCGAGGAGTACCAGGTCCACGTCGAGGAGGGCGACCAGGTTGCCCGCGCCGGTGCCGAGTACGCGGGCCGCCTCCCGGGTGTCGCCCCGGGCCGCCGCCGCCAGGCACAGTGCCTCGACGCAGCCGCGGTTGCCGCATTCGCAGGGCGGCCCGTCGAGCTGGATGACCTGGTGGCCGAACTCACCGGCGCCGGTCCTGGCCCCCCGGTGCACCGCTCCCCCGATCACCAGCCCGCCGCCGAGCCCCGCCCCGAAGTGCAGATACGCGAAGGACCCGGCCTCGCCCCGCACCGCCAGGCCCAGCGCGGCGGCGTTGGTGTCCTTGTCGACCACGACCGGCAGCCCCAGCCGCCCCGCGAGCACGTCCCGCAGCGGGAAACCGTCCCACTCGGGCAGCCCGGTCACCCGGTGCAGCACCCCGCGCCCATGGTCGAGCGGCCCGGGCAGCGCGACCCCGACACCGAGCACGCTCCCTCCGGGGACCGCGCCCAAGAGCTCCCCGACCTCTCGGACCGCGCGCCCGACGACCGCCTCGGCCCCGGCGCCCAGGTCCAACCCGGCCTCGCGCCGCGCCACCACAGCCCCCGTCAGATCGCAGAGCACCGCCGTCAGCTCGTCCCGGTCCAGGTGCAGCCCGACCGCCTGCCCCGCCTCCGGCACGAGCCGCAGCACCGTGCGCGGCTTGCCGCCCGTGGACGCCCGCCGGCCCGCCTCCGCCGCGAGCCCCTCCTCCCGCAGCCGCCCCGTGATCTTGCTGACCGCCTGCGGGGTCAGCCCGGTCCGCTCGGCGAGTTCGAGCCGGCTGATGCCCTCGGCCCCCGCCGTGCGCAGCAGGTCGAGCACCAGCGCCGTGTTGTGGCTGCGCAGCGCGAGCAGGTTCACACCACCGCCCGTCACACCCGCACCCCGCATGCCCTGCCCGCCCTTCGTCCTGTCCACGCCCGCCATTCTCCCCGCGCTTGCACTTTGGCAACAGCGTTGCGAAAGTGGAGGCATGACTCGTACTCCTCTCCGCGTGGGCCTCGTCGGCTACGGCCTCGCGGGCTCCGTCTTCCACGCCCCGCTGATCGCCGCCACCGAGGGCCTCGTCCTCGACACCGTGGTCACCTCGAACCCGGAGCGGCAGGAGCAGGCCCGCGCCGGGTTCCCGGACGTACGCGTCGCGGCGACCGCCGACGAGCTGTTCGACCGCGCCGCCGAGCTGGACCTGGTCGTCGTGGCGTCGCCGAACAAGACGCACGTGCCGCTCGCGACCACCGCCCTGAAGGCCGGCCTCCCCGTGGTCGTCGACAAGCCGATCGCGGGTACCGCCGCCGAGGCCCGCGAGCTCGCCGCCCTCGCCGAGGAGCACGGCCTGCTGCTCTCCGTCTTCCAGAACCGCCGCTGGGACAACGACTTCCTGACCCTGCGACAGCTGCTGGCCGAGGGCGAGTTGGGCGACGTATGGCGCTTCGAGTCCCGGTTCGAGCGGTGGCGTCCGCAGCCGAAGGGCGGCTGGCGCGAGTCCGGCGACCCGGCAGAGATCGGAGGTCTGCTGTACGACCTCGGCAGCCACCTGGTCGACCAGGCCCTGGTCCTCTTCGGCCCGGTCACCACCGTCTACGCCGAGTCGGACATCCGCCGCCCGGGCGCGGAGGCGGACGACGACACCTTCATTGCGCTGACGCACGCGAGCGGTGTCCGCTCCCACCTCTACGCCACCGCGACGACGGCCCAACTCGGCCCGCGCTTCCGGGTGCTGGGCTCGCAGGCCGGTTACGTCAAGTACGGCCTCGACCCCCAGGAGGCGGCCCTGCGCGAGGGCGACCGCCCCGGGCCGGAGTGGGGCAGGGAGCCCGAGTCCCTGTACGGCCGCCTCGGCGCCGGCGAGTCGCCGCTGACCGGCGGCGGCACTCCCGTACCCACCCTCCCCGGCGACTACCCGTCGTACTATGCGGCCGTGACCAGGGCCCTCAACGACGACGGTCCCAACCCGGTGACCGCTCTGGAGGCGGCCGCCGCACTCGACGTGCTCGAGGCGGCCCGCCGTTCGGCCCGCGACGGAGTGGCGGTGACGCTGTGACACACAACACCGGGATCACGCCGAAATTCCACCCGGAGATCACTCCGCCCGTGGAGGAACTGGAGGCCCAGGAACGCCGCCTGGTCTTCAGCCAGTTCACCTACGAGGACGCGTGGGCGCTGGGCTCGCTGCTGGTGGAGCTGGCGCGGGAGCGCCAGGCGCCGGTCGCGATCGACATCCACCGCGGAGGCCAGCAGCTCTTCCACGCCGCGCTTCCCGGCTCCACGCCGGACAACGACGCCTGGATCGCCCGCAAGCGCCGGGTGGTGGAGCGCTACGGCTCGGCCTCCTACCTGGTCGGCGCCCGGTTCCGCGCCAAGGGCTCGACCTTCGAGGACTCCTCCCGCCTGGACCCCGACGAGTACGCGGCCCACGGCGGCTCCTTCCCGATCAACGTCCTGGGCGTGGGCGTGATCGGCGCGGTGACGGTGAGCGGGCTGCCGCAGCTGCAGGACCACCGGTTCGTGGTGGAGGCGCTGGAGGAGTTCCTCAAGCGCTGACGGATCGCCGAACGGGGATTATCGCGAGGCACCCTCCGGTTGGCACCGCTGTAGAGCACACCGACCGGAGGGACCGCACCCGTGAGTGACGCCTTGAAGCAATCCGTCGGCCGCTACGGCATCTGGAGCGTGGGTCTGCGCTCGGAGGACCCGTCCCTCCGCAGCGAACTGGCCGACTCGGCTGCCGAGTTGGAGGAGCTGGGCTTCGGGGCGGTCTGGCTGGGCGGTAGCAGCGCCGCCCGCCATGCCGTGCCCCTCGTCGAGGCGACCTCGAAGCTCACCGTCGGCACGAGCATCCAGTCGATCTGGCAGTACGAGGCCGCCGAGAGCGCGGCGGGCTTCGCGGACCTGGAGGCGTCCCACCCCGGCCGCTTCGTCCTCGGCCTCGGCGTCAGCCACGCCAAGATCGCGGACCAGTACCGCCGCCCGTACTCGGCCCTGGTCGCCTACCTCGACGCCCTCGACACGGCGGGCGTCCCCGCCGACCGCCGCGTCCTGGCCGCGCTCGGCCCCAGGAGCCTGGAGCTGGCCCGCGACCGCTCGGCCGGCTCGGTCCCGTATCTGGTCACCGCCGACCAGACGGCCAGCGCCCGCGAGATCCTCGGCGAATCCCCGCTCCTGGCACCGGAGTTGAAGGTGGTCCTGGAAACGGACCCGACCCGGGCCCGCGCCGTGGCCCGCGGCACCCTGGCCATGTACCTCGCCCTCCCGAACTACACCAACAACTTCCTCCGCAACGGCTTCACCGAGGAGGACCTGAAGGACGGCGGCAGCGACCGCCTGGTGGACGCGGTCTTCGCATGGGGCGACGACTCCACGATCCGCTCCCGCATCGACGAGTTCCTCACCGCGGGCGCAGACCACGTCGCCCTGCAGCTGCTGGACGACGGCAGCCGCGACGCCCTCCCGAGGGAGGCGTGGCGCAGGCTGGCCGCTCTGCTGGCGTGAGCCTTTTGCTTTTGGGGGCGCGGGGAACTGCGCGATCAGCCACGGACGGCCCGCAGCCGACAAACGACCGCAGTTCCCCGGCTCTCCCCAGCGGAGCGCTTACGCGTCCTTCAACTCCTGCCGCTGCCGACCGAGCCCAGAGATCTCCAGCTCCACAACATCCCCGGCCCGAAGAAACGGCTTCGGCTCAGGCTGCCCGAGAGCAACCCCCGCCGGCGTACCGGTGTTGATGACATCACCCGGGTAGAGCGTCATGAACTGACTGACGTACCGCACGACTTCACCCACCGGAAAGATCTGCTCGGCCGTCGTCCCGTCCTGCTTCAGCTCCCCGTTGACCCAGAGCTTCAGCGACAGGTCCTGCGGATCGGCGACCTCGTCGGCCGTCACCAGCCACGGCCCCAGCGGATTGAACGTCTCGCAGTTCTTCCCCTTGTCCCAGGTCCCGCCCCGCTCGATCTGGAACTCCCGCTCGGACACGTCGTGCGCCACCGCATACCCCGCGACATGCCCGAGCGCGGCCTGAGCCGACTCCACATACCGAGCCGTACGCCCGATGACGACCGCCAGCTCGACCTCCCAGTCGGTCTTCACCGAGCCCCGAGGCACGAGCACGGTGTCGTTCGGCCCGACGACCGTGTCCGCGGCCTTGAAGAAGATGACCGGCTCGGCAGGCGGCTCGGCCCCCGTCTCGCGTGCGTGGTCGTGGTAGTTCAGCCCGATGCACACGATCTTGCCGATCCGCGCGAGGGGCGGCCCGACCCGCAGTCCGGCGGCGTCCAGCGCGGGCAGCTCACCGGCGTCCGCGGCGGCCCGGACCCGGCCGAGCGCGGCGTCGTCGGCGAGCAGCGCCCCGTCGATGTCCGGGACGACACCGGAGAGGTCCCGCAGCACCCCTTCGGCGTCGAGCAGCGCAGGCGTCTCCGCTCCCGCCGTACCGACTCGCAGCAGCTTCATGATCACAGTCTCCCTCGATCGCGGGTGCCCGCCGACGGGTGCAGCCATCGGAGGACTGGTCGATCCTCCAAGCTGGGCGTCCAGTCCGCAATACCCGGTTCACGGACTGGACCGTAACCACGGATCCCGGAGCCTCAGGAATCAGGAATAGAGCACCGCTCGCTCCACAGCACTCCACGTCGTACTGGTCACCACATACAGCGCGGCGGCCAGCGGCACCACCGCCACGGTGAAGAGCGTGAAGAAGGACATGAACGGCATCACCTTGCTCACCGCACCGAGCCCCGGAACCGACTCGCCCTCCGGCACCGGTACGGGGTTGCCCGCCGCCATCATCCGCTTCGTACGCCGGTAGTTGAAGGCGGCGACCACCGCGACCACGACGAACAGCCCGAGGTACACGAGCCCCGCACCCCCGAAGATCCCGCCGTCGGTGAGCGCGTCCGTCCACCGCCCGCCCAGCGGCGCGGCGAACAGCTGATGGGCGAGCAGGCCGTTGCTCTCGCCGCCGATGGTCGAGTTCGAGAACAGGTGGTACAGCAGGAAGAACGCCGGCAGCTGCAGCAGCCCGGGCAGGCACCCGGAGACCGGCGACACCTTCTCCTCGGCGTGCAGCTCCAGCACGGCCTGCTGGAGTTTCTTGGGGTCGTCCTTGTGCCGGGCGCGCAGCTCGGTGATCTTCGGCTGCAGCGCGGTGCGTGCCTTCTGGCCACGCGCGGCGGCCCGGGACAGGGGATGCACGAGCAGTCGTACGAGAGCGGTGAACAGGACGATCGCGGCCGCCGCGGCGGTGGCGCCGAACAGCGGCTGGACGAGATGGGCGAGTTGCTCGACGAGATCGGCGAACACCGAGAAAACGGACATGGGTGAGCCCTCCGAGGGTCATGCCGGAATGTGGTCGTGACGGCATGACGACCCACGCGAGGGCGGTCGGTGGTGCGTGCCCTACGCGACGGTCGCCGGAAGGGCGGAACCGGGCGCTCGGGGCCGGGTGCGCCCCTTGGCGTCGGGGTCGCGTTGCGGCAGGAAGGCTGTACGGCGGGCGCGGTCGCGGATCGCCGTACGCACCCGCGTCGGCGGCACCGCGGGCGCGCAGCGCGCGGCGACCAGGGCGCAGGCGGCGAGCGCGGACCCGGCCGCGGCGGTCGCGGCGAGCGCGACGGTGGCGGTGAGGGTGCCGGTGTCGAGCAGGGCGACCTGGACGAGCAGGAGGAGGAGTACGACGGCGGGGCGCGTGGTCGCCCGGTCACGGATCATGTCCTGCGCCCCCCTCTCGTACGTACGCCGACCGCTGTGTTCGTTATACCTGACCGGCCTCGGCCGGCAGCACGACGGGCTCCAGCAACCGCTTCGGCTTCAGCAGCGCCCGGCTGACCGGATCCGCCGGGTCGGGACTCAGCCCGGGCCCCGGCTCCATGAGAACGTCCTCGACCGGTACGACGGTTCCGCAGGCGGCGCATTCGCCGTACGACCCGAGTTCGGTGCCGCAGTCGGCGTGCCGGAAGTAGCGCAGCTGGGTCTCGTCGAAGTGCTCGCGGCCCCACCGGCCCAGCGAGCGCAGGGTGGGCCACAGCGCGATGCCGCGCTCGGTGATGACGTACTCGTCGCGCGGCGGCGACTCCTGGTAGCGCCGCTTCTCGAGGATCCCCTCCCCGGTGAGCAACTGGAGGCGGGCGGCGAGGACCGCACGCGGGATGCCGAGGTGGACGAGGAAGTCGTTGTACCGCCGGACGCCGTAGAGCGCGTCGCGCACGACGAGCAGCGTCCACCGCTCGCCGATGATCTCCAGCGCGCGGGCGATGGAGCACTCCTGTGTCGCGTAGTCCTTGCCCAGTGCCATGCCGTCCACTGTAACCATTTTTCGCGGAGTTGGTTCAATGAACGAACCTACGGTGTTACGGTTCAGGGCATGACTAGGTTCAATGAGCGAACTCTCTCCGAGGTCGACGCACCGAGCACGCCGCGTACAAAGACACCACCCCTCGCGGAGGCACCTCCGCATCCCCGTGCCACCCTCGCCCTGACCAGCGCGGCGACGGCCGTGACGCTGATGACGTACACCGCCCCGGTGGTCACGCTCCGGGACACGGCGGCCGCTCTCCACACTTCGCTCTCGGCACAGGCCTGGCTCATCAACGGCACCCCGCTGGGCCTCGCCGCCCTGCTCCTGGTCGCCGGCAGCCTGGCCGACGACTACGGCCGCCGCCGCATCTTCCTGGCGGGCACGCTGACCTTGGGCATCACGACAGCCATCGGCGCCCTGGCCTCCTCCACCCTGCAGTTCACGCTGGCCCGTATCGCGCAGGGCGCGGCGAGCGCGGCGATCCTGGCGAGCAGCCTGGGCCTGCTGGTCCACGCCTTCCCGACCCCACGCGGCCGACTGCACGCGACGGGCGTGTGGGGAGCCTTCGTGAGCGGCGGCATCGCGGTCGGCCCGCTGCTCGCGGGTGCGATGCCCGACTGGCGGGCGGCATACGGCGTCCTGGGCGCGGCCGCGCTGGTCGTGGCGGCCCTGGGGACGCGTACGTTGACGGAGTCCCGCTCACCGAGGGGCGGCCGCCCCGACATCCTGGGCGCGCTGACCTTCGGCCTGGCCCTGGTGTCCCTGGTCGCCGCACTCACCCTCGGCCGGGACGGCTGGCTGCGCGCGGAGGTGGGCGGGCTGTTCCTGGCGGCCGCGGTCCTGGTGGCCGTGTTCGCACTGCTGGAACACCGGACCACGACCCCCATGATCGACCTGAGCCTGCTGCGCCGCCCGGGCTTCCTGGCGTCGTCCGCGGGCGGCCTGTTCACGGGCCTCGCGGTGATCGGCCTCTTCAGCTTCCTGCCGGTGCTGTTCCAGCAGGTGCTCGGCCTGTCCCCCATGGACACGGCGTGGCTGTTCCTGCTCTGGTCGGGCCTGTCCTTCGCGGTCGCCCTGCAGGCCAAGCGCCTGGCGGGCCGCGTCCCGCCCCGCCACCAACTGGCCGTCGGCTTCACCCTCCACGCGGCCGGCGTCCTGACGATGCTCGGCGCGATCGACTCCGGCTCCTGGCACCGCCTCCTCCCCGGCCTGATCCTGGGCGGCATCGGCAGCGGCCTCCTGAACGCCGCCCTCCCCCTCCTCTCGGTCGAATCGGTCCCGGCAGCCCGAGCGGCCATGGGCTCCGGCGCCCAACAGACCTTCCGCTACATCGGCTCCTGTGCCGGAGTCGCCCTGACGATCGCGATCGTGACGTCGTCGAGCGGCGGCCTGGGCCACGGCGCGAACATCGCGCTGCTGGTGTCGGCGGGGCTGGCGCTGCTGGCGGCGGTGGCCGTGCTGGTACTGCGCGAGCGGGGCTGAGCGCGAAGCCCACCCAAGTCACCCTGAGAACTCTCAGGTTCCCGTCCCACGGCCTGCGTTCCACGATGTGGTGGAGCCGGCCGGCCCGGCACCT
This sequence comes from Streptomyces sp. NPDC001663, assembly GCF_042893105.1. Taxonomy (NCBI): domain Bacteria; kingdom Bacillati; phylum Actinomycetota; class Actinomycetes; order Kitasatosporales; family Streptomycetaceae; genus Streptomyces; species Streptomyces sp. NPDC001663. The sequence continues at coordinate 32,583 of NZ_JBIAUR010000020.1, read as the reverse complement.
TTCGACGGCCTTCGAAGTGTTTGCGGCTGCCTCTGGGCCGCACCTACGTTGAGGCGCCGGGGAATCGACAACGGGGGGACACCATGAAGAGTCACGTCCGCCAGGCGGGACCGATGCGCCGTCGCGCCGCCGCGATGGCAGGCGCACTGGCACTGGCCGCAGTCGCGGTGGGCGCATCCGCCTCGCCGGCATCGGCCGCGGGCTGGGCCTGCGACCACGACGGGCACACGGTGTGGTGTGCGTCGGTGACCGGTATCTCGGCCGGGTCCTACCTGGCCTCCCACAACGGGCCGTCCTACTCCTCGGGCACGACCGGGCACCGCTACTACAACGGCAACACCATGATGCTGGCCTGCTGGACCACGGGCGACGGCGACGCGGACGGCCACGGCGACCACTACTGGTTCGCCCTCGACTTCGACAGCGACGGCGGCTACATCAACGACTGGTACGTGACGACCGGATCGCCGTCCCAATGGCAGCCGCACGTACCGCACTGCCGGTGAGCCCAGCGCGGCAAACACACGCCCCCCACCTACGCTCCCGTCTGGAGATCACCATGCGTCGCGCCTTCATCGCGCTACTGGCCTGCCTGGGGCTGGCCGTGCCCGCGGTTGTCACGGCATCCACGACCGCGTCTGCCTCACCGGCCCCGTCGGTGCAGACCGCCTCCTGCAACGCAGGTCATGTCTGCATCTACAAGGGCGACATCTGGGACGACAGCCCCAATCACGCAAAGGTGTACGACTTCTACTACTACGGCACGTACAACGTGCACAATCTCGTCGGCGACTACACCGTGCTGAATTGCCAGACAGGCGGCGCAGGCGTCAAGGGATTCACGGGATACAACGGCACAGGAAGCGTGACGTGGGATCTCCCCGCAAACAACTGTGCAGGCGGCCTTTGGACGGACCTCACACCGACGTACTCCGTGAGGCTGTACGCCTGACCTCGCTCTTGCCTGAGGGTCCGTCGGCATGCCGACGGGCCCTTTCTGCACGCGAGTTGGGGCCCTGAGGCCTCAGAAGCTGTCCGAGGCAAGATAGGCACGCGACTTCGCCAGGCGAACCGCGGAAGCCCGGAAGCTGATTCCGGAAGTCCCGGACCCGAGGGACACGTCGAAGAGCTGGGCGCCTCGGACGGCCACCTCGATCTGCCCGGCCTCCGCATACCCCCAGCCGGTGACCCGAAGGCCCTCCAGCCCGGTGAAGACGAGATGGAACTCGAAGGCGTTCAACTCCTTCTCCACCCATTCCGGAAGCGGATCCGCGGGGAATTCACGCGTCTCGAACCCCAGGGTCGCAGAGTTGCCGCGCTCGTCGAAATGCACGTAGAAGAGACGACACGCGGCCGAAGTCAGAAGCCGCTGCCAGTCAGCGCCCATAGAACTTGTACTCCTCCGTTCCAGGAAGGCACTTGTACAGTCGCGCATCCAACTTGCCGACGTAGCAGTGAGGACCGCTGTCCGCGCCGTCCGGCCGCATCTTGAACGCACTCACATGGCCGAGGGTCGCGAGCTCATGACACTCGAACTCCAACGCCACCCCACTCCCCCCGACGGCGACACGCATACGCCTCTCGTCGCCATACGGTTCCATCCTCACGTCACCCGTCGTCGGCGGGACCCAGCGGGTGAGGGAAATCCTCGTCACGTCCAGAAACGCAAGCTGACACTGAACCGCGTCCGCACCGGCCTCGAGCCATTCCCGGGGCGCAGAACTCGGAAAGGACGGCAAGTCGACGCGAAGCGTGACCGTGGGACCGCTGGGGTTCAGGTTGATGGACCTGATGCCGACGCCGCTCAGGTCGGGAATGCTGCCGTAGAGCGACTGAAGCACCTCCGGATTCACCAGACGGTTCTCAACGCTCATGGTGGTGCTCCTGTTGCTAGTGCCGAGGCCGCATCGACACCAGCTTCCCCCACACCACCAGCCGATACCTCGACGTGTACTCCGGAGTGCAGGTCGTCAGCGTGATGTAGTACCCCGGCTCGGAGTACCCGTAGCGGGGCTTGACGATCGAGCGTGGGATCGGGCGTACGACACCCGAGTCGCGAGCCGAGGTCTGCGGGAGCGTCTTGTCGACGGCGTATGTGTAGGTCGCGGTCTTCGTCTCGACCTCCACGAGGTCCTTCGCCCGCAGCCGGTTGATGTACCGGAAGGGCTCGCCGTGTGTGTTCCGGTGGCCCGCGAGGGCGAAGTTTCCTGCCTGGCCCGGCTGTTGGGTGCCGCGGTAGTGGCCGACGTACCCCATGTTGAGGACGTTCTGTTTGCTGACGCCCTCGGCGACCGGGACGCGGAGGCCCAGCCGGGGGATGGTGAGGATGGCGTAGGCCTGGGACCAGGAGGGGCGGGACTGCCCGGCGGTGGTGGTCTGTTGGCGGTTGCGGGTGCTGGTGCCGGTGCGTGGCTGGGGCGTCGCGGCGGGGACGGACGTATCGGAGTCGTCGCCGCCTTTGTCGGTGGCCCCGTCACCCCACTCCCGCTCCAGCGCCTCCACCTTGCGCTCGGCCCCGCGCCTGGCCTCCCGGTTGGTCCACCACAGCTGGTGGACGACGAGCAGCAGGAGCACGAGCCCCGCGGTGACGAGGACTTCGCCCCCGGTCCACAGCGCGCGCCGCCGCCGTGCCGACCGTCGCCGGCTGCTGTGCTGCACGACCGGAACGCGCATCCGTACGCCTCCTTCACCGGGCCGCCCGCACGATAAGGGCCGGACGTCGAAGTCACCAGACCTGCACTCCTCCGGCCGTGGGACAGCCGTACGACAGGGGTCGTTCGGGACTTCGTACATAGGTTTTAGAAAGGGCTGGCACAACCCTCGACAACCCCACCCGCCACACCCGATGCTTCCCTCCAGTGACCTGACGGGCCAGGTCACCCATCGAAGGCGGAGAAGCCATGATCCGACGCAGAACCCTGCTGACCGCAGCCGGCGGCACCCTCCTCGGCAGCGCTCTCGCGACCGGCACCGCACGCGCGGATGCCACGATCGCCGTCAACCCCGGTACTTCGTACGGCACTTGGGAGGGCTGGGGCACCTCCCTGGCCTGGTGGGCCAATGTCTTCGGCGCCCGGGACGACTTCGCCGACATCTTCTTCACCACCAAGTCGACGACGTACAACGGCACTTCGCTCCCCGGCCTCGGCCTGAACATCGCCCGCTACAACCTGGGCGCGTGCAGCTCCAACACGGTGAACGGCGAGAGCATGGTCGCCTCCGCCAACATCCCCGCCTTCAAGCAGATCGAGGGCTACTGGCAGGACTGGAACAACGAGGACCCGACCTCCTCGGCCTGGAAGTGGACGGCGGACGCCACCCAGCGCGCGATGCTGGTGAAGGCGACCGCACGCGGCGCCACGACCGAGCTGTTCGCCAACTCCCCCATGTGGTGGATGTGTCTGAACCACAACCCCTCCGGCGCCTCCGGCGGCGGCAACAACCTCCAGTCCTGGAACTACCGCCAGCACGCCTCCCACCTCGCGGCGGTCGCGCTGTACGCCAAGAACAACTGGGGCGTGAACTTCGCGACGGTCGAGGCCTTCAACGAGCCGAGCTCCAGCTGGTGGACGGCGACCGGCACGCAGGAGGGCTGCCACATGGACTCGACGGTCCAGTCGGCCGTACTGCCGTATGTGCGAAGCGAGTTGGACAAGCGCGGCCTGACGAGCACGAAGATCTCCGCGTCCGACGAGACGAGCTACGACCTCGCGCGCACCACCTGGAACTCCTTCAGCTCCACGACGAAGGGGTACGTGAACCGGGTCAACGTCCACGGCTACCAGGGCTCCGGCGGCCGCCGCGACCTGCTCTACACGGACGTCGTGACCACGGCGGGCAAGGCCCTGTGGAACTCGGAGACCGGCGACAACGACGGCACCGGCTACACCCTCGCCTTCAACCTCCTCTACGACTTCCGCTGGCTGCACCCGACCGCCTGGGTCTACTGGCAGGTCATGGACCCGTCCACGAACTGGGCGATGATCGCGTACGACGCGAGCACGCTGCAGGCGGGCGCGGTGCAGACGAAGTACTACACGATGGCGCAGTTCAGCCGGCACATCCGCCCGGGCATGAAGATCCTCGACACGGGCGTGAGCAACGCGGTGGCGGCCTACGACTCGAGCGCGAAGCGCCTGGTGATCGTGGCGCTCAACACGTCGTCGTCCTCCCAGACCTTCACCTTCAACCTCTCCAACTTCACGACCGTGACGGGCGGTTCGGGCGGCCTGGTCCCGCGCTGGAACACGGTGACGACGGGCGGCGACCTCTACAAGTCGTACTCGGACACGTACTTGAGCGGGAAGAGCGTGGCGGTGTCGCTCGCGGGGAAGGCGGTGCAGACCTTGCAGATCGACGGGGTGACGATCTGACCTCGGAGCGATCCGACATCGAAGCGGAGGGGCGAGCTGTGACCGCCCCGTCCGCCACGCCGTCCGGGCGGATGCCGGCCGGGCTGGTCGCGCTGGCGCTCGGCGGTTTCGGGATCGGTCTGACCGAGTTCGTGATCGCCGGGCTCCTGCCGCAGGTGGGCCGGAGCCTCGCGGTGTCCGAGGCCGCGGCGGGCTGGCTGATCTCCGGATACGCCCTGACCGTCGCGGTCGGCGCGATCGCGGTGACCGCCGCGACGGCCGGACTGCCCCGCAAGCCCGTCCTCACGGGCCTGGTGGTGCTGTTCGTCCTCGGCAACCTCGTCTCCGCCCTCGCGCCGAACTACCCGGTGATGATGCTGGGCCGCGTCGTCGCCGCCCTGTGCCACGGCTCGTTCTTCGGCATCGGCTCCCTCGTCGCCCGCCGTATGGTCGCGCCGGAGCGGGCGTCGAGGGCGGTGGCGGTGATGTTCGCGGGCCTGACGGTCGCGAACGTGCTCGGAGTCCCCTTCGGCGCCCTGGTCGGCGAACGCTGGGGCTGGCGGGCCACGTTCTGGGCGATCACCGGGATCGGCGTGGTCGCGGTGCTGGCCATCGCGGTGCTGGTACCGGAGTGGGCGGGAAAACCCGAGGCGGAGACCGGCACGGCAGGCGCACTGTCCGGCCAGATCCGGGCCATGCGTTCCCGCCAGGTCTGGCTGACCCTCGGCGCGACCGCGCTCAGCTACGGCGGCATGTTCGGCGCGTTCAGCTACCTCGCCTACACGTTCACCGAGGTCACGGGCTTCTCCGACACGGACGTCGCCTGGCTCCTGGTGGTGTACGGCAGCGGTCTCGTGGCCGGCAACCTGGTCGGCGGCCGGGCCGCGGACCGCAATCGCGACCGCGCCCTGATCGCATCCCTGACCGCGTTGACCGCGACACTGGCCACGTTCGGCCTGCTGGCAGGCAGCCCCGCCGCCTCGGTGATCCTGACCTTCCTCCTGGGCCTGTTCGGCTTCGCCCCCGTCCCCGGCCTGATCACCCGTGTCACGGACGCCGCCCACGGACTACCACTGGCCGCCAGCGCGAACGTATCGGCGTCGAATGTCGGCAACGCGCTGGGCGCCTGGCTGGGCGGCCTGGCCATCAGCGCGGGCCTCGGCTACACGGCGCCGCTGTACGTCGGCGCGGCGATCGTCCTGGCAGGCCTGGTGACGATGCTGTTCGCGGCGTACGGGACGGCAGGGCAGGAAAGGCAATGATGGTCCGCCTCCCGATCCCGCCCTTTGACCAGCACATACCTCTTCTTCGTCAGAGATGGGCAGTACGGTTTCCCTCATGCGCCCCGACACGCCTGCCGAGAACGTCGACCACACCGCCGAAGCGGCCCGCCTGGAGCGAACCGCCGGCCTCTATCCCGAGGACGCCGAAGCCCTGCTCCTGCAGGCCGCGGCCCACCTGGAACTGTCCGGCGACCGCCCCGCCGCGACCGCGCTCTACGACAGCCTCCTGTCGTCCCAGGCCGGCCTCGAGAACCCCTATCTCGTACGGGCCCTGAAGGCCTCGAACCTGTGGGAGTACGGCCACGAGGCCGAGGCCCGAGCGATCATCGACGGCGTCCGAGCGGCGTCCCCGCGCGACCCGGCCCCCTGGGTGATCGTGGCGGAGGCACTGGAGTCCCACGACGAGCTGGAGGCGGCCCAGGAGACGTTCACGGAGGGCGCCCGCCTGCTCCTGACGGACGTGGAAGAGCCCCCGTACTCGACGCACCCGCTCCTCTTCGGCCGCCACAGGGTCAGGCGCATGCTGGGCGTGGCCCACGACGAGTGGGACACCATTGCGGACCTCCTCCACTCGTCCCCGGTCTCCCTGGACGAGCTCCACGACCCGAAGCGCGTGTGGTCCCTGGGCTCGGACAACCCTGTGGAACTGGCGGCCGAAATCTCGCGCCTGCGGGCGGAGTTGGGCGCGTACCGCGAGGCGCTGTCCCGCCCCTTCCCAGTGGCGGTCCTGCACTGGCCGGCGGGCGAACTGGCGGAACTGGTGGAGGCGTACCCGACGCTGGCGGTGGAGTACCCCTCGCATGAGGAGCACCTGGCGACGATAGAGGGGTCGCTGCGGGAACTGGCGGCCTCCGGCACCCCGAACCTGGGCATCGTGACGGGGACGGTCCCTTCGTACGAGGCGTTCGCGGCGTCGGAGGGCACGTCACCGGCGGAGGCGGAACTGCTCCCCCAGTACGCGACGACGCTGGCGGCGCGGGGGCGGGCTGTGGAGTGGCCGCCGCAGCGGGGGGCGGTGTGCTGGTGCGGGTCGGGCCGGGTCTACGAGGGATGCCACGGCGCATAGCCGTATCGACCGCCTGGCCGCCCGTCAGCCACCTTCACCCTCGTTGAAGCGGCGACGGGCGGCCTCGATGTGCCGGAAGTACTGATGGGTCCACACGCACATCCCATCAACGGTCGCCCGCAACCCCTGCCCCGCCTCGGTAAGGGTGTACTCCACCCGCGGCGGAACGGTCGGATACACCCGCCGCTCGACGAGCCCGTTGCGCTCCAGCATGCGCAGGTTCTGGGTGAGCATCTTGTGACTGACGCCCTGGACCTCATTCCTCAACTCACTGAAACGCAGCGTGCCTTCACCGATGGCCTCGATAATCAGCAACGCCCACTTGTTGGCGACGTCGGAAAAGATCTCCCGCGCGAGTGAGTCCGCACGCCGCAGATCCGCATCCGCTTCCTCGCCCAGGCCCTCGACCTGCTTGGTCACCATAAGGTTCCCCAGTCACTGAAAAGTGCGTTCTTCCACGTCAGCGCTCACTCTCCTACGGTTCCCAAGTAACCACAAGCGAGCACGAGCACGTAGGAGACAAGCACCATGCCCATCACCCTGGTGAACCCTGCCGGACTGCCCAAGATCGACGTCTACAGCCAGATGTCGATCGCAACCGGCTCGAAACTCATCCACATAGCCGGCCAGGTCGCCTGGAACACCGAGGGCACCACAATCGGCAAAGCCGATCTCACCGCCCAGGTAGAACAGTGCTACCTGAACATCGCCACGGCCCTGACCGAGGCCGGCGCCTCCTTCACCGACGTAGCGAAACTGACCTTCTACGTCGTGGACTGGACGCCCGACAAGATGCCAGCGCTGCTGGAGGGAGTGTCCCGGGCATCCGCAACGCTGGGGACCACGCCGACTCCGCCGACCACGCTGCTGGGCGTCGCGGCGCTGGATGTCCCTGAGCACCTGGTCGAAATCGAAGCAACGGCAATCATCGACTGAACGACCACCCAGTGAGAGCCGCTAAACCAGCCCGGCGTGCCCCGAACTGCTGACGCGCCCCTACCCCCGGCCAACTGCCCAGCCCACAGCGCACCCACCCTGCCTTGACCCCCGCTTCCCCGGGCCGCTCGCTCGCTTCCAACCCGTGCTGGAGCGGCCCGGGTCAAGGGTAGCCCGCAGGGCCATCGCCGAAGGCGACGCGAAGCGCCCTTGAGGCGGGCCGTGGAGGCACGACACTGCCAAAGAAACGGGCGGCCCCACGGCCACCTGAACGATTGACGGGGCCAACCCGCCTCCACCCCGCCTCGCCTCTCCCGGAGCGGTACGCCATCTTCACCCGGGGCTCCTCACACGCCGGCAGAATGTTGACGTGCCACATGCCGTCCCTTCCTCTCCCGCCGTCTCCGCCCGCATGAGCCGACAGAGCTCCCGCGACACGGCTCCAGAGGTAGCGGTCCGACGGCTTCTGCACGCGGCAGGCCTGCGCTACCGGGTGAACGTTCCGGTCCCCGGCATGCCCCGTCGAACGATCGACATCGTCTTCGCCAAAGCCAAGATCGCCGTCTTCATGGACGGCTGCTTCTGGCACGGCTGCCCCGAGCACGCAACGCAACCAAAGGCGAACGCCGAGTGGTGGCGGGCCAAGTTGGACAAGAACATGGCTCGGGATGTCGAAACGACCGACCACCTCACGGCGCAGGGATGGACAGTTCTGCGTTTTTGGGAGCACGAGTCGACCGAAGACGTTGCAAGCCGGGTCGCGGCCTTCGTAGCAGATCGGACGCCGCCGCCCGTCAAAGCCTCACCCGTACCGTTCGGCGCCCCGCGCTCCGAGAAGCGTCCGGGAGGCGAAGACCCACCGTGACTCCGATTCGCGTCTTATCGCCGAACTCACACCCACAGCGCGCGGCGACTGTACAGGCGGGCGCTCCTTTGCACCTCGGGATCACCGGCCCGTGGCCGGCGTCTGCCGAGGCCATCAGTCTTTCCAATGCTGTCGGCTTGACGAACCAGAGCGGGGGCGGTCGATTCCAATGACCAGCGAATTCAATGCGATGTACGAGACCTTCCAGGCACTCCTGGACGCCTTTCCGCCTTCAGAGGCAGTCAAGCGCCTGGAGGTATTGGGTGTAAGCTCAGAGATCGTCCAGCAGATTCGTGAGCAGCATGAGCAGTACACGGTTCGCATCAAGGAACTCGAAGAACCTCACGCTGTCGTGCGAGACGGTCTCGACACCTGGTACACGGGTCCACAGGCCAAGGACAAGTGCTGGCCCGCAATCGTGGACCTGCTAAGCAAGGACGGCTGGTCCAAGGATCCGGCAATTCGCAATCTGGACGATTCATCCACGCGCGTCCTCTCGCTGCTGAACCATCCAAAGGAAAAGAAGTTCTCCACGCGAGGGCTCGTGGTCGGCTACGTACAGTCCGGCAAGACGACCAACTTCACCTCGGTCATGGCCAAGGCCGCCGATCGCGGCTACAAACTCTTCATCGTCCTCGCAGGCATTCACAACGGCCTGCGGCGCCAGACCCAAGCCCGGCTGGTCCAGCAACTGGTGGAGCCCAACCCCTCCTTGTGGTCCCAACTGACCGGGCTGGAGAAGGACTTCACTCCGCAGGAGAACCCAGCCTCATACTTCGGGAAGAACAACAAGACGCGCGTGCTGTGTGTCGTCAAGAAGAACGCAACGGTACTGCGCAAACTCGCAGTCTGGCTCGAAAAGGCCTCGGACTACCTGAAAGACTGCCCGGCCCTCATCATCGACGACGAAGCAGATCAGGCCACCGTGGCAACGAAGTCCATCAACCCGCTGATCCTTCGAATCATGGAGAGCCTTCCCCGGTCCGCCTACGTGGGGTACACGGCATCGCCGTTCGCCAACCTCCTGATCGATCCGAGCGCCAAGGACCTCTATCCTCGGGATTTCGTCGTCAACCTTCCCAAACCTGCGGGCCACTTCGGCACCGAGGTTCTCTTCGGCCGCTACGCACTCGACGGCGAGGACCCGGAACAGGTCGACGACGGTTACGACATGATCCGCTCTGTGCCGGAAGACGACGTAACCTGCGTGCGCCCCGAGACCAGAGCCGACATAGATGGCTTTGAACCCATCATCACCGACACCCTCCGGAAAGCAATCGAGTACTTCTGGTTGGCGACCGCTGCCCGCCGTGTACGGGGATCCGGCAACCCGCACAGCACCATGCTGATCCACACCAGTGTCAACACCGCAGTGCACAACAGCTTCAAGCGCCCCTTGCAACACCTGCTGGACCGGGCCGCAGGATCCCTCGCCGACGCGGCCTTCCTTGCCCGGCTGCGTGATCTTTGGGACCTGGAGACGGAGAGGGTCCCCGCATCGGAGTTCGGTGAGTCGAAAGTGCCTTTCGCGGAACTGGTCCCCGAACTGCCGGGCGTTCTCCGTAGCTGCCGGATCATCATGGACAACTCCAGCAGCGAGGACCGCCTCGATTACGAGAATGGCCCTGTCGTGGCAATCGCCGTGGGCGGCAACACGCTGTCCCGTGGACTTACGCTGGAGGGCTTGGCGGTGAGTTACTTCGTACGCTCCGTCTCGGCGTACGACACACTGCTGCAAATGGGACGTTGGTTCGGCTTCCGAAATGGATACGCGGATCTTCCCCGCATCTGGATGACCGACGAATTGGCCGAATGGTTCCGTCATCTGGCCACGGTCGAGACCGAGATGCGTCGAGACATTGACATTTACATGACCGAGGACGAGACGCCGACCACATTCGCGGTCCGTCTGCAAACCCACCCGGCCCTTCGCGTCACGGCGGCGGCCAAGATGAAGGACGCAGTCACCGCGGCATCCTCATACGGCGGCAAGCGGGTGCAGACACACTATTTCCACACCAATTCCAAATGGCTCGGCACGAACCTGGCAGCCGCGCGCGACCTGGTGAGCGCGTCCGTTTCGAATGCCGTCAGAGTGGAACACCGGCCCGAAGACGGCCGCTACATCTTCCGTGACGTGCCGTTCGACGCCGTGACCGATTTCCTGGCGGCGTACAAGTTCCACGAGAAGTCACCCGAGAACGACGCCGATCTCATCAGGGACTACATCCGGAAGCGAGTGACAGCGGGCTCACTCCGCCGGTGGAACATCGCCGTCGTCGGCAACCCCGCAGGTGAGCCCTTCAGCTTCGCCCCGACCGTGAGTGTGGGGCTCAACAGCCGTGCGCGTCTTGCCATCAAGAACCCCGATCCCGACTTCGCCGATATCAAGACTCTGATGAGCCGCCGCGACGGCGCAGTCGATCTGACCGGCGACATCGAGAAGTTGACCGAACAAGGCATCAAGGACCAGCGTCGTCTCCAGTTGCCGAACACAGGCCTGCTGGTTTTGTATCCAATTGACAAAATGTCCGAGCCTAGCCCGGCGAAGAAGGCACGTGCTGCCCTGAATGCCGACGAACACGTAATCGGCGTCGGCCTCATGTTCCCTCAACCGCAACACGAGGACAGCACGGTGAAGAAATACATCTCAGCCAATCTGTCCGGTCTGCGTATCGAGGACGAGGATCTCAGTGCCCTCGAAAGTGAAGACGCATGAGAGACGACAGCATGCACCGAGTCGTCGAGGAGTGTTGGACCGCCCTCGAGACAGAAGGGACGACCAGCGAGCGTCGCCTGCGGGTCTCATTGCTGCCCGCTGCAACCGATCCTGCATTGGCCGTCGCCGTCGACCACGACGGTCACCGCCACCTCTTGGTACCGATTCCTACACACGGGAAGATACGTTCCGGCCTCGACGGCCCTGTCCTTCAACTGCGCAAGCGCCCCTTGGAGGATGCCGAGACCTACCAGACGTATGCGGATCTCGCCTGCTTGCGAACAGACCTCAACGACCTGTTCACGGAACTGTGCGTTGAGGTGGTGGGCACGGCAGACAGGCTGCCCGAGAACCCCGTGAAAGCGCTCTACCGCGTCCTCGACCGGTGGAAAGCCCTCTTCCAAACTCAGGGGGCGCCCCTGGGGATCGAACAACTCGCAGGGTTGTTCGGTGAGTTGCTGATTCTTGAGCAACTCCTCAAGCGGGATTCGAGCGCCCATCGCCTGTGGCGAGGTCCAGAAGGTCACCACCACGACTTCTCTGCCGGAAGCACAGCCGTGGAAGTGAAGACGAGCACTGTCACCGAGGGACGTCGGCCACGCATCCATGGACTTGATCAACTCGATGCACCAGAAGGCGGGACGCTCTCACTGGCCTGGTTCCGGCTGCGTCGCACCGCAAGGAGCGATTCGAGTATCGGTTTCCTGGACTTGCTCGATCGAGTCCTGCGACTGTGCGACGACGAGAGCACTCTCCGGGAACTGCTCGCCGAGGCCGGCTACCGACCCGTCGACGCAGAGCAGTATCGCGAGATGTACTTCCAGGTGGACGAGGAAACTTGGTACGAAGTCGTCCCTGGCTTCCCCAAGCTGACGACCCGTACGCTTGTGGCCGCGGACGTGCCCGTCTCCGTGGTGGACGTTGAGTACACGATCGACTTGTCCGGCGACTCTCCGACCGCCATGGATTCCGACGCAGTGTCCCGAACGATCGACCGCATGATCCAGGAGTCCGTGTGAGAGGACCCCGCTGGTTCTCCCAGCCCTATCCCCCAGAAGGTGCGAGCGCCGCTGAAGGCATCCGTAATCAGCTCGGCCGCCCGGAGCTCGATCTGCTGACCATTCTGGTGCGAGAGTCCGCCCAGAACAGTTGGGACGCCCGCCTGCCGCAGTCGGGTGTGCCGGTCGACTATCGAATTGACATTCGAACCGTCGGACCGGCCCATGCCCCTGCCTGGCGTGAGCTTCTCTCGGAGGGAGCGCCCAACAGCGCGAATTTCCCTCTCCGCGACACGCTCAACCGCGGCTCGATCCGAATCCTTTCCGTGTCCGACCGGGGAACCAGAGGACTCGGGGGGCCTACTCGCGCCGACAACGCTGTGGGCCCGGAACGCGACTTCGTCTCCTTCATTCGCAACATAGGTGAACCACGCGACAACGAATTGGGCGGTGGCACCTACGGCTTCGGCAAGGGCATCTTCTACCTGCTGTCCAAGCCCGGAACCGTCCTTGTCCACTCCCGGTGCCGAACCACGCAAGGCGCGTACGAAACCCGCCTCATCGGCTGCACGCTCTGGAAGAGCTACGTGCCCACTGATCAGGACGAGAGCCGTCGCTACACGGGTCGACACTGGTGGGGAGACACCTCTGGCCAGGTTGTCGAGCCGCTCGTCGGGGAGGAAGCGGAGACGGTGGCTCAGCGCCTGGGCCTGCAAGCCTTCGGACCACGTGAGACCGGCACGACCGTTGTAGTCCTCGATCCGAACCTGGACGAACTCGAACCGCCCGAGGCAGCCGACTACTTGGGCGAGACCATAGCCTGGCACCTTTGGCCCAAGATGATCTCCACTGGCGGCAAGACGCCCGCAATGCGCTTCTCAGTCACATGCGACGGCGTCCACCATCCGGTTCCCGACCCTCGCGACACCCGTCCGCTCAACATGTTCGTGACAGCCTACGAAGTGATGGCGGGACCGGACGGAAGTGACCTCGACTGCCATCGGCCCAAACGGCACTTGGGGCGGCTTGGGCTGGTAAAGCGGATCATGCCGCCGCTCGAACCGTCCCGGGCGTCAAGGATGTTGGACATCGAGGACTTGATCCATCACGTCTGTCTCATGCGTCCGGCAGAACTCGTCGTCACCTACCATGCCGGGCCGAAACCTCCAAGCACCAATCAAGGCTACGCGGGGGTTTTCCGAGGCGACGAGACCATGGACGACGTCTATGCGAGGGCTGAGCCGCCCACGCACGACGCCTGGAACCCTCAATCCCTGGACAGGCCCGACAGCACCTTCGTCCAAACGACGTATCGGCGTATCGGCGAAGCCCTGGAACACCTTCTTTCGTTGAGCGGGATCGCACGTCCCGGTGCCAGCAACGTGGCCTTGGGAGCTGCCAGTTCTCTCTTCTCCGGTTTGGTGGGGGGCGCTTGGGGAATCGGCGGCGCAACTGCCTACTCCAAACCCGGGAGCCCTGCTGGGGGCCTTTCCAGGGCGGATACCACCGCACAGACTTCGAGCCGTCGCCCGGCAGGCACGCCGGCTCCGGCGGCTTCCCCCTCGGATACGGCATCTTTCGGGGAAGGACATCGCCCTGAGGGCTTTGGCAACGAAGGCCGGCCGTTCTCCGAGTCTCTCCAAGGAAGCAGTTTCGAAGCTCCGCGCCGACGCCCGCGCGTGCAGTACCTGGGAGATCCCTACTACGACGATCGCGGCGACACCGCCGTCCTGGTGCAGGAGTTCAGGCTGCCCGTGCCCGGTCCTCAACGCGTCAGCATTGATCTCGCTGTGACGCTTCCTGGCACCGGCGGCCGTGAGACAGATCCCCCTATCGGTGCGACCATGCCTGCTCTCATCGGTTGGGAAGACGACGCAGGGCTCCTACACGCGTCCGAGCGACAAGTCGTCGAGGGTGGTGAGTCGGTCTGGCGCGCGGTGGTCAGACCTGCGCCGGACACCATGACCGAGATTGGCATCAAGGTCGAGGCGGTGAGGGTCACGTGACGCGACGCGGACTTCCCTACCGCGCTCCTGCCGAGAACGTCGTGTCTCCCGAGTTCTGGCGTTTGGTGGTTGAGGACGGCGAGGTGGAGTTGCCCGAGGCCTTGCCTGACTGGGACTACCAGATGGACCTGCACCTACGACGGGCGGTTCGCATTGATCTGGACCTGACGCGGCGCCAGACGGGACTTCCCGAAGACGCTGCTCTGATGCTCTCGGCCGTCTGGACCGCTACAGGGTCCAACCTCAGTGGCCCTGCCCAGCACGTGTTGTTGCCCGAAAGCGGCATGAACACCGTGGAATTCGACATCAGATTGAGCGGCGCCGACCTCGGCGGGCTCCTGCTGCTTGACACCGCGTTGGTGCTGGCCCAGCGAAGGAACGATGCGCGTCCTTCCTCACCCCGGCGCGCCGGCTCCGTGCTGTGGAGCGATCGGGAGGCTCTGCGGCTGCAGGGCGACGCCCCTCAATTCCCCATGGCGATCATCGACTTCGCTCGGACGTCGTTCCCCGATGACGCGGCCTGGCATCTACAGATCAGCGGAGGCCTGGAACATGCCACCATGGGGGCCCTGTTGCTGCTCGTCAACGAGCGGAACACAGTCACGTCTACGGCATTCCAGAACGCGGCCAGGCCTCGCCCGATAGACCGGATCGTGCTCTCAGCGGTGTACGCCGACGCTGCACGCGTGATGGTTGAGCACGCTCTAACACACGACGACTTCGCTGAAGAGTCCGACTTCCCGGACGGTTCGCTGGGCGCCACCTTGCTGAGCCTCTTCGACCAACTCTTTCCCGGACAACAGATCGCGGACATTCGTCTGCGCCGACGCCAGTCGCCAAGTCTGTTCGCTTCGGACCTGCAAGCAGCCGTCAAGATCTTCGAGGTGTCATGATGAGCTTCCTCTATCCTCGGCTGCTTACAGCACAGGCGAGACCGCTCTTCGATGAGTACCAACACCTTACGGTCGCCGAATTGTCCCGCCGCGTCGCTGCCACGCACGAATCCGCGGTGTATGTGGCCACTGGAGGTGACCGGGTTGCTCCGGACCAGCTCCGTGAGCTCCGCAACGGCATTCTCGACCTGGCAAAGCAGGCCGGTTTCCCGGATAGCTCGGACCGTGTGCGCAATGCTGAGTTCGACCTACAACTGGCGGCTCTGCTGCATGCCGAGATGGGCATGGTGCCTGCTGAAGCTGCATCTCGTGACGTGTGGGCCTTCTTGGCTCTGGTCCTCCTTCCTGACGTGGCTTTCTGGCGCTACCCTCAGCCGCCCAAGGACCGTGTCCTCGGCACCGACCTGACCCGACACGTCTTCGGGCGCCTCTGGTGGCGAGCCCAACTCGTGCGCTCGCCAGGGGATCCTGAACCATACGCAGCGCTTGAGATCCTCGGCGAAGCAGCGTTCGACCAGATCTATGCTCGGCGTGCCGCGCTCGGCGGAAGTCCCCATCTGGTGCGAGCCATCCTGCATGTCTGGCGCGATCTCGACCTGAGCGGGCTGAATGAACGGGACACCCTTCGCGACTTCCTCAAACGGCTGCTCAGGCTCGCCCCGTTCGTGCTCTTCGACGGGATCGAGGAGCGCGCCCTGGCCGACGAGTTGCGCTCCGTGGCGCAAGAGGCCGTGGACGCTCAGCGCTCGCCTTCGACGTCGGCCGCAGAACCTGTGAAGGACACTCAAAAGACGCCCACGACAGACGTCTCCAGAGAACTGCCCGCAGCCACGACTGCCGAAGAAGTACCGGCATCTCCCGCTACCGCTGCCACAACTGCGGTCATGGCGCAGCGGTTCAGGTCCGTGGAGATCTGCGCCGGCGCCGGCGCTCAGGCTCTCGGACTCGAACGTGCCGGCTTCGACCCGGTTCTCCTCATAGACAGCAAGGCCGATGCCTGCTTCACCATCGACCTCAACCGGCCTCATTGGGATGTTGTCTGCATGGATGTGGCGCAGTTTCATCCAAGTATGCGACCCGACACCTGGGGGGTCGACCTCGTTAGTGGCGGTCTACCACGGGTGAAATCTCCAGCAGCTGTGGGTCGCACCGAGGACACCGAGGAACGGCGCGTGCTCAGGGCTGCGATCAGCCTGACATGCGAGATCAGGCCGAAGGCCGTGCTCTTCGAAAACGTACCCGACCTCGTGGACAAGCCCGAGTTTGCCGATGACCGCGCTTGGATCGAGATCGAGCTGCGACAGGCCGGATTCCGAACCAGTTGGAAAGTCCTCAATGCGGCGGACTTCAGCGTCCCTCAGAATCGCAGCAGCGGTTTCTTGGTGGCATTGCAAGAGCGATACTTCAGCCGGTTCACCTGGCCGGAGCCGAGCCACGCCCCGGCGCCGACCGTGGGTCAGGTATTGGGACCGTCCATGTCCGCCCAAGGGTGGCCAGGAGCAGCACACTGGATCAGGAACGCCGATCGCATCGCACCGGCAGTCGTCGGGGGCTCCGATCGCCGAGGCGGTGCGGATCTCGGCCCCACGGGCAGCAAGAGGGCATGGGCGACGCTCGGGGTGAACGGCAACAGCCTCGGCGACGAACTGCCTGGTCCCGACTTCCCCATGGACGGTCAGCCCAGACTGACCGTTGAACAGGCCGCCCTGATTCAGTCATTCCCGACCGACTGGAAGCTGTTCGGCGGCAAGACGTCCAGGTATCGCCAGATAGGCCACGCGATGCCGCCTCCATTGGCGACGGCGATCGGTCTGGCCCTCGCAGCCGCGCTCCGAGGCTAAGATCCCTCCATGGTCACGCCCCGCCCCTCTGCACCCGAACCCCTCACCGTTCTTGATCTTTTCAGCGGCTGCGGGGGGTTCACCCAGGGGTTTCACGAGTTCCGGCCCGCGGGGTCGGATATAGGCGGTCCCGTCTTCCGTAGTATCGCGGCTGTCGAGCACAACCCTGCGGCGGCAGCAACCTACGCCGTGAACTTCGGGCGGCTTCGATCCGACAAGAGCGTGCCGGGCGCTCGCGTACATGTCGGTGACATCGAGGACTGGCGGCCCACAGCGGAGGATCTCCACGCCGACGTGGTCGTCGGCGGGCCGCCGTGTCAGGGCTTCTCGGCCCTGAACCGCGAGAAAAAGGGCAGCGAACGCAATCGGCTGTGGGAAGAATACGTTCGGATCGTCGCCGAAGTGCGTCCCAAGGTCTTCGTCATCGAGAACGTCGATCGCTTCATCAAGTCAGACGAGTTCAGTAACTTGCTCAGTCAGGTAAAGGAGGGGGGGCGTCTCTCCGACTACCGACTGGTCGATCCTCCCGGTTACGAGAAGAGCGACAGCGAGGAACAAAGGAACAAGCGCTACCTCCTCAATTCTGCGGACTACGGCGCCGCCCAGGCTCGTCGGCGGGCCATCGTCATTGGGATACGCCGAGACATCGAAAACGGGCGCACAATGAAGTATCCCGCCAAGTCGCACACTCGCCGCCCGAAAGGCAACCCTGCAACGCTTGACGGCGTTGATGCGGGGATCTCGTACTGGAACACCGTCGACGCAATCTTTCGTGAGTCCGCAAAACGCCTCATCCAGGGAACCGAGCTACCCGACAACAAGGAGTTCATCCCTGAGGTCGATGCTGCACTCCCGGGAATTTTTACCACTCGCCACTTGCATTTCGGCCGAAATCCCGAGCCCCTCTCAAGGGCGAGATACCTTGCGATTCCCCCGGGCGGAAACCGAAAAGACCTGCGCGACAAGTGGTACACATTGGACGAGTTCGGCGAGGTCCACGTCTTCAATACTCCGAACCCGTCTGGCGTGAGGACACCTGTGGAACCTCTGTCGACCAAGAGCTGGGACAGCCACAACACCGGAACCGGTGATGTCATGGGCAGGCTTCGCTTGGGCGAACCCTCGGTCACCATTCGAACCGAGTTCTTCAAGCCCGAGAAGGGGCGTTACCTTCACCCTACGGATTCGCGCCCCATCACGCACTTCGAAGCTGCGAGGATCCAGGGGTTCCCTTTGAAGTTCCGCTGGTGCGGAACGAAGACCGAGATTGCGACGCAGATCGGTAATGCCGTACCAGTCCCTCTAGGACGAGCCATCGCGGCGTCCATTTACACCTATCTTCGGGGGTAACTTACTGGGCCTGAACTCGAATTGCCGTCGTGGTGAAGGACAACCCGAGTTCAAGCACAGCAGCCGCTTCAGGCGAGCAGTTCTCGGGCCAGCACGGAGGCGACTCTCCAAGCCATCCGCGCATAGTCGGTCTCAACCTCGTCGTACGGCGACAGAAGACGAAGGGGCACCTCACCGTGCTCTCCCACGAACTCCTTTGCCTCCCGCGTCCAAGCCTCATCGATCTCCTGCACCTCGAGCGCGAGGCTTCGAATCCGGGCCATACGACGCGCATCGGACACCATGGCCTCAGCAGGTTTTGGCATGGAAAGTTTCCGCTTCCCGAGACCAGCGACACGGAACGAGTCTGAGCCCAATCCAAAACCTCTCCCTCGGAGCAGCCATGCTCTGAGCCAGTGGAGGGAGTCCGTGATGACGTCGATCACCACTCCCAGAGCCACCGTCCAAGTCAGCCTGCTCGGAGTGGCTTCACTAGCGCGCCTAGCCACTGTGTAGAGCTCCGGCGACGCCTCTGCCGTTATGACGCCGGTTCTGGTCGCGTGACCGTTCGCGGGCGTAAGCCCTGTCGCCAACTCACACCAGGTCACCTTCCGATCGGGGCGGAGAAAGACTCCCCAACGGTCGGCCACCGCATCGACCAAAGCCATGCCTCGTCCACCCTCGGAGTCGGAGCCCGCATCGACGAGGGTGGGCAGCGCTCGCGTATCGGGATCGTGGACCTCGATACGCAGGTGGGTGCCGTTCATGGACACCATGAGCGTGGCGGGGGTGCCGTGGCCGACATGCGTGATGACGTTGGCCCCCAACTCGCTTACGCAGAGCTGGGCTTCGTCGGTGATGTCGTGTAGTCCCCACATCTGCAAGTGCAGCCGCAGGATGCGCCGTAAGGCGCCCACTTCCTCGGGTTCGGCCGTGAAGGCCAGGTCCCAGGGCTTTCGAGACATACACGGTTCCTGGACCACGAAGACCCCTCTCGTCGCATGTCCTCTCCGCGTGATGAGCGGAGCGTTACGCACCCTCACGGTGAGTGGCGTTACGGATCAGAGTGGCGGGCGCCTATCCCGTCGTGCAATGTGCAAGGCGAGATTCCCACTTACGAGTGATTGGCAGGCGGAGGCCTTGGCGCGAGACTGAACGCCCGCTATTCAACGGAGGGTTGAGATGGCCGGATCACCCACGGCACGCCGGCGCCGTCTCTCGATCGAGCTCAAGAAGCTCCGCGAGAAGAACGCACACACTTGCGCACAGGTCGGCGAAGCCCTGGACTGGAGCGGCTCAAAGGTCAACCGCATGGAGACCGGCAGCGGCCGGGTCCAACCCTCGGACATTGACGCCCTGTGCCGGTTCTACGGCACCACAGACGAACTCCGCGAATTCCTCAAGTCGCTGGCGCGGGAGGCCAAGACGCGCGGCTGGTGGCAGGTGCACGGCTCCGGTGTCCCCGAGTGGTTCAACATCTACATCGGCCTGGAGCAGGAAGCCTCTGCGTTCCGCCAGTACCAGTGCGAACTGATCCCCGGCCTCATGCAGACCGAGGCGTACACGTGCGAGCTTCACAAGACGGGGGCTCACATGTCGGCCGAGGACATCGACAAGGCGGTCCGCGTGCGCATGGAGCGCCAGGCCCTGTTGACACGGGCCGGCGCCCCCGATGCCTGGTTCATCGTGAACGAGGGCGCTCTGCGCAACGTCATCGGCGACCGAGCGTTGATGCGTGAACAGCTTGAACGCGTTTTGGAAGCAACCGAGTTGCCGAGCGTGACCTTGCAGGTCCTTCCCTTCGACTCAGGCACCTATCCGGCCACGGGCTCCTTCACGATGCTCGGCTTCCCCGACCAGGAAGACCCTGACCTGGTGTACCGGGACGGCATCACTGATGCCGTCTACTTGGAAGGCGAGCATCATGTTCGTGAGTACACGAGGGCATTCGACGGCTTGCGAGCCGCTGCTCTCAGTCCTCAGCGTTCCGCCCAGCTGATCAACTCCGTTCTGAAGGAACACACAAGGTGAGCATTGCAGAGCCCACGAACGACAGCCGCCTGATGTGGTTCACGTCCACGTACAGCAACGGCGCAGGAGGCGAGTGCGTCGAGTGCGCGCTGACCGATGGGCGTGCGCTTGTACGCGACTCCAAGCGCGCGGCGGGGCCAGTGGTCGCAGTTCGAAGTGTCGCTTGGAATTCCTTCGCGCAGGCCTTGAAGCACGACAAGTTGGCGTAGTTCCCGAGACGCGCCTCAGTCCGAAGTGAGATCCGAACGCATTGCCACGCGAAGGCTGTCGAGTGCCTCGCTGACTGCGGCCATGGTTGATGACCACTCGGCGTCTGCGTTGATGTCGGGCCCGTCGAATCGGTCTCGTAAGACCCGGACTCGCGTGAACGCCTGGTTGGCCAGGTCGCCGAGATGCTCGGGAGCGATGATCAACATCTGATAGCGGAGGTGGTAGGCGTTCGTGGATCCGAGTATCTCGCCTGCCTGCCCCACGCGTTCTTCCCTGGTCAGGTCAGAGCTGCGCTTCAGGTCGCGGAGGCGGTGCGTGGTCAGCGACAGCGCCCCGAGGTATTCGGCGTACAGCTGCTGTTTGACGGCGCGTTCACGAGCTGAGTGCTCTCGCTGCCATCGCGACCGTTCGGCCAGAAGAGTGGTGCTGACGCCCAGGATGGCGCCGAGTGCAGTTCCTGCGAGAGTCCCCCAGTCCACGGTCTGATGGTAGGGGCGCGTTGCGGTGGGCTGAAGGCTGCCCCATCGGCATCGGGCGCTCCACGTACTTCATGCAGTATCGCGCCGCAGCATCAAAGCGTCGTACAGCGGCGCATCCGCACCGACGACCCATGCATGAACGTCACCCGCAGCCGACTCGGGCGCCTCACCCGGCAGGGCTTCCTCGCCCAACCCGGACAAGGCCGCTACCAGAAACGGACTTAACGCCCACTTAACGGATGACCCGAAAATGGTACACGTCATGCCGAAATTCGCTAGATTCCGGCCGTGACATCAGCCTCTCCCCCCAACGCTGCACCGCCGAGGACGCCGCCGCCCCCTCGGCCTACGTGGTCCCGCCGGGTCCGCCGTTGGTGGCGCTCGCGTGATGCGCTGTCGCGGGTGCACCGCTGGCTGCTGTTGAGGGCGCTGCCTGGCCTGCTTGCCCTGTGCGCCTTATTCATTGTTGACGGAACGGTAGACGGCTGGGTCGGTGCCTACAATCTGCTGGTGGGTATCGATTCCCCAGGCGAGGCCAAGACGAAGTGGTGCGCTTGGTTGTTATCTGTTACCGGATGGGCGGCGGTCCCTGCGTTCATCGGTGGCTTCGTGGGCTACCTCGTAACACAGCAGATTGACTCTCACCGTCAACAGGACGTTGAAGTGATTCTCTCCGAGCTGCGGCGCGCATCGCTGCCCGCTCAGCAGCCACCGGGGCCATGACAATGCGGTCCCTCTACGACCTGCACGAAGAGGGCGGCGACGCAGCAGAGATCGCGGAGCAGTTCGCCAGCCAGTGGCACGCCGACAACTGGAAGGTAGCGGAAGATCACTGGGAACAGCTCGTCAGCAGGATGCTCAAGGCAAAAACCATGGACATGCACTCTGCAGAGAGCGCTCTGCGACAGGCCGAGATGATCATCCAGAACTTCGCAGCGGCCAGCTTGCCCGCCCGTGGCAGCAGGTGCCCAATCTGCGCGACCAACTCATAGCCTCGCCTGCCCCAACCAACCGTCTTACCCTGGAGCCATGGTGGAGAACAGAGCATCAGCCGACGAGCTGCGTGAACTGCTCTACTTGGCCTGCCGAGATGCACCAGCCAGCGCACGTGAGTCCACAGCTGCGCTGATCATCGCCGCCGACGACCAGCGCCTCAGCCAACGCGAAATCGCCGAGGCTGTCGCCCTGCTGAGCGGAGAAGCCCAGCAGGGCCAGACCATGAGGTCTGGTAAGGATGCCGAGCAGGCGGTTGTTGAGGGCCTCGAAACCGTTCATGAATGGGCAAAGCTCCAGCCCGAGCAACTTAAGGCCGCCCTCGAAGCTTTGGTGCCTCAACTTGAGCGCGAACGCCAGTATCGTTTGACAGAGGCGGCTTCAAGGCGTACCCACGTCGCCCAACTCGTCGGTTTGATCGCTGGTTGCATCGTTTCCACTGCACTGATTGCCGCTGCGGTAACCGTCAGTCAGGAGACTCCCTGGTTGTCAGCTCTCCTAGCGGGTCCAAGCGTCCTGTCTCTCGTCATCCTTTTCGTCCTGCCGAGGACCGACGCACTGCTCTCACGCAAGGCACGTGATTCTGCCAGGACAGTCCGCGGGTCGTCCGAAGGCTCCATGCCCATGAGTTACCGCGCCTACCGCGACCGCCGTGACAGGCAGGCCAAGTGGGAGCGCCGCTACCGTCGCGAGCGCCCCATGGAGGCCCGCCGTCAGGAGCGCGAGCAGAGAAAGTAGGGGCAGCTGGCGCTGACCGGAAGCACCCTCCGCACTTGGGCCTAGCTCTGCAAGGCTGCATGTTTAGCCGCGTGACAACGACCGCATACGGTGACGCACGTTCAGCGCCATGCACTTCCCTGCTCCGCTACCAGAAACGGACTTAGCGCCCTCTGAGAGCGCCAGCGTTCGTCTCCTGACGCCCGCCTGGAGGGGACGGGGCAGCCTCCAGCGCGGGCCTCGCCCCTTTCGCGACGCTCATGGCCGGGACGGCCAGAACTGGACGAGGTACTTCTCCCCCCCTTCGCCCGTGCCCTCCGCCTCGGACATTGCCGCGGCCTCGGCGCGCCCCGTGCAGCTCACCCGCACACGCCACGAACCGCCCGAGTCCGCGAGCGTGATGAGGTCCTCGGCCCGGCCCAGGCCCATTGACCACACGGCCACCTCACCGCTGGTCGACTCGAAGTCGGCTTCCGCCTGCTCGTCCCATGCCGAGGAATCCTGCTCCGGCGGCCGCCCGTCCCACACCTCCACGGTGACCCAAGCGGTGTGCGTGTGGCCGGCGCTGCAGACGTCCAGGCGCCCAGGAAAGGCGTTCAGGAACACCTCGTCGGCGAAGTCATCGGGGAACGGGACCGGCAGGTCACCGTCATCGGACTCCTGAAACCCGAAGCCGTGATACTCCACGTCGGCATCAAGATGTTGCTGCCGGACAAGTTCGGCCAAGAAAGCCCCTTCGGCGTGACAGACGACGGTCATCGCCGAGATCCTAAGTCGGCTCCGTCACATGCCGGTTGGGCCGTCGCCTTCATTGGCTTCCTTGCCATCCACCGTGACGCTGCAGGTACGGGCGCCGAAGGGCATCTGACATCGGCGCGGGCGGCTTAGAGTGCTCTCGCGCGGTGCACAATCACTGCTGGCTGGTGGATCACGAAACGGCCAAGTGCTCTTCCATGCTCGCTACTTGAAGGAAGGTGCGCCACCATGCGCTCACCGGTCGGGACTCTGTTGACGAAAGAGGAGAGAGCGTGACGCAACACGCCACCGAGGAGAATGCCTGGGACGCCTACGGCGACGGCCGCCAAGCCAGACTGTGGGATCGTGACCCGATCCGCTTCCACTGGACGCAGTGGACTGGGCACCCCAACCACGGCCCGCAACTGGAGTTGCTGCCGACAGGCCCCGGCACAAGCGTCCTCGACTTGGGCTGTGGGAAGGGCAGGAATCTCTCCCACGTCGCTGCGCGCGGCGGTCGCGCGGTCGGCGTCGACCTGTCCGGGAATCAGATCACGGCGGCGCGTGCGCTTTCCGGTGTCGGCATGGAGTTGCACCAGGCAGACGCAGCCGCGTTCCTGGACACCTGCCGAGAGGAGTTCGGTGCGGTCTGGTTTACCGACCCGGAAGTGCTGCTACCCAAGATCTGGCGGAGGCTCAAGCCCGGTGGCGTCCTGGTGTTCTCGCACCGACCGCCCGAGAACGGCGAATACGGAGCCGTTCTGCACGGCGAGGAGGCGCCAGCTACGCGGTGGTGCTATCCAGACGCCGTGTGGGAGGGCCACCTGCGCGCCGTCGGCTTCGTAGATGTGGCCAGCTGGATCATCGCGCCGCCGCCCGGCAAGGAAGGCATGGTGCAGACCGTGATCGTCCGAGGGACAAGGTCCACCACAGCCCAAGGATCGCCGTAGGGGTAGGGACCGCCTCCCCTGGAGGCCTCAGCCTTGCTGCCGTCCAGCCGCGTCGGCGATGGGCATCTCCCATCACACCGCTGGTACGGTCTCGTCCATGACGCTCTCGGTCTCCACGGGTCATGCTGTTGATCTACGAGTGCAGCCGGTTGACGGGGTTCTTGACCGCGTCGAGGGGTCACTTCAAGTGCGTTTGCTGACAGGCACGTTGGTGCGTAAACGCCGATCCGTAGGGGCGAGAACGAACCGCGATACCTGGGTGCGGATCGAGCGGCGCTTGTTCGACAAGATCCCCGATCAGGGGTGGAACGGCACGGAAAGTGCAGCCCGTCTGGAAGGTATCGCCCAGCCCGAATGGCGCGGATGCGTGGTCTGGCGGGATACGGACGAGCCGGTGATGTGGCGAGCCGATGAGACCGAACTGCTGCCGGGGGCGCCCGTCGGAAACGCCATCTTGAGTGAAGCCCCGGAGCTGCCGGATACCTGGTGGGAAGCGCTGAACGCTTCATTGGACGCTCTGGCGGCGCAGGACACGTGCCGGGTCGCCACCCCGGACACCGTCACCATCACCCAGGCCCTCGTCACCGACTCCATCCGCGGCACCTTCGCCGACGACTTCGATACGACCGTGGAGCGGTGGGTCCCGGCCCACGCGGACCTGAACTGGGCGAACATGACCGCGCCGACATTCAGCATCTTCGACTGGGAGGACTGGGGCAACGCACCGCTGGGGCTGGACTCGGCCTCGCTCTGGGCGAGTTCCCTGGCTGTCCCGGCTCTGGCCGATCGCGTACGGCGCGAGCGCCGGTCCGACTTCGAGAGCCGGGACGGCAGGGTGATGACGTTGTTCGCCTGCTCGAAGATCCTCGGCCCGTACGCGCACCCGGAGGACCCTAGGCTGGAACCCGCCCGGCGCATGGCTGAGCAGGTCATCAAGGAGCTTCAGGAGGGCTGAGCACGCGAGCGGTCGCGAAGGAGACTCCGATACTCCCGCACGGTCCGTTCATCGACCTCGCCCGCCAGGGCACCGACGAGTTCGCCCAGATGGGCGGGCTCATCGGTGCCCACGGCGACGGAGCCGACCCGCGGCAGATGAAATGCGGCTCTGAACGCCGCCTGCACACGGGAGAGTTGGTCGTCAGTCCGGAGAAAGATGCGTGGGTCAACCCTGTCCCACACCGGGTCGCTGGTGCTGCCGCCGAACGGGCTCATCCCCCACAGCTCGTCGACGCTTAGGTCCCACGCCTTGATGAGGGCATCCGCGGCATCCAGATTTCTGGCTCCGACCAGCATGCCCGCGCGGACCATGAGAACCGAGGGTCTCGGCCCGGTTGCGTCGATCATGTTCGCCAGCTGTGACGTGTCCCAGGACGCGATACCCCAGCCGGCGCACAGCCCTTTGGCCGCAGCGTCGTCGAGGGCAGCGCACGCCTCCACCAGCACATCCTGGTCGTGTGGGACGGATTCGTGCAGTGAATGTTCAGGGTTGTGCAGGAAGACCAGATCCGGCTCCCGTCCAAGGTCCTGGGCCGCCTGTTCCACGGCAGCGAGCAGGCGTACGGGATCCAAGGAGTGCTCCGCCCTGTCCGGCCCCGGGAAATAGCCGACCTTCGTAGAGACCGTGAACTTCGGCAGAAGGTCACCGACTGCCCGCGCCAGGGCCTGATGCGAGCGGAAGCCGAGGTAGTTGGTGCTGGTGTCGAGCGTGGTGACGCCGAGGTCGAGCGCCTCAGTCAGGAGGCGGCGTTCGTGACGAGACCGGTGTAACCCGAGGACAACTCGGGGGTCAGCACTGCGCACAGCTCCTCCTTCACCAGGATCTCGGCGACCTCCGTCACTTCGGCGCCGACGGCGGCCGCAGCCCACTCCAACTCGACCGGCCTGCCACTCAGCAACAGACGCAGTGCCGGCAGGGCCTTGGCCGCGAGGGTGAGCTTCTTACCCGAGACCACGACGTGGACGGCCTCACCGTTTTCCTCGATCCGAGGACGGAAGTGGGTGGTGCAGACGACGGCTTCGAGCGGCCCGAGTACGTCGAGGAACGGCACATGCCGAGGCAGGCTTGTCTCCTGCTCGTACGCGGACAGGAATTCGGCCGGCGAGCGCTCCCCGACCAGCCGGGCGGCTGCTTCGGTCAGGGCGTCGCTGCCGGTTCCGTGCCAACGGTCGAGATCATGGCGGAAGATCTCTTGCTCGCGGCACCAGTCGGCCAGCCAAGCCAGATAGCTCGCTCCCGTGCGCTTGGTGATGCCGAAGGTGACGTGAAGGCTTTTCCCGGAGCCGATGCCGGTCCGCGTGGCCTGATGCCAGTGGCCGCGGGGAATGTGCATGACGTCGCCAGTCCGCATGACGCCGGACCAGATGATCTCGTCACTCGGGGTGTTGTTGGGGTCGGCATCCCGGTACATCGGGACCTTGCGGGAGGTCGCGCGTACCTCCCACTCCTTCTCGCCCGCGAGCTGGACGATCACGACATCGTGGTCATCCCAGTGCAGAGGGAAGCCTGCGGCGTCGTTCGTCGTCAGGTAGGCGTTGACCTGGACTCGCTCGCGGGACCACCACTGCAGGGCCCGGCAGGCGACCTCCATCGTGGGATCGAAGACGTTGGCCTGGTCCATGATCATGGTCGCGCCCTCCCGGAGGAGCCTGCCCAAGCTGCGCATGTTGACCATGGGGACGCTCTGACCGCGAGGGCTGACGCTGTCGGTGTAGTAGACAGCTGGATGGACTTCCTCGCCCTCCTGGAAGCACCGGAACTGCGGGCGGTTCAGGCTCCTGCGCATCGCGATGTCGAGCAGGCGGTTCGGAGTCATGATGCGCGAGACGAGTGCAGGGTCGTGCATACTCCCGCGTACGAAGCCCTTGCCCAGTTCCTCGGCCCCGCTCCACCCGAGGGCGGTCTCGATGGCGCTGATCAACTGATGTTCCATCGCTGAGTCCTCCATGGGTTCGACCACGTGATTCGGAAACGATGAGGGCCGGCACGGCCGACCGCACCGGCCCTCATCGCTGGTGCCTACTCGCTGTCGTGCAGGTTGCCGTCGCCACCCGGCCACGGCGCGTCGCCGGAACTCCCGGCGTTGTCCGATCGGAGGCTGTCGTACCGGTCATGGACGGCGGTCAGCTCTTCCACCGCCACCAGGAGGCCACTCCGGGCCGGGGGCGGTGCCACTTGCTCTGCCACCTCGTGCTCCTTCCTTTTCGGTTCTCCCGTCAGGGCTCCGACGGGAGGTCTATGGCCGCCCCATGGCCGCTTGAGCTGGGAGTAGCCGTGGAGCGGCAGGCATAGAGGGCCGCGTGCATGGCACTCGACCGGACGGGCCGATCCACGTTGCCGATGTCGCGGTGGTCGGCCGGAAGGCCAGGTCGGGATCGGGCATGGAGCGCAGAGCGGAGGTTCGGACAGCGGGCACCGGCATGGGCAGCGTGATCTCCGCCCATACACGCTTCCCGTGTCTCGTTGGCTCCCAGGAACAACGCGACGCCAGCACGCCTACCAGCGCGAGACCGCGCCCGCTCTCGTCGTCTGCTTGGGCACAACCCCTCTGCGGGGCCAATGAGTTGCCGTCGAGAACGTCGATCACCAAGTGACCTGGCCGGTGTTGCAGCGTGACGGTGACGGGCCCCTCCCCGTGGACGACGGCATTGGTGATGAGTTCTGACGCGACGAGGCGGATGGCGTCATCGGTCTCGTCGTCCATCGAAACGCCCCACTTACGCACCTGGTCAATGACCTTGTGCCGGGCGAAGGGCACGTCCTCTTGGGTACCCGCGAGGACGAATCGATGGACGAACGTGGACATGGCGGACGCCTCCGAAGAGCTGGAGAGCGGTTCCGTCCTCGACGGGGAAACGGGGACGGAGCCGCCGATGTGGGGAACCGTCCCGGGAGCGACGCCCTGGGCGGGCTCCTCGTTGGATGGCTGACACTCAGTCAACGGGCCCAGCGGGCAAGGCGGAACGTTTCTAGGGGGTTCCTCCTGGGGACGCCCTCCCCGTACGCGGACACGCGAAGTAGCCTCCCCACTACACCGCGAGGGGATTGACGGGAGTGATGACGTGCCTTGTGAGCCGTTGGCAGTCCACCCGCTGAGCTTCCTCCGCCACACGCGCGGATGGGGCAAGGCAGAGTTCGCCCGCCTCATGCAAGCGCACGGGAGATCACTCGGAATCCCGCTGGCGACCAACCGGACGACCGTATGGAAATGGGAGCAGGGGCAGGAGCCAGACACCGATGCCCAGCGCGTGCTCGCCGACTTGCTGCATGTCCCGTACGAGCAGGTTCGGGAGGAAGGATGGCCCCGGTGGCTCCCAGTCTGGGAGATCACCGGGCTCACCACCCCGTGGACCGAGGCCGGTACCGTTGAAGCCTTGTCCGAACTCGTGGGGAGTGGCCGCATGGACCGCCGGGGCTTTCTCACCATCACCGGCGCCGCCCTGACGGGCCTCGCAGCAAGTTGGGCGGACGCGCCCTCCGCCTTCGCCTCGGCACTCAACGGGGACCAGGTAACGGACACGATGGTCTCGACGATCGAGCAGCGCATCAGCACTCTCCGCACGCTCGACGACCAGCTCGGCGGTGCCCGGCTCCTGGAGCAGGCACGCGGTGACCTCGCCCTGGTAACCGGCCTCCTCGGCACTGGCCGCTACACGGAAAGGGTCCGCGTCCGCCTTTACTTGCTGGCGGCCCGGGTGTCGCACCTGACCGGCTGGATGGCCTACGACGCTGGCCTGCGGTCCGCCGGCCAGCGCTACTACGTCGGCGCCCTGCGCAGCGCCCGTACCGCTGGAGACGACGCCTTCGGCGCCTTCATCCTCGCGGAGATGGGAGTCCAGGTCTCCGAGGCCGGACGGACCGCCGAGCGGGTCGCCCTCATCTCGACCGCCATCGACAACGCCCCTCAATCGCTGTCGCCGTACACCCAGTCCTTCCTTCACCTGCACAAGGCCGAGGCTCTGTCGCGCGACGGCGACCACCGGAAAGCCGGTACAGCGCTCAACCATGCAGTGTCCCTCTGGGAGCGCCACACGACGGAGGAGAACCCGGACTGGCTGAACTGGTTCGGCGAGGCCCAGCTGAAGTCGACCGAGGGCAAGGTACTGCTGCGGTCCGGGCAGCTCGAGCGCGCGACGGGTTCCCTGGAGGCCTCCGTGAAGACCGCGGCTCCTCGAGACAAGGCCGTACGTTCCAGCCGCCTGGCCGAGGCCCGGCTCGCCGGTGGAGACCTGGAGGGAGCGCTGGACGCCGCGAACTACGGCGCCGGACTCCTGGAGAACAGCGTCAGCTCCGTGCGAGCCGTGGACCGCTTGAAGGAGTTCTCCGCGCGGCTCGAACCATGCAAGGCAGTTCCTGCTGTTCGTGAATTCCGCGAGCGCCTTCAGGCCTTACCCGTCGCAGCTTGACAGTCACCCCTCTCGGATTCTGAGGGTGAGCTCGCCCCGTCGGAGCAGGTGGTCCGGATGCCAGGATGGACGGCATGACGACGATCGACGGTGAGGTCTCGGCTGGGTTCGAACCGGTGCGTGAGGCGTTCGCGGTGAACTACTCCGAGCACGGGGACATCGGCGCGGCGGTATGCGTGTACCAGGATGGCCGGCCGGTGGTGGATCTGTGGGGCGGGGTCGCCGACCCAGGCACGAACCGTGCGTGGACGCGGGACACGCTGCAACTGGTCTACTCGGCGACCAAGGGGGCAACGGCGACCGCTGTACACATGCTGGCCGAACGCGGTGCACTGGACTTGGACGCACCGGTGGCAAGGTACTGGCCGGAGTTCGCCGCGAACGGCAAGGCGGACATCCCGGTGCGTTGGCTGCTGTCGCACCAGGCCGGCCTGGTCGCATTGGACCAACCAGTGCCGCTGGCCGAGGCGCTGGCTTGGCACCCGATGGTGGCTGCGCTGGCCGCTCAGCGTCCGCAGTGGACTCCGGGCACGGCGCACGGCTACCACGGCAGGACCTGGGGTTGGCTCGTCGGTGAGGTGATCCGTCGGGTGTCCGGCCGCTCGCCGGGCCGCTACTTCGCCGAGGAGATCGCTGACCCACTGGGACTGGACTTCTTCATGGGCCTGCCGGCGAGTGAACGCGACCGGGTCAGCCGGATGGTCTACCAGCAGCCCGAGGTGGACTTCACCACGCTGCCCCCGGAGAAGATTCCCGAGGACCTTCGCGATCTTGTCGCAGCCTGGCGCAACCCGAACTCGCTCAGCAACCGGGCGTTCGCGGTCACCGACCCGACCGAGATCGACTTCAACTCGCCCGAGGTCCAGGCCGCGGAGCTGCCGGCCTCCAACGGCATCGGCACCGCCCGCTCACTGGCACGCATGTACGCCGCGTTGATCGGTGAGGTGGACGGCGTACGCCTACTCACCGCGGAAGCTCTCGCCTCTGCGGTCAAGGAGCAGGCCGGCGGAGCTGACCAGGTAATGGTGCTCCCGAGCCGGTTCAGCTCCGGGTACATGCTGCCCATGGATGCCAACCCCATGACCGGGCCGTACGCCTTCGGCCACACCGGCCGAGGCGGCTCGCTCGGCTTTGCCGACCCGGAGCACGGCATCGCCTTCGGTTACGTGATGAACAACATCATCGGCGGGCCCAATGACAATCGGGCGACGTCGTTGGTTGCTGCAGTAAGAAGGTGCTTGCCGAAACATTCGAGGCCCCTGGCCTGATAAGAGGCCGTCCGCAAGAGAACTGTTCGTTCGGGCGGCCAGGGCACTGAACAGCACGATGAGAACTGAGAGGCCCTACGTTTTTCGGACAGGGCGGCCTGTCCCGGACTGCCGGAGCAAGACACAGCACGCCCCAGACGGCGGCCGCCTCCGTCAACGCCACACCAGGCCCTCTGAGCGTTACCCGTTCGTCGATGAGATGGTGCCGGATTCAGTGAGGCGGCGCGCTGCCCCCGTCTTCCTTCGCCTTGCTTCTCCCCAACCGCTCAGCCAGCGGCTCCAGGACGAGTCCGACCGTAGCCACCGCAGCCGCCGGAAGCACCGAGTGGGCGTGGACTCCCGGTGTCCACTCCAGCAGCATCACGCCGATGAGGAAGGCCGACAGCCAGGCGAAGGCGGCGTCCGAGGCGCGGGCCGCTGTGGGTGAGGGTGCGAGGGTGGCGCGGACGAAGCGTCGTGCGGGCACCGTGATGGCCGTGGCGATCACGGAGCACGGGGCGAGGAGCAGCAGGGCCCAGAACAGTGAGGTGAGGCCGTCGAGTTGGACCGCTTCCGGGAACACCGCCACCGTGATGAGCAGGACGAGCAGGAACACCAGGCCCACGAGTGCGGTCACCAGCAGGAGCAGTCCGCCCACGACGGCTCGGGCAAGTCGCTTGTCGCCTGGGGTCGACGGTTCGCCGTCCACGACGTCGTCCTCGTCCTCGGGCGCGGGTCGCGCGTCCACGTCGTACACCTTCTTCTGTTCCTTCGTCGGTCCCTGGAGGCTCGGCGCCGGCCGCAACGCTCGGGCATCGCGGCCGGGCCGATCGCGGGGGTTACGCCGCAACGATGATGATCGCCTTCGCGAGGTCACCTGCCACGTCTGACGGCAGTCCGGCCCGCATCAGGGCCAGGGTCAGCGCGTGCTCGCCCCAGTTCTCGACCGCGTCGATGGCGTCGGCGATCTTGTTGCCGTACCTGGAGGCATAGCGGCCCGCCTTCGGCGAGACGTGCTTGAGCACCTTGCCCATCCACACGCCGCCGTGGCGGAAGCCGGCCACCACGAGCTTGCGGACGATGGTGCTCCAGCCGAAGCGCTGCATCGGCTTGCCCGCCGACTTGCCTTCCAGGGAGTTGGCGTATGCCTCGAACTGCGCCAGCTGAGCGGTGTCCGCACCCCCGTCCGCCTTGATCCGCTGGATGAGGTCGCGTACGTCGGCTGCGGTGAACGCCAGGTCGGACGAGTTCGCCGCTTCCGCGTCGAGTACTGAAGTGGCCGCAGGTGCGCCGGAGTTCTGCGCCTCCGTCGCCGCGGCCAGTGGGGCCGTCACTCCCAGAGCCACCGCTGCTGCGGCCGCAACGGCGGCTGCCCTGAGTCCGGTTCCCCCTCGCTTGGCCCCCGTTGCCGGACGGCGTATGGCTGTCGACGATCTCAGACGCCATCCGCTTTCCGAACGTGATCGTTTAGTTCGGGTGGGTGGGCATGAACTCCCGTTCGTGGCGGGAGAGATGGGCGTGGTTCATCCG
>NZ_JBIAUR010000019.1:0-217683 GCF_042893105.1 Streptomyces sp. NPDC001663 | reverse complement strand
ACCTGGACTCGGAGAAGTACCAACTCCGCCCGCGTGACTGGGAGTCGGCCGAACGCGAGGGCCGCACCATCACCCCCCTGATCACCAAACTCAACTCGATCAGGCGGCGCCATCCAGCCCTCCAGCGGCTACGGAACCTCCGCTTCCACCCCACCGACAACGACATGGTCCTCGCGTACAGCAAGACCACGGGCCAGGACACGGTTCTCGTCGTCGTCAACCTCGACCCTCACCACACCCAGGAGGCCACGGTCTCGTTGGACATGCCGCAACTCGGCCTGGAATGGCACGCATTCATGTCCGCGCACGACGAACTGACGGGTGAGACCTATCACTGGGGCAGGAACAGCTATGTGCGCCTGGAGCCCGGGCGGGCCCCGGCACACGTGCTCCATATCCAGCGTTCGTCCGCGTAGCCACCGATCGGAGGGTCAGAGCGTCATGACTGTCAACCAGCCCGTCCCGGACACCTTTGAGGACACTCCCGCGAAGGACCGGGACCCGGAGTGGTTCAAGCGTGCGGTTTTCTACGAGGTCCTCGTCCGGTCCTTCCAGGACAGCAACGGCGACGGCGTCGGCGACCTCAAGGGCATCACCGCCAAGCTCGACTACCTCCAATGGCTGGGCGTGGACTGTCTGTGGCTGCCGCCCTTCTTCAAGTCACCGCTCAGGGACGGCGGTTACGACGTTTCCGACTACACCTCGGTGCTGCCCGAGTTCGGTGACCTGGCCGACTTCGTGGAGTTCGTGGACGCCGCACACCAGCGCGGCATGCGCGTGATCATCGACTTCGTCATGAACCACACCAGCGACCAGCACCCGTGGTTCCAGGAGTCGAGGAAGGACCCCGACGGCCCCTACGGCGACTACTACGTCTGGGCCGACGACGACAAGCAGTACCCGGACGCACGGATCATCTTCGTCGACACCGAGGCCTCCAACTGGACCTTCGACCCGGTCCGGGGACAGTACTTCTGGCACCGCTTCTTCTCCCACCAGCCGGACCTCAACTACGAGAACCCGGCCGTACAGGAGGAGATCCTGGCCGCCCTCCGCTTCTGGCTGGACCTGGGCATCGACGGCTTCCGCCTCGACGCGGTGCCCTATCTGTATGCGGCCGAGGGCACCAACTGCGAGAACCTGCCCGCCACCCACGAGTTCCTCAGGCGCGTACGCCGCGAGATCGACGCGATGTATCCGGACACGGTGCTGCTGGCCGAGGCCAACCAGTGGCCCGAAGACGTGGTCGACTACTTCGGCGACTACCAAAGCGGCGGGGACGAATGCCACATGGCCTTCCACTTCCCGGTCATGCCGCGCATCTTCATGGCCGTACGACGGGAATCCCGCTACCCGGTCTCGGAAATCCTCGCCAAGACCCCGGCCATCCCCTCGAACTGCCAGTGGGGCATCTTCCTGCGCAACCACGACGAGCTGACCCTGGAAATGGTCACCGACGAGGAACGCGACTACATGTGGGCCGAATACGCGAAAGACCCGCGTATGCGCGCCAACATCGGGATCAGGCGGCGGCTCGCCCCGCTCCTGGACAACGACGAGAACCAGATCGAACTGTTCACCGCCCTGCTGCTGTCCCTCCCCGGCTCGCCGATCCTCTACTACGGCGACGAGATCGGCATGGGCGACAACATCTGGCTCGGCGACCGGGACGCCGTACGCACACCGATGCAGTGGACACCGGACCGAAATGCCGGCTTCTCGTCCTGTGACCCCGGACGGCTGTTCCTGCCGACCATCATGGACCCCGTCTACGGCTACCAGGTCACCAACGTCGAGGCGTCCATGTCCGACCCGTCCTCCCTGCTGCACTGGACCCGCCGCATGATCGAGATCCGCAAGCAGAACCCCGCCTTCGGACTCGGCTCCTTCACAGAACTCCAATCGTCGAACCCGGCGGTCCTGGCCTTCCTGCGCGAGTACGGCGACGACCTCGTCCTGTGCGTGAACAACTTCTCCCGGTTCGCGCAGCCCACCGAGCTCGATCTGCGTGCCTACGACGGACGCCATCCCGTGGAGCTCATCGGCGGGGTGCGCTTCCCCGCGATCGGAGAGCTGCCGTACCTGCTGACCCTCGCCGGCCACGGCTTCTACTGGTTCCGGCTCACCCGAGTCGCATCCCGCATCGGCCGCCGACCTTGAGCACGCCGACGAAAGGACGCGTGACCGTGCAGAAGACCGCATCGCTGCGCTCCAGACGTACCGTCGCCACCGGGCCCATGGCCTCGCTGGCCGGGCTGCTGCGCGAGTGGCTCCCGCGGCAGCGCTGGTTCGCGGGCAAGGACCGGCCGGTCACGGACCTCGGCCTGCTCTCCATGACCGAGCTGTTCCCGGGCTGTCTGCATCTGCTGGTCCACGCCGGTCAGTCGGGAATGCCCGCACCGGGCGGCGGCTCACCGTCCGGCGACTGCTACCAACTGCTGCTCGGCGTGCGCGAACACCTCTCGCCGCGGCTGGGGCGGGCGTTGATCGGCAGGGCGACGGCCGGTCCGCTGGCCGGTCTCACGGTGTACGACGCCCTTCAGGACCCCCGTTCGGCGCAGCTGTTGTTGGAGCGGCTGCGGCACCCGGGAGCGGCGGGCCCGCTGCGCTTCGAGGCCGACCCATCCGTCCCAGTGCCCGCCGGCCTTGTGCCGCGGGTGCTGGAGGCCGAGCAGTCCAACTCCTCGCTGGTGTACGGCGACGAGTTCATCCTCAAGGTGTTCCGCCGCATCCAGCCCGGCGTCAATCCCGACCTGGAAGTGTCGGAAGCGCTGGCGCAGCAGGGGTGCGGCCGGGTGCCGGCGCCCGTGGCGTGGTTCCGGACGACGCATCCGCAGGAGGCGACACTCGGCGTGTTGCAGCCGTTCCTGCGCAACGCCTCCGACGGCTGGGCGCTGGCCCTGCAGGCGCTCGCCGCCGGCGACGACTTCACCGCGCAGGCGCACGAGCTGGGGCAGGCCACCGCGGAGGTGCATCTCGCGCTGGGCGCCGCCTTTCCGGCCGGGGCCCACGACGAGAGCGGGCGGACGGCGGCCGTGATGACCGAGCGCCTGGATGCCGCCGCGCACTGCGTGCCGGCCTTGCGCCCCTACGTACCCGGACTGCGCACCGCCTTCGGAGCGCTCGTCGCCTGCGATCCCGGGCCGCCCGCGCAGCGCATCCACGGTGATCTCCACCTGGGGCAGGTGCTGCGGGCGGGCCGGCACTGGTTCGTCATCGACTTCGAGGGCGAGCCCTCCCGCCCGCTCGCCGAGCGGCGCAGCGCCCAGTCCCCGGTGCGCGACATCGCCGGCATGCTGCGCTCCTTCGACTACGCGGCCCGGCAGCGCCGCCCGTGGCGCCCCGAGTGGGCGCGCCGCTGCCGGGAGGCCTACTGCGCGGGCTATGCCGACCGCGCCGGCTGGGACCCGCGCAAGAAACACGGGCTGCTGCGTGCCTACGAGACCGACCGAGCCGTGTACGAGGTGCTCTACGAGGCCCGGCACCGCCCCGACTGGCTCCCCGTACCGATGGCGGCGATCGAACGTCTCGCCGTAAGAGGAGGCTGAAGAGATGGCCCTGCGTGACACCTCGCTCCCCGAGCCGTCCGGCCCCCGAGGGACGGCGCCTCCGCTGGACCCCGGCGACCGCGAACGCCTGCTCACCGGCCGGCATCACGACCCGCACGCGCTGCTGGGCGCCCATCCGGTGCCGGGCGGCATCGCGTTCCGCGCCCTGCGCCCGTACGCCCGAGCGGTGAGCGTCGTCGTCGACGGGAAGCGGCAGAAGCTGACCTCGGAGGGCGACGGCCTGTTCTCCGCTGTGCTGCCGCTGGAGGAGATCCCCGCGTACACGCTGGCGGTGACGTACGCGGACGGCGAGCAGGAGGCGGCCGACCCGTACCGCTTCCTGCCCGCCCTCGGTGAGCTCGACCTCCATCTGATCCGCGAGGGCCGGCACGAGCAGCTGTGGAAGGCGCTCGGCGCCGAGCCCATGGTCCACGAGGGCGTGAGCGGCACCCGGTTCACCGTGTGGGCGCCGAACGCCCAAGGGGTGCGCGTCGCCGGGGAGTTCACGTGCTGGGACGGAACCGCGCTGCCGATGAGGTCCCTGGGCGCGTCCGGCGTGTGGGAGCTGTTCGTGCCCGGCATCGGGGAGGGCGCGCACTACAAGTTCGAGATCACGTCCCGCTACGGCGGCCGTTTCCTCAAGGCCGACCCGATGGCGCGGTACGCGGAGGTCCGGCCGGACACGGCGTCCATCGTGCACGCTTCGCACTACGAGTGGGGGGACGCCGAGTGGATGGCGCACCGGGGCGACGTCCCGGTGCACGAGGCGCCCTTCTCGGTCTACGAGGTCCATCTCCCGTCCTGGCGACCCGGGCTGACGTACCGCGAACTCGCCGAGCAGCTACCGCCGTACGTCGCCGGCCTGGGATTCACCCACGTCGAGTTCATGCCGGTCGCCCAGCACCCCTTCGACGGTTCCTGGGGCTATCAGATCACCGGCTTCTACGCGCCGACCTCGCGGTTGGGCACGCCCGACGACTTCAAGTACCTGGTGGACGCGCTGCACCGGGCCGGCATCGGCGTGATCATGGACTGGGTGCCCGCCCACTTCCCCAAGGACGACTGGGCGTTGGCCCGGTTCGACGGGGACCCGCTGTACGAGCCCGGAGACTCGCGGCGGGCCGAGCACCCGGACTGGGGGACGTACGAGTTCGACTTCGGGCGCACCGAGGTGCGCAACTTCCTTGTGGCGAACGCCGTCTACTGGTGCGAGGAGTTCCACATCGACGGACTGCGCGTGGACGCGGTCGCCTCGATGCTCTACCTCGACTACTCGCGCGACTCGGGCCAGTGGTCGCCCAACGTGCACGGCGGCCGCGAGGACCTGGACGCCGTGGCGTTCCTCCAGGAGATGAACGCGACCGTCTACCGGCGGGCCCCGGGCGTGGTGACCATCGCCGAGGAGTCCACGGCCTGGGACGGGGTGACGCGCCCCACCGACAGCGGCGGCCTGGGGTTCGGCCTGAAGTGGAACATGGGCTGGATGCACGACTCCCTCGGCTACATCGAGCACGAGCCGGTGCACCGCAAGTACCACCACAACGAGATGACGTTCTCGATGGTGTACGCCTACAGCGAGAACTACGTCCTGCCCATCTCGCACGACGAAGTGGTGCACGGCAAGCAGGCATTGGTGTCGAAGATGCCGGGCGACTGGTGGCAGCAGCGCGCCAACCACCGCGCCTACCTGGGCTTCATGTGGGCCCACCCGGGCAAGCAACTGCTGTTCATGGGGCAGGAGTTCGCGCAGGGTTCGGAGTGGGCCCAGGAACACGGCCCGGACTGGTGGGTGGTCGCCGACGGCTATGGCGCGGCAGCAGATCACCGCGGGGTCCGTGACCTGGTCCGCGATCTCAACACCGTCTACCGCCGCACACCCGCCCTGTGGCAACAGGACACCCGGCCGTCCGGTTTCCAGTGGGTGATGGGGGACGCCGCCGAGGACAACGTCTTCGCGTTCCTGCGCTTCGCCGCCGACGGCGCCCCGCTGCTCGCGGTCTCGAACCTCTCCCCCGTCGTACGGCACGACTACCGCCTCTGGGTCCCGGACGACATCCCCGTCTGGCGGGAGATCCTCAACACCGACTCCGCGTGCTATGGCGGCAGCGACGTCACCAACGCGGACGATCTCAAGCCGGAGGAGGAAAGGATCACGCTCACCCTGCCGCCGCTCGCAACGGTCTGGCTGACCCCGTTGGCGTGACCGGTCGATTGGGTACCCGGTGCTCGTCGAGCCGCAGCCACGCCACAGAAAGGCGGCCTCAGGTGCGCACCGTCGGAGTGGAGGAGGAACTCCTCCTGGTGGACCCGGACACCGGGGAGCCGAAGGCGCTTTCCGCCGCGGTGCTGGCCCGTGCGGCGCAGGACGACAGGTGCGGGGGCGTGTTCGAGAAAGAGCTGTACAACCAGATGCTGGAGTTCAACACGCATCCCCAGTCCGACATGGCGGACCTGAGCGCGGAGATCGTCCGCTGCCGGCGGGAGGCCGCCCGGCATGCCGGGAACCTCGGGTGCACGGTGGCCGCGCTCGCCACCTCGCCGCTGCCCGTCAGCCCGTCCGTCACCAGGGGTGACCGCTACCAGTGGATGGCGGAGCAGTACGGCATCGCCGAGCAGCAGCAGCTGGTGCTCGGCTGCCATGTCCATGTGGCCGTCGAGTCCGACGAGGAGGGTGTCGCAGTCCTCGACCGCATCCGGCCGTGGCTGTCGGTGCTGGCCGCGCTCAGCGCCAACTCCCCGTTCTGGCAGGGCCGGGACACGCGCTACGACAGCTATCGCAGCCGGGTGTGGCAGCGCTGGCCGTCGGCCGGACCGACCGAGGTGTTCGGGTCGCCGGAGCGCTACCACCGGCGGGTGGCGGACATGGTCGCCAGCGGGGTGATCCTCGACGAGGCGATGGCCTACTTCGACGCCCGTCTGTCCCAGCAGTATCCGACGGTCGAGGTCCGGGTCGCGGACGTGTGCCTGCACGCCGGCACGGCGGTGCTCATCGCCACGCTGGCCCGGGGACTCGTGGAGACCGCCGCGCGGGACTGGCGGGCGGGCCGCGAGCCCGTCGACCACAGCGTGAGCCTGCTGCGGCTGGCCGCGTGGCGGGCCGCACGCTCCGGGCTCGGGGACGAGCTGCTGCACCCGGCGACCATGCACCGGCTGCCTGCCGAGACCGTGGTGCGGGCACTGCTGGAGCACGTCGGCGACGCACTCACCGACAGCGGCGACCTGGAGCGCGCCGAAGCCGGCTGCTCCCGGCTGCTCGACGGCGGCACCGGCGCCCGCATCCAGCGCGAACTGCTGGCGCGGAAGGGGAGTCTGCGGGAGGTCGTCACGGAGTGCGCGCGCCACACACAGGCGTGAAACGGCACGTCTCGGAACATCAGGTTCACCCGGTGTCCCCCGAACGTTCCGAGATCATCACGGGATCGCACGTTCCGGTCACCATCCGCACCCACCTGGGCTAGATTCGAGCACCGTCGACAACGGAACTCGTCGGCGGGGTCACCCTCCGTACACATCAGGAGCAGCGCATGCGCGACGTCGCCCTCGCTCCCCCCACCGTTTCGCCACTGACCGGCGGGCTGGCCGACAGCCTCTTCGACATGGCTGCCCTCGATCCCACCCTTCCGCTGCTCGCACGCCGCGCCGATCCCTCCTCCACCACATGGGAGGAAGTGACCGCCGTGGAAGTGCGCGACGAGGTGGTGGAGCTGGCCAAGGGGCTGGTCGCGTCCGGCATTTCACCGGGTCACCGCGTGGCGATCATGGCGCGCACCCGTTACGAGTGGACGGTGCTCAGCTACGCGCTCTGGGCGGTGGGCGCAGAGATGGTGCCGATCTATCCGACGTCCTCGCGCGACCAGGTCGAGTGGATCCTGCGCGATGCCGGCTGCGTGGCCGTGGTGGTGGAGGACGAGCAGGCGGTGATGACGGTCGGCTCGGTGTGCGGATCGCTGCCGTTGCTGCGCCACGTCTGGCAGTTGGACGCGGGGGCCATGGCCCACCTGGTCGAGCGGGGCGCGTTCATCCCGCTGGCCACGGTCGACTCGCTGCGCCGCATCGTGCTGCCGGACTCCACCGCCGCCATCACCTACACCTCCGGCACCACCGGCCGCGCGCTGGGCTGCGCACTCAGCCACCGCAACCTGGCGAGCCCCTGCGACACGCTCCTCAGGGGCTGGGGCCACACCGTGATCCCACCGGGCGAGCGCCAGGCGACCGTACTGGCCTTCCTGCCCTTCTCCCATGTCTACGGCCTGCTGGTGCAGAGCCTGTGCATCCGCGGCGGCATGCTGATGGGCCATGAACCCGAGATGACCGAGGAAGCCCTCGTGGCGTCCCTGCGCTCCTTCCGCCCCACGTACCTCTGCGCGGTTCCCTCGCTCCTGGAGAAGATCTACAAGAACTTCCTGAGAGCCGCACAGGAGGCGGGCCGGGGCGCTCTGTTCTCGCGGGCCGCGGACACGGCGCGGGACTTCGCCGCGGCCCTCGAGCGGCAGCGGCTGGGCGGCGGTTCGGGTCCCGGATTCGATCTGCGGCTGCAACACGCCCTGTTCGAGCGGACGGTGTACCGCAAGCTGCGGGCCGCGCTCGGCGGCAGGGTGGTCCGGGCGACGTCCGGCGGCTCGCCCCTCAGCCGCGAACTCTCCCTCTTCTACGAGGGCATCGGGATCTACGTCAACGACGGGTACGGCCTCACAGAGGCCTCCGGCGGTGTCACCGCACAGCCGCTGGGGCGGGAGATGTCGGGAACCGTCGGGCAGGCACTGCCGGGCAACGACATCATCGTGGCCGACGACGGCGAGATCCTGGTGCGCGGGCCCTCGGTGTTCCAGGGCTACATCAACGCCGAGGCCGCGACGCGGTCCGCCCTGCGCGGCGGCTGGCTGGCCACCGGGGATCTCGGGCGGCTCGACTCGGAGGGCTATCTGACGATCACCGGCCGCAAGAAGGACATCATCGTCACCAGCAGCGGCAAGAACGTGGCGCCGGCCGCCCTGGAGCAGCGTCTGAGGATGCATCCGCTGATCCACCAGGCGGTGATCGTCGGCGACAACCGCCCCTGTGTCGGGGCGCTGATCACCCTCGACCCGAAGTTCCTGGCGTACTGGCGCGGCTCACTGTCGCTGCAGAGCGACACGCCGAGCCGGG
The DNA here is from genome assembly GCF_042893105.1 of Streptomyces sp. NPDC001663. Lineage (NCBI taxonomy): Bacteria > Bacillati > Actinomycetota > Actinomycetes > Kitasatosporales > Streptomycetaceae > Streptomyces > Streptomyces sp. NPDC001663. The sequence goes on along the minus strand of NZ_JBIAUR010000019.1, from coordinate 208,990 downwards.
AGGCCCGCGAGGAGAACGCGCTGCGAGAGGAGATCGGACGGGCCGTGGCCGCGGCCAACAGCGCGGTGTCGCGCACGGAGTCGATCCGGGTCTTCCGGGTGCTGGCGGAGCAGTTCGACATGTCCAACGGGCTCATGACGCCGTCGATGAAGCTGCGCAGGGACGCGATCGTGAAGCACTACGCCTTCGAGATCGACGCCATGTACCAGGCGCGCTCGCGCGCTCCGCGGCAGCAGGTGCCGGACGAACTGTCGAGCTGGGACGAAGCGGACAACGTCTTCCGCTGAACACCTCTGACCGCACCCGTGAAATATGTGATCCAAAACGTTCACTCCCGCCCGGTGCGTTTCCGGACGTGGGCGGGCATGGTTGTGCTCGACGCGTTCGTCTGCCTGCCGCGTCCGGCTGGCGCAACGGCCGGGACAACGGTGGGATCGATGTGGTGGGAGCAGAGATCCAGGGCAGGCGAAGGGCGTTGGACACAGGCCGCCTGGAGCCGCAGAAAGGGATGAACACCGTGACACGACCCAGGATCCTGGTGGTGGGCGCAGGTTTTGCCGGCGTGGAGTGTGTGCGCCGGCTGGAGCGGAAACTCGCGCCGGACGAGGCGGACGTCACCCTGGTGACGCCGTTCGCCTACCAGCTTTATCTGCCGCTGCTGCCCCAGGTCGCCTCCGGCGTGCTGACGCCCCAGTCGATCGCAGTGTCGCTGCGCCGCAGCAAGAAGTACCGCACCCGGATCATTCCGGGCGGAGCCATCGGCGTCGACCTGAAGGCCAAGGTCTGCGTCATCCGCACCATCACCGACCAGATCGTCAACGAGCCGTACGACTACATCGTGCTGGCCACCGGCAGCATCACCCGCACCTTCGACATCCCGGGTCTGACCGAGCACGCCTTCGGGATGAAGACCCTCGCCGAGGCCGCGTACATCCGCGATCACGTCATCTCCCAGCTCGACCTGGCCGACGCCAGCGACGACCCGGCGGAGCGGGCCTCGCGGCTGCAGTTCGTGGTGGTCGGCGGCGGATACGCCGGCACCGAGACCGCGGCCTGTCTGCAGAAGCTCACGCACGCCGCGGTCAAGCGCTACCCGCGCATCGACCCGGCGCTGATCAAGTGGCATCTGATCGACATCGCCCCGAAGCTGATGCCCGAACTGGGCGACAAGCTCGGCCGCAGCGCCCAGGAGATCCTCAAGCGGCGCGGCATCGACGTCTCGCTGGGCGTCTCCATCGCCAAGGCGGGCCCCGAGGAAGTGACCTTCACCGACGGCCGGGTGATCCCCACCCGGACCCTGATCTGGACCGCCGGTGTCGTCGCGAGCCCGCTCATCGCCACGCTCGGCGCGGAGACGGTGCGGGGCCGGCTCGCGGTCGGCGCCGAGATGAACCTGCCGGGCCACGACGGCGTGTTCGCGCTCGGCGACTCCGCCGCGGTACCGGACAAGGCCAAGGACGACGAGGCGGCGGTCTGCCCGCCCACCGCGCAGCACGCCATGCGGCAGGGCAAGCACGTCGCGGACAACGTCATCGCGACCCTGCGGGGCAAGCCCCTGACGCCGTACGTCCACAAGGACCTCGGTCTGGTGGTCGACCTCGGCGGCAAGGACGCCGTCTCCAAGCCGCTCGGTATCGAACTGCGCGGTCTGCCCGCCCAGGTCGCCGCCCGCGGCTACCACTGGATGGCGCTGCGCACCAACGTCGCCAAGGTCCGTGTGGCGACGAACTGGACGCTCAACGCGATCGCCGGCGACGACTTCGTGCGCACCGGCTTCCAGTCCCGCAAGGCCGCACGGCTCAAGGACTTCGAGTTCACCGACGCCTACATGACGCCGGAAGAGGTGCGGGCGCACTGCGAGGCGAGGGATCTCAAGGAGTGAGGCGGGTGGCGGCGGTCCGGTCGCGCCGTGTCATGCTGAGATCCGGATCATGACGTGAAACGGGAGTGAGTACGGCGGCGTGAGGGCAGCGGGTGGGTCGGTCCGGGCGCGGCTGCGCGATCTCGTCGCGGCCTCCGATCCCGGGCTGCTGCGCCTGACCGCCGGCCTCAGGACGGTGGGGGCCATCGCCCTCACGCTGGCCGTGCTCTCCCTGCTCGCGGACGACGTACGCCATCTGGTGGCGGGCGCCATCGCGGCGATGGTCGCCACCTTCGCCATCCGGGAGAAGCAGCGAACACAGCAGGCCGTCACGCTCGCGCTCGGTCTTCCGGTGGCGCTGGCCTCCGTGTCGCTGGGCGCGCTGCTGCACTCCCGGGTGGTGGGCGGCGACCTCATCTTCGTCGCCCTGATCTTCTGCGCGGTCTACGCCCGCCGCTTCGGCGACCGCGGCACGGCGCTCGGGCTGATCGGCTTCCAGATCTACTTCCTGTCCCTGTTCGTCGGCGCCACCGTCTCCGCCCTGCCGCAGCTGTACGGGGTCATCGCGATCGCCTTCGCGTCCAGCGCCGTGGTGCGTTTCGCGCTCGTGCCGGAGACGCCGACGGGGATCCTCGACCGGCTGCGCGACGCCTTCCGCGCCCGGCTGGCCCAGCTGGTGTCCGCGCAGCTGGAACTGCTCGACGCCGGCCCGGACGAGATCGACAAGGCCCTGCAGGCGGCACGCGACGGCACCGCGCGTCTGAACGAGTCGGCCATGATGATCCAGGGCCGTCTGGAGGAGGGCACCGCCGACGAGGCCGTGGCCCGGCTGGTGCAGCGCCGCATCGCGGACGCCGAGATCGCCGCCGAGCGGCTCGGTCTGCTGATCCTGACCGCGCGCAGCGCCGAGCGGGCGGACACGCTGACCCTGCATCTGCCGGGTGCGCCCGTGCCGCCGGGCGGCCATCTGCCCGTACGGGACGAGGCGACCGTCACTCTGCGCCGCGACCTGGAGGCGCTACGGCTGCTCGTGCTGCGGCCCGTCGCCGAGGACACCGGCTCCGGCCTCGCCCAGCTGCGCAACCGGCTCCTCGGCTACCGGGACGAGGAGAACCTGCCGAAGGCGTCGCCCGCCGTCCAGGACGTGTTCCGCGGTATCGGCGAGGCGGCTCGCGCGGTGCTCGGGCTGCGGATCGCGCTCGACGGACCGCAGGACGACTCGGACGACACCCCGTCGACGGCCCGCTCGCGGGAGGAGCTGGACGCCGAGGATGCGGCGATCGACGCGGGCGAGGAGGCCGAGGAGGAGCCGACGGGGCTCAGCCGGGCGACCACGCGTGCCGCCGTGCAGGTGGCGGTCGGATCGGCGCTGGCCATCGTCGGGGGCGAGTTCCTCTCCAGCCAGCGCTGGTACTGGGCGGTGCTGACCTGCTGGATCGTGTTCATCAACACCGCCTCCACGGGCGAGATCCTGGTCAAGGGCTACCGGCGACTGCTGGGCACGGTGCTCGGTGTCGTGGCCGGTCTGCTGCTGGCGGGCCTGGTCGGGCACCACACGTGGACGGCGTTCGCGCTGGTGCTGCTGTGCGTGTTCGCGATGTTCTACACGGCACCTCTGTCGTACACGCTGATGTCGTTCTTCGTCACCGCCGCCCTGGGCGTGCTGTACACCCTGCTGCACACCTACAGCCTGTCGGTGCTGGTGCTGCGTGTGGAGGAGACGGCGCTGGGCGCGGCCTGCGGTGTGATCGCGGCGGCCTTTGTGCTGCCGGTGCACACGGACCGCCGTACGAACGACCTCCTGGTCACCGTGCTGGAGCGGCTCGGGGATGTCACCGAGGCCGCCGTGGAGCAGCTCAGCGGCGGGGACCCGGCCGAACTGCTCGACAAGGCGCGCGAGTTGGACCAGGCGCTGGCCGATCTGCGGGCCGCCACGCAGCCGCTCACCCATCCGGTCACCCCGTTGCGGACCCGGCGCAACACCGCCCGCTACGTGGTCGCGCTCTTGGAGACCTGCGCCTACCACTCCCGCTCGCTGGCCGCTATGGCCGAGCTGCTGCCCACGCATCCCTCGATCGCGGCGGATCCCCGGCTGCGGAGGGCCGGGCAGCGGATCCTGCGCAACATCTCGGCGATCGGCGCGCGCGTCGCCGACGGGCGGGCCGCTGTCGAGGTCGAGACAGGGGCGAGCATCGCGGCCCTCCTGGAGTCCGAGGTGCCGGGCAGCTCCCGCTACGGGCGCATCACCGACCGCGTGCTGCGGCATCTGCAGCGCCTGGACGAGGCCGTGGTGGGCCTGGCCCGGCCGCTGAAGGTACCGGTGGCGGCGCCGAAGCGGTGACGGCGCTCAGAAGTCGGTGGGCAGGTCGCTCACCTCGGCGATGCCGCGCAGCTCCTCGTTCTGCCGGTGGCGTTCCAGCAGGTAGTCGGCGATCTCGCCCAGCCGTGCCGGGTCGGCGGCGGTGTCCGCGTCGGTGATCACTCTGACCGGGCCGGTCTCCTCGAGGTCGATCTCGACGACCTCGTTGTCCAGCCGGCCCGTGACGGCTGCGGCGATGACCAGGGCGGCCTCGTCGCGGACCTCCTGGGACAGGCCTTCCGTACGGTCGCCGTCGAGCGCGAAGTCCAGCGCGGGCAGTCGCTGCTCCTCGAGCGCCCGCAGGACCGGTTCGACCACGCCGAGCAGCTGCCGGTAGTCCTCCGTGTCCATCCGGGTGCGCAGGAGACCGAGGTAGACGTCGACGGGCCTGTGTTCCGGGGGAAACTCGGATTCGCTCATCCGGTCCGTGTTCCCCGAGATCCGCTTCTCAGACCCGGCGCCAGCGGGCCAGGGCGAACGAGAACACCCCGAACAGCACCAGACCGGCCGCGATCAGGGCGAGCAGCCACGGCCCGAGCGGGGTGTGGGCGAAGGAACGCAGGGTGTCGTCCACTCCCTTGGCCTTGTCCGGCCGGTAGTCGACCGCGGCGCGGACGGCGAAGGTTCCCGCGGCCGCGAAGACGAGGCCACGAGCCGCGCCGCCGACCACTCCGGTGACGTCCGTCAGCCGCCGGGCCCACGGCGCCATCTCACCGAGCTTGACCTTGTCGCGGTAGTCGCGCCGCACGGCCCGGGCGCCGATCCACACGCCCGCCACGACGACACCGGCCCCGGCCGCGCCCACGAGCCACTGCCCGGCGGTCAGGTCCAGGACCCTGGCCGTGACGTCGCGGGACTGCTCGTCACTGGATCCGCCGCTGCCGCTGTGCGGGCCCGCCGCGAACGTCAGCACGGAGTAGGCGACGACGACGTAGAAAGCACAGCGGCCGGCTGCGAGCAGCCGTTTTCCGGCGCTGCGGCCGTCCGGGCCGACCGAGCCGAAGACGACCTCCGACAGCCGCCACACGGCCATGCCCGCCAGGCCGAGGCCGAGGGCCCACAGCAGGACGGCGCCGAACGGCTGCTTCGCGAGTTCCGCGAGGGCGCCGCCGCGGTCCGCCTGCCGGTCGCCGTCGCCGAAGGCGATCTGCAGGGCCAGGACCCCGACCAGCAGGTAGATGACACCGCGTGCGGTGAGACCCGCGCGGGCGGCGGCCTCGGTCACCGAGCCGCGCGCCACCCGCTCGGCCTCGAGCCGGCCGGTGCGCGCCGTGGCACTGGAGTTCACGTGGACCTCCTGGGATCCGGATGCCCCGGCTCGGACCGGGCACACCACGGCCTTCTCGTCATGACCTGCGCATCCGCGTGCCCCGCGTGCGGCGGCCCAGGGCGTGCAGGTGCTCAAGGGCGTCCAGGACCACCGTGCGGTCGTGCCAGGCGAGCCACCTGCCGCCGTCGGCGCCGACCACGTCGAGGTTCTTCAGCTGGGTCCTGGTCAGCCCGTCGAGGGTGCCCTCGAAATGGGCGGAGACCATGCCCACGCACAGGCCCGAGGTCGTCGTGAGCGGGACGCTGTGACAGGCCCGGCTGCCGGCCGCGAGGATCGCCGCCCGGGCGGACTCGGTGAAGACCGGGTCGGACTCCACGTCCCGGACGGTGACCTGGGTGACCTCCCGGGCGGCCAGCGCGCAGGAGGTGCCGTCCTCGCCGACGTATCCGAAGAAGTCGACGAAGTCGGCGCTCAGGCCGGTGTGCTTCTCGATGAGCAGTCCGCGCCTGGCCCGGTCGGCCACCTGGACGTTGCCCATGCCGGCGCCGACCACGGCGAGGGTCTGGCTCAGTACGGCGCCCAGGACGGCACCGCGGTTGCCGGGGTCGGGCCGGTGCTCGGGGTCGAAGCGCAGGGCGGGCTCCGGCTGGCGCACGCGCCGCGGGAACCACAGCCTTTCCCGCGGGTCCGGGCGCGGGGCGGTGGCCACGACGCCCGCGAGCGTCCGCAGCTTGACGTTGTACCGCTGCGAGGCCCGTTGCAGCAGCGCGAACGCGCTGTCCCCGTCAAGCAGCCCGTACCGCTCCTGCAGGATGCCCTGGGCCTGGGAGATCAGCGGATGGACGCGGGCCCGTGCGCGCAGGTCGCGCAACTCCGCCCGCAGCCGCGCCAGTTCGTCATGCTCCGGCGCCTCGTCCGCCGCTCCGTGTCCCGGCTCTGTCATGTAGCTCCGATCTCGTTCGTCTGTGCTCGGGAAGAGGGTGTGGTCGCGAGCAGCCGGTGGGCCGCCGCCAGGGCCCGCCGCACATCCCGCGTGCCGGTCGACACGCACAGGGTGTACGCCAGGTCCTGTGCCCTCGGGCTCGCCCAGCCCCCTCCCGTCTCCGCCTCTTCGGCCACCACCGCCTCGTACTCCTCGACGAGCCTGCGCAGAACGGCGGGATGAGGGATCAGCATCGGTCTCACTCCTCGTTCGCTCGGGGGCTCAGGCCGCGACCGCTCGCCGACGGTCACTGCGCCGGCTGTTCTGGCCCATGGCCTCGGCGCGCACCCGGGCGCAGCTGCGGCTGATGAGGCGGGAGACGTGCATCTGGGAGATGCCGAGTTGGTCGGCGATCCGGCTTTGTGTCATGTCCTCGAAGAAGCGCATGTAGAGGATGGTGCGCTCGCGTTCGGGCAGACGGCGCAGGCCTTCCTTGGCGGACTCGCGGTCGATCACGACGTCGTACGAGGAGTCCGGCGCGCCGAGGGTGTCCGCGAGGCGGTAGCCGTCGTCCTCGCCCGAAAGTTCGGCGTCCAGCGACAGGGTGCTGAAGCTCTCGAGGGCCTCGAGGCCGCTGTTCACTTCTTCCTCGGTGAGGCCGGTGTGGGCGGCGATGTCGGCCACGGAGGGTTCCGGGCTGCCCGGGGTCTGGGTCAGCTCGCGGCGGGCCACGCGCACCTTGTTGCGCAGTTCCTGGACCCGGCGGGGCACCCTCAGAGCCCACATACGGTCCCGGAAGTGCCGCTTGACCTCGCCGGTGATGGTGGGCACGGCATAACTCTCGAAGGCTCCCCGCTCGGGGTCGAACCGGTCGACCGCCTTGATCAGGCCCAGTGCCGCGACCTGGCGCAGGTCTTCCACGGCCTCGCCGCGGTCGCGGAACCGGCCGGCGATGCGGTGGGCCATGGGCAGCCAGGCGGCGACGAGTTCGTCGCGGATCGCGTCCCGCTCCGGGCCGTCGGCCAGGTGTGCGAGGCGGGCGAACCGGTCCGCCGTGTCGGGGGCGTCGTCGTGCTTGCGTGCGGTGGGTGCGGTCGGACGGTTCTCCGTGCCGGAACCGCTTGTCGACATGTCGATAAGCATGCGGAATCGCTCCTGAACAGTGGTTTCAGGGACTTACCGCGGGAAGGGTGCGCCCGGACCGACTGGAGGGCCGGGCAGCCATACCGCTCCCGCTGACGCGCCTCCGGTCCGAAGCACGAAATTCCATCTGCCCGGTCGCTGCGGGAACAAACTCCGTCGCAGCCGCGGAAGACATTCAGTCGAGGGCGACGACGGCGGTGATGCACTTGCCGCCGGCGGGCAGTTCGGACACGCGGACGTCGCGTGCCAGCCGGCACACGATGGGCCAGCCGTGTCCCCCGATCCGCTGCCGTCGCCGCAGGTCCAGGGGGTCCCGGGCGACGGGCAGCCGGTCACTGCGGTCGCTCACCGAGACGCGGACGCCCGCCGCGACCACCTCGACGCGGAAGTCGGTGACCCCGCCGCCGTGCAGGATCGCGTTGGTCGTGAGCTCGGAGGCGACGAGCAGGGCGTCGCCGAGCGCCTCCGGGTCGCAGTGCGTATGGGTGGCACGGCAGCGTTCGGTGACCGCCCACTCGACAGCCCTGCGCGCCTCGGCAGGTTTGCACGATCGTGGCTGCCCGGACCGCTCCACGCCATGCCGCTCGATGGCGGATGGGGTCCTGCGCTGGTCGCACATCACCTGGCTCCCTGATCGGTGAAGAGCCGGCTCCCGTGTGCGGGGGGAGGGAAGCCGGACCCGGCACACCCGCGGCCGCCGCATCCGGGCACACGCCTCACGGACACGGCCGTTCCCCCGCCCGTTCGCAGCGATTCCGCCTCGCGCTGCGCGAGCACCGCAGGTCTCTCCTACTCGGCTCACCTGCGGGAGCCCTGCCAAACCTCTTGTCCCGGACGGACCGGAGCCATCGGAAGACACAACATGGGTACGCGGATGCCATGACCGATGTCGTGGATTCGGACGAGCTGCTGCGGCGCATCCGGCGTGCGCGGGCCTGCGCGCAGCAGGAGAAGCGGGAGTGGCGGGCTCGGGGCGAGGGCCTGCGGGCGAGTGATCCGGAGGCGGCGCGCGAGGCCGCCGTGCGGACGCTGGCCTACGAGGCCGTCCTCAGGGTGCTGGACGAGATCCTGACCCCGGGCCGGGCCGCCGAACAGGGCTGACCGGTCTCACCGGCCGATTGACGGCGCCCGATGCCGGGAACCCGGGTGCGCATGGCAGCCGATCACAGCCGAGCACCCGTTCTGGAAGCCCTGGTCGAGTACCGCCGCCGCGGGAGGCTGGGGTTCACCCCGCCGGGTCACAAACAGGCCCGGGGCGCCGACCCGGCCGTACGGGAAGTGCTGGGTGATGCCGTCTTCCTCGGGGATGTGCTGGCGTCCGGCGGGCTGGACGACCGGCTCACCCGGGGGCGGGTGCTGGATCGTGCCGAGGAGCTGATGGCCGATGCCGTGCACGCGGAGCACACGTTCTTCACGACGTGCGGCAGTTCCCTGTCCGTCAAGGCGGCGATGCTGTCGGTCGCGGGGCCGCACGAGAAGCTGCTGATCGGGCGGGACGCGCACAAGTCGGTCGTGTCGGGTCTGATCCTGTCCGGCATCGAGCCGGTGTGGGTGGAGCCCCGGTGGGACGCCGAACGGCGCCTTGCGCATCCGCCGTCCGCGGAGCAGTTCGACCAGGCCTTCGACATCCATCCCGACGCCAAGGGCGCCCTGGTCACCAGCCCGACACCGTACGGCACCTGCGCCGGGCTGTCGGCGATCGCCAGGTTGTGCCACCGCCGCTCGGTGCCGCTGATCGTGGACGAGGCGTGGGGTGCGCATCTGCCGTTCCATGACGATCTGCCGTCCTGGGCGATGGACGCGGGCGCCGACATCTGCGTGACCAGCATCCACAAGATGGGCAGCGGCCTGGAGCAGGGTTCCGTCTTCCATCTGCAGGGCGGTCTTGTCCCGCCGCAGCTGCTGAAGATGCGCGCCGACCTGCTCGGCACCACCAGCCCGTCCGTCCTGCTGTACGCCGGGCTGGACGGCTGGCGCCGGCAGATGGCCCTGCACGGACACGAACTCATGGGCGCCGCCCTGGATCTCGCGGCCGAGGTCCGGGCGGCGATCGAGGAGATCGACGGCCTGCACGTCAACGACCGGGCCGACTTCTGCGGCGAGGGGCTCGCCGACGACCTCGATCCGCTGCCCGGTGTGATCGACGTCGAGGGCCTCGGGATCACGGGGTTCCAGGCCGCCGACTGGCTGCGGGAGCACCGGCACATGGACATGCATCTGACCGATCACCGCCGTATCGGCGCCCAGATCACCCATGCCGACGACCGGGAGACGACCGGTCAGCTGCTCACGGCGCTCAAGGCGCTCGCTCAGGCCGCGCCCGACCTGCCGCGCGCCCCGCGGGTGAATGTGCCGGAGCCGTCCGAACTCCGGCTCGCCCAGGCCCTGTTGCCGCGGGACGCCTTCTTCGGTGCCACCGAGGACGTGGCCCTCGCCGAGGCCGCCGGCCGTGTCACGGCGGAGATGATCACGCCGTACCCGCCCGGCATCCCGGCCGTCCTCCCGGGTGAGCGGCTCACCGAACCCGTGCTTCGGTATCTGCGCACGGGGCTGGACGCGGGCATGAACCTGCCGGACCCCACGGATCGGAAGCTGAAGACGATCAGGGTCGTGGCCGCCGGTGAAGACCTCGCGAAGTGAAACCGGTCACGTGCCCCGGTTAGGGGTACGCGAATCCCCCGTGGATGGTTTACGGTTCATCCATACGTGGTGACGGAGTGGACCGTACCGTCCTCCGGCACCACCGCTTACGGCCCTGGCTGGTCTCCCCCGTCCAGCCAGGGCTTTTTCATGTCTACTGAGCGTCTTCGGGTTTCTTGGCGGAAGTGTCGTCCGCCGAGGTGCCCGGGGCGTCCGCAGCGGCTGAAATGGGCGTAGGGAAAGCACCGGAACCGATCGCCGGCAGGAGCCCCTCGTCATGACCAAAGCGATAAAACTGCTGACCGCCCTTCCGCCGCCCCAGCGCCAGAGCCTGATGACGCTCGCGCGGGAGGTCTCCTTCGCGGAGGACACCCGGATCTTCGAGGCGGGCGGCCGGGCCGACCGCTTCTGGGTCATCCGCTCGGGGGCGGTCTCCCTGGACCAGCGGGTCAACTCGCTGCAGCGGGTGACCGTGGCGAGCCTCGGCGCGGGCGATCTGCTGGGCTGGTCCTGGTTGTTCCCGCCGCACGAGTGGGACTTCGGCGCGGAGGCCTTCAGCCCCGTGCGGGCCTACGAGTTCGACGCGGCGGCGGTGTTGCGGCTGTGCGAGGAGGACCCGGAGCTCGGGCTGGTGCTGGTGCGCAGTGTCGCCGAGATCCTCGCGCACCGGCTGGAGAAGACGCGGGGCAAGCTCATGGAGCAGTACGGAAGTCAGCGCCGCAGCTCCCTGTAGCGCGTCAGATGCGGTAGCGGCGCAGTGCCGGTACGGCGGCGGCCAGGCCCAGCATCACGGCGACGACCAGCAGGCCGCCGCCGGCGGTCGCCGCGCGCGGTCCGAAGGCGGAGCCCGCGGTGCCGTGCAGGACGTCGGCCAGGCGCGGGCCGCCCGCGACGACGACCGTGAAGACGCCCTGCATACGGCCGCGCATCTCGTCGGTTGCGGCGGACAGCAGGATCGCCCCGCGGAAGACCATGGAGACCATGTCGGCGAGCCCGGCCAGGGCCAGGAACGCCGCCGCGATCCACAGGTTGCCGCTCAGCCCGAAGCCGGTGATCGCGCCACCCCAGGCCACGACCGCGCCGATGACCATCCAGCCGTGCCGGCGCGCCCGGGAGAAGGTGCCCGAGAACAGTCCGCCGAGCACGGCGCCGATGGGGATCGCCGCGAACAGCAGGCCGAGCGCGAGCCCTTCGCCGTAGGAGCCGTAGGTCTCGGCGGCGAGCTGGGGGAACAGGGCGCGGGGCATGCCGAAGACCATCGCGATGATGTCGGCGAGGAAGGACAGCAGCAGCACCTTGTGCATGGAGATGTAGCGGAAGCCCTCGGCGATCTCACGCACGCCGGCACGTCGCGCGGACGTGCCCGCCAGGGGCGGCAGCGAGGGCAGCTGGTAGACCGCCCACACCGTCACGCACAGTGCGAGCGCGTCGATCAGGTACAGCTCGGGCAGGCCGATGACGGGGATGAGGGCGCCGGCGAGCAGCGGTCCGACGACCTGGCCGGTCTGCATGACGGTTGAGCCGAGGGCGTTGGCGGCGGGCAGCTGTCCCTCGGGGACGAGGCGGGCGATGGAGGCGTTGCGGGCGGGGGCGTTCAGGCCCCAGAACGCCTGCTGCATGGCGAGCAGCACCATCAGCGCGGCCACGGACTCGAGCCCGGTGAAGGCCTGCAGCCAGAACAGCAGCGAGGTGACGGCGATGCCGCTGTTGGTGATCAGGAGCAGCTTGCGGCGGTCCATGGTGTCGGCGATCGCACCGCCCCACAGCGCGAACACCATCAGCGGCAGCAGACCGGCGAGGCTCGCGGCGCCGACCCAGGCGGAGGAGCCGGTGATGTCGTAGATCTGCTTGGGCACGGCGACCGCGGTGAGCTGGCTGCCGACGGCCGTGACGATAGTGGAGGACCACAGGCGGCGGTAGGCCGGAATGCGCAGGGGGCGGGTGTCCATGGCCCAGCGGCGCCAGCCGCGCCGGGGCGGTTCGACCGCCACCGGGTCCGGGGCCTTCGGTGTCTGCGGTTCGGTGCTGCTCTCGCTGGTGTCCACGGGCGTCCTGGTTGCTCGATACATCTTTCGGGGCCAGGGTTCACTATCCCAGCACCGTCCGGGAGTTCGGGACGCGCAGTCTCAGGTTGTGGACTCCGGACCGTGGACTTCATGGACCATTCACGCCCTGGCGACGAGCATCCCGCCGAGGCCGATCATCGTCGCGGCGACCAGACCGTCCAGGACCCGCCAGGCCGTCGGCTTCGCCAGGAAGCGGCCGAGTGCGCGGGCGCCGAAGCCGAGCGCCGCGAACCAGCACAGGCTGGCGGCCGCGGCGCCGAGGCCGAAGGTCCAGCGCAGCGGGCCTCGGTCGGCGGCGATCGAGCCCAGCAGGAACACGGTGTCCAGGTAGACGTGCGGGTTGAGCCAGGTCATCGCGAGGCAGGTGAGCACCGCCCGCCGGCGCGATCCCGCCGCCTCCCCCTCCGCCCGCAGCGCGCCGCCCGGCTTCAGCACCCGGCGGGCGGCGAGGGCGCCGTAGCAGAGCAGGAAGGCGCCGCCGATCCAGCCCACTGCCTTCAGCGCGCCCGGCCAGGCCACCACCACGGCACCGACGCCGCCGACGCCGAGCGCGATGAGGAGGGCGTCGGACAGGGCGCAGATGCCGACGACGGCGAGGACCGCGTCGCGGCGGATCCCCTGGCGCAGGACGAAGGCGTTCTGGGCGCCGATGGCGACGATGAGCGAGAGGCCGGTGCCGAATCCTGCGGCCGCGGCGGTCAGTGCGGTGGACATGGCATCGACGCTACGGAGACGATCACTCCACGTACAGCTAAAGATTCTTACGTATCATTAGCACTCATGAAGACAGAGCTGACCGAGCTTCCGCTCGACCAGGTGCGGACGCTGCTCGCGGTGGTGGACGAGGGCACCTTCGACGCGGCGGCCGCGGCCCTGCATGTGACGCCGTCGGCGGTCAGCCAGCGGGTGAAGGCCCTGGAGCAGCGCACGGGACGGGTGCTGCTGATGCGCACCAAGCCGGTGCGACCCACCGAGTCGGGCGAGGTCGTCGTGCGGTTCGCCCGCCAGCTGGCCCGGCTGGAGCGCGATGCACGCGCCGAGCTCGGCATGAGCGGCGCCGGGGAGCCGACCAGGGTGTCGATCGCGGTGAACGCCGACTCCCTGGCCACCTGGTTCCTCACCGCCCTCACCCGGGCCCGGGAACAGGAACCGCGGCTGTGCTTCGAGTTGCGCCGCGAGGACGAGACCCGCACGGCGACGCTGCTGCGGGAGGGGCTGGTGATGGCCGCGGTGACCTCCTCGCCCGAGCCGGTGACCGGCTGTTCCGTCCGCGCGCTGGGCCGGATGCGCTATGTCCCGGTGGCGAACCCCGACTTCGCCCGGGAGCACCTCGGCGGTCCACTGCGGGACGTGCTCACCGAGGCGCCCGCGCTGGCCTTCGACCGCAGCGACGACCTGCAGGACGCGTTCGTACGACGGCTGCGGCGCGGCAAGGGCGGGGCGAGTCCGGTACGCCACTTCGTGCCCACGTCGGAGGGGTTCGTGGCGTCCGTGGCCGCCGGCCTGGGCTGGGGCGTGGTCCCGGAGGTGCAGGCCGAGCCGCTGCTGCGCGCGGGCCGCCTGGTCCACCTCGCACCGGAGCGGGCCCTGGACGTGCCCCTGTACTGGCAGCAGTGGAAGCTGGACTCGCCCGCGCTGGCGGTGGTGGCGGAGGCGGTGATGGACGTGGCGGGTCAGGCCCTGCGCTCCTGAGGAACCGCTGCCAGCTGCACGGCCACGCTGTCCAGCAGCATCTCCAGCGCCGTCGGATACGCACTGTTCACCATGCGGGCCGCCAGCAGGGGCGCCGCCTCGGCGATCCGCGGATGGGTGGTGCGGGGCAGGCGGGCGTACGTCGAGCGCCACATGTCCTCGTCCGCGTGCAGTGCGTCGCTCGGTAGCGCCAGGGAAGCGGCGTCGAGGGCGGCGAAGGCCAGGGTCTGGTCGATGAAGGCGTGGTAGATGCGGACCGTGTCCGGCAGCGGAAACCCGGCCGTGCGCAGGACGTCCAACACGGCTTCGTCGGCGGCCAGTTCGTTGGCCCGGCCGGTGACCCGGCTCGTGGTCAGCACCGCCGCCTGCGGGTGGGCGACGTAGGCGGCGTGGATGCGCAGCCCTACCGAGCGCAGATCCGCACGCCACTCCCCCGTCGGGCGCCAGCCGTCGAGGGCCTGGCCGATGAGCGCGTCACCGATGGCGAGGGTCAGGTCGTCCATGCCGCGGAAGTAGCGATAGAGCGTGCTCGGGTCGGCGTCCAGGGCGAGGCCCAGGCGGCGGGCGGTCAGGCCCGCACTGCCGTGTTCGCGCAGCATGCGCAGCGCCGTGTCGACGATCAGCCGCTCGGAGAGCACGGTGCCGCTCTTTGTGGGCCGGCGCCTGCGGCGCTTCTCCTCGGACACCACCGGTTTGGGCACGGCGGCCTCCCCTCCTTGCGTTCCTCGCTCTTATGCCAACGCCATTGACCTTATCCGGGGCGGCGGCGTTGTATCTCGACCAGGGGCCCCGCGTTCACAGACCTGCAGCCGAGGGAGTTCGTGTCATGCGTGTACTGCTCGTGGGTGCCGGCGGTGTCGGCACCGCCATCACCCGGATCGCCGCCCGGCGTGAGTTCTTCGACGCGATGGTGGTGGCCGACTACGACCTGTCGCGGGCCGAGGCCGCGGTCGCGGCGCTCGACGACGGCCGTTTCAGCGCCGAGCGAGTCGACGCGAGCGACGAGGAGGCGGTCGCGGAGCTGCTGCGCCGGCACGGGTGCGACGTGCTCCTCAACGCCACCGACCCGCGCTTCGTGATGCCGCTGTTCCGGGCCGCCCGCGCCGCCGAGGCCGGCTACCTCGACATGGCGATGTCGCTGTCGCACCCGCACGCCGAGCGGCCGTACGAGAAGTGCGGGGTCAAGCTCGGCGACGACCAGTTCGCGCAGGCAGAGGAGTGGGAGAAGGCGGGCGCGCTGGCGCTGGTCGGCATGGGAGTCGAGCCGGGTCTCTCCGACGTCTTCGCCCGCTTCGCCGCCGACGAACTCTTCGACGAGATCGAGGAGATCGGCGTCCGCGACGGCGCGAACCTGACCGTCGACGGCTATGGCTTCGCGCCGTCCTTCAGCATCTGGACCACGATCGAGGAGTGTCTCAACCCACCGGTCGTCTACGAGGCCGACCGCGGCTGGTACACCACCGAGCCGTTCAGCGAGCCGGAGGTGTTCGACTTCCCCGAGGGCATCGGTCCCGTCGAGTGCGTGAACGTGGAGCACGAGGAGGTGCTGCTCGTGCCGCGGTGGGTGGACGCGCGCCGGGTCACCTTCAAGTACGGCCTGGGCAGGGAGTTCATCGACACGCTCAGGACGCTGCACCTGCTGGGCCTGGACAGCACCACGCCGGTGACGGTGCCGAGCGCGGCCGGACCGGTCGCGGTCTCGCCCCGGGACGTCGTCGCCGCGTGTCTGCCGGACCCGGCGACGCTGGGCGAACGGATGCACGGCAAGACCTGTGCGGGGACGTGGGTGCGGGGCACGAAGGACGGGGCGCCGCGCGAGGTGTATCTGTACCACGTGGTCGACAACCAGTGGTCCATGGCGGAGTACGGCAGCCAGGCGGTGGTGTGGCAGACGGCCGTCAACCCGGTCGTGGCCCTCGAACTCCTCGCCACGGGTGCCTGGTCGGGCTCGGGTGTCCTCGGTCCGGAGGCCTTCCCGGCCCGTCCGTTCCTGGAACTTCTGACCGCGTACGGCTCTCCGTGGGGCATCCGCGAGCAATGAACACGGACTCTCCGCGACTTACTTCGTTTCACTCGCGCATCGACAGGTGACCCGAAAACGAGTAAGCCATTCGCGAGGGCACGTACGACTTCGATCGCAGGTGACTTTTGATGGACAACTGGCGAGACCAGGCCGCGTGCCGCTACGAGGATCCCGAGCTCTTCTTCCCGATCGGCACGTCCGGCCCCGCCTTGTTGCAGACAGAAAAGGCGAAGGCGGTGTGTGGACGGTGTCCGGTGCGGGAGCGGTGCCTGGAGTGGGCGCTGGGTCACGGAGAGATTCTGGGTGTGTGGGGCGGCACGGGCGAGACGGAACGGCGTGCGCTTCGCCGACGGCGGGCCAGGGCGGGGGCACGCCGCGGGTAGTGCAGCGATGGGTTGTCGGGCGTCTGCTGCGCCGTTGTGGCTTGTCGCGCCCACGCGGCGGAGCCGCGAATGTATACAGCCCTGCGCCCCTTTCAGGGCGTTGGAGTTCGCGGCAGCCTCAGGGTGAACTCGGCTCCCGCACCGGGGTCGCTTGTCGCATCCACCGTTCCGCCGTGCGCGGCGATCAAGTGGCGGACTATCGGTAGGCCCAGGCCGCTGCCTCCGGTGCGGCGGCTTCGGGACTTCTCGGCGCGCCAGAAGCGGTCGAACACGTGCGGGAGGTCTTCGGGGGCGATTCCCGTGCCGGTGTCGGTGACGGTGAAGACGACCTCGTCGCCGTCGCGGCGGGCCGTCAGGGTGACGGTGCCGTCGACGGGTGTGTGCCGTAGTGCGTTGGAGACCAGGTTCCCGAGCGCCTGCCGCATGCGTACCGGGTCGGCGTCCAGCCAGGGGCCGTCCTCGGTCTTCGTGTGTACGGCGACGCCGGCCGCGGCGGCGGCGACGCGGTGGGCGGCGGCGACCTGGTCCAGCAACTCGTCGGCGCGGACCGGCTCGCGGTGCAGGCGCAGGGTGCCCGCGTCGGCGGCCGCGAGGTCCTGGAGGTCGTCGATGACGCGCTGGAGCACCAGCGCCTCCTCGTGCAGGGATGCGAGCAGTGCGGGATCGGGGTCGACGACACCGTCCCGGGTGACCTCGAGCCAGCCGCGGATGTTGGTGAGCGGGCTGCGCAGTTCGTGTGCGATGTCGCTGACCATGGCCTTGCGCTGGG
Organism: Streptomyces sp. NPDC001663; assembly: GCF_042893105.1. Taxonomy (NCBI): domain Bacteria; kingdom Bacillati; phylum Actinomycetota; class Actinomycetes; order Kitasatosporales; family Streptomycetaceae; genus Streptomyces; species Streptomyces sp. NPDC001663. The sequence goes on along the minus strand of NZ_JBIAUR010000019.1, from coordinate 191,862 downwards.
CCTCGATGCGTTCGCGGCGCTCGGTGAGGTCGTTGAAGGCCTCCGCGAGGATGCCGGTCTCGTCCCGTGTGGTCACCGGCACCCGCACATGCATGTCCGGCGGCTGCTGCGCCGCCTCGGTCAGCGCGCGCAGCGGCCTGACGAGCCTGGTGGCGACCACGGCGGTGACAGCGACGGTCACGGCGAGGACGAGACCGGCGGCACCGACGATCTTGGCCTTGTTGGCCGGGGACATGTCGAAGCGGGGCGGGGTGGTGGGGTCGTCCCCACCGAGGTACAGCTCGGCCACGGGGGCGACGTACGGGGCGAGTTGAGTGCGCAGGGCGTTGTCCGTGCAGGTCTGCGCGGCTTTCATCGCCTTCGTGTCGCCCATCTTGGCGTACTCGGCGATGGCGTACCGGCTCGCGGTGGCCTTGCCCGTGGGATCCAGCATGAGGTGCAGGGGTGAGCCGAGGTCCAGGTCGTGCTGCTGCAGGCAGGTGCGGGCGCCATCGGTCAGGTGGTCGAGTGCCTTCTTCTCGGTGCGGGTGGGTTCGCCGAGCAGTCCGTAACCGCAGTCCTGCGCCAGGTAGTCGGCGGTCGGGCTGCCGTCGGAATTGACGATCACGGGACGGCCGCTCGGGCTCTGCTCAACCTTGGTCTCGACGCCGAACCGGTGGTAGCACGTCTGTTGTTTGGCGGCGATCGCCTCCAGCCGGTCGCGCTCGTTCGCCGTGAGCCGGTAGGGGCCCACGGCACGGGGGTCGATCCCGCTGAGCTGGGCGCCGGACTCGGTGTAGGTGTCGGTGTGCAGGGGGTCGACGGTGGCGGCGGCGCCGAGGGGCAGGGACGTGCCCTTCGGCGCGGAGTCGGCGATGAGGGTGCGGTCGGCGGTGGTCAGGGCGATCCGCCGGCCCGTGCTCGCGGCGAGGGTGCGGACCGTGGCCTCGACTCCCTTCCATTCGGGGTGGGTTGCGGCGTAACCGCTGAGTCCCGCGAGGATCCGCATGTCGTCGGCGAGGTCCTGGCCCTGTTCCTCGCGCAGGGCTCGGGTGGTGGTCTCCACGGCCAGCCAGGCCGTCGCCGCGACGGAGCACACCGCGATGAGCACCGAGGCGATCAGCAGCCGCACCAGGAGCCGTTTGCGCAGCGGTATGCGGCGCTTCACGGGCGGGCACCGCTGAGTTTGTAGCCGACGCCGAACACGGTCAGCAGACGCACCGGGCGGCGCGGGTCGGCCTCGATCTTCCTGCGCAGGTTCATGATGTGGACGTCGATGGCCCGCTCGGTGGAGGCCCGGTCGAAGCCGCGGGTGCACTGCAGCAACTGCCGCCGGGTGAAGACCCGTTCGGGTTCGCCGGCCATGGCGAGCAGGATCTGGAACTCGGCGGGCGTGCACTCCACCGGCTCTCCGTCGCAGCGCACCTCGTGCCGTGCCGGGTCGACGGTGATGCCCGCGGCCCGTACGACGGAGTCCTCGCGTACGCCGACGGCACGGCCGCTGCGTCGCAGCACCGTCCGGATGCGGGCCATCAGTTCGCGTGGGCTGTACGGCTTGGTCATGTAGTCGTCGGCGCCCAGCTCCAGGCCGAGCAGGACGTCGTCCTCCTCGGAGCGGGCGGTGAGCATCAGCACCGGCAGGTCCTCGTCGCTGCCTCTCAGCACCCGGCAGACTCCGAAGCCGTCGACCACGGGCAGCATCAGGTCGAGGACGACCAGGTCGGGTCTGAGTTTGCGGGCGGCGTCCAGGGCGGCCGCGCCGTCGTGGACGACGGTGGCGGTGTGGCCCTCCGCCAGCAGGGAGCGGCGGATGAGTTCGGCCTGCATCTCGTCGTCCTCGGCGACCAGTACATGTGCGCACACGCGGCGGATCCCAATCGGCTCAGCGGGCGAGGGACTTGGCGTCCCCCATGACGACGACCGGCCGGCGGTCGGGGTCGAGCGCCCGCAGGAGGTTCTTCATGTTGGCCTCCGAGATGCTGACACAGCCGTGGGTGGGGCCGCCGTGGTCGACGTGGAACCATATGCCGCCGCCGCGGTTCGCGCCGAGGGGTCGCGTCCAGTCGAGGGGCGAAGTGCCGGGTTTCCGGTTGTAGTCGATGGCGATCACGTAGTCGAAGGAGCCCGCGAGCGGTTCGCCCTCGAAGCCGGTGCCGGGTGCGGTGAATCCGCCGGAGCGGTGGTACGGCAGCCGGGTGCCGGGGTCGCGCAGCAGGCCGCCGGCGTCGGTGAGGCCGTAGACGCCGATGGGTGAGCGCAGGTCGCCGCCCATGTGGTGGTCGGACCAGCCCTTGAGCGCGTTGTGCGCGGGCCAGCTCGCGCCGGCCTGCCAGCCGGTGGTCGTGCGTTCGTACAGGACGACCGTGGAGATCGGGGAGTTGCGGCCCCGGCCGGTGACGACGACGGCCTGGCGGGTGTCGGAGGGTACCTCGGCGAGCGTCTTGGGCCCCAGCCCGGGCAGTTGCTGCGGTGCGGACTCGACGGTCAGCTCGGGTGAAGGGGCGGGTATCGGTACGGCTGCCGGTGTGCTCGCCCCGGCCGTGGCGGCGCCGGACGGGTGGCCCGGCGACGCCATGGCCCCGCCGCCGCATGCGGTGAGGAGCAGCGGGGCGGCGAGCAGCACGGCACGGCGTCTGTGCGTGATCATGAGTCGACCTTGGCCCAGACTTGTGAGGAACTCGTCAGGATCTAGGGGTTGTTCGGCTTCCCGGCAGAGTACAGCCAGGTGGTGAACAGACCGTCGAGGTCCTTGCGGGACTCCTGTTCCGCGAGGTGGACGAACTGTTGGGTGGTGCCGTGGCCGCCTCGGTGTTCGGCCGCCCAGGCGCGCAGGATGCGGAAGAAGGTGCGGTCGCCGACGGCCGTGCGCAGGGCGTGCAGGGCCATGGCGCCGCGCTCGTAGACGGGACTGCCGAAGATGTTCTCGCCGCTGCCGGGGTCGCCGGGCGGGAACTCCCACAGGTCGTCGCTGGCCGGGCGGTCGTAGAGCTCGTCGAAGATCTCCTGTGCGGTGTCGCCGCCGTGCTGCTCCTCGTAGAGCCATTCGGCGTAGGTGGCGAAGCCCTCGTTGAGCCAGATGTCCTTCCAGGAGGTGAGCGAGACGGAGTCGCCGAACCACTGGTGGGCGTTCTCGTGGACGAGGGTGGACAGGTCGGGCGCCGAGTCGTACAGGGGCCGGGACTGGGTCTCCAGGGCGTATCCGACGTCCGGGGCACGGTCGACGATGGAGCCGGCGTTGCGGAACGGGTAGGGCCCGAAGAGCTTGCTCTCCCACTCCAGGACGGACGGCAGCTTCTTCAGTACGGACTCCGCGTCGGAGGCCTCGCGCGGGTCGACGGCGTTGTAGACCCGTATGCCGTCGCGGGTGGTGTACTGCTCGACCTCGAACTTCCCGACGGTCGCCGTGGCGAGATAGGCGGCCATGGGTTCGCGCTGGCGCCAGTGGAACGTGGTGTGGCCCTGTGCGGTGCGCTGCCCGACCAGGATGCCGTTGGAGACGGCGGTGCGTCCCTTGGGAACGGTGACGGTGATGTCGTACGAGGACTTGTCCTTGGGGTGGTTGTTCGCCGGGAACCAGGTCATGGCGCCCTGCGGCTCGCCGGCGACGAAGGCGCCGTCGTCGGTGGGGATCCATCCGTCGAGCGAGCCGTCGGGGTCGGTGACGGGCTTGGGGGTGCCGTTGTAGGCGACGGTGACGCGGAACTCCTCGCCCGGGAGCAGGGGCCGGCCCGGTGTGACGACGAGTTCCTGGCCGTGGCGGCGGAAGTCCGCGGCGGCGTGGTCGACGGTCAGGCCGGTGACCTTCAGTCCCTTGAAGTCGAGGTCGAAACGGGTGAGGAGCTGGGTGGCGCGGGCGGTGAGGACCGCGGTGCCGTCGAGGTGGCGGCTGTCCGGGTCGTAACGGAGGGTCAGGTCGTAGTGGTCGACGTGGTAGCCGCCGTTGCCGGCGAGCGGGAAGTAGGGGTCACCGGCACCGGACGCGCCGCCGCCGATCGCGGACGCGGGTCCGGCGGCGGCCAGCAGCGCCGCGAGGGCGACGGGAACGGTCACGATCAACGCCTCGCGGCGCAGCACGGTCGCGGGTCTGACGGCCTGTCGGCGGGATGGCCTCACATGCGCTCCTGGGGGGTGGACTGATGATCATTCGCATTCAGGCTATGGGCCGTCCCGGCGGGCTACATCCCCAAAAAGGGTCAAGTCACACAGCGTCACCTGGCGCACTCCGCTTAGGCTCGACACCACCCGCCACCGGAGAAGGGCCCGACCGTGAGCGTTCGCATCCGTCGCGTCTACGAACCCCCCGAGCCGGACGACGGCGTGCGCGTCCTGGTCGACCGGCTGTGGCCGCGCGGCCTGTCCAAGGACGCGGCGCACGTGGACGAGTGGCCCAAGGCGCTCACGCCGTCGACCGAGCTGCGCCGCTGGTATCACGCGGGCGAGGGGTCGTACGAGGAGTTCGCTGGCCGTTACGAGGCGGAACTGGACGCCCCGGAGGCGGCCGAACTCCTCGACCATGTGCGGGAGTTGGCCGCCAAGGGCCCGGTGACGCTGCTGACCTCCGCCAAGTCTCCCGAGCAGAGTCACGCCGCCGTGCTGTTGCGCCTGCTGGAGTCGGGTGCGAGGTAGGCCTCGGTGACGGCCAGGGCGGCCGCCATGATGCTCAGTTGGGGGTTCACCTCCGGGCAGCTCGGCAGGACCGAGGCGTCGGCGACAAGGACGCCGTGGACGCCGCGCAGTCGGCCCTCGGGGTCGGCCGGTGCCCGGTCCGGGTCGCCGCCCGCGGCGACCGTGCCGGCCGGATGGAAGGCCGACAGGTGCAGGTCGCGCGGGGTGATCCCGGCGAGCAGCGCGTCGAGTTCGGCGAGGCTACGGGCGCGCGGCGCGCGGGGGACGCCGGTGAGGACCTCGTGGGCCCCGGCGGCGAACAGGACCTGGGCCATGGCCCGTACGGCCGTCATCAGGCGCCCGCCGTCCCGGGGGTCCAGGGTGTAGCGGACGAGGGTGCGGTCGCGGCCCAGGACGCGGCCCGCCGGACGGTCGGCGATCATGGCGCCCAGGATCGCGAGCCGGTCCGCGCCCTCCAACTCGCGGCGCAGGGAGCGGCCCAGGCCCGGGAGGACGAAGCTGCTCATGCCGGGCGGGCTCGCGGTGGCCTCGATGAGGATGCCCCGGTCGTGCAGTTCCTCGATGCCGGCGCTCTGCAGGACGCCCTGCCAGGAGGTGACCGGCTCGGTGAAGCGGCCGGCGACGCTGGTGGCGGGGTGCACGCTGAGGTTGTGGCCCAGGCGCGGATGCCGGCCCAGTCCGGAGCGGCGCAGCAGTGGCGGTGTCTGCAGGGCGCCCGCGGCCGTGACGACCAGGGGGCTGAGGATCTCCAGCTCACTGCCGTCGACCCGCCGCACCAGGACACCCGCCGCGCGGGGCGGTCCCGGTCGGTCACGGTCGAGCAGGATCCGCTGAGCACGGGCCCCGGTGACGATGCGCGCACCATGGGCGCACGCGTCGGGCAGCACGGACAGCTGCACGCTCTGTTTGGCGCCGGTGGGGCAGCCCACCACGCACTGGCAGGAGCCGCGGCAGCCCGGTGCGTTGCGCCGCAGCGGTCCGGCCCGCCAGCCGAGCCGCTCGGCGCCGGCCAGCGCGAGCAGGCCGTTGGCGCCGAGGACGTCGAGGGGCTGGGTGGCGACGTGGAGGGTGCGTTCGATCTCGTCCAGGCGGGCCGGGAGGTCGTCGGCCAGGTGGAAGCCGAAGCTGCTGCTCCAGCGGTCAAGGACGTGGTCCGGAGTGCGGTAGCAGGTGCCGGAGTTGACGACGGTGGTGCCGCCGACGGCCCGGCCGACCGGCAGCAGCAGGGGCGGGTCGCCCAGGGCCGCGGTCGCTCCGCCGTCCCGGTACAGGTCCGTGAAGCGGTCCAGCGGTGTGCGGCGGCCGAAGGAGGCGGTGGTGTGGTACTCGCCCTCCTCCAGTACGACGACGTCGAGCCCGGCGCGCGCAAGGGTGCGGGCGGCCACCGCCCCGCCGGCTCCGGAACCCACGACGACCGCGTCGGCCGTGCTGCGGGCGGGCCACTCCTCGGCCGGCGTGCAGTCCAGGGGCGGGTCTTCGGGTACAACTGGCGTCCTCGGAAGGGGAGTTCGCTCGGTGGCCGCGGCGAGCAGCACCGGAACCTTGAGGAGATCGAGCGCAGGTACGAGTCCGGGACGCGCGGCCAGCGAGTCGAGCACCGTCTCGCGCTCGTCCGGGGTGAGGGCGGCCAGGCGATGCCCGCTGTGCAGGACCGCGTATGCGTCCACGGCGGTGGCGGCGGCACGCACACCGGCCCGCACGGGTCCGGGCAGGGCGGACAGGAACGTGTCCAGCCTGCCGGGCACGCGCGCGAGCCAGGCCTCGTCCCCGGTGTCGGCGAGCAGTGCGGCGACCAGCCCCTCCCCCGTCACCGGTCCCCCACCTCGGCGTGTGCGGTGCCCTCCAGCGTCCACGAGGCTTCGGTGCGCCAGTGGCCCCACCAGCGCTCGAGCAGGATCGTCGCGTCGGCGCTCTCGCTGTTGCTGCACACCGCGGGTGCGCCGTCCGGGTCTCGGTAGTCCAACGCGAGGGTGCGGTCGGCGGGTTGGGTGACCTGGACGCGGATGCGACGCAGCAGCGTGCGGCCGGTCACCGTCCACTCGGGCAGTCCGATCCGGGCGCGGAACCGTCCGACGCCGAGCAGGCCCACCGCGGAGCGTTCCGCCCGGCGCGGCCAGTCGCGACCGCGGTGACGCAGGCGCAGGAAGACCAGCGGCGGCAGCCTGCGCAGCCCGGGGCGCGTCGACACCGCCGCGATCAACTCCAGTACGCCGCCGTCGCCGAGGTCCGCGTGGAGCCAGGCCCAGCGCCGGGCGTTGCCGTGGCCGTGGATACGGGCGGAGGCTCCGGGGGCGGCGCGCAGGGTGAGGGTGCGTTCCCCGTCGGAGAAGGTGCCGTCGTACGTGGCCCTGGCCGCCGGGAGCATGTGGGCGGCGGGCAGCAGGGCGCGCTTCCAGGACCAGCGGGGGAAGGTGAACAGGGGCTCGGCCAGGGGCTGTTCGGTGAGGTCCCAGCGGAAGTCGCCGGCGCTGCCGGTCAACCGGCCCTGCGTGGCGGTGACTTCGCCGGCGGCGAATCCGTCGGCCGGGCTGCTCCACGGACTCGGTCCGAAGCGGCTGTGGCGGACCTTTCCCTCGGGCGGGAACGAGGCCGCCCAGCCGTGGGCGGTCGGTGCGGATCCGTCGGTGGGGGCGACCAGTTCATGGTGCAGCCAGATGCCGGTGCCGGTTTCCAGGTCGGTCAGGGTGGTGTACCAGACCTCGGTGCGGCCGGGGCTGCCGTCCCAGCGCGGCGCCAGGTACTGCGCGGAGTCCTCCCGCCGGGGGAAGCGGAAGCTGAGGAGGAAGGGTGCCAGCGCGGTCGCGAGGGGGAAACGGAGGGTGCCCCGGCCGACCCGCCTGCCGTCCTCGTACAGCGTGAACGGCAGGACGGTCATCGACTTCACCGGGCGGCGCGGGGTCACCGACTTCCAGCCGTCCAGCGCGAGCGCGCGGCCGTCAGCGGTGAACGACAACCGGTAGCGAATACGGCGCCGGGCCAGGGGCGAGATCTCCAACTCGCCCGTGGCGTCCGGGTCGTCGCCCAGTCCGCCGATGCGGACCCGGCCGCCGATCCGGGCTCGGGTGGTGCGGTGCGGCCGCAGTACCTCGTCGGCCTCGGCCCTCAGGTCCAGACGGATCCGGCGCAGGGGGTGCCCGGAGTCGAGCCGGACCGTGCCGAGCATGGTCTCCGTGAACACGGTGCCCCTCATGCGAGCCCCTCCAGCATGATCCGCTCGGTGTCGCGCAGATAGCTGTCCGCGGCGGCGTGTGCCCGTCCGGTGTCCGCGGACGTCACCGCTTCGACCACCGGGGCGAGGCGCCGGTGCGCGGCTTCGGGGTCGGTGAAGGGTCCGCGCAGGGCGGCGCGGACGGGGAGATAGGCGTTGAAGAGCGTGTTGGTGAGCAGGACGTAGACCCGGTTGCCGGTCGCCCGGGCAAGCGCGCGGTGCACCTCGACGTCGGCCAGCTGCACCGCGTCCGCACCGTCCGCCTCGCGTACGGCGTCCAACAGCGCACGCAGTTCGGCGTGTTGCGCGCGGGTGGCCCGCGCCGCCGCCCGCTCGGCTATCAACGCGCCGACGGACCGCCGTACTTCGAAGATCTCGTGGATCCATTTCGCGTCGTGCCGCACGAGCATCGGCAGCAGGTCCGCGCCGCCCAGCCGGATGAAGTCGCGCACCTTGGTGCCGACGCCGTGCCGGGTCTCCAGGAGGCCCGCCTGGACGAGACGTCCGAAGGCGTGCTTGAGGGTGGTGCGGGTGACGCCGTATCCGTCGGCGAGGCTGCGCTCGGGCGGCAGATAGCTGCCCGCCGGATGCCGTCCGGCCAGGATGTCCTCGCGCAGCCTGGCCTCCAGGACGTCCACGATCGTCTCGCGGGGCAGTGCCTCCACGGATTCCTCCTCGACACGGTGGGGTTCAGTGGCTGAGTGGCTCATCCACTGAACCAGTGCACGGGTCCGAGGGGCAACCCCCTTGCAGGGGTGCGTTGTTGCAGAGGGGCGCTTTGCCGGGAATGCCCGCGGGGGCGCCCGGCTGTGTGCTCCGGCCGCCCCCGCGGGCAGGTGAACGTGTCAGGCGGTCTGCTTGGCCGCCGCCCGCCCGGCCGCCCGTCCCGAGAAGAGGCAGCCGCCGAGGAAGGTGCCCTCCAGGGCGTTGTAGCCGTGGACGCCGCCGCCGCCGAAACCGGCGACCTCCCCGGCCGCGTAGAGCCCGTCGATCGGGTTGCCGTCGGCGCCGATGGCGCGCGAGTCGAGGTCGGTCTGGATGCCGCCGAGGGTCTTGCGGGTGAGGACGTGCAGCTTGACGCCGATCAGCGGGCCGGCCGCCGGGTCGAGGATGCGGTGCGGGCCGGCGACACGGCCGAGGCGGTCGCCGATGTAGCGGCGGGCGTTGCGGATGCCCTGGACCTGGGAGTCCTTGCTGTACGGGTTGGCGATCTGCAGGTCGCGGGCCTCGATCTGGCGGCGCACTTCGGCCGCGTCGAGCAGCGGCTTGTCCGTCAACTCGTTCATCTTCGCGACGAGTTGCTCCAGCGTCGGCGCGGTCACGAAGTCGGCGCCCTTGCGCAGGAAGGCGTCCACCGGGCCCGGGGCGCCCTTGCCGAGGCGGTTCTTCAGGACGGCGGCCTTGTCCTTGGCGGTGATGTCGGGGTTCTGCTCGGAGCCCGAGAGCGCGAACTCCTTCTCGATGATCTTCTGGGTGAGGATGAACCAGGAGTGGTCGTATCCGGCGATGTCCTCGGTGGTGCGCAGGTGCTTGAGGGTGCTCAGGGTGTCGTAGCCCGGCAGGCAGGGGTCCGGGAGGCGGCGGCCGAGCGCGTCGAACCAGAGGGAGGACGGGCCGGGCAGGATGCGGATGCCGTGGCCGGGCCAGATCGGGTCCCAGTTCTGCAGGCCCTCGGTGTAGTGCCACATGCGGTCGCGGTTGACCAGGCGTACGCCCGCCTCGGCGCTGATGTCGAGCATGCGGCCGTCGACGTAGGCGGGCACGCCGGTGACCATTTCGGCGGGCGGGGTACCCAGCCGTTCGGGCCAGTAGCGGCGGACGATGTCGTGGTTGGCGCCGATGCCGCCGGTGGTGACGATGACGGCCTGGGCGGTCAGTTCGAACTCGCCGACGTGGTCGCGGTTGGAGGCCACGCCCCGGGCCGAGTTGTCCTCGGCGAGGACCGTGCCGCGCACCCCGCGCGCGGCGCCCTCCTCGATGACGAGTTCGTCGACCTGGTGCCGGTGGTAGAAGGTCAGCAGCCCGTCCCGCGCGGCCTTCTTGGCGTGGTCGACGAAGGGTTCCACCACACCGGTGCCGGTCCCCCACGTCACGTGGAAGCGGGGCACGGAGTTGCCGTGGCCGTCGGCGCGCAGGTCACCGCGCTCGGCCCAGCCGACCGTCGGCAGCAGCTTGATGCCGTGCCCGTCCAGCCAGGACCGCTTCTCCCCCGCCGCCCACTCGACGTACGCGCGCGCCCAGCGCACCGCCCAGGAGTCCTCGTCGTCCGTCCGGTCGAACTGCGCGCTGCCCTGCCAGTCGCTCCAGGCCAGGTCGAAGGAGTCCTTGATGCCGAGGCGGCGCTGTTCCGGGGAGTCGACGAGGAAGAGCCCGCCGAAGGACCAGAACGCCTGCCCTCCGAGGTTGGCGGCGTTCTCCTGGTCGACCAGGGCGACCCGCCTTCCCCTGCTGGTGAGTTCGTGCGCGGCGACCAGGCCCGCTAGGCCCGCTCCGACGACGATGACGTCCGCATCCATGGCGACGTTTCCCTTTCTCAATGGGCCGGTTGGGGGTTGCCGCTGCCGTCGGTCAGCAGCGCGGTGAGCAGTTGCTTCAGCCAGACGCGGGCGCTCTCGACGTCCTTGTCCAGCAGGAGTTGGGTGGTGACTCCGTCGTAGGCGGCGACGACGGCATGGGCCGCGCCGTCCACGTCACCGAGAACGGCGGGCAGTCGGGGAAAGCCGTGCGCGCGGGCGAGCCGGTCGGCGATCGCCCGCCGCAGCCGCGCCCGGTGCTCCAGCAGCGTCTCGGCGACCTGTGGATCGCGGGCCGCGTGCACCAGGAAGTCCGTCTTCACCAGGAGCCAGTCCAGATCGAGCAGCAGCACCTCGGTGACCCGGTCGACGGCGGCCGGCACGTCGAGGTCGGGTCCGTCGAGGGCGAGGGCGCCGGAAACCTGGTCCGCGATCAGGTCCGCGCGCTGCTGGTAAAGGGCGAAGAAGAGCTCGTCCAGGCTGCCGAAGTTGGAGTAGAAGGCGCCCCTGCTGTAGCCGGCGGCCTCGCAGACCTCCTCGATCGAGACCCGGCCGAAGCCCTTGGCGGCGAACACCGCGAAGGCGGCGTCGAGCAGGTTGGCCCGTGTCCGCACCCGGCGCCGGGTCACCCGCCGCACCGTCTCCTCAGCCACCGTCGGCCCTCCGTTCGATACAGGAATGTATCCGATACACCGATGTATCGAAAGACTTGCGAGCACGACGAAAGTGCCGGAGAAACCATGGGAACAGATATTCGAATAAGGAGTACGCTGGATCCATGACCACGCACCTCCAGGGCTCGCTCTTCGACCAGACCGACCAGCTCCGCCTCGGCCCCCTCGACGGGATCCGCCGGACGCGGCTCGGACTCGGCGCCTGGATCGACGTGCTGCCCGGATGGCTCGGCGGCTCGGACGGCCTGTTCGAACGGCTGGCCGCCGAGGTGCCGTGGCGCGCGGAGCGACGCAAGATGTACGACCAGGTCGTCGACGTGCCCCGGCTGCTCGCGTTCTACGGCGCGGACGACGCCCTTCCGCACCCGGTGCTGGACGAGGCCCGTGACGCGCTGTCCGCGCGCTACGCCGACGAGTTGGGCGAGCCGTTCACCACGGCGGGGCTGTGCTACTACCGCGACGGCCGGGACAGCGTGGCCTGGCACGGCGACCGGATCGGGCGGGGCGCGCACGAGGACACGATGGTGGCGATCCTCTCCGTGGGCTCGCCCCGTGATCTGCTGCTGCGTCCGATGCGGGGCGGCGAGAGCGTACGGCGGCCACTGGGGCACGGGGACCTGATCGTGATGGGCGGCTCCTGCCAGCGGACGTGGGAGCACTCCGTCCCGAAGACCACGCGCGCGGCGGGACCGCGCATCAGCATCCAGTTCCGCCCGCACGGCGTGCAGTGAGGCGGAGAGGCGGCCGCTTCGGCTGCACGCAGGGGGCTGCCTCCGGCGGACGGTGCCGGAGGCAGCCCTTCCTCTGGGCCGGGCCGCGCGCCACGCCCACACTGGCGGGGTGAGCGCGGAAACCGAACGGGCGACCACGACTGCCCGCCGTTTCGAACTCGACGCCCTGCGCGCCCTCGTCGTGCTCGGCCTGGTCTTCTTCCACTCCGCCCTGGTCTTCGACCCCGACGACGACTTCTACGTCAAGAACGCCGATACGACGCCTGCCGTGACCGTCCTCGCCGGCTTCGGCGTGGTGTGGGCGATGCCGATGCTGTTCCTGGTCGCCGGTCTGGGCGCGCGGCACTCCATCCGCCGCCGGGGCCCGCGTGGCTTCGCCCGCGAACGCCTGCTGCGCCTCGGCGTCCCGCTGGTCCTCGCCACGGTCCTGCTCTGCCCCGTCCCGCAGTGGCTGCGGCTCAGGGCTGCCGACCCCGGCTACCACGAGTCGTACTGGCACTTCTGGCCACGCTTCCTGACCGTCCACCTCGACCTCGGCGACTTCCCGTTCGTCCTGGACGGAAAGTACTTCGAGACCGGCCACCTGTGGTTCGTCGTCCTCCTGCTCGCCTTCTGCCTGCTCCTCGCCCCGGTCGCCGGCCCCGTCGCGGCAGGCGCCGAGCGCACCGCGCGGGCGGTGGAGCGGCGGCCGGCCCTGCTTCTGCTGCCCGCGCTGCCGCTCGCCGCGATCAACGCGCTGCTGGGCATGGAAGAGGGCTTCGCGGGCTGGAACCGCTGGGCCTACCTGCTGTTCTTCGTCTTCGGTTACGCCCTCGCCGACGACGCGCGCGTCCGGGCCGCCCTGCGCAGCCTCGTCGTTCCGGTCGGTGTGGCCGGGCTGCTGTTGTTCGCGGCGACGGCGCCCGGGTTCATGGCCGAGGACGATCCGTTCACCGCGTGGACACCGCTCGCGGTGGGCTCCCGCGTGCTGTTCTCGGTGGCCGGCTGGTGCTGGGTAGCGGCGATCCTCGGGCTGCTGGACCGGTGGGAGCGCACACGGCTCGCCCCGGGGCCCCTCCTGGGATACCTCGCCGTCGCGGCCCTGCCGCTGTACGTGCTGCACCAGCCGGTCGTCGTTGCCTTCGCGTACGGGGTGGTGGGCTGGAGCGCGCCGATTCCCGTCAAGTACGCGGCGATCGTGGCCGGTTCACTCCTCGTGATCCTCGTGGTGTACGAGTACGGGGTGCGGCGGACGCGGGTGACGCGCTTTCTGTTCGGGATGCGTCCCTGAGCTCGCAGATTGGCGCGGACCCGACGCTTCCGGTCCGGCCCGGGTCTGCTTTGCTGGTCCCGTCGGGCAGGGATCTCAACACGCGGGGCAATCATGCGGGCAGACGTGCGGAAAGTCGCCGATGGCATTCACCTGGTGCACGGCAGCAACACGAACTGGGTGATCCTCACCGAGGGGGACGAGGTCACGCTGGTCGACACCGGCTACCCGGGCGACCGGGAGCAGGTGCTCGCCTCGCTGGAGGCGGTGGGCAGTTCGCCGGAGGCGGTCGCGGCGGTGCTCATCACCCACGCGCACAACGACCACCTGGGCTCCGCCGAGTATCTGCGCAGCACCTACGGCACGCCCGTGTACCTGCACGAGGCCGAAGTGCCGCACGCGCGCCGGGAGTTCCTGCACCAGGTGACCGTCGGGCAGGTCCTGAAGAACAGCTGGCGGCCCGGCGTCCTGCCGTGGTCGTTGCACGCCATCCGCTCCGGCGGCACGGCCCATGTCCCGGTCGCCGCACCCGAGGCGTTCCCGGCGGCGGGGGCACTGGATCTGCCCGGCCGGCCCGTGCCCGTCCACACACCCGGCCACACCGACGGACACACGGCTTTCCACCTCCCGGACGCCGGCGTGGTGATCCCGGGTGACGCGCTCGCGACGGGTCACCCCACCTCGCGGATCCAGGGCCCGCAGCTGCTGCCGGACATGTTCCACCACGAGCGCGCGCGTGCCGTGGCCTCGCTGGACGTCCTGGCCGCGCTGGACGGCGACCTGATACTGCCCGGACACGGTCCCGTACACCGTGGTCCGGTCCGTGAAGCGGCACTTCAGGCCAAGGAGCGCGCCCTCTAAGGTGAGGTGACGATCACCCGCGAGGCAAGGACACGCGAGCCATGGCACTGCAGATCAGCGCGACGAACCCGGAGCACCCCGCGCTCCTGCTGGAACTGCCGTGGCAGCTGCCCCTGGAGGAGTGGCCCGAGGAGTACCTGGTGCCGCTGCCCCGCGGCATCTCCCGGCACGTCGTGCGCTACGCCCGCGCCGGGGACGAGGTGATCGCCGTCAAGGAACTCGCCGAACGGCCCGCGCTGCGCGAGTACGAGCTGCTGCGCGACCTGGACCGGCTCGCCATCCCCGCGGTGGACCCGCTGGCCGTGGTCACCGGCCGCACCGACGGCGAGGGCGAGCCGCTGGAACCGGTGCTGATCACCCGCCACCTGCGCGGCTCACAGCCGTACCGCTCGATGTTCGAGACGACGATGCGGCCGGCCACCATGCACCGCCTCATGGACGCGCTGGCCGTGCTGCTGGTGCGGCTGCACCTCGCCGGGTTCGCGTGGGGCGACTGCTCGCTGTCCAACACCCTCTTCAGACGCGACGCGGGCGCCTACGCCGCCTACCTCGTGGACGCCGAGACCGGCGATCTGCACCCTCAACTCAGCACCGGGCAGCGGGAGTACGACCTCGACCTGGCCCGGGTCAACATCAGCGGCGAGCTGCTGGACCTGGAGGCGTCCGGGGCGCTGCACCCGTCCGTGGACCCGGTCGAGTTCGGCATGGAGATCTGTGCGCGCTACGGGGACCTGTGGACGGAGCTGACCCGCACGTCCGTGTACCCGGCGGGCAAGTACCACTACATCGAACGGCGGATCCGCCGGCTGAACGAGCTCGGTTTCGACGTGGCCGAGATGCAGATCGAGCACTCCTCCAACGGCGACACCGTCACGTTCGTGCCGAAGGTCGTCGACGCCGGGCACCACCAGCGGCAGCTGCTGCGCCTGACCGGTCTCGACACCGAGGAGAACCAGGCCCGGCGGCTGCTGAACGACCTGGAGAGCTGGATGGCCACCCAGGACGACTACGCGCCCGGCGATCCCCTCGCGGCCCGCCCCGAGGTGCTGGCCCACCGGTGGGTGCGGGACGTGTTCCGCCCCACCGTGCGCGCCGTACCGCTCGAACTGCGCGGTTCGATGGACGCGGCCGAGATCTACCACGAGCTGCTCGAACACCGCTGGTACATGTCCGAGCAGGCGCAGCACGACATAGGACTCGATGTGGCCGTCGAGGACTACATCCAGAACATCCTGCCCACGGCCCGCGAGACACTGCAGCCCACCGCTGGCGAGTGACTCAGGCGTGCGGGACCACGGCCACCGGGCAGGGTGCGTGGTGCAGGACCCCGTGCGCCACGGAGCCGATGCGCGCGCCGACGGCCGTGCGGCGGGCGCGGCGGCCGACGACCATCAGCTGGGCCCGCGCGGCGACCGACAGCAGGACCTGGCCCGCGCTGCCGATCTCCACGTGCTCCACCACGGGTACGTCGGGGAAGCGCTCCCGCCACGGCTGCAGTGCGGCGGACAGCGCCTTCCTCTCGAACGGCTCCAGGCCGCCGGCCTCGTCGAGCAGATGCATCGAGCCGGGGCTGTAGGCGAACACCGGCGGCAGTGTCCAGGCCCGTACCGCCCGCACGCCGGCACCGCGGGCGGCGGCCGTCTCGAACGCGAACCGCAGGGTGTCGGCGCTGTCGTCGGGTTCGCCCTGCTGGCCGACGACGATCTCGCGGCCCGCCGCCTCGGCGGTCGGCTGGTCCCCGGCGCGCACGAGCACCACCGGCCGGGTGGCCTCGGCGATCACCTGCTGGCCGACGGAACCGAGCAGGAAGCCGACGACGGGTCCGTGCCCGCGTGAGCCCAGCACCAGCAGCTCGGCGTCCGCCGCGGCGGCGACCAGGGTGTCGACCGTGTCGCCCTCGACGACGTCGGTGGTGACGTCGAGGCCCGAATGCCGCGCAGTGACCGTGCGCACCGCCTCGGCCAGCGCGTCCCGCACCCACGCGGCCTGCGTGTCCGGGTCCGCCGCGTCGATGGCCTCGTACGGCTCGAAGCGCCACGCCTGCACCACGCGCAACGCGAGTCCGCGGCGGACCGCCTCCCTGGCCGCCCAGTCAAGCGCGGCGAGACTCTCGTCGGTTCCATCGACTGCTGCGGTGATCGGGCGGGTCATGCGGCTGCCTCCCAGTGTCGTGGTCACGTCGCTCGGGCCCAGTCTTCACTACCCTCCGGACATGACCTTGGAATGGGAGCAAGTCAACGTGGACGCGGCCGACCCCGTCGCACTGGGACAGTGGTGGAGCGAGGCGCTCGGCTGGGTCGTGGTGAACGACGACCGCGAGGAGTACGAGATCCGCCCGGCGAAGGACCGCCTTCCGGGCATGACCTTCGCACCGGTACCCGAGGGCAAGACGATCAAGAACCGTCTCCACCTGGACTTCCGCCCCGACGACCAGGAGGCGGAGGTCGCCCGGCTCCTCGCGCTGGGCGCGCGGCACGCGGACGTCGGGCAGGGCGACGACGTGCCGTGGGTGACCCTGGCCGACCCCGAGGGGAACGAGTTCTGCGTGCTGTCCTCGCGGCGCCCCTGAGGGGCGGCCTGCTGCATACCGGAGCGAAGCGGGACGATCGAACATACGATGGGCGGGAGCCGGCGCGGTGACCGCCTCTTGCGACAGGGCTCGCCGTGCCGCCGATCCGACCAGTCGGGGTGGGAGACGTATGGCACAGGCGTCCGACGCAGCGCGGACCGTCATCATGACCGTGGACGACGACCCGGGAGTGTCCCGAGCCGTCGCCCGCGACCTGCGGCGCCGCTACGGCGAGTCGCACCGGATCGTGCGCGCGGAGTCCGGCGAGTCCGCGCTGGAGGCGCTGCGCGAGCTCAAGCTGCGCGGCGATCTCGTGGCGGTGATCCTGGCCGACTACCGCATGCCGCAGATGAACGGCATCGAGTTCCTGGAACAGGCCCTGGACGTGTACCCGGGCGCGCGACGGGTGCTGCTGACCGCGTACGCGGACACGAACGCGGCGATCGACGCGATCAACGTCGTCGACCTCGACCACTATCTGCTCAAGCCGTGGGATCCGCCCGAGGAGAAGCTCTACCCCGTCCTGGACGACCTGCTGGAGGCCTGGCGGTGCAGCGACTTCCGGCCGGTGCCCAGCACCAAGGTGGTCGGGCACCGCTGGTCGGCGCGTTCCTCGGACGTACGGGAGTTCCTGGCCCGCAACCAGGTGCCCTACCGCTGGTACTCGGCGGAGGAACCCGAGGGGAAGCGGCTGCTGGCGGCGGCCGATCAGGACGGGCAGCGGCTGCCGATCGTGATCACCCCGGACGGCACGGCCCTGGTCGAGCCCGAGGCGCCCGAGCTGGCCGCCCGGGTGGGCCTGGCGACGACACCGGCGGCGGACTTCTACGACCTCGTCGTCATCGGCGGCGGACCCGCCGGACTCGGGTCCGCGGTGTACGGAGCGTCGGAGGGTCTGCGGACGGTGCTCGTGGAGCGTTCGGCGACCGGCGGGCAGGCCGGACAGAGCTCGCGGATCGAGAACTACCTGGGCTTCCCGGACGGTGTGTCCGGGGCGCAGCTGACCGACCGGGCGCGGCGGCAGGCGGCGAAGTTCGGCGCCGAGATCCTCACCGCGCGCGAGGTGACGGGCCTGGAGGTCAACGGGGCCGCGCGGACCGTGCGGTTCTCCGACGGGTCCGCGGTGGCCGCGCACAGCGTGATCCTGGCGACCGGCGTGTCGTACCGGCAGCTCGACGCGCCCGGTTGCAACGACCTGACCGGCTGCGGGGTGTACTACGGATCGGCGCTGACCGAGGCGGCCTCCTGCCAGGGGCAGGACGTGTACATCGTCGGCGGCGCCAACTCGGCCGGGCAGGCGGCGATGTACCTGTCCCGGGGCGCCAAGTCGGTGACGCTGCTGGTGCGCGGGGCGGACCTGTCGGCGTCGATGTCGTACTACCTGATCCAGCAGATCAACGAGGCGCCGAACATCTCGGTACGCGCGCGTACCGTCGTCGAGACCGCCCACGGGACCGACCACCTGGAGCAGCTCACCCTGCGCGACGTGGACACCGGTGAGACCGAACTCGTCGACGCGCAGTGGATGTTCGTGTTCATCGGCGCGGCCCCGCTGACCGACTGGCTGGGCGACGCGGTGCTGCGCGACGAGCACGGGTTCATCCTGGCCGGACCCGACCTGACGGCCGACGGGCGGCCGCCGGCGGACTGGGAGCTGGACCGGCCGCCGTACCACCTGGAGACCAACATTCCCGGCGTGTTCGTGGCGGGCGACGCGCGCGCGGAGTCCGCCAAGCGTGTCGCGTCCGCCGTCGGAGAGGGAGCCATGGCCGTGATGCTCGTCCACCGGTATCTGGAGCAGTCGTGAGCGGGCAGGCGCTGCCCTGCAGCGCGCAGGAGATCGGTTCACTGTTCCTGTTCGAGAAGCTGACGCCCGAGCAGCTCGGGCGGCTGTGCAGCGAGGGCCGGGTGGAGCGGTTCGAGCCCGGGCCCGTGTACACCGAGGGCGATCCCGCCACCTGCTTCTACGTGATGATCGAGGGCACCGTCGTGCTGTCCCGCCGGGTCGGCGGCGACGACGTGGAGGTGTCCCGGACCTCGCAGCGCGGGGTGTATGCGGGGGCCATGCAGGGCTACCTCGGGGACCGGGTGCGGCAGGTCTACAACGGCTCGATGCGCGTCACGGAGCCGACCCGGTTCTTCGTGCTGCCCGCCGACTCGTTCGCGAACATCATGCAGGAGTGGTTCCCGATGGCGGTCCACCTGCTGGAGGGACTGTTCTTCGGTACGAAGAACACCCAGCGGGCCATCGGGCAACGCGAACGGCTGCTGGCGCTCGGCTCGTTGTCCGCCGGGCTCACGCACGAGCTCAACAACCCTGCGGCGGCGGCCGTACGGGCCACCGCGACCTTGCGGGAGCGGGTGGGCAAGATGCGGCACAAGCTCGCCATCATCGCACAGGGCAACTACGCCCCCGAGGTGATGGCGAACCTCATCGACATCCAGGAACGCACCGCCGAACGCGTCGCCAAAGCGCCCACGTTGAGCCCGCTGGAGGCATCCGACCGGGAGGACGCCCTCACCGACTGGCTCGACGACCACGACATCCAGGAGGGCTGGCGGATCGCGCCCACCTTCGTGCAGGCCGGCCTGGACGTGGACTGGCTGGACCAGATCGCGGCCGCCGTGGACGAGGACATCCTGCCGAACGCGATCGGCTGGCTCAACTACACCGTCGAGACCGAACTGTTGATGGACGAGATCAACGACTCCACCGAACGCATCTCGCACCTCGTCGACGCCGCCAAGCAGTACTCGCAGCTCGACCGCGCCCCCTACCAGGACGCCGACGTCCACGAACTCCTCGACAGCACGCTGCTGATGCTGTCGGCCAAGATCGGCTCGCGGATCGACGTGGTCAAGGACTACGACCGCACCCTCCCGAAGATCCCCGCCTACCCGGCGGAGCTCAACCAGGTGTGGACGAACCTGATCGACAACGCGGTCGCCGCCATGAACAGTGCAGGCGGGGAAGGCACCTTGACCGTGCGGACGGCGCTCGAGAACGACCGGCTGCTGGTGGAGTTCCGCGACACGGGGCCCGGTGTGCCGAAGGAGATCCGGGGCCGCATCTTCGACCCGTTCTTCACCACCAAGCCGGTCGGCGAGGGCACGGGGCTGGGTCTGGACATCTCCTGGCGGATCGTCGTCAACAAGCACCACGGGACCCTGCAGGTGGAGTCCGAGCCCGGGGACACCCGTTTCCAGGTCCTGCTGCCGCTCACCGCGGTGGCCGAGGACGCAGCCGAGGAGGAGGCCGTATGAGCAGCGCCGACGGAATCGACCCCAGCGTTCCGCCCAGCGGTACCGGGTGCGTCGAGTGTGATGCGGTGGGTGGCTGGTGGTTCCATCTGCGGCGCTGTGCGCAGTGCGGGCATGTGGGGTGCTGCGACGACTCGCCCGCGAAGCACGCCACCGCGCATTTCCGGGCCACCGGTCACCCCGTGATTCGTAGTTTTGAGCCGGGTGAGGGGTGGTTCTGGGACTTCGAGAGTTCGCAGTTGTACGAGTCGGGGCCCGAGCTTGCGCCGCCGGTGAGTCATCCTGCGGATCAGCCTGCGCCGGGGCCTGCGGGGCGGGTGCCAGAGGATTGGGCGCGGGTGTTGAGGTCCTGAGCGCCTGAGAGCTCGGGAGTTCTGTCCGGCGGCGAGTGCGAGCTGCCTGTGGCTGGTCGCGCCCGCGCGGCGGAGCCGCATATCGATACAGCCCCGCGCCCCTTGAGGGCGGTTCAGTCACCCCTTAATGCAGAGGCGCTGTCAGTGGTGCGTGCCAGGATGGAATCGTGTCGCAGACCGTATTCACCACGCCGCT
Organism: Streptomyces sp. NPDC001663; assembly: GCF_042893105.1. Lineage (NCBI taxonomy): Bacteria > Bacillati > Actinomycetota > Actinomycetes > Kitasatosporales > Streptomycetaceae > Streptomyces > Streptomyces sp. NPDC001663. Next base: position 171,642 of record NZ_JBIAUR010000019.1, on the reverse strand, counting down.
GATCGGCCGGGAGGACGAGGTAGCCCACCTCGCCGCGATGCTCGAGCGTGCCCGCGGTGGGGAGGCTCGGGCCGTGTTGCTCGCCGGGGACGCCGGGGTGGGCAAGACGCGAGTGCTGGACGAGGTCGCGGGGCGGGCCGTCCGGGAAGGGATGACGGTCCTCACCGGTCACTGTGTGGATCTCGGTGACGTCGGATTGCCGTATCTGCCGTTCACCGAGGTGCTGGGTGTGCTGGCGGCCGACGAGCGGTTCGCGGAGGTCCTGGGCGCGCATCCGGTGGTCGACCGACTGCTGGGCGCGGGCACGGACGCCGAGCGGGACGTGGGTGGGCGGCTGCGGCTGTTCGAGGGGATGGCGGGGCTGCTGGCGGATCTGTCGGAGATCGCTCCGCTGCTGCTGGTGCTGGAGGATCTGCACTGGGCCGACCAGTCCTCCCGGGATCTGCTGCGGTTCCTGCTCAGCCGGGGTGTCCTGCAGCGGCCCGCGGGCGGGGCGCCGACGCATCGGCTGGCGGTGTTCGCCTCGTATCGCGCGGACGATCTGCACCGTCGCCATCCGCTGCGCCCGCTGCTGGCCGAGCTGGTGCGGCTGCCTGCGGTCGAGCGGCTGGAGCTGCGGCCCATGGCCGACGCCGAGGTGATCCGGCTGGTACGCACGCTGCAGGACCGTCCGCTGCCGGAGGCCACGGTCCGCGGGATCGTCCAGCGCGCCGAGGGCAACGCCTTCTACGCGGAGGAGCTCCTCGCCGCCACCGACAGCGAGGCCGGCGGACTGCCCAGCGGTCTGGCCGACGTCCTCCTCATCCGCTTCGAGCAGCTCTCCGACACCGCTCAGCAGGTGCTGCGCACGGCCGCCGTCGCCGGGCGGCGCGTGGAGCACGACGTGCTGCGCGAGGCGGTCAGGCTGCCCGAGGACGATCTGGAGTCGGCGCTGCGCGAGGCGATCGGCCGCCAGCTGCTGGTCCCCGGCGACGGGGACACGTACGCGTTCCGGCACGCCCTGGCCCGGGAGGCGGTCTACGCGGACCTGCTGCCCGGCGAACGAGCCCGGTTGCACGGCTCGTTCGCCCGGCTGCTCGCCGGGCACGGCCGCGCGGCGGAGCGCGCCCACCACTACCGCGAGAGCCACGACCTGTCCCAGGCGCTCACCGCGTCCCTGGAGGCCGCTGACCACGCCCAGCGCGTGGGCGCGCCCGCCGAGGAGCTGCGGCACCTGGAGACCGCGCTCGACCTGTGGGCGTCGGTGGACCCGGCGGCCCGACCCTCCGGCGAGGGCGTCGACCGGGTGCCGCTCACGCTGCGCGCCTCGGCGGCCGCCGCGCGCGCCGGAGCCTCGCACCGCGCCGTGTCGCTGACCCGGTCCGCGCTCGCGAGCATCGGCCGGGACGCCGACTCGGAGCTCGCCGTCCGGGTCCGGTACACGCTGGCCGGGAATCTCCTGGACGTCGACAGCCTGACGGCCGCATTCGCCTACAGCAGCGAGGCGCTCGCCATGATCCCCGCCGAACCGCCTTCCCGGACGTGGGTGTGGGCGGCGGCGGTCCACGTCCTTGCGGCCCGCCAGGTCGGGGAGAACGAGACGGCGGTGCGGGTGGCCCGCCAGGCCCTGCATGTCGCCGAAGAGCTGGGTGTGACGGACGCGCAGGCCGACCTGCTGGTCTCGCTGGCGATCCTGGAGGGCGGCGGCCGCCGTACGCGCGAGGGCCAGGAGCGGCTGAAGAAGGCCCGGGAGCTGGCCCGGCAGGCGGGGAACGCGCCGGTGGAGATGCGTGCCCTGTTCAACCTCGCCATCGGCTGCTTCGAGTCCGGCGACCTCGACGGCTGTCTGCCCTGGGTCACCGAGGGGCTGGACCGCGCCCGCCGGACGGGGCTGCTGTCATCGCCGTATCCGCTGGAGATGCGCTATCTGCATCTGCTGGCGCTGTACACGCTGGGCCGCTGGGACGAGTGCCTGCGGGCCGCGGTGGCGGACGCCGAGGTGCTGCCCGCGGCGGGCGGGTACGCGTCGGGACCCGCACTGTATGTGGCGCTGGCCCGCGGCGACCTGACGGCGGCCGACCGGGCCGGGCTCCTGCTCGAGGGGCACTTCGACTGGATGGCCACGCTGGTCGCGGGCATCGCGCTGACCGAGGCCGCCGTGCTGCGGCGCGATCCGAAGGCTGCCGTGGAGCGGCTGCAGGCCACGGTCGACGCACTCGGCGACGGCTCAGGCACCCGCCCGGACGCCACGGTCCGGCTCGCCGCGCTGGCGCTGACCGCGGTCGCCGACGCGGCCGTGGAACTGCGGCTGACCGGTGAGGAGTCGCACCGGTGGAAGGACACCGCGGACGAACTCGTCGAGCTGGCCCGGGAATCGGCCCTGCACGGCGAGGACGGCGCGCCGCAGGGCCCCGAGGGCTTCGCCTGGCTGGCGCGCGCCGAGGCGGAGTGGCTGCGGGCGGTGTCGGGACCGGACGCGGCGGCCTGGGAGAAGGCGGTGACCGCGTTCGAGTACGGCGACGTGTACGAGCGGGTGCGCTGCCAAGTGCGGTTCGCCGAGGCCCTGTTGGTGGCCGAGCGGCGCGAGGAGGCGGCCGTGCAGGCCCGCGAGGCCAGAGCGGTTACCGAGCAACTCGGCGCCGTGCCCCTGCTTGAGCGGCTCGACGGTCTGATACGCCGGGGTCGCCTCACCGACGCCTCTCCCGCCGGAGAGCGCACCTCGCCGTTGACCGCCCGCGAGCAGGACGTGCTGCGGCTGCTCGCCCGCGGGCGCAGCAACCGGCAGATCGGCGAGGAGCTGTTCATCACCGGCAAGACGGCGAGCGTCCACGTCTCCAACATCCTTGCCAAGCTGGGCGCTTCGAGCCGTACGGAGGCGGTGGCGATCGCCTACCGGGAGGGTCTCATCGCGCCCGAGCCGACGGCCGGTTGACCAGCGCGAGCCTCACCCCCGTCCCGTGCAGTCGAGGCTCGGGAGGTCGACGGCGTCGGCCATGGCCTGCATCCCCTTGTCGTTCGGGTGCAGATGGTCGCCGCCGTCGAAGAAGGGGAAAATGCGCTCGGGGTCGTAGGGGTTGCGCAGGATGTGGTCGAAGTCGGTGACCGCGTCGAAGTCTCCGCTGGTACGGATGAATTCATTGACGTCCTGACGCACGGCCTCGGCCGCCGGGTCCCATTCGGACCAGCCCTTGAAGGGGGCGACGGTGGCGACGACGACGCACTTGCCCGCCGCGTGGACCCGGTCGGCGATCTCGCGGTAGCCGGCGATCAGGTCCTGGGCGGTGACGCCGGTGTGGGCCTTGAGGTCGTTGACGCCCTCGAAGAGGAAGACGGTGCGCACGCCTGGCTGCGAGAGGACATCGCGCTGCAGTCGGTTCAGGGCGCTCTGGCCGGCGCCGTCTGCCAGGACCTTGTTGCCGGAGATCCCCTCGTTGGCGACGCCCTTGATGTGGGTGCGGGCGGTCTGCAGGCGGCGGGAGAGGTAGTCGGGCCAGCGGCGGTCGAGGTCCGTGGTGGACTGCCAGCCGTCGGTGATGGAGTCGCCGAAGGCTACGACGGCTCCGGTGCCCGCGGGCGGTCGTACGGAGACGGAGTCCAGGTAGGACCAGGAGCCGGTGGTCTCCGTCCAGTTGGCGGCGCTCTCCTCGGCGGTGTGATCGCCCTGGGTCGTGTAGGACGTCTGCATGGCCATCCAGTGGCCGGTGGCCGGGCCCGCCGCGTCGGGCGAGTGGATGCTGACGACCAGGTCGGTGGCGGCGGGCAGTCTGACGGGCAGCGGGTCGCTGACGACGACGGCTCCGGCGGGGACGGTGACGGAGCGGGCGCCTTCGAAGGTCAGGGCATGGTTGCTGCCGCGGACCAGTTCGGCGCCGGTCCGCCGGATGCCGGCGTGGACGTCGTCGAAGGTCACGGGCCGGTCCCCGAAGGCGTTGGAGAGCCGGATTCGCAGATCGGTGCCGCCGGTGCTGGTGTGCACGACCAGCCGGTAGCCGCGGTCGGCGACTCCGTCGCCCATGCGGTCGGCGCTCGCGCCCCAGGTGACGACGGAGCGCGGGTCCGCGGGTGCGCCGAGCACGGCGAACTCGTGCGGGCCGTCGGACGCCTGTACGGGCGCGGCCTGGGCACCGCCGGCCAGCAGCAGGAGAGCAGCCAGGCGGGCGGCGCGCGCGAACCGGGCCCTCACCGCGCGAGGTCCTTGAGCGTGACGGATCCGCCGGGCTGGACGGTCACGGTGCGCGAACGGCCGCCGTACGTCACCGTCGTCGTGCGGCCACCGACGCTGCGGATGCGGGCCTCGGTCGGTCTGCCGTCCTTCCAGTCGAGGTCGACGACGAAGCCGCCGCGGGCGCCGATGCCCTTCACGGAGCCCGACTTCGCCCAGGCGTCGGGGAGCGCCGGGAGGAGTTCCAGGTGTCCCGGGCGGGAGTACAGGAGCATCTCGATCACGGCCGCCGGGGTGCCGAAGTTGGCGTCGATCTGGAAGACACCGTTGCCCGGACCGAGTTCGTAGATGTCGAAGAGGTTGGGGGCGGTGCCGTTGCCGCCGTCGGTCGACGGGCGGAGGTTGTTGACGATCAACTGGTAGGCCTTGTCGGCGTTCTTGAGGCGGGCCCAGCACAGGCTGCGCCAGGCGTTGGCCCAGCCGAAGCTTTCCATGCCGCGCGCGGTGAGCAGGGCGGTGGCACCGGCCACGATGTCGGCCGGGGTGGAGCCGTCGGGGCGGATGCGGTCGCCGGGGAAGAGGCCGACCAGAGGCGACAGGTGCCGATGGGTGGTCTCGCCGAGGTTGTCCGGGGACATCCACTCCTCCAGCCAGCCGGTCTTCGGACTCACCTCTGGAAGATACAGACGCTTGCGCAGACCCGAGACGGTGTCCGCGTAACCGCCGTCCCGCTTCAGTTCCGCCGCGGCGGTGCAGTAGTTGCCGAACAGCGCCCACACCAGCTCCTGGGCGTAGGTGATCCCCTTGGCGTCGAGGGGGCCGTGCTCCGGCGACCAGTCGCTGTCGGCGATCAGGACCTCGCGCGAGCTGCCCGGGAGCGTCGTGGTGAGCAGTCGTGCCTCCCAGAACTCGCAGGCACCCTTGAGCAGGGGGTAGATCTTCTCCAGGTGGGAGCGCGAGCGGGTGAACTCGTAGTGTTCCCAGAGGGTGTTGCACAGCCAGGCGTTGCCCGCGGGGTGCCACCACCAGCCGCCTCCGCCGTAGGGGTTGGTGGAGATGGCCACGGTCCAACCGGCGTTCCTGCCGTTGGAGTTGCGGTAGCGGTTGCGGGAGTCGTTGAAGAGGCGGTGGGTCAGGTCGGTCCAGGACGGGACCTGGGCGACGCAGTAGTCGGTGAGCGCGTCGAAGCACGGGGACAGGCCCACTCGGTCGGCCGCCCAGTAGTTCATCTGGATGTTGATGTCGGTGTGGTAGTCGCCCATCCAGGCGGGGTCGTTGCCGTCGAGCCACAGTCCCTGGAGGCCCAGCGGCAGGCTGCCGCGTGACCCGGCGATCATCAGGTACCGCCCGAACTGCACGTAGGCGGCCTCGAGTTCGGGGTCGGGGACACCGTCCCGCGCCCGGGCCTTGACCCGCTCCCACGTGTCCATCGACCGCTGATCGGCTGAGGACGTACCGAGCGCGAGGGAGAACTTCCCGAACAGGGCGCGGTGGTCGGCGACATGGGTGCGCAGCAGCGTGTCGGCCGGGTGAGCGGCGGCGTCGCGGACCTTCGTGCGGGCCAGCCGCTGTGGGTCGAGCGACGGGTCGCGATAACCCTTGGCCGCGTCCGGCGCGTAGTTGGTGCCGCCGCTCACCACCACGGTGAGGTCCCTGCAGCCGGAGAAGGCGATGTGCGTGCCACTGACGGTGACGCGGCCTCCGGTGCCGTAGGCGGTGACTCCGGCCCCGTACTCCAGACCGTTGGGGAAGGCTGCACCGAACGAGACGCCGGCACCCTCGCCGTGCGTCCCCTCCAGCGTGACCGTGCCCGTGTAGCGTCCTCCCCCGCTCTGTGTGAAGTGCAGGACGATCACGTCGTCGGGGCGGCTGGCGAAGATCTGCCTCCGGTACGTCACACCGGAGCGGACGTACGACGTGGTCACCACGCCCTGCTCGAGGTCGAGGGTGCGCCGGTAGCCGGAGACCGCGCCCAGGTCGTGGTCGGGGATGTCGACGGTGAGCCGGCCCAGCAGGGTGAAGGAGCCGAAGTCGTCGCGGCCGTAGGGGAATTGGCCGTTGACGTCGAGGGTGTCGTTGAGGCCGCCGGTCCACATCGTGGCGTCGGTGAGGAGGAGGAGCTCGCGGCCGGGGTCGTTGCTCGCGAGGGCGCCGAGGCGGCCGTTGCCGACGGGCAGGCCCTGTTCGATCATGGAGTTGTCGTCGGCGGGGGCCTGCCACCACAGCGTGTCGGGTGAACTGCTTTGGTACGAGGCGGAGTTGCCGGGCCGCTGCGGTGCGGCCGAAGCGGTGAAGGCGGGGAGGGTGGCCAGGTCGGCTCCGGTGGCCGTGGCGAGGGCCAGCAGGTTGCGTCTGGGCAGCATGGAGGACGGATCGGTGCTCATGGCGGCTCCTGGTGGGTCGTTCAGGACGACTTCGGTACGTCGATCCGGTCGATGTCCGGCGCGTAGCTGTTGCCGCTGTCGAAGGTGATCGTGTTGGAGCCGGCCTTGAGGGTCAACGGGACCCCGACCGTTTCGGCCGTTCCCCAGTCGCCGGTGGACGGGAACTTGTGGCTGGTGGCGCCGCCGCCGTTGGCGGAGACGGCGACCGAGCGGGCGTCGCCGCTGACGTAGGCGATCTTCACCAGGTAGGTGCCGGCCTTGTCGACGGTGATGTCGTTGAAGGTGAGCTTGCCGCCGAGGTAGAGGTTGCCGACCTTCTTGCCGCCGGAGCAGGCGGAGCAGTCGGCGACGTACGCGTTGCCGGCGAGAGTGTTGCTGCTGGACTCGGCCTCGTATCCGGTGAAGGCGAGGGTGCTGCCGTGCGGGGTGACGGTGAACAGGCGGGAGCCGTGGGCGGGCAGCGCCTGGGTGACCTTGTCCTTGTAGGTGCCGAGGTTCTCGTGGTTCCACAGGTCACGGACGGCGGCCTTGCCGGTGAAGCCGAGCGAGGCCCAGCGGGCGGTGACGGCGGCCGGTGAGTCCTCGAGGTTGAAGAGAGCGACGGTGTAGCTGCCGTCGGGGTTCTTCGCTGCCCACACCTGCTGCGGGTCGGAGGGGGTGATCGGGCGTGCGGGCGGTGCGGCGCCCTGGTCGACCGCGATGACCTCCTTGTTGGTCAGGAGGGAGAGGCCGTAGGAGTCGAGGCGGGTGAGGTCGTCGCCGGTATAGAGGGGGGACTTGGCGATGGCCCAGAGAGTGGCGTAGCTCTGCCGCTCGGCCTTCGTCAAGCCGTCCATCTCGCCGTTGCCGACGTCGAGGGAGTCGAGGTCGTTCCAGCCGCCGGGACCTGCGTGCTTCGTCCAGCCGGGGGCGTCGTCCCAGCGGTCATCGACGGAGTTCTCCCAGCTGACGAGCGTGTTGCAGTAGCACTCGACGTCGGTGTCGATGCGCCAGCCCTGCGAGTACTTCTTCCAGTCGGCGGCGTGCCCGATGTCCAGGGACCAGGACAGTTCGAGATGGATCGGACGGCCGGTGGCGGCGATCGCCTTGTTCCAGGCGGCCACGTCGGCAACGTTGTCGTACTGGTCGCCGCTCTTCCCGGAGCCGGGACCCACGCCGTCGAGCTTGAGGAAGTCGTAGCCCCAGCCGGCGATCAACTGGGCCTGCGAATCTATGTACTTCTGGGTGCAGGGACGGGAGAAGTCGAGCTTGTACGAGCTGTCCCAGCCGTTGGTGGTGCGCAGATCGGTGTAGACGATGTCGGCGGTGGTGCAGCCGTCGGCGTTCCAGATCGAGGTCTTGCCGTCGCCGTACGCCTCCTTCTCGAGGCCCACGGGGAGGTAGATGCCGGCCTTGAGGCCCTTGGCATGGATGCGGTCGGCGACGGACTTCATGCCGCTGGGGAAGCGCTTCGGGTCGGCCTTCTGGCGGCCGTACTGGTCGTACTCGGGCTTCCAGCTGTTGTCGCGCCACCAGCCGGCGTCGATGTTGACGTACTCGTAGCCGAACTTCTTGAGCTTGGCGGCCAGGGCGTCGGTCTGCTTGTTGACGTTGGCCTCGGTGAGGTAGCTGTAGTCGCCGTCCGGGTTGAGGCCGGGGTACTTCGACGACTGCATGCTCCAACTCGACCAGCCCATATAGGGCTTGGCCGCGACGGCGGCAGCGTCGGTGGTCTCGGCGTGGGCCGCGGGGGCGACCGTGACGGCGCCTGCGGCGAGGGCCAGGACCACCACGGCTCTGAGGGCGCGCGCGGGCATGACGGAGTACGAGGATGACCGCATGGGTCGTACCTCCAGGGGGAGTTGGTTCAGCGGCTCGGGTGCGGGTCGTCGGGGGTGATGAAGGACTGGATCGCGGTGGCGGCGGCCCCGCGGGCCCACTCCTCGAAGGGCAGCGGGCGGGTCTGTACGTCGCAGTGGGCGGCGGAGCCGAAGGCGGCCGCGGTGAAGGTGTCGCGGATCTGCTCGGCGAACAGGTCGTAGGCGGCCAGGCCCTCGCCGGAGATGATCACTCGTTCGGGGCCGAGGAGGTTGGCGACGGTGGCGATGCCGCGGCCGATGGCCTCGCCCGCCCGCGCGTACACCTCGCGCGCGCCGGTGACTGCGCGATGGGCGAGGTCCAAAGCCTCGGTGGCGTCGGCGACTCGGGTTCCCGTGGCCTCGCGGATCTGCCGGACGATGGCCGCCTCCCCCGCGATCGCCTCCACGCAACCGCGGTTGCCGCAGTGGCAGGGCGGGCCCGCCGGGTCGACGGTGACGTGGCCGATCTCGCCGGCCACCCCGTGTGCTCCGGCGACCACCCGCCCGTGCACCACGAGGCCGCAGCCGATGCCCGCGCCGACGGTCACCACGGCGAAGTCGGACAGGCCCACGCCGGCCCCGAACCACTGCTCGGCGACGGTCAGGGCCCGGACGTCGTTGTCGACGGTGACCGGCAACCCCGTGGTCATGGCGGCGAGTTCGGCCAACGGCACGTCGCGCCACTCCAGGAACGGCGAGTAGCGTACGGCCCCTTCGGCGCGGTCGACGTCTCCGGAGACGGCGATGCCGAGGCCGTGCACGCCGACGCCCAACTGCCCTGCCTCGGCGAGGAGTTCGCCCACGAGGTCCGCGATCGCGGCGAGGACCGGTTTGGGGTCTCGGTCGGCGAGCGGCACATGACGGGCGGCGCGGATCTCGCAGCACAGGTCGGTGAGGACGCCGATGATCTCGTCGGCGGTCACCTTGACGCCGACGAACAGCGCCCGTCCGCCGTCGACACGAACCGGGTTGGCGGGCCGGCCGAGGGCCGCGCGGGCCTCCTCGGCGGTGTCCTCCACCAGGTATCCGGCCTCGATCAGGGGCCGGACCGCCTTGGTGACGGCGGCCGGTGACAGCCCCGCCCGCCGGGCCACCTCCAGCCGGGTGAGGGGCCCCTGGGACAGGACCGTGGTGAAGATCTGCGAGGCGGCCGGCGTGTTCGCCGGGAACGTCTCGACACGAGGGGTCGGGCGCATGGCCGGAAACCTAGAGGGCTTCTTTTCCGTCGTCAATAAAAGAAGCAGGATTCGCCTGTGACCCGGCTGTCAGTGCCGGGCGGCACAATCGCCGTATGACGACGATCAATTGGGCCGAGCTGACCCACGCCTACGGGAGCGCCGAGGACATCCCTGGGCTGTTCGCGCAGCTCGGCGGCCCGGAGGACGACAAGGTCTGGTCGGAGTTGTGGTCCGCGCTGTGCCATCAGGGGTCGGTGTACGAGGCGAGCTGGGCGGCGATGCCGGTGCTCGCGGACATCGCGCTGGGCAGGGCGCCGGGCGAGCCGATACAGGCGGTGCTCATGGCCGGACTGATCACGGCGGACCCTGACGACACACGGCGCGAGCAGCACGCATGGGAGATCGGCGAACTGCTGGTGGTGGCGCGCGGGCTGCTCACCGCCCCGGGTCGGCGGGACTTCGTCTACCTGCAGATGGCGGTTCTCGCCTTCGAGGGAGCCGGCACATGGGCGGAGGCGCTGGAGGGCGTGACCAGAGAGGAGTACGACCTCGAATGCCCCGAGTGCGAGGACAGCCTCTACGTGGCATTCGGCTCGTACGGCACGTTCGCTTCGGCGGGTGACTACGTGGGATCGAGTGCCAAGGACCCGGACACCCGGGGGGCGTTGATACCGACGCCCCCGGAACGGCTCACGGGGATCGGAGCGCGCCTGCACCGGGAGGCCGTCGAAGCGGGCCAGGGCGAGGTGGCACTCGCTCTGACCTACGTCTTCGGCAGGGCCCACTGCCCCTCCTGCGACGCCGAGTTCAGTGTGTCCGACGAGGTGGAGAGGCAGTGGGTGTGACGGACCGGTGTGCCGTCAGTGCCGGGCGGCCGGCGTGTTGGCGACGGTCACATTGACGGCGGCCCAGGCCTTGTCCACCGTCTTGTACTCCACGCTGCTCGCGCCGTAGAGGTCCTTGGCCGCCTTCAGCGTCGCGATGCGCGCGTCGTGGAAGTCGGTCGAGGAGACCATGTAGCGGGTCAGCGCCCGGTAGAAGATCGCCGTGGCCTTGGTGCGGCCGATGCCCTTGACGGTCGAGCCGTCGTAGGTCGGCGAGTCGTACTTGACGCCGCCGATCGTCTTCTGGCCGCTGCCCTCGGCGAGCAGGTAGTACGCGTGCGAGGAGACGCCGGAGCCGGCGTGCACCTCGGTGTCGTACGTCTGGGGCGCCCAGTAGTCGATCGTGCCCTCGAGCTTGTCGAGGGACGGGTGGTCGAGGCGGCGCAGGAACTTCTGGTCCAGGCCCAGCTTCTCGCCGATCAGGTAGTCCGGCTTGTCCTTCACGTTGTTGGTGAAGAACTCGACGTTCGAGCCGAAGATGTCCGCGAGGGACTCGTTCAGCGAGCCCGGCTCGCCGTACTGGTTGCCGTCCGCGTCGACGCGGGTCGGCTCGAGCTTGGCGGTGGCGTCGACGACGCCGTGGGTCAGCTCGTGGCCGGTGACGTCGAGGACGACGAGCGGCTTCTTGAACATGTCGCCGTCGCCGTCGCCGTAGAGCATGCAGCCGCAGGTGGGGTCCCAGAACGCGTTGGCGACCTTGTTGCCCCAGTGGACCATGGCCTTGGCGGCCTTGCTGTTGTTCGCGATGCCCTTGCGACCGAAGGTCTTCTTGTAGAAGTCCAGGGTCTTGGTGACGCCGTACTGGGCATCGGCCGCGGCGCTGTTGCGGCTCGAAGTCGCGCCGTTGCCGAAGATGTTGTTGGTGGTGGTGATCTTCTTGCCGCGGGCGAAGCTCTCGGTCTCCGAACCCCTGGCGTCCCGGGTCTCGGTGCCGTAGCGGGTCGGGTCCTTCAGCAGGAAGCTGGTGCGGGCCGTCTGGGTGGTCTTCAGCGCGACCTGGCCGACGAAGAGCGACTTGCCCGTGCCGTTGGCCGTCACCGGGTAGCGGACGGCGGCAGCCGAGCGGGGCGCCGCCAGTCCGGCAGCCTGCGAGCCGATGCCGGTGGCGGGGTCGGCCGTCTCGCCGCGCTCGCGCAGGGCGTCCAGCACCTTGGGCGAGAGGAACTCGTCGCTGTCGGGCGTGTTGCTGCGGACCTTGCCGGTGAGGGCGTCGACGACGACCGTCCGGGAGCCGCCCTCGGTCGTGCCGCTGTCGCTGACCTGCACCTGGTAGGCCAGGGCGGAGGCGCCCTCGCGGGCGTCGACGACGAGTTCGGCGCTGCCGGCGTCGCCCTTGGCGACGCTCGCCGCCTTCTGCTCGGCCTGCGCGGCCGACAGCTTGGCGGAGGTGGCCAGGGCGGGCTTGACGGTGTGCTCGGCGGCCCGGGTGACACCGGCGTACGCCAGCTGCTTGGTGAGGTGGACGACGAGGTCGCCGCCGAGCACCTGCATGCCCTGGTGGGTGCGGGTGAAGCGGACGTGCCGCGCGCCCTCCGGGTCGATCATGACGTCCGTGGCCTGCAGTTCGTCGCCGTGGGAGACGCCGGTTGCCGAGGCGTGGGCGAAGGCGGCCGAGCTGGCGGCCTTCACCACAGACGCGGCCGAGGCCTCGCCGGCGGAGGCAGCCTGGCCCGTCCCCGTGTCGGGGCTCCCGAAGGCGGTGCCCGCAAGGCCCGTGGCGGCCGTCGTCACAGCGACGGCGACCGCCACGCTGCGTATGTGCGGTCTACGCACTGATGAGGGTTCCTTCCTTGCAAGGCGGCCGGGATCACCAACCGCCTTGATGCATGGCGCCGTTGAGCGCCATGGGGGCTGGTCGGGCCCCAGGGCGAAACCCTTTCGGACGAGTCATGTCCATGTAAAGACTAAATCATCGCTTTCAGTGCGATACATGGCAATACTTTGCAAATCCGCACCGCTCAGTGATCACCGGATCACCAACTGTGTGTCGGTTGTGGAGATGTGACGGGACGGAAGAAGGTTGCCTCGCATGAATGTGACCCATCTCGCATCGCCCCTGGGCAAGGGAACGCTCCTCGGCACGGTCGTGCTCTGCCTGCTCGCGGTCCCCGCTCAGGCAGCCCCGGCCGCCGCGCCTCCGAAACCCGATCTGGCCGGACTGCGCGGCGTCCTGGACACCGCGCTCGCACAGGGCGCGCCCGGCGCCATGGCGCAGATCGACGACAACGGCACGATCGACTCGATCGCCGTGGGCCTCGCCGACCGCAAGGACGAACGGGGTCTCGGCAACGACGACCGGTTCCGCATCGGGAGCATCACCAAGACCTTCTCGGCCGTGGTGCTGATGCAGTTGGCCGACGAGAAGAAGCTCGACCTCGACTCCTCGGTCGACCGCTATCTGCCGGGGCTGCTCCCCGACCGCGACATCACGGTTCGGCAGGTGCTGGGCCACCGCAGCGGCCTGTACGACTACACCGACGAGATGTTCGCGAAAACGGTCCCCGGCTTCGAGGCGGTCCGCAGCAAGGTCTTCACCTACCGTCAGCTGGTCGACCGTGCGCTGCGGCACAAGCGGACGGGCGCACCCGGCGCCGCGTACGCGTACTCCAACACCAACTTCGTCGTCGCCGGCATGCTCATCGAGCGGCTGACCGGCCACTCCGTGCGGACCGAGTACGAAAACCGCATCTTCAAGCCGCTGAAACTGCGCGACACCTTCTACCTGCACCCCGACTCGACGATCCCCGGCCGCCATGCCAAGGGCTACCTCACACCGGACCAGCCGGGCGCCGAGCTGGTCGACGCCACCGACCAGACGGTGTCCTGGGCGCAGAGCGCGGGCGCGATCATCTCCAACACGCAGGATCTGAACACCTTCCTCTCCGCGCTGCTCGGCGGCCGGCTGATGTCGGCCGCGCAGCTGGCGCAGATGGAGCGCATGCTGCCGGTCAACAGCACGCAGGCGTACGGCCTGGGGCTGCGGCGCCGCGATCTGTCGTGCGGGATCTCGGTGTACGGGCACACGGGCGCCGTCCAGGGCTACTACTCGTACGCGTTCGCCACGAAGGACGGCCGGCGCAGCCTCGCCGCGCTCGCCAACACCTCCAACAACGGTGCGGTACTCAACACGATGCTGGGCACGCTGGAGTCGGCGTTCTGCGGCAAGCAGGCAAAGCCGCGGCGCGTCGGCACGGTCGTGGAGCGGAGCGAGGATGTCGCTCCCGGGGTCGTCCGGCACTGACGTAGAGCCTTGCGGCCCGCCGTCACGGGCGGATGGTCAGCCAGTCCACGCGGGCGACCTCGGGACCTCCCTTCGCGACGAGGTAGAGGGTGTGGACACCGGTGAGCCGGCGGGACAGGGTGACCGACTGCTCCTGCCAGGTGTCGGCGGAGCCGGTGTCCCGCACGGGCAGAGTTCCGGCGACCGGGCCCTGCGGGGTGTCGAGCCGGAGTTGGAGTGTGCAGCCGGCGGTGCAGGTGGAGGCGAGGCGCACGGTGAGCCGGTCGCCGCTCACGCTCGCCTGCCGGTAACCGATCCGGTCGCCGGAGCCCAGCACGCCGGTGGCCGCCGTGCCGCGCTCGGTCCCGCGCACGGCCGTGGCCTGCTCGGCCTGGAGCGTGCTGGAGGCGTCGGGCCCGTCGCTGTACAGGCGCAGGTCGTTGATCACCCAGGGCACGGGACCGCTCGCGGTGAGGGTGATCCGGACATACCGGGCCGTCTGTGTCGGGAAGACCGCGTCCTGGGTGAAGGACCGGCCGGAGACCCGGGCGAGAGTCCCGCTCCAGTGCGTGCCGTCGCGGCTGGCGGAGACCGAGAAGCCGTACGGCTGTCCGCTGGTGTCGCGCCCGGCGTCCAGGGAAAGCCGGTCGAAGGTCTTCGTCTCGCCCAGGTCCACGGTCAGCGACTGGCCGGGGGCCTGGACGGCCGCGGCCGTCCAGCGGGTGTTGATGTCGCCGTCGACGGCGGCGGAGGCGTCCGTGCCGTCGCTCGCGGTCGCATTCCAGGCGCCGTGCCGGACGCGCTGCACGCAGCCGGGCAGGTTGCACCCGGTCGACCAGATGGGCTCGCCGTACTCGTAGGCGCCGATGTCGGGAGCCGAGCCCCGGACCTGAGTGGTGACCCCGTCGATCGTCTCGCCCGCGTCGATGGCGGGTGACGTGCTCGTGAGCCACAGCTCGCCGTTGACGGCGTCGGTGTAACCGGGCTGGTCGCTGATCAAGTTGGAGCGGACCACCGGCAGCGGGTCACCGGTCTGGCTGGCGCTGACCGGCTTCGGGCCGACGATGTTGCTGATGTACGAGCCGGAGGCGTCCGTTGCGCCGCTCAGCAGCACCGAGTTGCCGTTGATGCCCATGCCGTAGCTGGAGTTGTGGTCCTGGTTGGCGATGCTCGGGCCGGTGTGGCCGTTGAAGAAGGTGCCTCGACTGCCGGTGTTCCAGGCGACGTTGTGGTGCAGGAGGAAGTGGCCCGAGTAGTTGTCGACGTAGAAGCCGACCTGACCGTCGGCGTCGTGCGAGGTGTTGTGGTCGATGGAGGTGCCGGAGCCGTCCAGGCTGCAGCAGACGTAGAAGGGTGAGCCGTCGCGGGAGGTGCGCATGGCCTCCGACAGGTCGTTGTAGGCGATGCGGTTGCCGTGGAACTCGGTGCCGTTGAGCTGCCAGGCCGTGTCGATGGAGGCGCGTCCCGTGCGGCGGACGGTGTTGTGCGTGACTGTGTGGTCGTTGCCGTTGATCTCGATGCCGGGGGTGTAGCTGCCCATCCAGTCGACGTCGTGGATGTAGTTGTTGGTGATCGTGTTGCTGTCGCCGCGCACCAGGACGCCGTCGCCCGCGGACTGTGAGATCTCGCTGTTCTTCAGGGTGTTGCCGGTGCCGAGGATCTGCACACCGGAATCGAGGATGCGGGAGGCGACGATGTGCCCCTCGAAGGGCGGGATGGCGAGGTCGCTGTCCGGCGGCATGGGGAGGGTCGAGAACTCGGAGATGTACGTGGCGTGCACGCCGTCGACCACAACTCCCGTACTTGACTTGCCCGTTCGCAGCGAGGTGGCCCACAGGTCGAGGCCGCGTACGGTGACGTACGAGCTGTTGCTCAGGTCCACACCCCACAGGCGGTGCTTGGCGGTCACCGTGTGTCCGGTCATGCCGCCCTTGGGCGGGACCATGTAGAGCCGGTGCGCGGACTTGTCGTAGTACCACTCCCCCGGCTGGTCGAGGGCGGCCTTCGAGCCCACGAGGTAGTAGTTGCGGTAGTTCTGGTTGCCCATGCACAGCGGCGGGCAGCGGTAGTTGCCGCCCTTGAAGTCCAGCTTGCCGGGCGAGGTCGCGGTGACCGTGCCGGTCTGCTGGGCCCAGGGGTTGGAGCCCGCCCACAGATGCACGGTGGCGCCGGTCCAGTCGGCGTCGGGCAGGTCGGGGTCGTCGATGTGCTGGTCGGTGGAGGTGGCGTCGGCCTCGGCCCAGGTGGTGTTCAGCGGATCGGAGCCGGAGTTGGGCCAACGGCCCTCCACCGCACGGCCGTTGTCCAGAAACACCGCGTTGAAGTCGGGGTCGAGCGGCAGGTTCGTGTCGGCGGCGACCAGCCCGTCGCCGGCGTCCTTCCAGCCGGTCACCTGCTCGGTGCCGTCGACGGTCACCGGGCCGTCGCCGTACGCAGCGAGGGTGATCGCAGCGTCCTTCGTGCCGGAGGGCGGGGTCACCTGCTCGCGGTAGGTGCCGCGGTGGATGAGGCAGGTGTCGCCGGGGTGGACGCGGGAGAGGCAGGCGCGGATGGTGCGCAGGGGGTTCGACCGGGTGCCGTGGGCATGGTCGCTGCCCCAGGGAGCGACCTGGTAGGTACGGCCGCCTGGGTCCGCCGCCTCCGCCTGGACCGGAAGGGCCAGCAGCGCAGTGACGGCGGTCAGTACGGACAGGTGTCTCGGTCTCATGAACCGTCTCCAGTCGTAGGGGGTTGCCGCCAGGCCGCCTCGGCTTCGGGTCCGTCGGCGGCGCCCAGCACCGCGCAGCTCAACCAGTGCTCCCCGGGCGGGAGTTGACCGGTCAGCATGGGGAGCGCGGTGCGGCGGGCGAGAACGTTCGTGCCGGGGAGGCAGTCGATGATCGCGCCCTCGCGCACACCGTCGAGGTCCCGAATGCCGGAGCAGCCCGCAGGTGCACAGACACGGGCATGGCCGGTGCCTGCGACACGGTCGACGCCCGCGTCGCGATCGACCGCGAAGGCGCCCTCAGCCGCGTGCAGCGCACGCGCGGTCCGGATTCGGTGCCTGCGCACGTGCCATGGAGGCGCGGCGGTCAGCCAGGTGGTGATCTCCACGTCGGGCCACGGCCGCCAAGTGCTGCGCACCGTCTCGGCCGTGATCTGCGGCGCGATGGGCTCCTCGCGAACGCGGTAGTGCACGCCGCCGTCGTCGCTGAGGGCGAGCATCGAGTCGTACGCGCCCTGCTCCAGGCCGAGCGTCCCGTTCGGCAGGCTGAAGCCGAAGCGCGAGGAGTACGCGAACTTGGCGTATTTCGCGGCGCCTTGCCGCACCCAGGGGTGGTGTTGGCGCCCGGCCAGCAGCGTCACGTCGCCGCCGGTGCGCATCAGGATCGCGCCCGGGTGCGGCTGGGCGCTGACGGCCGGCAGTTCGGGGGCCGGCTCCTCCGGGGCGGTCCAGAAGGGGTGGTCGGCGGGCAGCGCCAGCGGCAGGAACGCCTTCAGGGACCAGTACGGCGAGCCCGGCGCGTTGTACTGCTCGGCGAGCGCGGGCTGCGGATAGCCGTACCCGATCGACAGCAGTGCGTCGGGGCCGGTCACCGGGCGCCCCTGCCACCACCGCAGATGCCGTAGGAGATGGCCCTTGACCTCGCCCCACGGCAGCTCGTCCACCCCTGCGAAGGGCAGCGCGCCCCAGAAAGCCGCCTGCGCCCAGCGGTAGGTGAGGCTGCGGCCGTACGGGACGGCGGCCCCGTCGTCGGCGAACCAGTGCCGGAAGTCGTGCGCGAAACGGGCCGCGCGTGCGCGGAACCGGTCGCCGTCCGCGGCAAGTTGGGCGTACAGCAGGCCGTAGAAGTGCATCGCCCACGGCACGTAGTAGTCGCGGCGTTCGGTCGGTCCGTCGGAGTACCAGCCGTCGCCGAGCCAGAAGGACTCGAGGCGTTCCAGCCGAGTGCGGATCGTCGAGCGGTCGTACGGCACGCCGACCCGGTGGAGACCGAGGCCGATCAGCACCGGGAAGAAGTGCCAGTTGTTGTCGGGTGTCTCGCGAGGCAGGGCGCTCAGCAGCCAGCGGGCCAGTCGGTCGCGTTCGCGGCCGGTGAGCGGGTCCCAGAACGCCTCGGGCGCCAGGGCGAGGGCGAAGCCGATCGCGGCCATCTCGACGATCCGCTGGTCACGGTCGCCTGGCTCGCCCCAGTACTCGGGGTGGTCGGGGTCGCTGCCGGAGGCCAGTCCGCGCACCCAGAGGTCCGCGTGCGGGACCTCTCCCTTGCCCGCGGCGAGCGGGGCCAGGCCCCACAACGGGCGGGCGAAGGACTCCAGTTCGGCGGCGGTGTCGTCGTGGATGGCGGTGTTGACGCCGAGCCGTACCCGCGCCCGTCCCGCGCTGAAGTGCGGCACGACCGGCGCCACCAACTGCCGTAGTTCCTGCTGCAGTTGATCCCTCATCAGCCCTTCTCCGCCCCGGCCAGCAGGCCCGTCCGCAGGAAGCGCTGTGCCAGCACGAAGCCGACGAGCAGTGGTGCGCAGGCCACCAGACCGGCGAGTGCGGCTTCCGGCTGGTGGATGTCGAGGTCGGCGAAGCCGCTGGAGTTGTTGACCGCGCCGGTGGACTGGAGGAGGGACATCAGGCCGAGTTGGAGGGTGAAGGTGCGGTCGTCGGAGAGCATGACGAAGGGGAGGAAGAAGTCGGTCCAGCAGCGTACGAAGCCGAAGAAGGCGATGAGTGCGATCGCCGGGCGGGCCAGGGGCACCGCGACCGACCAGAAGAGCCTCAACTCGCTCGCGCCGTCGACGCGTCCGGCGTCCAGGAGGCTGTCGGGGAGGTTGGCCTGGAAGTGGAGGAAGGCGAGGTACACGCCGAACGGGTAGAAGGACAGCGGCAGGATGACCGCCCAGACCGTGCCGGTGAGGTCGACCGCCGACATCTCCAGGTAGAGGGGCAGGACGAGCGCGGCCGGGGGCAGGATCATCGTGACGATCGAGAGGGTGAGCAGGGCGCGGCGGCCCGCGAAGTCGTGCTTGGCGAGGACGTAGCCCGCGGGGACGCACAGGAGCAGGGCCAGAACGACACTGGCGCCCGCGTAGATCACGGAGTTGCCGATCCACACGGTGATCTCTCCGTCGTTGTACGACATCAGGTGCGACCAGGCGTCGCCGACGTTGCCGAGCGCGCCGAAGCCGAGCGGGGAGCCGGTGGTCAGGTCGTCGGCGGTGCGGGTGGGTGCGAGGAGCAGCCAGAGCAGGGGCAGTCCGAAGAAGGCGGCGGCTCCGAGCAGGAAGACGGCACGGGCGCCGCGGGAGACAACAGTCATCGGCTCACTCACCGGGTGGCGTACATACGGGTGCGGGTGATCACGATCCAGGCGGCCAGCAGGCCGACCGCGAGCATGGCCAGCGACAGCGCGGCGGCCTTGCCGAAGTCGCCGTCCTGGGTGGCGTAGACGTAGGCGAGTTGGTTGACGGACCAGGTGGGACTGATCTGGCCGGGGGCGCCGGTGCCGAGCACGGTGGGTTCGACGAAGACCTGGCTGCCGGAGGCGAAGCTGGAGATCAGCACGACGGCGACGTACGTGCGGACCATGGGGAGCTTGACGTGCCACATGGTGCGCCAGGCTGAGGCGCCGTCGACCTGGGCCGCCTCCAGGACGTCCCTGGGGAGCGCGGTGAGGGCGCCGTAGAGGACGACGATCCAGCCGCCCGCATGCACCGCGACGCCCATCACGGCGAGGACGCCGATGAGGCTGCCGCCGGAGAGCGCGTCGGTGGCGCTGTGTACGTCCATCAGTTTCAGCAGCGGTCCGAACGGGCTGTTGTCCGGGCTGACCATGAACAGCCAGAGCAGGGCGGCGGCGGATCCGGTGACTGCGCCCGGGAGGTAGTAGACGAGCTGGAAGGCGCTCGTCGTCCTGCTTGGCCGGGCGTGCAGGGTGAAGGCCAGCGAGAGGACGGTCAGCAGCAGGACCGGGAGCCAGAGCAGGAGGTAGAGGGTGACGTTCTGGGCAGCCTCGCCGAGGCGGTAGTCGTCGAAGACGGCCGCCCAGTTGCGTCCGCCGGAGAAGGAGCCGTCGTGGACGAGGGAGGTCCACAGCGCGTATCCGGCGGGTGCGACTCCGAAGACCGCGAGGAACAGGGTGTAGGGGCCGATGAGGATCCATATGGCCGTGGTGCGGCCCCGGCGCCCGCGACGCCGGGGTGGGGCCGGCGGGGCTTTCGCCTTCGCGGGCGGGCGGATGGGCGTGAGCGTCATGGTCCGACCGTGTAGTCGCCGGTCTTGGCCGCCGCGTCGAGCTTGTCCTGCCAACTCGCCAGCGGGTTTTGGAGGTTGCCGCCGGAGTCGGCCGCCTTCCCGACGGTGTCGTTGAAGCTCGCCTGCCAGTCGGCCTCGAAGCGGACGGCTCCGAAACCGGGGCGCAGGGCGTCGGCCGCGGAGGTGAGCGCGGGCATCGGGTCGGAGGCGTAGTAGCCGTCCTTGGACTTGGCCTCGCCCCACTTCTGGGCGGCGGCCGTGAAGGCGGGGTAAGTCGGCTGCTTGGACTGCAGGGTGACGTCGGTGGTCATCCAACGCACCAGATCCACCGCTTCCTTCGTACGGTCACCCGCGTGCGCGGAGACGAGGAAGGCACCGCCGCCGACCTGGCCGGCGTAGGACTTGGTCTCACCGGGCCAGGTGGGCATGGGGGCCGCGGCGATCCGGCCCTTGGGGACCTTGAAGGCGGGCCCGAACATGAAGTCGCCGAACCAGGCGGGGCCCGGCAGCATCAGGATCTTGTTCTCCTTGCCCAGCTTGGCGAAAGCGGGGTCGGTGGGTACGACGGTGGTGACCGCCTTGGCCTTGGCCATCGGCTGGAGGAGGTCGGCCACTCGGGTGCAGCTCGGCTGGGTGAGGTCGATGTGGACCTTGGTGAGGCTGAGGGTGTCGCGAGTGGGGCAGCCGCTGCTGCCGAAGTAGGTGCCCGCGCCGTACTTGCCGTTGATGGCGCCGACGACGGTGCCGGGATGGTCCTTGGCGGCCTTCAGGCCGACCTGCTGGTACTCGGCCCACGTCTTGGGAACGGCATAGCCGTACTGCTTCATGAGCTTGGCGTCGTACCAGAGCACCGTCGGGGCAATGTCGTTGCGCAGGCAGTACGTCCTGCCGCCGAAGGTGCAGGTGTCGAGGGAGCCGGGGGTGAAGCCGTCGCGGACGGACTTCGGGACGAGGTCGTCGAGCGGGGCTGCGTAGCCGAACCTGTCGCCGGCGAGGGTCGCCGCCTCGGCCGGGTTGGTCAGGAAGACGACGTCGGGCCAGCCGCTCCTGGTGCGGTTGGCGAGGGAGACCTTGGTGGGCACGTAGCCCGCGTCGGGCGGGATGGTGACGATGCGCATCCTCACGTCGGGATGGGCCTTCTTGTACTGCTGGGCGGCCGGCGTACGGGTGTTGTCCACCCACACCAGCAACTCACCTTTGCCACCGCCCGAGTCGGTGCTCCCTCCGCCGGTGCCGCCGCAGCCGGCCAGTAACAGCGCCGCGGTGGCGGTGGCCAGGGAGGCGGTGCGCCGACTCCGGCCCGGACGCCATCTCTTCATCGAGAACCACCTGCCACCTCTACGCCGGAGGGTTGGATTGCGATAGTTTTCGCAATCAGCGACCGCTCCGGAAACGTAGGAGATTCATCCGATGACGTCAACAGTCCGGACAGGATCCGGCGAAGCGAGGAGGCGTACGCTGGCCGAAATCGCCGAGGAGGCAGGCGTTTCGGTCTCCACCATCTCCAAGGTGCTTCACGATAGGTCCGATGTATCGGCCGGAACCAGGGCCAAGGTGCAGCGTCTGCTGGAGAAGCACGGCTATCTGGCGAGGCAGCGGCCGACGGCCACCGCGGCACCGCCCGGCGGTCTGATCGACCTGGTCATCAACGAGTTGGACAGCCCGTGGGCGGTGGAGCTGATCCGTGGCGCGGAGGACGTGCTGCACGAGGCGGGCATGGGGCTGGTCGTCTCGGCGACGCACGGGCGGCAGAAGCGGGCACGCCAGTGGCTCGACTCGCTGGCCACGCGGCCCACGCGCGGCGCGATCCTGGTCGTCCCCGAACTCACCCCGGAGCAGCAGACGGATCTCGCCGGGCTCGGCATCCCGTACGCCCTCGTCGCCCCGATCGACGAGCCCGCACCCGGCATCCCCTGGGTGGGCGCGACCAACTGGCCCGGCGGGCTCGCCGCGACCCGTCACCTGATCGAGCTCGGCCACCGGCGCATCGCCGTCATCAGCGGCCCGGAGCGCCGGCTGACCTCACGCGCCCGGGTGGACGGCTACCGTTCGGCGCTGACGGAGGCCGGGCTCCCCTTCGACCCGGCCCTGGTGCGTTACGGCGACTTCACGCACGGTCTCGCGTATCAACACGCCCTGGATCTCCTGGCGTTGGACGACCGTCCGACGGCAATCTTCGCCGGGAGTGATCACCAGGCGTTGGGCACCTACCGTGCGGCGGCCGAGTTGGGCCTGCGTATCCCGCACGACGTCAGCGTGGTCGGCTTCGACGACCTGCCGTTCGCGGACTGGGTGACGCCTCGGCTGACGACCATGCGCACGCCCATTGCCGACATGACCGCACTCGCCGCCCGTATGGTGCTGCGGCTGCTGGCCGGGCAGGAGCCGGAGACGACGCGGGTGGAAGTGGCCACGGAGCTGGTGGTGCGGGAGAGCAGCGGGCCGCCGACGGAGTCCTGAGGAGCCGGCGTGCTACGGCTCCTCATGGAAGGGCCCGTCGCTACGACTCCGTCAGGAAGAGCTCGACGACCGGCACCAGTACGTCGGGACGGGTGACCGGAAGCGTCACGGTCAGCGTGTCGGCGGACTGCGGCAACGGGTCGAGGTGGGCGTGCGGTTGCGGAGTGCTGTCGAGGACGCCGAGCTCGACTTCGCTGCCGTCGTTGAGGAGTTGGGCGTACTCCACACGGCCGGCCAGCCCGGGCAGGTGGACGTGCCGGAACGGCCAGGCGAAGAGGTGCAGATAGAGGCGGTTGCCGCGGCAGGTGTAGACACCGTTGGCCGGCGGCTCGAACGGCGCCGGGCCGGCACCGTGAACGGCACGGGCGTGCAGTCGCATCCAGTCCGCGATGGCGTCGAGGGTGACGCGGGCGCGGGGTTCGAGGTTCCCGCGGCCGTCGGGGCCCACGTTGAGGATCATGTTGCCGTTGTTGGCCACGGACTGGACCAGCATGCGCACCAGGTCGCCGGGGTCCTTGAACTCCAGGTTGTCGCGGTGGTACCCCCATGAGCCGTTGAGGGTCTGGCACGCCTCCCACATGACCTGGACACCGTCCTCGGTGAGCGGGCGGTCCGGCTGGTACTGCTCGGGAGTGACGTAGTCGCCCGGGATGCCCAGGCGGTTGTTGACGACGATGCCGGGCTGAAGGCTACGGGTCAGGGCCAGGAGCCGGGGCGAGTCCCAGTCCTCCGGTCCCTTGCCGGGCATTCCGCCGCGGTTCCAGGGAAACGTGAAGTCGTAGAACATCAGGTCCACCTGGCCGTACGAGGTGAGCAGCTCCTTGACCTGGGCGTGCAGGTAGGCGCGGTATCCGCCCATGTCCCGGCCGGAGTTGAGGGCGGCGACGTCCGGTGCGTTGCGCAGCGGGTGGACGCCGTCGATGACGTAGTCGGGATGGTGCCAGTCGAGGAGCGAGTGGTAGAAGCCGACCTTGAGGCCCTCGGCGCGGACCGCGTCGACGAACTCGGCGACCAGGTCGCGACCGCAGACGCGGGCCGAGGTGTAGTCCGTGACCGCCGAGTCCCAGAGGCAGAAGCCGTCGTGGTGCTTGGTGGTCAGTACGGCGTAGCGCATGCCGGCGGCGCGCGCCGTGCGGGCGAGGTCGGCCGCGTCGAACAGGTCCGGGTCGAAGTGGTCGACGTACTTCTGGTACTCGGCGTCCCCGATCTCCTCGTAGCTGCGCACCCATTCGTGCCGTGCGGCCATGCTGTAGACGCCGAAGTGGACGAAGAGGCCGAACCTCGCCTCCCGCATCCAGCCGGTCGCCGCGGGGATGTCCTGTGGCTGCGTCAATCCATTGCCTCCGATAGCGCGACTGGGGGCCATTCTTCCCCCTGCACCGGGCAGAATTAAACACGACGCCGACTTACGAACCTGGTTCGTTTGTTTTTTGGGACGAGGTTCATTTATCGCGAATTCGCAGTCGCTTCTTGACGCCCAGCGTTTTTCGTCCACACAATGCCGCATCCGAGACGGGAGGTCAGCCGTGCGGCTCAGGCGTTCCTTCCGAACCGGTCCGGCAGCGGTGGTCGTGGTGATGAGTCTTGCGCTCACCGCCTGCCAGGACAGCGGTTCGGCAAATTCGGGCAATGGCTCGATGATGATCAACTATGCGTCCGGAAAAACCGTGCTGCAGCGCAACTTCAATCCTCTGACCAGCACCGGAGATGCATCTCCGGGAACCAGGATCTACATGTACCAGTCGCTCATGGGCGTGAATGTCCTCAAGGGTGGCGAATTCGAACCGTGGCTCGCCTCCACGCAGAAACTGTCGCCGGACGGCCGTACGCTGACCGTGGACATCGACAAGAAGGCTACCTGGAGCGACGGGAAACCGGTCACTGCCGAGGACGTGGTGTTCACCTTCCAACTGGTGAAGAAGACACCCGCGCTCAACTCCTCGGGAGTTTCCTTCACGTCCGTTGCCGCGCAGGGCGAGAAGACGGTCGTGTTCCATTTCGACAAGCCCGCCTTCACGCAGGTCGCCTCGATTCTCCAGCAGTACATCGTTCCGGAGAAATACTGGACGGGGAAGAATCCGGTCACCTTCACCAATCCCGATCCGGTGGGCAGCGGCCCGTACACCCTGAAGCGGTTCGACCCTCAGCAGATCACGCTGGGACTGCGCGGCGACTACTGGCGCAGCAGGATCCAGGTGAAGGAGGTCCGGCTGCCCGTGGTGAACTCCGCCACCGAGATCTCCCAACTCACCAGCGGCCAGGAGGACTTGAGCGGCGGCGCCATACCCAACCTGGAGAAGCAGTACGTCGACAAGAATCCGGCGAAGAACGGCTACTTCTACCCGACGTACGGGTCGCTGATCCTGGTCTTCAACCACGACCGCGGTGCGCTGAAGGACGTCCATGTCCGCAAGGCCGTCGAGTCGGCGATCGACCGCAAGCAGCTCATCCAGCTCGTCACCCAGCTCGGCGCCACCCCGATCAGCCAGACCGGCCTGGACGCGGCGACCCAGGGCAAGTGGCTCGACCCCGCGTACAAGGACGCCGTGCAGACCGACCTCGCCGCGGCCAAGTCCCAGCTGCAGCAGGCGGGCTACACCATCAGCGGGGGCAAGGCGACGAAGGGCGGCAAGCAGCTCACGCTCAACTACATCGAGGTCGCCGACTTCGCCGACTCGGTGCAGCGGGCCCGGATCATCGCCGACCAACTCGGCAAGATCGGCATCAAGGTGAATGTGCAGCCGCTGGCCAGCGGCACCTACACCGACACCAGGGCGAAGGGCGACTTCGATCTCGCCGCGTACGGACTCGCGTACGGCGCAGTGCCGTGGCAGGTCTACAACCCCCTGCTGAACAGCCAGTTCGCCGGTACCGCGAACGGCGGAAAGGCGCAGACGAACAACTACCTGCGCTGGCGCGACAAATCCACCGACAGCCTGCTCGACCAGCTCGCGAACTCCGGCGACGAGCAGACCCAGATCGACCTCACCCGCAGGCTGGAGAAGATCATCGTCGACCAGGTGCCGTTCGTGACGCTGTCGAACATCACCGCCGGCTGTGCGTGGAGCGCCCGCAACTGGACCGGTTTCCCCAGCAAGAGCGACCCGTACGACATCTGCGCACCCTGGAACGGCGGACCGGCGTTCGAGAACGTGCTCGCGCATCTGAAGCCGGTGAAGTGATGACCGTGTTCGGTGAAGTCCCTGCCGAGTCCAAGGCGTTCGCCCGATGACGGCGACGACGTTGCCGGTCGGTGAGGCACGGTCCTCGACGTCTGGTCGCCGGCGCGGCGGCCGGGCCCGGGTCCTGCTGCGCCGACTCGGTTTCTATCTCGGCACCGCTGCCGTGGCCATCACCCTGAACTTCGTCATCCCCCGGCTCATGCCGGGGGATCCGGCCTCCGTCATCCTGAACAAGCTGGCGCAGCGCTCACAGGTCACCCCGGCAACCGAGAAGTCCATCAGGGCGCTGTTCGGCGTACCCGACCAGAACCTGTGGCAGCAGTATCTGCACTACCTCTCCCAGCTCGCCCACCTCGACTTCGGCGTCTCCACCGCGTACTTCCCGCAGCCGGCCAGCGAGATGATCTCGCAGGGGCTGCCGTGGACCCTCGGCCTGGTGAGCCTGACGACCGTCCTCGCGTTCCTGATCGGCACGGGACTCGGCATCATCTCGGGTGGCAGGCCCGGCAGTCGCCTGGACAGCGTGATGGCCCCGCTCGCGACCTTCCTCGGCTCGATGCCGTACTTCTGGGTCGCCACCATGCTGCTGCTTCTGCTGTCGGTGAGCCTGCCGGTCTTCCCCTCCCAGAACGGCTACGACCTCAACCTCGAACCGGGCTTCGACTCCGCCTTCGTCACGAGCGTGATCGCGCACGGTTTCCTGCCCGCCGCCACGATCATCGTGTCCTCGGTCGGCGGCTGGCTGCTCGGCATGCGCAACATGATGATCACCACCGTGGCCGAGGACTACGTCACCCTCGCCGAGGCCAAGGGGCTCGGCCGCTGGCGGATCCTGCTCGCATATGCGGCCCGCAACGCGATGCTGCCGCAGGTGGCGGGCCTCGCCATCTCCATCGGCACGGTCGTCGGCGGCTCCCTGCTCGCCGAGGCGGTCTTCGCCTATCCCGGCATCGGCTACCTCTTCTACCAGGCGGTCGTGAACCTCGACTATCCGCTGATGCAGGCCCTGTTCCTGATCATCTCGCTGTCCGTACTGGTGGCGAACTTCATCGCCGACTCCGTCTACGTCCTGCTCGACCCGCGCACCCGGGAGGACGCGTGACGCTCACCGCCCCGCTCACTCCCACGGCCGGCCGGCTGACCTGGCGCACCGCCCTGCGCAAGCTGATCCCCGCCAACCGCAAGGCCCGGGCCGGACTCGCGATCATCGGCATGTACGTCCTGGTGGCCGCCGTCGGCCCGTGGATCGTGCAGTCCCTGATGAGCCTCTCCCCCACCGAGCTCACCGGCGCGGTCCTCCAACCCCCCTCTTCCGCCCATCCGTTGGGCACCACTCAGGACGGCACCGACGTCCTCGCCCAGCTCGTCGTCGGCACCCGCACGTCGCTGCTCGTCGGCGCGCTGGCGGCGGTCGTCTCCACCACGCTGTCGGTGGCCGTCGGACTGATCGGCGGCTACTACGGCGGCACGCTCGACTCGGTGCTCGGCGCACTCACCAACGTCTTCCTCGTCCTGCCCGGGCTGCCGCTGGTCATCATCCTCGCCGGGTATCTGCGCGGGCGGGGCGGCCCGTTCGCAGTGGCGCTGGTCATCGGGCTGACCGGCTGGGCCTGGGGCGCCCGCTCGAAACGCGTCCAGACGCTCTCCCTGCGGAACCGGGACTTCGTCGTGGGCGCGCGGCTGCTCGGCGAGAGCAACTTCCGGATCATGCTGGTCGAGGTGCT
Organism: Streptomyces sp. NPDC001663; assembly: GCF_042893105.1. Taxonomy (NCBI): domain Bacteria; kingdom Bacillati; phylum Actinomycetota; class Actinomycetes; order Kitasatosporales; family Streptomycetaceae; genus Streptomyces; species Streptomyces sp. NPDC001663. Next base: position 144,405 of record NZ_JBIAUR010000019.1, on the reverse strand, counting down.
GCCCAATCTGCTGCCGGTGATCTCGGCGACGCTGATGCTCTCGCTCGTCACCTCCATCCTCGCCGTCTCCGGCCTGGACTTCCTGGGCATCGGCGACATCAACACCGTCAGCTGGGGCACCATGCTCTACTTCGCCCAGCAGCGGCAGGCGATGGTCTCCGGTGCGTGGTGGTGGTTCGTGCCGCCCGGGGTGGCGATCACCGTGCTGGGCGCCGCCGCCGGACTCGTCAACTTCGGCATCGACGAACTGACCAATCCACGGCTCCGGGGAGCCCGGCGCAAGGGGGCACAGTGACCGCGGCAGACCTCCTGCTGGACGTGCAGAACCTGAGCGTCGACTACGGCTCGGCGGCCGAACCCCTGCCTGCCGTGTCCGGGGTGTCCCTGCAACTGCGCCGCGGCGAGATCCTCGGCATCGCCGGCGAGAGCGGCAGCGGCAAGACGACTCTGATCAACACTCTGCTACGACTGCTGCGCCCACCCGCGGTCGTCCGGTCGGGCAGCGCGACGCTCCACCCGGCCGCGGGCGACCCCGTGGACCTGCTCCACGCCGACCCGCGCGAACTGCGCAGGACACGCTGGGAGCACACGGCCGTCGTCTTCCAGAGCGCGATGAACGCCCTCAATCCGGTGTCCAGGCTGAGCGCCCAGTTCACCGACGTCCTGCGCGCGCACCGCCGTATGCCGAAGTCCCGGGCCCGGGAACGCGCCACGCACATGCTCCAACTCGTCGGCATCCCCGCCACCCGCCTCGACAGCTATCCGCACGAGCTGTCCGGCGGAATGCGTCAACGGGCCACCATCGCCCTGGCCTTGGTGTGCGAGCCGGACCTGCTGGTGATGGACGAGCCGACGACGGCCGTGGACGTGGTGATGCAGCGACAGATCCTGCGCCAAGTGATCAGGCTGCAGAGGGAGTTGGGCTTCTCCGTCGTCTTCATCACGCACGATCTGTCCCTGCTGCTCGAGATCGCCGACCGTATCGCCGTGATGTACGGCGGGCGGATCGTGGAGAGCGGGCCGACCGGGGACCTGTACCGGGACCCCAAGCATCCGTACACGCGCGGACTGCGCGACTCCTTCCCGCCGTTGCGCGGACCGATGCGACGGCTGAACGGTATCCCCGGCAATCCACCCGATCTGCGCGGCCTCCCACCGGGCTGCGCCTTCGAGCCGCGCTGCCCGCATGCGACGGCGGAGTGCGGGGCGGCACCTCCGGAGTTGACCGAACACGGCGCCGCCCGCGCGGTGGCCTGCATCCACGCCGACTGGCTGCCCGTGCCGACCGCTGGAGGGCGAGCATGACCGACGAGCAAGCCCCGGCCCCGATGCAGGACGCGGTGGACGTCGTACTGGAAGCAGTCGACGTCACCGTCCACTATCCGGTGCACCGGGCCCGAGGCGAGACCGTGCACGCCCTGGACAACGCCTCACTGCGCCTGCGCCCCGGCCGCACCGTCGCCCTGGTCGGCGAGAGCGGCAGCGGCAAGTCCACCTTCGCCCGCACGCTCGCCCTCGCCCAGGAACCCACCGGCGGCAGCATCCTGCTGAACGGGAAACCGGCCTCGGCGAAGGGCCGCCGGGCCCGCCGCGCATACGCCCGCCGAGTGCAGATGGTGCTCCAGGACCCGTTCGGCTCCCTCAACCCCCTGCACCGCGTGCGGTACTTGCTCGAACGACCACTGCGGCTGCACGGCTCCGTCACCGACCGCGACGATCTGGAGCAGCGCCTTCGCGCCCTGCTGGAACGCGTACGGCTCACCCCGCCCGACCGCTTCCTGGAGGCCTTCCCGCATCAGCTCTCCGGCGGCCAGCGCCAGCGCGTCGCCATCGCCCGTGCGCTCGCGGTCGAACCCGAAGTGCTGCTCGGCGACGAGCTGGTGAGCATGCTGGACGTCTCCATCCGCCTGGAGATCCTCAACCTCCTCGCCACCCTCCGCGACGAGGAGCGCCTGGCCATGCTCTACATCACCCACGACATCGCCGGCGCCCGCTACTTCGCCGACGAGATCGCGGTGATGTACGCCGGCGAGATCGTCGAGTACGGCACCGCGGAGGACGTCACCCAGACCCCGGCGCATCCCTACACCCGGCTGCTGCTGGACTCGACGCCGGATCCCGACCGGATGGAGTTCCTGGCGGCACGGACGAGCCGGGACGACGGTACGACGCCGGACTCCGCCGGGGCGGACGACTACGGAGAGCCCCCGGACCTGGTCCACCCACCGTCCGGCTGCCGCTTCCACCCCCGTTGCCCCCTTGCCCGGCCCGCATGCAGCACCGAGCCGCCCCCACGTGTCGAGGTGACCGACCGTCACTGGGCCCGCTGTGTACTGCTGTTGGATCCGGACGAGGACGCCTATGGCCATACGACGACTCCGGAGATGACCCCGTGACCACACTCCCCGGTGATCTCGTCGAGGCCGCGAACCGCTGCCTCGTCGTCGGATTCGACGGAACGGCGCCTCCCGGCGAGCTGAGGCGGCTGGCCGACAGCGGACTCGGCGGCGTCATCCTGCACACCCGCAATGTCGCCGGGCGCGCTCAACTACGCGAGCTCACTGACAAGTTGCGCTCGCAGCGCCCCGGCCTGCTGGTCACCGTGGACCAAGAAGGCGGCGGCATCAGCCATCTGGCCGGGGCGGGAGCGCCGGAGACCCCGGGGGCCTGGGCGCTCGGGGTTGCCGACGACACCGCGCTGACCGCCGCCGTCGCGGACGCCCTCGCCCGGCATCTGGCCGAGTGCGGAGTGGCCGTGAGCTTCGCTCCGGTGGCCGACGTTCACCGTCGCGCAGCCAACCCCATCGTGCGTACGCGGGCGTTCGGCGCCGACCCCGGCCTCGCCGCCCGGCATGTCACCGCCTGGATCGAGGCCACACTGACGGCCGGTGTCGCCCCGTGCGCCAAGCACTTCCCGGGTCATGGCTCGACCGCCGTGGACAGTCACCTGGGTGTCGCCGTCGACACTAGGGACGAGCAGGTCCTGCGAGAGGTCGACCTGTTGCCGTTCCGGGCCGCCATCAGCGCGGGCGTCCCGCTCGTCATGACGGCGCACGTCGTCCACCCGGCGCTCGACCCCGCCGCTCCCGCCACCCTCAGCCGCCGTGTCCTCACCGACCTCCTGCGCACCGAACTCGGCTTTCAGGGCGTCATCGTGACCGACGCCCTGGAGATGAAGGCGATCGCATCCGGGGTGGGCGAGGCGGCCGGTGCCGTCGACGCGATCGCTGCGGGCGCCGACCTGCTGATCATCGCCCGCCCGGATCCGGAACTGTGGCTGCGGTGCCGGGACGCCCTGCTCGACGCGATGGCGAGCGCCAGGCTGGACCCGGCCCGAGTGGTCGAGGCTGCCGGCCGCGTGGACGCCCTGGCCGGGCGGTTCGCGCAGCCACCGGCGACGAGCGGCGGGCGTGCTCCCGAGGACATCGGGTTGGTCGCGGCCCGGCGGGCCATCCGCTGGAAGCCACTGCCCGGGCCCGTCCTCGATCCCTTCGTCGTCGACCTGCACCGCCGCCCCAACCCCGCGCTGGAATGGGCCCGTTCCGACCTCGTCTCCATCCTGCGCGAGGTCATCCCGGGCACCGAGGGCGTAGTGGCCGCACAGGGTCCCGTGGACGTGGCCGACATCCTGCGCCGCGCCCAGGGACGACCGCTGCTCATCGCCACCGAGGACCCGGACCTGCACCCCTGGCAGGCCGAGGCCCGTGCGGCCCTGCTCGACGGGCGCCCGGACGCACTCCTCGTCGCCACCGGGATGCCGGACGCGGAGACCGAGGTGGCGGACGGGCTGTGTGCGTACGGGCGGGGGCGGGCCAATCTGAGGGCCGTCGCCGAGGCGCTGCTGTGACCGTGCGCCGTCAGGCTGTTGGCAAAGGGGTCCCGTTGCCGGATTCGGTGAGTGCCGCGTCGATCGCCAGTCGGTACAGACTTGTCGGCCTCCCCTTCCCATGAGTCGGTGCGCACCCCTCGGCGGTGACCAGACCGTGTGCGTGCAGCTTGCGGACCAGACGGCGGCCGCTGGGGTCGGTGATGGCCATGGCGTCGGCCAACTCGCGTGGTGTGACGGCCCGTCCGGCGAGGTCCTGCTCGATCGCGGCCAGCCTTGACAACGTTGCCGGACTCAGCCCGACGGTCCGCGCGAGCTCGCGCACACGGTCGCCCTGCTCGCTGAAGGACCGGGCCTGCGGCTGTCCTCCCGGCCCCATCGGGCCGATGACCAACCCGCTGTCCTCCATCAGATAGCCGCACGGCCGGTTCTCCGACTCCGCGCGGGCGGCGGCCCGTTCGGCGAGAACCACCGAGGTGCGGGCGGACGGACCGACGCCGAAGCCGGCCGACACCTCCACACCCAGCGCCTCCTGGGCCTGCTGCAGCACCGGCACGACAAGCCAGTTGCGGCTGAGGTTCTCGAACAAGGTCCGGCGCCCGAGCACCACTACGCCGCGTCGGCCACGGTTCTCGATCCACGCGTCCGTGAGCTCGGGCGTGGCCCGCAGCAGATGCAGCAGCCCCATCCGGCTGCGCTCCAAGTCTCCTGAGTTTCCGAGTCTGTTGACGCAGAAGACACCGGCGGCGAATCCGGCTGCACCCGCACGCTCGGACCGGATGCGCAGCACCAGCTCGTGCAGTTCCGAGCGGATGCTGGACGGCGTGGGCGAGCCGTTCAGCACCCGCAGGGTGCCGCGCAGCTGCCGTAGCACCGCTGTCCGTGCGGTGATGACATAGCCGTCGCCGTCCTGGAGCGACCGCCGGTGGAAGGCGCAGATCTCGTCGACGCTCTGGTCGTCGGCGTACGGCAGACAGCCGACCCTGGTCCGGTCGAGATGCACCGCCTCCGTGACCTCGGAGACCACCTCCTGGGCGAAGGTGTCGATGCTGACCGGAACCGGGGGCCAGCCGCGGGCCTGCGCCTGGGACAAGGCCAGGGCCAGGTCGAGGGCGGAGCTGCGGATGACGGCGACGGGTAGGTTGCGGGCGAGGACGTCACGGCAGGCGCGGTACGGCACGGCGCCCACCAGCAGTCCGTCCAGGGCATGGCCGTCGACGAGCCGCCGCACGCGGGGCAGGATCTCCTGCTCATGTCCGTAGGTCACCCACTTCAGGGAGATTCCGGACAGCGGCTCGACTGCCTCCTCGAAGACCCCGCGTCGGCTTGCGTGAACGACGACTCCGATCGAAAGACTCACGGCGTACCACCCGTTCACTGGGGCCTGTCCGGCGGCTCATCGGTAGCAGGTCGTGACCCCCGGCCGCCAGGGGCACGCGATCCCGGCGAAGCCGCCGTTGGCCACTACATCGACGCTCAACTCCTCACCGCCGCGCAGCACTTGCCGGTCCTGGACGAGACCGTCGGCACCGTCCCGGATCGTCTCCACCAGCCACCGTCCCGGACCGAGCGACAGGGGCACCGAGGCCGTACGGGCATCCCCGGCGTACACCCCGCCCAGGAACCAGCGGTCGCCGCTGCGACGGGCGAGTACCGCTTCCTTGCCGGGCTGTCCGGCGAGCAGCCGGGTGTCGTCCCAGGCTGCGGGCACCTGGTCGAAGAAGGCCCGGGCGAGCGGCCGGGCGTCGTACGACTCGGGGGTGCCGGCGAACATCTGCAGGCCCGACTCGTAGGCGACCGTCAGGCCCACCTCGGCGGCGTCCGAGTTGGGGCGCAGGCCCACGCGCTGGAAGGCGCCGGGCGTGAAGTCCATGGAGCCGATCACGTTGCGGGTGAAGGGCAGGGTGGTGAGGTGGGCGGCGGTGTTGGTGCGCTTCTCCTCGCCGCCGACGCCCTCCAGGGTCATGACCTGCGGCCAGGTGCGCTGGATGCCCTTGGGGATCGTCGAGCCGTGGAAGTCGACCATGAGGTGGTGGGCGGCCGTGTCCTTGAGGATGGCGTCGTACCACTGGAGCATGGGCTGCGCCTCGGAGTTCATGAAGTCGATCTTGACGCCCTTGACTCCCCAGCGCTCCAGGGTGGGCAGCCACTGGGCGCGTTCCTCGGGTGTGTCGAGGTCGCGTTGGTGGATCCAGACGATGATCCCGACGCCCTTGGCCCGTGCGTAGTCGGTGAGTTGGGGCATCCAGCTGTTGGTCTGCCAGTCGGGGTCGGTGGTGTCCCACGCGTCGGTCTTGAAGTACCAGCCGGCGTCGACGGCTTCGTAAGGCCAGTGCCGGGCGGCGGCGTAGTCGACGTAGGCCTTCTGCGCGGCGAGGCTCTGGCCTGCCTCCTTGCCGCCGGCGAGCCAGGTCCACAGGACCGTGCCGGGACGGATCCAGGACGTGTCGGCGACCTTGGAGGCGGGGGCGAGGTCGTCGGTGAAGGTGGAGCGGGTGACGGTGGCGAGGTCGCCGGTGACCATGGCCCGCCAGGGCGTGGCGAGGGCGCCGTCGGTGTGGACGCGGTCGTCTGCGAGCTTGATCCGGTAGGTGCCGCTGCCCTGGTCGTGGGCGAGACGGGCGCCGGAGTACCTGCCGGTGAGGTCCGACTCGGCGAGCAGGGTGTAGCCGCCGTCCGTCGCGAAGAGCGCCTGGTCGGAGTACTCACCGGTAGGGGCGCTCGCAGCGGTGTACTGCCCGAACTGGCCCTCGTTGTCGACCCGGTAGGTGCCGAGCCACGCGCTCGCGTCCGGCGGCAGATTGAAGGCGGACGTCTCGCCGAGCACGTCGCCGTGCCCCGCCGGCAGGACGTACCGGTAGGCGACGCCGTCGGCGGAGGCGCGGACGACGAGGTCGAACCGGGCGCCCGCCGCAGTGGCGAACGACAGACGGGTCTCGTTCATGAGGGCCCGGCGTTCCAGCCGTTTGCCGGACTTGGTCCGGTAACGCTCGTCGACCAGGCGGTCCTTGCGGTGCAGTAACCGCAAGTCCTTGGAGAGGTCGGCCTGTTCGGTGACGATGCCGACGGGCGACGGCTCGATGACCGTACGGCCGCCACGGGACACCGACAGGCTGAGCGCGCCCGTGGTGCCGTCGAGGGCGACCTGGGCGCGCGGTGCGCCCGCCGCTGCCGTGCGTCCTGGGCCGGACACCGCCCAGAGCTGCTCGTGGGAATCTGCGGCACGGTCGGCCCGCGCGGGCGCCGTCGTGCACAGTGTGGCCGCGAGTCCGGCGCACAGCGCGGCAACCACGGTTCTGATCGGAACCGCCATGAAGCCCTCCCGTGTTGAAAGCGGAGCCGGGCGATACATCGGGTGTATCGACGAACCTAAGCATGCTTCGTGCACCTGTCAACGACACGGATGCACCCAACTACCTTGACTCCTCCGATGTCTTGGGGTTGCCTGCGTTCGCGCACGATCGCCCTGCACCCCTTCGCCGGAGAGGACACGCGATGAACAGAAGATCCCTCTTACGGGCCGGAGCCGGTCTGCTGACCGGCGGCGCCGCGCTCGCCCTCCCGCCGGTCCCGCTCGCCGTCGCGGCCGCCGACCCGACCGACGGCTGGACGCAGACCTCGTTCACGTACAGCTGGCACAAGCCCTGGAACCTCGACCTCGCCGACCGGCACAGCTACAGCGGCGGTGTCCACCGGATGTGGGTGTACGCCACCGACGAGCCGTTCCAGGAGGGCAGCTCCACCGACCCGCGCACCGAGATGCGCTGGAAGGTCGACTACACCACGGGCGACCACATGTGGGACGCCGACGTCCACCTTCCCTCCGGCACGGACGGCGCCTCCTTCGTGCAGATCCTGCGCGGCGTCCACCCCTCGGGCACCCCCGCCACCGACATCATGCTCAACGTCTACGACACCGGCGGCGGCACCGTGCGGCGCTACGACGGCACGGTGCTGAAGACCGGCGCCTAGGACACCTGGTTCAACGTGAAGATCGCCCACCGGGCGAGCAGCGGGACCGGGACGATCCAGGTCTACTTCGACGACTCCCTGGTCCTGACGGTCGACGACCGGGGCCCCGCCACGCGCTACTTCAAGAACGGCGTGTACGACCACGGTTCCGGCCGCGCGGAGGCCCGCTTCCGCAACATCCGCTACTGGACGCGCTGACCGGACCGCGGACACACCGCCGGCACCCGGGCGGGAACCCCTGTCCGCCGGTGGACGTTTTCCGGTCGACCCCACCGGGGCCGGACGACGACACCAGGGCGGCGGAATGAGCGAGTTGGTCCCCGGGGGCAACATGCCTCTTCCCGGCGGCGCGGTGACCGTCCGGGTGCCCGGCCCCTTCGACGTCTCCGCGCTCGTCACTGATGACGGGGGCAAGGTCCGGGGCGACGCCGACTTCGTGTTCTACAACCAGCCGTCCGCCCCGGGAGTCCGTCTCGACGGCGACGCGCTCACCGTCGACCCGCCGAGTCTGCGCCCCGGTGCCACGCGGGTCACGGTGGTCGCGAGCCCGGCCGAGCCCGGCACCCCCCTGGGCCGCCTCCCCGCCCCCACACTCCATGTCACCGCTCCCGGCGGCCGCTCCCTCGCCCGGTTCGCGCCGCCGCACCCACAGCAGGAGACGGTGCTGCTGCTCGCGGAGATCTACCGGCGGGGCGACGGCTGGAAGCTGCGGGCGCTGGGGCAGGGATACGCGGACGGACTCGCCGGTATCGCGCGGGACTTCGGCGTCGATGTCGCCGACGACGGAGCGGCGACCGCGGCGTCGCCGGCGCTTGGAGCTCCGTCACCGCATCTCGCCCCCTCCCCCGACCCGGACGGCCTCCTCGGTCTGGTCAACTCCGCCCGCGCGGCGGCCGGTTCACCGCCGGTCTCCCTCGACGCACGCCTGGCGACAGCGGCTCGCGCCCACGCCGCCGCCATGGCCGGCGCTGGACGCCTGGGCGTCGAGGGCCGGGACGGAGTCTCCGTCTACCAGCGGATCACGGCGGCCGGATACACGTACGTCACGGTCGGCGAGCATCTGGTCTCCGGCCCCCGCACCCCCGCCGAGTTCGTCGACTACTGCCTGGGCGACGAGCCGGCCCGACGCACCTTGCGGGACCCGGGCTTCACACACGCCGGGCTGGCGTGGGTCGACGGTACGGGCGACACCTACTGGACCGCACTGTGGGCCAGGCCCCTCACCCCCGGCGACCTGGCCCGTACGGCAGCCGAGGTCGCCGACCTCACCAACCGTGAGCGCGGCCGCGCCGGTCTGCGTCCCCTGGCCGCCGACCCCCACCTCACCGCCGCGGCGCAGGCGCACAGCGCGGACATGGTGGCCCGCGCCTTCTACTCCCACACCTCGCCCGAGGGCAGTCAGCCCTGGGACCGGGCGGCCGCGGCCGGCGCGAGACGCCGCTCGATCGGCGAGAACATCGCCTGCGGCCAGCGCTCCCCCGCCGAGGTGGTGGACGGCTGGATGAACAGTCCCGGCCACCGTGCCAACATCCTCAAGGCCGACTTCACCCATATCGGGATCGGCTTCGAGGGCGGCGGCCGGCAAGGCACGTACTGGACGCAGCTGTTCGGCGCCTGACCACCGAGAACCGCCCCACGCAGCGATCTTGGCGGAACGAGATCCTCCGGGACAAGATGCGCGCATGAAGGGTTCCCTCTTTTCCAGTGACCACATGGTCCAGCCGGCCACACAGGCGGGCATGACCGTCGAGAACGCCAAATGCATCAAGTACGCGGTGAACGGCGAGATGCTCGCCCGCCAGGGCGCGATGATCGCCTACCGCGGCAACCTCCAGTTCGAGCGCAAGGGCCAGGGCGTGGGCGGCATGCTCAAGCGCGCGGTCACCGGGGAGGGGCTGCCGCTGATGGCGGTGCGCGGCCAGGGCGAGGCCTGGTTCGCGCACGAGGCGCAGAACTGTTTCGTGGTCGATGTCGACCCCGGCGACGAGTTCACCGTCAACGGCCGCAACGTCCTGTGTTTCGACGCCTCGTTGTCGTACCGGATCGCGACGGTCAAGGGCGCGGGCATCGCCGGCGGCGGCCTGTTCAACAGCGTCTTCACCGGGCAGGGCAGGCTGGGCCTGGTGTGCGAGGGCAATCCGCTGGTCATCCCGGTCTCGCCGCAGTTCCCGGTGTACGTCGACACGGACGCGGTGGTCGGCTGGACGGCCGGTCTGCAGACCTCGCTGCACCGTTCGCAGTCCATAGGCTCGATGCTGCGGGGCGGTTCCGGCGAGGCGGTGCAGCTGATGCTGCAGGGCGACGGGTACGTCGTCGTACGGCCGAGCGAGGCGACCCCGCAGAAGGCGCAGCAGCACTGAGACCTCACGTAGTGATCTGCGCCTCACGGGCAACCTCCGCGGAGCTGATCACGTCTTGACCAATATCAGGTGATGCCCCGGCCCCTGGGCCGGGGCACATTTTTCGACGCTCTATACACGCCATGTATACACAGTGTGTATACATGGCGTGTATATGGAACGAAAGGCATCCATGTACGGCAAGGCATTCGCCCCGGAGTATCAGGGCGCCCTCACCACACTGTCCGTGAACTCCTCGCTCACCGACGTACTGGCCGCCGGTACCAGGGAGTTGAGGGCGGCGGAGCGGGCCGGGCGGCACGGGGAGGTGGCACGTTCCGGGCTCGCGGTCGCCGAGGCGCATCGCCGGCTGGGGCAGGTCGGGGACGCCGACCGGGCGTGGAAGGCGAGCTACCGGGCGGCGCGGGCGGCCGGGGACACGGCGGCGATGGCCTGGGCACTGTGGAGCGGCGGCACCCTGGCCCGGCAGCGGGGCGCCTTCCCACTGGCCTGGCGGCTGCTGAGGCTCGCGGCCGAACTCGGCGAACTGGGCGGCGACGTCGTCGTACGCGGCTACTCGCTGGCGGGCCTCGCCGAGACCGGTCGCATCCAGGGCGACTACGAGGCCGTCGCCCGGCTGCACGAGCAGCTGCTGGCCGAGGCCCGGCGGCGCGGGGAGGCACGGCACACGGTGTGGGCGCTCGAGGGCATCGCACAGATCCACCGCAACACCGGCGAGTACGACACCGCCTACGCGCTGTTCGAGGAGGCGGCCGACATAGCGGCGCGCGCCGAGGACCGGCGCGGCCACGCGTGGGCGCTGCGCGGGCTCGCCGACATCGTCTCCGTGCGGGACGGCGATGTGGAGCGGGCGCTCGCGCTGCTGTCGGAGGCGGAGTCGACGTGCCGTGCGATGAAGTTGTCGAGCGCGCTGGCCTACAACCACAAGATGCGCGGCAACGTCCTGTACCGGGCCGGGCGCCACGCCGAGGCGCGGGAGCTGTACGAACTGGCGCTGACGGAGTTCCGTGCGATGAGCGAGCCGCGCGGGGAGGCGCTCTCCCGGCTCGGGCTGGCCAAGTCGCTGGCCAGGCTGGGCCGCGACCGTGCCGAGACGGCTGCCGAACTCGCATATCTGGCCGATGAGTTGGAACGGATCGGCCTGCGTCATGCACGGGAGATGGTGGCCCGGGCCCAGCAGGAGTTCGGCGTCGAGGCGGAGGTCGTACGGTGACGGCGCTTCCCTCGGTGCTGCAGGCACCGGCCGACGCTCCCCACGTCCTCGCCCGCTGCCGTGAGTTGGTGCGGCCCGCGCTGGTGGAGGCCGTCGGACGGATGCATCCGTGGATGGGTGAGATGGCCGGGTACTCGTTCGGCTGGTGCGAGGTGGGCGGGGCGCCCGCCGTCGCGTCCGGTGGAAAGGGGGTGCGGCAGGCGCTGGCCGTGCTCGGGGCGGAGGCGGCGGGTGCGCCCGGGCGGGCCGGGGTGCCGGCGGCGGTCGCGGTGGAGCTGGTGCACACCTTCTCGCTGCTGCACGACGACATCATGGACGGCGACCCGGCCCGGCGACGCCGCCCCACCGTATGGAAGGCGTACGGCACCGGGCCCGCGGTCCTCGCGGGTGACGCACTGTTCGCACTGGCCGTCGAGACCCTCGCGGCCACGACAGCCGGGCCGCAGGCCGTGCGGGTGCTCTCGGTGGCGCTGGGTGACCTGGTGCGCGGACAGGCCGACGATCTGCTGTTCGCCTCGCGCCCCTGGACGGGACCGCAGCGGGTGCGGCCGGACGAGTACCGGGCGATGGCCGAGCACAAGACGGGCGCGCTGCTGGGCTGCGCGGCGGCACTCGGCGCCCTGCTCGGCGGCGCGGAACCACCGGTGGTCACCGCCCTCGACCGTGCCGGGCGGCACCTGGGGGTCGCCTTCCAGGTCGTCGACGACGTGCTGGGCATCTGGGGCGATCCCGAGGTCACCGGGAAGCCGGTGCACGGTGATCTGCGGGAGCGGAAGAAGACGTTCCCGGTCTTGGCCGCGCTCGGCTCCGAGGCACCCGGGGCGCAGCGGCTCGCCGCGCTGCTGGAGGCGGGCGGGGAGCCCGAGGAGGCGGCCGCGCTGATCGATGAGCTGGGCGGCCGGTCGGCGGCGGTGGCCGAGGCCCGTAGTCACGTCGCCGCCGTGGAGAAGGCCCTGGCTGACGTGGCCTTGGACGGGCGAGCCGCGGACGAGCTGCGATCCCTGCTGGGCTTCCTGGTGCAACGGGACCTCTGAGACGGCGCAGGCCCGCAGCCCCTCCCCCACCCCCAGGCCCGAAACTGTTTGACCTGCGCCGCCTTCCGGGCCAGGGTGCAAGCGGTGCGGAATGTCGCCCCGTGCCGGGAGGATGGGTGTCTTGATCGGGATCTCGGAGATCGAAGCCAAGGCCGAGCGGATCGCCGGGCACGTCGTGCGGACACCTACCGTGCCCAGCCCGGGGCTGTCCGCGCTGCTCGGTGTCCCGGTCACCCTCAAGCTCGAACTGCTGCAGCGCACCGGCTCGTTCAAGGCGCGCGGGGCGACGGCGAAGCTGCTGTCGCTGAGCGAGCGGGAGCGGGCCGCCGGGGTCGTGGCGGTCAGCGGCGGCAATCACGGGATCGCCCTGGCGGTGATGGCCGCTGCCCTCGATGTGAAGGCCACCGTGGTCATGCCGCGGTCGGCGCCCACCCGTTCCGTCGAGCTCGTGGCGGCCACGGGCGCGTCGGTGCGGCTGACCGACGACATGGCCGAGGCGTTCGCGCTGATGAAACCGCTGCAGGAGGAGGGGCTGACGCTGGTGCACCCCTTCGACGACCCCGTCGTGATCGCCGGACAGGGCACCGTCGGTCTGGAGCTCGCCGCCGACGCCGGTGACCTCACCGACGTGGTCGTCAGCATCGGCGGCGGAGGTCTGATCTCCGGCGTCGCGGCGGCATTGCGGGCCCTGCGCCCGGGCGTGCGGGTCTGGGGCGTGGAGACGGAGGGCGCGGAGGCCATGTCCGAGGCGCTGGCGGCGGGCGGTCCGGTGCCGGTCACCCTGTCGTCCATCTCGTCCACGCTCAGCGCGCCGTCCGTGTCGCAGCTGACGTACGACCATGTGTCCGCGCTGGTCGACGAGGTGCTCGTGGTGCCGGACCGGGAGGCGGTGCAGGGCACGCTCGATCTCGCCGACCACGCCAAGGTGTGGTCCGAGCCCGCAGCCGGGTGTCTGCTGCCCGCGGCCCGGCGGGTGCTCGAGCGGGTCGGTGACGGCGCACGGCTCGGGCTGGTGGTGTGCGGGGGCAACGCGACGACCGGCGATGTCATGGCGTGGGCGGAACGCTTCGGGCTGCGCTGAGTTTCTGCCGCCGCCCTCGAATGCCGCGGGGGTTGAATTCCGTTCAGGAATAGGGGACTTCCTGGAATTCGCCCAACGGTGCGTGAACAAATGGCCGCGTCGGCCGTTGATTTGCGGTTCCTTTGAACACATCCCGTCACACCCCTCGTACCTCTGTGAAAGCAGAGAGCCAGGGGTTCAGCGAGGGATGACCATGGTCAAGGCGCATGTCTTCACGCACGAGTTGGTCGCCGGTAGGTACCGGCTCGTGGATGTCGTCCATCGCGAGACGAACCGCGTCTGCTGGTACGGCAAGGACGTCAACGCCCAACGCCCGTATCTCCTCACGCAGATCGACCTCCCGGACGATCCGGACGGTGAGGCCGCGCCCCGGGCGACCGCGCGCATCATCCGCATGTCCGAGACCATGGGGCTGCTCTGCCCGGGGGCGGTGGCGACGGTGGTCGACGCCGTGGAGCAGGACGGCACCCTGTGGATCGTCACCGAGTGGATCGACGGCACGCCGCTGGCCGAACTCATCGCCCAGCAGGGCACGTTCAACTATGTGCGGGCCGCGCGGATCGGGCTGCAGCTGCTCGACGTGCTCGAGGCCGCGCACGGCGAGGGCATCACCCACGGTGAACTCAGCCCGGGCCAGGTGTTCGTACAGGACCGGGGTTCGGTCGTGGTCACCGGCTTCGGCCTGGCCGGCGCGACCCTGGCGCCGCGGCTGAGCGCACCGTCGTACGCCTCCCCGGAGCAGGCCCGCGACGAGCGCATCGGGCCGGCGGCGGACCTGTGGGCGCTGGGCGCGATCCTCTACACGATGGTCGAGGGGCGGCCGCCGTTCCGGGACCGGGACCGGCCCGAGGCCACGCTGAAGGGCGTGGACCGGCTGCCGCTGCGCACGCCGGTGCATGCGGGGCCGATCACCCAGACCGTGCAGGGGCTGCTGCGCAAGAACTACCGGGAGCGGCTGACCCGTCCGGTGGTCCGGGAGGCCCTGAGCCGCGTGCTCACCGAGGATCCCGAGTCGACCATGGAGGCCATGCCCCGGCCCCGGCTGCGCGGTGTCTACACCGCCGCGTGCCATGCGGCTCCCGGCTGGAGCAGACGCACCATGGCGTTCGGGACCGCCCTTGCCGTGGTCACCGTCGCGGTCGCCGTGCTCGCCGCGACCCACCAACTGCCGGGCACGGACAGCGCCGGGACCGACACGGCACCGCAGCCCTCGGCGTCCGTCACAGCCGGCGCGAGCACCGAGGGGCGGACCTCCGCCCCGTCCGCGTCGGCGACGCCCAGCACTTCGCCACCGTCGTCTTCGTCCTCCCCGTCGCCGTCGCCATCGGGCAACGCGCTCCCTGCCGGCTTCCACCGCTACACCGCGCCGGAGGGCTTCTCGATCGCCCTTCCCAAGGGCTGGAAGCGGCAGGGCACCTCGCGGGTGGACGACCTGTCGTACCGCGTCTTCTTCGGCGCGAAGGACGACCCGCGCAGCCTCGCGGTCACCTACAGCAAAGTGGTGGGGTCGGACCCGGTCGCCGTGTGGCGTGACGATGTCGAGCCCGAACTGCAGCAGTACGCCGGGTACCGGCGGATCGGGCAGATCAAGGCGACGACGTACCAGGGCGACAAGGCCGCCGACATGGAGTGGCTGTCCGAGGTCGACGGCAAGCAGGTGCACACCTTCGGCCGCGGCTTCCTCCTCGGCGGCGGCCGCGGCTTCTCGCTGCGCTGGACGACCCCGGCGGCCGACTGGGACGACTCCGCGAACCGGCAGGCCCTCGACACCTTCCTGCGGACGTTCCGGACCTCGTCAGACTGAGACGCGCGGCGCCCGCATGGAGAGCAGCCGCGGGCCGTGCAGCGGGGTCGTGTGCCACCGCGCCGTGAACGTCCGGTCGGGCAGCGAACATGTCACGGTCAGCCGGTGCGGTGTCTCCAGGAACTGGACGTCCACGGCGAGGGTGTCCGTGTCGGTCCAACCGCCGCTCACCGCGACCGGCAACGGCTCCTCGGCAACGGTCCAGCCGTCCTCCCCGATCCGCAGATCCAGCCGATGGCCGTCCTCGGTGAGGCCGAGTAGCCGGCCGTCCGCTGCCGCCGTCACCTCGACCGCGGTCAGCCTCGGCTGGTCCGCGCAGACTCCGCCGTACGGTGTGAACTGCGCACCGGACCAGTCCTGTGGACGCGCCGGCGGTACGGGGCTGCCCGCGGCAGGCGGAAGCGCGAGCCCGGCCAACCGCTCGCGCAGGGCCGTGTCCGCGTCGCTCCGGCCGGGCAACGGGCCGTCCTCGAAGGCCGGGAGCAGGTGTTCCCAGACCAGGTCCAGCAGCTGCTGCATCTCCTCGGTGGCCGCGGTCGTGGCGATCACGGCGTCGTGCTCGGGCAGTACGAGGCAGAACTGTCCGTAGGCGCCGTCGCCGCGGTAGCCGTGCCGGGACTGCCAGAACTTGAAGCCGTAGCCCCGGTCCCAGTCCGACCGGTCCTGATCTCCCATCGCGCCGGCCGTCGGGATGTGCGCGCGGGTGGCCTCGGCGACCCACTCCGGCGACAGCAGCCGTTTCCCCTCCCAGGCTCCTTCGCGCAGGTACAGCTGGCCGAGCCGGGCTATCACGTCCGTCGTGCCGTGCAGCCCGCTGAAGCCGAGCTCACGGCCGGACCGGTCGGCCAGCCAGGCGACCTCGCCCACACCGAGGGGGTCCAGCAGGCGCGGCCGTAGATATCCGGTGAGCGACTGCCCGGTGACCCGCTGCACGATCGCGCCGAGCGTGTACGTGGCGGGCTGGTTGTAGGCGAACACGGTGCCCGGCTCGCGGTCCGGCGGCAGCAGCAGAAAGCCGCGGACCAGGTCCTCGCGGTCGAGCGCGTGCGCCCGGTCGTAGGTCTCGGCGTCGTGTCCGCTCGCCATCGACGCCACGTGCCGCACCCGCATGGCGCGGCTGCGCGGATCGGTGATGTCGGCCTCGAACTCCGGGAAGTAGGAGATCACCGGGTCGTCGAGACCGATCAGCCCCTCGTCCAGCGCGAACCCGGCGGCCGTGGCCGTGAAGCTCTTGCTGACCGAGTACAGCAGGTGGAGGCGGTCGGGTGTGTACGGCGCCCACCAGCCGGAGGCGACGAGGTGCCCGTGCCGCATGATCATCAGGCTGTGCGGCTCGATGTCCGGGGCGGCTTCGAGGGCGTCGAGGAAGGTGTGGACACCGGCGGCGTCCACCCCTTGGGCGGCGAGGGTGGCGGAGGGCAGCGGGCGAGCACTCATGACCGCATCCTCCCCCGGCGATCAACCCTTGATCGAGGCGGGGGCGAGCAGTTTTCCGTGGCTCGCGCAGGGGACTCGGCGGTTATGGTGCAAATCGGATACACGATGATGACCGAGCAGGCCGGCCCCCGTGACCTCGTCGACCATCTGGTGCGGGCCGAGGACGCCGGCTACGACTTCTCGGTGACCTCTGACCACTACTTCCCGTGGCTGCGCTCGCAGGGTCACTCACCGTACGCGTGGAGCGTGCTGGGCGCGGCGGCCCAGGCGACCTCGCGCATCCCCCTCATGACCTACGTGACGTGTCCGACCGTCCGCTACCACCCGGCGGTGGTCGCGCAGAAGGCCGCCACCATGCAGCTGCTGTCCGAGGGCCGGTTCCGGCTGGGTCTCGGCTCCGGGGAGAACCTCAACGAGCATGTGGTGGGCGGCGGTTGGCCCTCGGTCGACGTACGCCACGAGATGCTCGAGGAGGCCGTGGAGATCATTCGCGCACTCTTCGAGGGCGGCCATGTGAACCACCGCGGCACGCACTTCGACGTGGAGTCCGCCCGGCTGTGGGACCTGCCGGACGAGCCGCCGCCCATCGGCATCGCCGTCTCCGGCGAACAGTCCTGCGCGCTCGCCGGCCGGCTCGCCGACCTGGTCGTCGCCACCGAGCCCGAGGAGGGGCTGCTCGCGGCCTTCGACCGGCACGGCGGCGAGGGCAAGCCGCGGGTGGGCCAGCTGCCCGTCTGCCACGACCCCGACCGGGACACCGCCGTGAAGCGCGCGCACGCGCAGTTCCGCTGGTTCGGCGGCGGCTGGAAGGTCAACTCCGAGCTGCCGCACCCGGATTCGTTCGAGTCGGCGACCCAGTACGTCACCCATGACGACGTCGCCGCGTCGATCCCGTGCGGCGACGACCCGGACGACTTCGTCGAGGCCGTACGCCCGTACGCCGAGGCCGGGTTCGGCGAGATCGCACTGGTGCAGATCGGCGGCGAGTCGCAACCGGCGTATCTGGACTGGGCGGAGAAGACGCTGCTGCCCGCGCTGCACGACGCGTTCGGCTGACCGGGAGGCATCCGGCGCCGAGCCCGGCCGAGGATCGCCGACGGATCGGACTCGTGGGTGCGGATAGGCTGCGGTCTGCACTTTTGCAGTCCGACCGGCTTTGCACAGGAGAGTCATCCGTGACCCTAGCGATCGTCCCCTCCGAGACGTCCCCCGCGCCCCTGTCCGACCTCGTCGCGCGGGACGCGCGCGAGTTCGGCGTCTACGCGCGGACCGGAGGGTGGGCCTTCGGCCTGATGGTGGCGCGCAGCGTACGGCCCGGCGGGCAGAGTGCGGAGGAGACGCCGAAGGTGTCCGCGAAGGAGTTCGCGGAGCTGGCCGGGTGCTCCCCCGAGCGCGTCATGCGCTACTACAAGGCCTGGGACCGGGCCGCCGACGACGGCATGGTGCCGCACTTCGAGGCGCTGCAGCCGGGCCAGGAGGTCGAGCTGCCGGACGCCGACGTGTGGCTGAGCTACTACGTCTCCCGCAACAGCGCCACCTCCGAGCGCGGCACCGCCATCGCCGAGGCCGCCGAGGCCGAGGGCATCCGGCCGACGAAGGCGCTGGAGGTCGCCGAGAACCCCACCGCGCTGCGCGCCGCGATCCTCGCCGACCCCTCCACCGCCCGTGCGGCCCGCCAGGCGCTGCTGGACCGGGTCCGTGAAGACCCGGAGCTGCAGGCCGAGTTGGCGCGTGACGTCGTACGTACGGACGACCTGAAGAAGGCCGTCGCGAGCGAGAGCCGGTCCGCCGACCGGATCGGCTATGTGCGCCAGATCGCCGAGACGGGCCAGGTCAAGACGCCCGCGGGCCAGACCATCGACGCGCCCGTCGACCTGCGCCAGGAGGCCGAGCGGCACCTGTCGCTCATCGACGAACTCGAGGAGGACGAGGACACCGGCGACTGGGCGAGCGAGGCCTACGACACCATGAAGTCCCTCGTCGCCGAGACCGTGGAGGCCGACCCCGAGCTGCGCGTGCAGGAGCGGCGGACGAAGTTCTACAGCAGCCTGCAGAAGGCGACCAAGGTGTTCGAGGAGCTGACCTTCGACGATGTGCAGGAGTTCGTCGAGGACGACATGGTGGAGCGCCTGGAGGAGCTCCAGCAGGCCATCGCCTCGTGCCTGACGGCGCTGCGCGGCGCGAAGGGCTGAGCACCGGATACCCGGGCCGGGCTGAGTAGCCGTACTCATGCCCGCCCCCACCCGCTCCACCACGATGGGGGCTCCTGGCCGGCCGAGAGGAGCCCCCATGACCGCCGTTGTGCACCCTGCCGTCCCGCGACGGCACCTGCCCGCCATGGCCGCCGCCGTGGTGGTCGCGGGACTGGCCGTGTCGGCCTGGGGTCCGCGTGAGCGCGGCACCTGGTTCCTGGAGACGGTGTGGGTGCTGGTCGGGCTGCCGCTGGTGGTGCTGGCCTGGCGGCGCTTCCCGCTGACGAACCTGCTGTGCTGTCTGCTGGCGGTGCACGCGCTCGTCCTGGCCGTGGGCGGCCACTACACCTACGCCCAGGTGCCCCTGGGCGACTGGGTGCGGGACACCTGCGGCCTGGCCCGCAATCCCTACGACCGCTTCGGGCACCTCATGCAGGGCTTCGTCCCGGCGGTGCTGGTACGGGAGTTGCTCAGCCGTACCTCGCCGCTGCGCGGCAGCCGCTGGCTGGCCCCGCTGACCGTGTGCGCGTGCCTGGCCTTCAGCGCCGTCTTCGAGATGCTGGAGTGGCTGGCCGCCGTGATCGGCGGGCATTCGGCGGACGCGTTCCTGGCGACGCAGGGCGATGTGTGGGACACGCAGTGGGACATGTTCTGCGCACTGATCGGCGCGACGGTCTCGGTGCTGGTGCTCTCCCGCCTGCACGACCGGCAGCTCGACGCGCTCGGTGTCAGTCGGCCGTATGCCGGTGCCGGGTCCACCACGGCACCACGAACCAACACAGTACGTACCATGCGACCACTCCCGTGACGATCCACGGCACGGCCGCGTTGTGGGTCGCGACCCTAAGGATCAGCAGGAGCGACGAGGTCATGGTGGCGAGGAGGAGCACCAGGCCGACGAAGGTCAGCCGGGAGGCCCATGTGACGGCCTCCGTCTTGACCCGCTGCCCGGAGACCAGGCGGTGCAGGGAGACGGGGCCGATCAGCGCCCCGGTCGCGGCGGCGCCCAGCACCACGGTGACGATGTAGATGGTCTTGTCGGTCTGTTCCAGCGAGTCGTACTTCTGCTGGAACACGACGGTGAGCAGGAAGCCGAACAGGATCTGCACCCCGGTCTGGGCGACCCTGACCTCCTGGATCAGATCGCCCCACTTCCGGTCGGCCCGCTCCTCGTCGGTCTCGTGCCGTCCCCACTCATTGACGTCGTCGGCGTCCCTGTTCGTGTCCGGCAAGGCTCCTCCCGGCTCGATCGCCCGGATGTTCTCTGCGACCCGTGTTCCCGCTTTCGCCATGATTGATCGGCCCTGCGCAAACAGGGCCGCCGTTTGAGCGATCACCGGGCGGTTACACGAAGCGCAGACGCAAGCGACGACCAGCAGGTGTACGACGACCAGCCGAGGAGTCCGTCGATCATGTCCGGCACCGAGCTCACGCTCACACTCAGTGGCGGCACCGCCGCCGACGCACGCGCGGTCGTGCGGGCCCTGGAGCCCGCCTTCGGGGCTCCCGAGGAGGAGCCGCCCGCGGACGACCGCGTCACGGTCCACACCGCGAGGTTCGAGCACGATCCTGCCGACCCGCCGCCCGGGGGCGCGCCGGGCACCGGCGGTCACCTCTCCGGAGCGGTGACCGTGACCGTGCAGGGCAGCCCCCAGGCGGTGGCGAAGGCCCGCGAGAGGCTGGGCCACACGTTCACCGCCCAGGAGCAGGGCTCGGTCTCTGGCGACCAGGAGCAGGAGTGGCAGCTGCTCCTGGAACCGTGAGCGCCCGGCCCGGGTCTACCAGCGGCCTTCGACCTGGTCCTTGATACGACGGTCGTAGAGGTCGCGGATCGCGGTGATCGTCTCTTCGCCGAGCTGGGGGAGCCGGGCGGCGGCCGCGTTGGCGCGGGCCTGTTCGGGTGAGCGGGCGCCGGGGATCACGGTGGTCACGCCGGGCTGCTGGACGATCCAGCGCAGGGCGAGCTGGGCCGGGGTGTATCCCTCGGGCGCGAGCGCGGAGAACTCCGCGGCGGCCTCGACGCCGGTCGTGTAGTCGACGCCGGAGAAGGTCTCGCCGACGTCGAAGGACTCGCCGTGCCGGTTGTAGGTGCGGTGGTCGTTCTCGGGGAAGACCGTGTCCTTGGTGTACTTGCCCGACAGCAGCCCGGAGGCGAGCGGGACGCGGGCGATGATGCCGACGCCGGCCTCCTGCGCGGCCGGGAGGACCTCCCGCAGCGGCTTCATGCGGAACGCGTTGAGGATGATCTGTACGCTCGCCACGCCCGGCCGGGCGATCGCGGTCAGCGCCTCCTCGCAGGTCTCCACGCTGACGCCGTACGCGGCGATGCGCTCCTCCTCGACGAGGGTGTCCAGGGCGTCGAAGACCTCGTCCGTGGAGTAGACGGGCGTGGGCGGGCAGTGCAGCTGGACGAGGTCGATGCGGTCGACGCCGAGGTTGCGCCGCGAACGGTCGTTCCAGGTGCGGAAGTTGTCCAGGACGTAGTTCTGGGGGATCTGCTCGACCCGGCGGCCCATCTTGGTGGCCACCAGCACATGCAGGTCCGGCCGGCCCGCGAGGAACGCCGCGATGGTCTGCTCGCTGCGCCCGTCGCCATAGACGTCGGCGGTGTCGAAGAAGGTCACCCCCGCCTCGGCCGCCGCCTCCAGCACCGCCAGGGCTTCCTTGTCGTCGACGTCTCCCCAGTCGGCGCCCAGTTGCCAGGTCCCGAGACCGACGACGGATGCGTGCTGACCAGACCTACCGAATGTGCGCTCGTCCATGGCGTCAGTCTGTCATCCGTCACGTCCGCTCGCGGAACCGACGGCTCCGGTGCAGAACCTGTGAATCATTCACTCACACGAGTGACGTGTTTCGACAGGATGGCGGCACGTGTCAACCGGCGCCTAGCGTGAGCCCGTGACTGATTGTTCAGCGAGCAACTTCCCGTCCGGGGCACCCGAAGAACCCTCCTGGAGCCGTCGGGGTTTCCTGCTCAGTGCGGCAGCGCTGGCCGCCGTGCCCGTCCTGGTCGCGGCCGATCCGGCGGTCGCGGCGCAGGAGTTACCGGACTTTCCGGCCAACGTCGCGCTGTACCGCTCGGCGTACCGCAACTGGGTCGGCGAGATCACCGCCGACGGACTGTGGGCCTGTGCGCCGGACGGCCCGGACCAGGTGGTCGACGTCGTCAACTGGGCCTGGCGGCACGGCTGGACGGTGCGGGCCCGCGGTTCCGCGCACGGCTGGTCGCCACTGACCATCACCGCGGGCACACCGTCCGACGCGCCCGTCCTGCTCGTCGACACCGCCCCGCACCTCACCGGCCTGTCCCTCGACTCGACGACCGCCGTGCGCGCTGGCACCGGCGTCACCCTGGAGGCCCTGCTCACCTTCCTGGAGGAGCACGGCCTCGGGGTCACCGCCGCGCCCGCCCCCGGCGACCTCACCCTGGGCGGTGCGCTCGCCATCGACGCGCACGGCACCGCCGTACCGGCGAAGGGCGAGCAGCGGCTGCCCGGGCACACATACGGGTCGCTCAGCAATCTGGTCCTGTCGCTGACGGCGGTGGTGTGGGACGAGGCCTCGGGCGCGTACGTCCTGCGGACCTACGACCGCGACGAGGCGGACTGCGCCGCCCTGCTCACCCATCTGGGCCGCTCGCTGGTGACCGAGGTCGTGCTGCGGGTGGGGGCGAACGTCAATCTGCGGTGCGTGAGCCGGACGGACATCCCGGCCGCCGAACTCTTCGCGGCGCCGGGCAGCGACGGGCGTACCCTCGCGAGCTACCTCGAGCAGTCGGGGCGGGTGGAGGCGATCTGGTTCGCGTTCACCGAGTACCCGTGGTTCAAGGTGTGGAGCGTGGCCCCGACCCGGCCGCTCACCTCGCGGCATGTGACATCGCCGTACAACTACCCGTTCTCCGACAACGTTCCGACCGTGGTGGCGGACCTGGTCGGGCGGATGACCTCGGACGCGGCCTGGTATCTGGCTCCGGTTTTGGGCAACGCGCAGTCCGACGCCGCCGCGCTCGGGCTGGTGGCGACGCTGTCCGCCGACATCTGGGGGCCGTCGAAGAACACGCTGCTGTACATCAAGCCGACGACGCTCAGGGTGACCGCGAACGGGTACGCGGTGCTCACCACACGGGCCCAAGTGCAGCGCGTGGTCGCGGAGTTCACGTCCTTCTACCGCGAACGGCTCACCGCGTACGCGGCGCTGGGCCGCTTCCCGGTCAACGGCTCGGTGGAGATCCGGGTGACCGGCCTCGACGACCCGGCCGACGTCGAACTGGACGGCGCCCGCGCCCCGTTGCTGTCGGCGCTGCGGCCCAGCGACGCACATCCCGAGTGGGACACGGCCGTGTGGCTGGACGTCCTGACGCTGCCCGGTACGCCGTACGCGGAGGCGTTCCTGCGGGAGTTGGAACGGTTCCTGCTGCGCACGTACGACGGGGAGCACGCGCTCACCCGCGTCGAGTGGTCCAAGGGCTGGGCCTACACGGACGAGGCGGTCTGGAGCGACGAGGAGGTGCTGAGTTCGGCGGTACCCGCCTCCTTCGGCGAAACCGTGTGGGGCCGCGCGGGCGGAACCCTGGACCGGCTCGACCCGCACCGCGTGTTCGGGAACGCCTTCCTGGACCGGCTGCTGCGATGAGCGAGACACAGCTCGCCGCCGGTGCCGGGCGGCGGCAGGAGGCCGCGGCGGGCGCCGGTCAGTTCCCGTGGCTCGACGATCCCGGGCGGTTCGCGGCTACGGTCGCGGGGTTCCTCCGCCCGGTGTGAGGTGCTCCTGCACCGCGGGCGCGTACCGGTCGACGATCTCCTCCAGCGTGGCGCCCCGCACCTGGGTGCCGCGCGCGATGCCGTACATCACCCCCAGGCCGAGCAGGTTCGCGACGGCCAGTTCCGCGCGCAGACCCGCGTCGGGGCCGGTCAGGCGTGCGGTGAGGCGTTCGGTGACCTGAGTGCGGAAGTTGGCGCGCAGTATGTCGCCCTGTTCACCGTGCAGGGGCGCGAACACGATCCGCAGGAGCGGGTCGGCGCCCTGCCGTGACTGGCTGACCAGGACATGGCGGACCATGTGCCGGCCGAGTTCGTCGAGGGGGACGTCCAGCAGGGCGTCGGCGTCGGACTCGAAGGACATGACGCGGGCGAACAGGGCGTCCTTGTTGCCGAAGTACTTCAGGATCAACGGCGGGCTGACACCGGCGCGTTCGGCGACCGCCTTGAGCGTGATGTCGGCGTGCGCGTGCCTGGCCAGGAGATGGCGGGCCGCCTTGAGGATGGCCGCCTTGGTCGCGTCGGCGTCCCGGCGGGCGGGCGCGGGTGCGGGTGCGGTGGGGGGAGTGCTCACGGCACTCATGCTCCCTCCAAAGCCTCGTCGCGCGCGTCCCGGGTGCGGTCGCCGCCGGCCGGCGTCCCGCCCGCGGCCGGGTCGCCGGGGATGGTCAGAGCCGCGGCGCAGGCCGCCAGGGCGATCGCGCCGGCCATCGCAAAGGCGAGCAGGTACCCGTGCAGGGTGGGCACGGGGGCGCCGCCGACGAGGCTCGTGTGGTGGACGAGCACCGCGGCGACAGCGGCGCTGGAGGTGGCCTGGCCGATCGTGCGCATCAGTACGTTGACGCCGTTGGCGGAGGCGGTCTGCTCGGTGGGGACGGCGCGCAGGATCAGGGTGGGCAGTGCCGAGTAGGCGAGGGTGGTGCCGGTCGCCACCACCGTCGCCCCCAGGATGATCATCCACAGGTCGCGGCTGTCGGCGATGCGCACCGCGTAGCCGCAGGCGATGACCGCGGCCCCGAGCGCGAGCGTGATCCGCGGGCCGCGGGATGCGGAGATCCGGGCCGACAGCGGCGAGAAGAGGAGCATGGTGACACCGCCGGGCAGCAGGCACAGGCCGGTCTCCACGATCGACAGCCCGAGCCCGTACCCGGTGGCCTTCGGCGCCTGCACCAGCTGGGCGGTGACCAGGGAGTTGGCGTAGAAGGCGAAGCCGGTGAGCAGGGCCGCCACGTGGGACAGGCCCACCCGAGGCCGCGAGACCAGCCGCAGGTCGACCAGCGGCCGCTCGGCGCGCAGTTGGTGCCACCACCACACGGCCAGGACGACGACGGCAGCGAGGAACAGACCCACGACCCGCACACTCCCCCACCCCCACTGACCGCCCTGGGAGACCCCCAGCAGGAGACACACCAGTCCGGCGGCCAGCCCCAGGGCCCCCGGCACGTCGAAGCGGCCCGGCTCGCGCACCGGAGACTCCTTGACCGCCCACCACACCGCCGTCACACCCAGTGCCCCGAGGGCGCTGGTCAGCCAGAACATGGTGTGCCAGTCGGCGTACTGCACGACCAGCGCGGCCAGCGGCAGGCCGAGCGCGGCGCCGATGCCGACGGTGGAGCTCATCAGCGCCACCGCGGAGCCCCGGCGCTCGGGCGGCAGCTCGTCCCGCAGGATGCTGATCGACAACGGCACCACGGACGCGGCGGCGCCCTGCAGGGCGCGGGCCACGATGAGCACGACGATGTCGGACGACAGGGCGCACATCACCGAGCCGACGGTCATCAGCGCGAGGGCTGCCGTGAGCACCCTGCGTTTGCCGTACATGTCACCGGCGCGGCCGAGGACCGGGGTGAGCACGGCGCCGGACAGCAGCGTCGCCGTGACCATCCAGGAGACCGTGCCCGCCGAGGAGTTCGTCAGCCGGGGCAGGTCGGGCAGCAGCGGCACGACGACCGTCTGCATGACGGCCATGAGGATGCCACCGAACGCCAGCACCAGGACGGTGAGCCGGCCTCGCTCCATCGGCACTCCAGTGGTTGGTACGGGAAACAATAGGTGAATGACAATTCACCATAGTGGGTGAATGGCAATTCACCCAAAAAATATCCCGCGCACGACGTGACGGCCGTCCTGGATCGTCGATACGGATCACGTCAGTTCTGCGAGGTGAGGCAGGCCACTGGCGACGCGGGCGTCCGCGAAGGACCACCTGAAACAGGGGGCTCGCGGGAAGGAATTCCCCGTTCCGGGAGTCGACAGCCCCCTTTTCGGCAAGATCACCTTCGTTCAATCTTGCATGACATGTACGTAATTGTCCTGATCGCAGCCAACCACTCCCGAAGGATTTCTCCAGCTCACGGCGGGGCCGATAGGCATGCCGGGTCGTCCACCGAACGAACCCGGGAGATCCCGTATGCAGGCCCTGACCCGCCGCCGCGCGCTCACCGTGGCGGCCGCCCTGACCGCGACCACTGTCACCCCTGTCGCGTCCGCCGCCGACCACCACCACTCCCCCGACTCCTTCGACGAGGTCTACAAAGGCCGCCGAATACAGGGCCGGCCGGCCTCCGGAGGCGGGCACCACCACGGCGGCGGCTACGCCGTGTTCGTCGACGGAGTCGAGCTGCACGTGATGCAGAACGCCGACGGCACATGGATCAGCGTCGTCAGCCACTACGACCCGGTCCCCACGCCGCACGCCGCCGCACGCGCCGCCGTCGACGAGCTGCAGGGCGCCGTACTCCTGCCGTTCCCCGCCAACTGACCAGTCCCGCAAGCACCTTCGGAGCACCTGCACCATGACCGTCCGCAAGAACCAGTCGACCCTGACCGCCGACGAGAAGCGGCGCTTCGTCGCCGCCGTCCTCGAACTCAAGCGCAGCGGCCGCTACGACGCCTTCGTCACGACGCACAACGCGTTCATCCTCGGCGACACCGACAACGGCGAACGCACCGGCCACCGTTCGCCGTCCTTCCTGCCCTGGCACCGCAGATTCCTGCTGGAGTTCGAGGCCGCACTGCAGTCCGTGGACGCGTCGGTGGCGCTGCCCTACTGGGACTGGAGCACCGACCGCTCGCCGCGTTCCTCGCTGTGGGCGCCCGACTTCCTCGGCGGCACGGGGCGAAGCCGTGACGGCCAGGTGACGGACGGTCCGTTCGCGGCGTCGGCCGGCAACTGGCCGATCAATGTGCGCGTCGACGGACGTACGTATCTGCGCCGCCAACTGGGCTCAGGGGTACGGGAGTTGCCCACTCGGGCCGAGGTGGAGTCGGTCCTGTCGACGGCGATATACGACATGGCGCCCTGGAACAGCGCCTCGGACGGCTTCCGCAACCATCTCGAGGGCTGGCGCGGCGTGAACCTGCACAACCGCGTCCATGTCTGGGTCGGCGGTCAGATGGCGACCGGCGTCTCCCCCAACGACCCGGTGTTCTGGCTGCACCACGCCTACATCGACAAGCTGTGGGCCGAGTGGCAGCGCCGCCACCCCGGCTCCGGCTATCTGCCGACCGGCGGTACGCCCGATGTGGTCGACCTCGGCGAGACGATGAAGCCGTGGAACGACGTACGACCCTCCGACCTGCTGGACCACACCGCCCACTACACCTTCGACACCGACTGAGGGCACGACGGACGGCGCCGGCCGACGGACGGGATGGGGCGGTTCGCCCAGCAGTGCAGGGTCTAATCGGCCTCCGCCGTACGGCACTCCGGGTGCCCCCAGCCCTGATCGTTCTTGGCGATGGGCTCCCCGGCGGCGTAGGAACGGCCGCACAGGCAGCGCCCGGGGAACTTCGCCTTGATGGTCCGGGACGAGGAGCCGCCGTTCTTGCGCGCCGTGCCGGGTTTCCGGCGCGGCGCAGCCGTCTTCGGGGTGTCCGGGGAGGGCGGCGGCTCCGGTGAGCCGAGGTCGCTGCCCGCGGGCTCCTGGATCTTCGCCGCCTGGCTGGCGGCGCGGTCGGCGAAGTCGTTGAGCGGGTCGCCGTCGACCTGGTGGGCGGGTACGTAACGGAAGTCGACCGTGCGGCCGTCGAGCAGTTCGTCGATACGGACGACCAGTTCCTGGTTGGCGACCGGTTTGCCGGCGGACGTCTTCCAGCCGTTGCGCTTCCAGCCCGGCAGCCAGGTGGTGACCGCCTTCATCGCGTACTGGGAGTCCATGCGGACCTCGAGCGGGACGCCGGGGTCGGTGGCCGCCAACAGGCGTTCCAGCGCGGTGAGTTCGGCGACGTTGTTGGTGGTCTTGCCGAGCGGTCCGGCCTCCCAGCGGGCCGGGGTCTCAGAGTCGTCGGAGACCACCCACGCCCAGCCCGCCGGTCCCGGATTTCCCTTCGAAGCCCCGTCGCACGCGGCCACCACACGTTCACGCATGGGCTCGATCATGCCATGCGTGGACGGGCCCCTCGTTCGCGGTCCAAGGGAGGTCTAAGGGACGTCCTTCGTCTTCGGCAGCTCTCCCTCGGTGCGGTTGACGTCGATCACCGAGAAGCTCGCGCCCTGTGGGTCGCTCAGTGCCGCGAACCGGCCGAAGGGGCTGTCCATCGGGCCGAAGCGCAGTACACCGCCGAGCTTGGTGGCCTTGGCGACCGCGTCGTCGCAGTCCGGGACGACGAAGTAGAGGTTGATGTACGACGGCACCTCGGGCGGGAACTCGTCGCCCATCTTCATACGGCCGAGGACCGTGGTGTCGCCGAGGTTGAACATGCGGAAGTCGACGTTGTCGTCGACGATCTGCTGGGCCGTGTACGGGAAGACGGCACGGAAGAACGCGTCCGCCTTCTCGGGTTCACGGGTGAACACCTCGGCCCAGCCGTAGGCGCCCGGCACGGCGGTCGCCTCGAAGCCCTCGTGGGTGCCCGCCTGCCACACGCCGAACACGGCGCCGCTGGGCTCGCGGCCCAGGCACATGGTGCCGAACTCGCCGACCTGCATCGGCTCCATCAGCACCTCGCCGCCGTTCTCCCGGATCTTGGCGGCGGTGGCGGCTGCGTCCGGCGAGGCGAAGTAGAGGCACCACTGCGACTGGCCCTCCTGGCCGGACATCGGCGGTACGACGGCGGCGACCGCCTTGCCGTCCGCGTAGGCCTGGGTGTAGTTGCCGTACTCCGACGACGCCTCGCCGAAGGTCCAGCCGAGCACGTCGCCGTAGAAGCTCTTCGCTCCCTCGACGTCGCCGAACATCGCATCGGCCCAACAGGGGGTTCCCTCTGGTTGTACGGCCATGACTGCGACCCTCTCCCGATCGGTGGATGGTCCGTTTCCTCACGCTAGTCACACGCCCGCCGAAGCGCGCGCCGAACGCTTCGGTCCGTTTCAGACTGGATGTGAACGGGTTTCGACGCTGCGGACGGGGTGCGGGATGACGGACGGGACGATGCGCGCGTGGTCGGTGGTGACGCCCGGGCCGGTCGAGGAGAGGGGGCTGGAACTCGTCGGGAAACCGGTGCCGGTGCCCCGCGACGACGAGCTTCTGGTGCACGTGCGCGCGTGCGGGGTGTGCCGGACCGACCTGCACGTCGCCGAAGGGGACCTGCCGGTGCACCGGGCGGGGGTGACGCCCGGGCACGAGGTCGTGGGCCTGGTGGCCGGGTTCGGAGCGGAGGTCGACGGGTTCACCGTCGGTGACCGGGTGGGTGTGGCGTGGCTGCGCCGGACGGACGGCACGTGCGCGTACTGCGTGCGCGGGGCCGAGAACCTGTGCCCGGCCTCGCGGTACACCGGCTGGGACGCCGACGGCGGCTACGCGGAGTACACGACCGTGCCCGCCGACTTCGCCTACCGGCTGCCGGGCGCCCTGGACGACGTGGCGCTGGCGCCGCTGCTGTGCGCCGGGATCATCGGCTACCGCGCGCTGCGGCGGGCGGCGCTGCCGCCGGGCGGACGGCTCGGCCTGTACGGCTTCGGGGGCAGTGCCCACCTGTGCGCGCAGGTGGCGCTGGCCGAGGGCGCGACGGTGCACGTCCTGACCCGCGGGGCGGCGGCACGGCAGCTGGCGCTCGAGCTGGGCGCGGCCTCGGCGCAGGACGCGTACGCGCTGCCGCCCGAACCGCTGGACAGCGCGATCCTGTTCGCGCCGGTCGGCGATCTGGTCCCGTTCGCGCTGCGGGCCCTCGACCGGGGCGGGACGCTCTCGATCGCCGGCATCCATCTCAGCGACATCCCGCCCCTGCGCTACGAGACGGACGTCTTCTACGAGAAGCAGCTGCGCAGCGTCACCTCCAACACCCGGGAGGACGGCCGCCAGTTCCTGACCCTGGCCGCGCTGCATGGCGTGCATGCCACCACGCACACCTACCCGATGTCGCGGGCCGACGAGGCGCTGCGGGACCTCAAAGCGGGCCGGTTCGACGGTGCGGCGGTGCTGGTCAACGACCTGTAGTGCGGGCTGCGCGCGGTGGTCGTGCGCCTGTGCGCCGGAGGCGGCGGTCGGGAGCGACCGGCGTGGGGGTGAGATGGCCGTGGTGATCCGCCTCGCTTGCCGGGTTTGCACCACCGGGCCGTGAAACCGCCCCCTTCGCGCCGTACCGGGGCATCGCCGTGGCTGTTTGCCTTGTACATGCGGTGCGCGGTTGTCAGCCACCGCGACGTCTCCTTCATCAACGACCACTCCACTCACCCCTGTCATCCCCAGGGAGGGAATGTGTCCGCGCCCGAAAGCGCCCCCGGACCCGCCACCGACGAACCCGTCCCCGATCCCGCCGGCGAGCCGGAACTGACCAGTCTCAGCACCCGGGCGGCACGCCAGCTCGCCACGACGACCAAGTCCGAACCGCAGATGCAGGCCATCAGCTCGCGCTGGCTGCTGCGGACCCTGCCGTGGGTCGACGTGAAGGGCGGCACCTACCGGGTCAACCGGCGTCTGCAGCTGCGGATCGGGCGCGGGCGGGTGCAGTTCGAGCAGAACGGCGCCGACGACATCAAGGTCATCCCCGAGACGCTCACCGAACTGCCGGTCCTGCGCGGCTACTCCGACACCGACGTCCTCAGGCAGGTCGCCACGCGCTTCCGGGTCCGCGAAGTGCGCGCCGGGCAGGTGCTGTTCGAGGCCGGGCAGCCGGTCACGGAGGCGTACCTGGTGGTGCACGGCAAGTTCACCCGCTTCGCGGCGGGCAAGTACGGCGAGGAGGAGATCCTCGGGGTCGTCGCCGACGGTGACCAGATGGGGGACGAGGGCATCGGCCAGTCCGATCCGCTGTGGCTGAGTTCGGTGCGGGCGGAGACCGCCGGCGTGCTGCTGGTCCTGCCCTGGGACGTGGTCACGGAGTTGACCGAGCGGGTGCCGTCCCTCGCCGCACATCTGGCGGCGTACGCCGAGCGGCAGAAGCTGCCGGTGAACCGCAAGGGCGAGGCCGACGTCCCCGTGCAGGCCGGCCATGTCGGCGAGCCGACCCTGAACGGCGGCTTCGTCAACTACGAACTCGCCCCGCGCGAGTACGAGTTGTCGCTCACCCAGACCGTGCTGCGGGTCCACACCCGGGTCGCCGACCTCTACAACAACCCGATGAACCAGACCGAGCAGCAACTGCGCCTGACGATCGAGGAGATCCGCGAGCGCCAGGAGTGGGAGCTGGTCAACAACCGGGAGTTCGGGCTGCTGCACAACGTCGACTACGGCCAGCGCGTCAGCACCTTCACCGGACCGCCGACCCCCGACGACATGGACGAGCTGCTCGCCATGCGCCGCAAGACCAAGGTGTTCCTGGCCCACCCCAAGGCGATCGCGGCGTTCTTCCGGCAGTGCAACCGGCGCGGTCTGGTGCCGGGCACGGCGACCGTCGAAGGGCACGAGATTCCTGCCTGGCGCGGGGTCCCGATCTTTCCCTGCAACAAGATCCCGATCAGCCGCGACCACACCAGCAGCATCATCGCGCTGCGCACCGGAGAGTCCGACCAGGGCGTGATCGGTCTGTACCAGACCGGCATCCCGGAGGAGTACCAGCCGGGCCTGAACGTCCGGTTCATGGGCATCGACACGGCCGCGATCATCCGCTATCTGGTGACCGCCTACTACTCGCTGGCCATCCTCGTGCCGGACGCGGCCGGGATCCTGGAGAACGTCCAGATCGGCCGGACGGCCGACTGAGGGTGGAGCAAGCAATGAGCACGCCCGCTTCCCCGCCTGCGCTGCCCGGGCCGCCGAATCTGGCCCGCACCGTGCGTACCCGCCGCGGCGGTGCGATCCCCGGGCTCAGGTACCGGTCCGTCGCCCCCGCCGACCCGGAGAAGGTCAAGGAGGTCGACCGGAGGCTGGAATCCTGGGCCCGCGGCCTCGACCTGTTCCCCGAGGCCTGGTCGGGGGACTTCTCGGGCTTCCAGTTCGGCCGGGCCGTCGTACTGCAGCATCCGGCGGCGGCCGACCTGGAACGCCTCACCGTCGCCGGCAAGCTGCTGCTGGCGGAGAACCTCGTCGACAGCTGCTACTGCGAGGAGGACGAGGGCAGGGGCGGTGCCCGCCGCGGCCTCGGCGGACGGCTGATCCTGGCCCAGTCGGCGCTCGACCCCTTCCACGGCACACCCGCGCTGCAGGAACAGTGGGCGCACGGGGTGCAGGCCGACGGCCCGCTGCGCTCGTACCACTGGGCGCTCAAGGACTACGCCGTCCTCGCCACCCCGAGCCAGACCGACCGCTTCGTGCAGGACATCGCCCGGCTGCACCTCGGCTATCTCGCGGAGGCGGCCTGGTCCGAGATCCGCTACACGCCGCGGGTGTGGGAGTACCTGGTGATGCGGCAGTTCAACAACTTCCGGCCCTGTCTGTCGATCGTCGACGCCGTGGACGGCTACGAGCTGCCCGAGGCCGTCTACGCCCGGCCGGAGATCCAGCGCATCACCGCCCTCGCCTGCAACGCCACCACCATCGTCAACGACCTGTACTCCTTCACCAAGGAGCTGGCGAGCGACCCCACCCATCTGAATCTGCCGGTCGTCGTCGCGGCCAACGAGCGGTGCGGGCTGAAGGCCGCCTATCTCAAGGCCGTCGAGATCCACAACGACATCATGGCCGCGTTCGAGGACGAGTCCGCCCTGCTGTCCGCCACCTCGCCCCTCGTCGAGCGCTACGCCCGGGGCCTGTCCGACTGGGTGGCCGGCAACCACGAGTGGCACGCCACCAACACCCATCGCTACCACCTGCCCAACTACTGGTAATGCCCACTCTCCTGACGTACCGTCAGACGCACCACGAGGAGTCATCGTTGACCATCGCCCCCGACGCCGGCACCAAGGCAGCACCGGTGCCTACCCAGTCCACGTACCAGACCCGCGTCGCGGACTACTGGAATGCCGAGGAGAACCCGGTCAATCTCGAACTCGGCAGGATCGACGACCTCTACCACCACCACTACGGCGTCGGCGATGTCGACTGGTCCGTGCTCGACGAGACCGACCCCGAGCTGCGCCGTGAGCGGATCACCACCGAACTGCACCGTCTGGAGCACGCCCAGGCGGAACTCCTCACCACCCACCTCGGCCCCCTCTCCCCCACCGACCGCGTCTTCGACGCCGGCTGCGGGCGTGGCGGCGGCAGTGTCGTGGCGCATCTGCGCCACGGCTGCCACGCGGACGGTGTGACGATCTCCGCCAAGCAGGCCGAGTTCGCGAGCGACCAGGCCCGCAGGCGGGGCATCGACGGCCAGGTGCGCTACCACCACCGCAACATGCTCGACACGGGCTTCGCGAGCGGTGCGTACGCGGCGTCGTGGAACAACGAGTCGACCATGTACGTCGAGCTGGACCTGTTGTTCGCCGAGCACTCCCGGCTGCTGCGCCGCGGCGGACGCTACGTCGTGATCACCGGCTGCTACAACGACACCTACGGGCGGGCCTCCCGCGAGGTGTCCCTCATCAACGCCCACTACATCTGCGACATCCACCCGCGCTCGGAGTACTTCCGCGCGCTGGCCCGCCACCGCCTGGTGCCCGTCCATGTGCAGGACCTCACCTCGGACACCATCCCCTACTGGGAGTTGCGCCGGCAGGCCGACCATCTGGTCACGGGCATCGAGGAGACGTTCCTGACCGCGTACAAGAACGGAAGTTTCCAGTACCTGCTGATCGCGGCCGACCGGATCTGAGCGGCGCCGCGCCCCGCACGGGCCCGCGCCGGACAGCACGTTCCGGCGCGGGCTCGTGCGATGTCTCTTGCATCCCCGCATCGCACGAGCCCGTGCCGGAACTCCCCCGGGCGGCTCCCCCTTGAACCGTGGGCATTTACTGTTCTACCTTCGCCACATGGTCGGGGCATCAACGCCTGCTCACCAGCGCAACAACTGGTGGACGGCAGATGGGCCGGGTGATGCGGAATGCGTCCGCACCTCGCTCTGATCGAGGACGACCCCGACTTCGCACTGATGTGCCGTTCCTATCTGGAGCGCGCGGGCTTCACGGTCACCTGGGCCATGGACGCGCGCGCCGGCAAGGCCGCCCTGTACGAGGGCGGCGTTGATCTCGCCGTGCTCGACCTGGGGCTGCCGGACGGCAGCGGTCTCGAGCTGCTGCGGGCGCTGCGCTCCACGAGCCGGCTGCCGGTCATCGTGGTCACAGGGCGCGGTGCGGAGGCGGACCGGGTGGCGGGGCTGGAGATCGGCGCGGACGACTACCTGGTCAAGCCGTTCTCGCAGCGGGAGCTGGTGGCCCGTATCCACGCCGTGCTGCGCCGCTCGCAGCCGCCTGACCTGCCGACCGTGCTGCGGGTCGGCGCGCTGCGCATCGACTGCGCCGCGCGCCAGGCGTCGGTCGACGGTGCGGCGCTGACGCTGCGCCCCAAGGAGTACGCGCTGCTGGAGATGCTGGCGGCCGCGCCGGGCCGGGTGTTCTCGGCGGAGCAGTTGCTGGAGCGGATCTGGGGCTCGTCCTGGCAGCAGCCGGCGACCGTGGTCGAGCACGTGTACCGGTTGCGCGGCAAGCTCGCGGACCTGCCCGGACCGGCCCCGCGGATCACGACCGTGCGGGGCTACGGCTACCGCCTCGACGCCTGAGTCATCCGCTGCGGCCACGGAGGTCCGACCATGCCCGACGCCCCCGACTTCCGGAGCCTGTTCGACGCGACGCTGTCGCCGCTGCTGATCCTGGACCCCGACTTCACCATCGTCGAGGTCAACCGCGCCTACCTGACGGCGACCCGCACCGAGCGGGCCATCGTCGGCCACCCCATCTTCGAGATCTTCCCCGACAACCCGGACGACCCGTCGGCCGACGGCGTCGCCAACCTGCGCCGGTCACTGGAGACGGTGGTCAGGAGCGGCCGTACGGACACCATGGCGCTGCAGCGCTACGACATCCCGACGGGCGAGGAGGGCGCCTTCGACGAGCGGTACTGGAGCCCCGTCAACGCGCCGGTGCTCGGGGACGACGGGCAGGTGCGGTACATCATCCACCGGGTCGAGGACGTCACGGAGTTTGTGCATCTGCGCAAGGTGGGCCGGGAGCAGCAGCGGGCCGTGGCGGACGCGCAGATGCGGGCCGAGGGCATGGAGATCGACCTGTTCGTACGGGCGCGGGAGATCCGCGAGGTGAACGAGCAGCTGAGTCGGGCCAATCACGAACTGGACGCGGCGGGGCGGCGGTTGCGGGAGGAACAGCGGGCCAAGGACCGGTTCATCGCCACGCTCTCGCACGAGCTGCGCAACCCGCTCGCCGCGGCGACGGCTGCCACCGAGCTGCTGGCCCTCGACATGCCGGACGGCCATCCGGCGCTGGCGGTGCTGGAGCGGCAGTTGGGCACGCTGGCGCGGATGAGCAACGACCTGCTGGACGGGACGCGGGCGGTGACCGGGCGTCTTGAGCTGGTGCGCGATCCGGTCGACGTACGGTCCGTGGTGCACGGGGCGTGCGCCGACATACGGGGCCTGTTCGGGCACGAGGGCCGCACGCTGGGGGTGGTGCTGCCGGCCGAGCCGGTGGTCGTGGACGGCGACCGGCTGCGGCTGGCGCAGGTTCTGATGAACCTCCTGTCGAACGCGCTGAAGTACACCCGGCCGGGCGGGCACACGGAGGTGGGCCTGACGGCGGTGGACGGCCGGGCCCGGCTGACCGTGCGCGACGACGGCATCGGCTTTGAACCCGCCCAGGCCGAGGAGCTGTTCGGGGTGTTCATGCGGGCCGCCCCGGCCGGTCCGGACACGCCGGAGGGGCTGGGGCTCGGGCTCGCGGTGGCCCGTACGGTGGTGGAGCTGCACGGCGGCACGATCTGCGCGCACAGCGACGGGCCGGGCAAGGGCGCGTCCTTCACGGTGCTGCTGCCGACGACCGACGGTGCGAGTCCACGGAAGGCCGGGCCCCGGAAGATCCGCCCGGCGCAGAGCCACCTGTCCATCCTGATCGTCGAGGACAACGTGGACCTGGCCGCGACCTACCGCACCCTGCTGGTACGGCAGGGCCACCGGGTCACGGCGGTGCACACGGGCGAGGACGCGCTCGCCGCCGTCGACGATCAGCCCTTCGACGTCGTGCTGTGCGATCTGGGGCTGCCGGACATCGACGGCTATGCGGTCGCCCGTGCGGTGCGTGCGCGGCCGGACGGCGACCGGATCCGGCTGATCGCGGTGTCCGGGTTCAGCCAGGGCACCGACCGCGCCCTGTCCCGGGCGGCCGGCTTCGATGCCCACCTGGCCAAGCCCCTGCCGCTGACGGATCTGCTGGAACTCCTTCAGCGACTGGGCCGGGGCTGATCCGAAAGACAGTCCCTCGGCTTGAACTCACTTGTGTGTCTTCCGCCTTGGGCCCGGCTGTGCTTGCCTGGGGTGCCGTTTCGGTTGCCGGGGCTGGAGTCGACGTATGCGGAAGCCGTGGTTCGTGGGGGCACTGCTGACCGGAGTGCTGCTGCTCGGCGCGTGCGGCGACCCGTCGTCCGGGCCCGAGGAGGCCCCGCCCTCGCCCGCCGTGCCGGGCGCATCCGCCACGACGACCCACCAGCGGGCCCCCGCCTCCCCCGAGGTGCCCAAGGTGGCGCCCCGTGTGCTCTACCTCGGCGACTCGCTCGCGATGGAGGCCCAGAACGTGCTCGGGCAGGAACTGCGCCGGGACTTGAAGGCGAAGTACACGAGCGCCCCGTACTCGGGCACGACGTTGTGCGACTACCTGGAGGGCACCGGGGAGAAGTCACTGGTGCCGGCCGCCGACAAGGCGGCCGCGCTGGTGCGTGCGCAGCATCCGGACTATGTGGTCATGCAGTTCTGGGGCAACGCGTGGGTCTACACGTGGTGCATGGACGGCATCACCTACGACGCCTCGCAGCAGAAGTACTTCACCCGCTACGAGGCCGACCTGCGCAGGCTCACCGAGCAGATCGCCGCGGCGGGTGGCAGCAAACCCCCGAAGATCGTGTGGGTGCTGCAGGGCCCGGACCCGATCACCCCCGACCGGGTCCGGCGCGTGAACGAGATGTACGAGAAGCAGGCCACCGCCTCGGGCGACCTGGTCGCCGACGCGGGCGCGACCGTGAGCCCCGCCGGGGCCCGCTACACCTGGGCCGAGTACCTGCCGTGCACCGCCTACGAGCGCGCACACCCCGACTACTGCACCCAGCCCTCCCGCGACCGCACCGCCCTCCACCTCGACAAGGACTACCTGCACTTCTGTCTGGCGCCCACGACCTCCACGCCGAAGCCGTGCCCGGCGCGCTCCCCGGGCATCCTGCGGATCGCCCGCGAGATCACTCGGGTGATCGGGGAACGAGCTCGCGCTCGATGAGCCGGTTGAGGTGCCGTCGGGCCTCCTGGGTGCTCAACGGGGGTGCCTGGCGCAGCCGTTGAAGAGCCAGGCCGTCCGCGAGGGCGGCGAAGCGGACGGTGAATCCGTCGAGGTCGTCGGAGTCGAACTCGCCGTCGGCGACGCCCCGTTCGGCCAGTTCACGGATCTGCCGGTGCCAGGCCTCGTACCGCTGGGCCTGGCCGCGCGCGAAGGCCTCGTCGGTGCCCTGCTCGCCCGCGTTCCAGTAGTCGAACCACATCCGCCAGTGCCGGTCGGTGTCCTCGGTGAACAGCGCGTCGACGAGCAGCCTGAGCGCCTCGGCGCCGCTCGTCGCCTGCTCGGCGGCCTCGCTGAGCGCGGCGTAGTACCGCTCGATGTGCAGCACCATGGCCTCGGAGAGGATCTCCTGCACACTGCCGAAGTGGTAGGTGACGGTCCCGACGGACACCCCGGCGGCCGCGGCCACGTCACGCACGCCGACCGACTTGTAACCGCGCTCGGCGATCAGCGGCACGGCCGCCTCGACGATAAGGCGCCGCCGCACCTCGGTGGGCTGGCGGGTCCGGTCGGCGGCGGCGACGGCTCGGCGCGGGCTCTTCGCGGCCTGCTCGGGCTGCTTGGCGGCCGTCATCCCGACGTCCTCGGGGTGGTGCGGTGCCATGCGCGCTTGGCCACTGTCTCTCCGTTCGCCCGTGCTTCGATACGGCTGTCCATGATGAAGTCCGCGGCCGTGGCGCGCAGCTCCGTCCGCGTCATGATCTCAGCGTCCCAGTCGTCCCCCCGCCGCAGCCGGATGTGCCACTCGGAGACGGCCCGCGCGGACAGGGGGTCGTCACTGCGGACGACGTACGTCTCGCGCGCGCTCTCCTCATAACGCAGCCCGTCCGGGTACGTCCGCGATCCCCCGTAGCCGGGGTCGACCTCGAGCGTCCACTCCCCCTTCGCCACGTCGTGCGTGACCAGCCGCTCGGGGCGGGGGTCGGCGGACACGTCGTAGGCCACCGGCAGCGGGGACGCCTGCTCGGGTTCCTCGAAGCGGACGGGTGGCTCGTCGACGGCTTCGCGGACGGGCAGGAGTACGGCGCTGTCGGCCGGGACGACATGCAGTGCGCCGCGTTCGCCGTGCGGCCACACCCAGGGCCAGTACGCGTCGGACACGGCGACGCGGATGCGGTGGCCGGGCGGGAAGGCGTAGCCGATGCCGTTGAGCTCGAACTCGACGTCCTCGTACGTCCCCGGGCTCCACTCGACCGCCCGGTCACGCCCGTGCCTGCTGAGCAGGTTGAGCACGCCCCGGGTGACGAGCGTGGACGAGCCGTCAGGCGCGACGTCGCACACCCGGGCGATGACGTGGGCCCGCGGGGTGGCGCTGTCGAGGCGGAGCCGGACACGCGGGCGGCCCAGGATCTCCACCCGCTCGGTGAGGGGAACGGAGTCGAAGCAGACCGAACGGCCGTCCTCCTCACGTTGGTCGGGCGGCAGGTCGCCCGCGTTGCCGAAGGGGAAGAAGCGCCCGGCGTCGAGGCCCGTGTGCTGCGGGGAGCGTACGGGAACGGGATCACGGCTCTCGCCGAGCGGCCGTGTACCCCAAGTTACCTTCGGACTGGGCCAGTTGGTGTCGCTCACCCAGCGGCCCGGCATCTCGTCGTACGAGGGGGCGGGCGGGACCGGGTCGTTGAGCCACGCACGCAGCAGCGGCTCCTCCATCACGCCCGTGTCGATGCCCTTGAGGTGCTGGTCCCACCAGCGGAGTGTCTCCTGGAGGAAACCGATCGCGGGGCCGGGCGGCAGGCCGCGGTCGGGGTACTGGTGCGACCAGGGCCCGATGATCCCCCGCACCCGGTCGCCGGGGAGGTGCTCCACGAGCCGCAGCACGGTGTCCCGGTACGGGTCGTTCCAGCCGCCGACCGCGAGGACGGCCGCATCGATCGCGCCGTAGTCCTCGCAGACGCTGCCGTGTTTCCAGTAGTCGTCGCGCTGCTGGTGCTCCAGCCAGGTGTGCAGGAAGGGTTCGAGGGCGTCGAGGCGCTCGCGCCACATGGGCAGCCAGCGGTCGGCGCCGACGTTCGACGGGTCCGGCGGGCGGGCGGCGAAGGCGAGCATGGTGCCGGCCCAGGCGAGCATGTCGATGCCGAGGACGGCGCCGCCCGTGTAGTGGACGTCGTTGTCGTAGCGGTCGTCGGTCGAGCAGACCGTCACGATCGCCTTGAGGGGTTCGGGGGCGAGGGCGGCGATCTGGAGGGAGTTGAAGCCGCCCCAGGAGATGCCGAACATGCCGACCTTGCCGGTGCACCAGGCTTGTGCGGCAAGCCAGTTGACGACGTCGACGCCGTCCGCGAGTTCCTGTGCGTCGTACTCGTCGCCGGGTGTGCCCTCGCTGTCGCCGTGGCCGCGGATGTCCACACGCACGGAGGCATAACCATGACCCGCGTACCAGGGGTGGCGCTGGGCATCGCGCGGGGCGGTCCAGTCGCTCTTGCGGTACGGGAGGTATTCGAGCAGCGCGGGCACGGGGGTGGTCTCGGCGTCGGCGGGGCGCCAGATGCGGGCGTGCAGCCGGGTCGTGCCGTCCCGGGTGGGGATCCACACGTCCTCGTGCACGACCTGGTGCTCGAACCGGTCGCGGTACTTCACGAAACTCCTTCAGTGACAGGGGCGTTGACGGGTCGCCAGCGGCGGACACGGTGACCGTCGCCGTGCTCGGTCCACACCTCGTCCGATTCCGCCGCGTCGGCCCAGTCGGGAACGTCGTCCACCAACGGTCCTGCGTCGGGGTCGGGTTCGAGGGCGGCCGCCATCAGCTGCCGGGTGTAGGGGTGGCCGGGCGCGGCGAAGACGGCCTCCGTCGGCCCCTCCTCGACCACGACGCCGTCCCGCAGGACGACCACGCGGTCCGCGATGCCTCGCACGACCGCCAGATCGTGACTGATGAACAGGCAGGCCAACTGTCGCTCGCGGCGCAGGTCGTCGAGGAGGCGCAGCACGTCGGCCTGTACGGACACGTCCAGCGCGGTGGTGATCTCGTCGGCGATCAGCACGTCCGGTTCGCCCGCCAACGCCCTTGCGATGCCGATGCGTTGGCGCTGGCCGCCGGAGAGCTGGGCGGGCAGCCGGTCGGCGAGGGCGGGGTCGAGGCGTACGTCGGCGATGAGCTGCCGGGCGCGCTCGGCGGCCTCTGCGCGGCCGGCCGCCGCACCGAAGTACCGCAGCGGGCGCCGAACCGCGTCCCCCACCGAACGGCGGGGGTTGAGCGAGGTGTCCGCGTTCTGGAAGACGAGCTGCACCCGGCGCCGCAGGGACATCGGCCGCTGCCGGGCGGGCCGGGCCAGGTCGCCCTCCTCGTGGCTCATCGAGCCGCCGGAGGGGGCGCGGAGGCCCGCCAGGGTCCAGGCCAGCGTGGACTTGCCGCTGCCCGACTCGCCGACCAGCGCGAGGACTTCACCGCGCCGCACCTCGAAGGAGACGCCGTGCACGGCACGGGAGCTGCCGTAGTCGACGGTGACGTCACGGGCAGAGACAGCGACGGGCGAGCCGTCCGGCACGAGGGCCTTCGGGCGGATCTCGCGCTCCCCCGTCTCCCCCACGAGCGCGAGACCGGAGTCGTCCAGCCGCGGCACACTCGCCAACAGCCGTTTCGTGTACGGCTCCTGCGGCGTTGCGAACAGCTGCCGGGTGGGCGCCGACTCCACCACCCGGCCCGAGTTCAGCACGCACACCTCGTCGGCCAGGTGCGCGACGACGCCGAGGTCATGGCTCACCAGCACGGCCGCCAGGCCGAGTTCGTCGCGCAGGGCGGCGATCAGGTCCAGGACGCCGCGTTGGGTGACGACGTCCAGGCCGGTCGTCGGTTCGTCGAGGACCAGCACCTTGGGGCGGGCGGCGATGGCCATGGCGATGGCGACGCGCTGTTGCTGGCCGCCGGACAGCTCGTGCGGGTAGCGGCGGGCCAGCTCGGCGGGGCGCGGCAGCCGGACCTGTGCGAGCAGGTCGGCAACGGGGATGTCGCCGCCCGCCTCCTCGATCTGGCGGCCGATGCGCATGGAGGGCGTCAGCGCGTGTCCGGCGTTCTGGGCGACCATGGCGACCGTCCCACCGCGCATCCGCCGCAACTCCCGTGCGGGCAGGGCGAAGACGTCGTGGCCGTCGACCCGGACCGAGCCGCCGGTGATCCGGGAGCCGTGCCGCAGATGCCCGAGCAGGGTCGCGGCGACGGTCGACTTGCCGCTGCCGGACTCCCCGACGAGGGCGAGGGTCCGCCCGGCGGCGACCTCGAGGGACACCTCGTGGACGACGGGCACGTCCCGGCCGCCCGAACGGTATGCGACGGACAGGGAGTTCACGGAGACGATCGGGGTCGTGACCGATGCGATCGCGGTCATCAGGAGCCCTCCCTGATCCGGTCGACGCCCCAGGCCTTGGACAGGCCGTCGGCCGCGAGGTTGAGCCCGACCACGAGCGTGGCCAGGGCGATGATCGGCGCAAGGCTCGCCATCGGGACGACGGTGATGGCGGTGCGGTTCTCGGCGACCATCAACCCCCAGTCGGGAGTGGGCGGATCGGCGCCGAAGCCGAGGAAGGACAGCGAGGAGATCAGCAGGACGACCCAGGAGGCACGCATCGCGAACTCGACGCACACGACGTCGGTGATGTTCGGCAGGACCTCGCGGCGCAGGATCGCCCAGGTGCCCTCCCCACGGGCTCGGGCGGCGGTCACGTAGTCGGCGGGTACGACGGCGAGGGCGGCGCCCCGCACCACCCGGACGACCTGAGGCACGTAGACGACGGCGATCGCGAGCACGATGACGAGCGGGCCCGTGCCGAGCGCCGTGACGACGACGAGGAGTGTCAGGATCGCGGGCACTGACAGCACTGCGTCCAGCACCCGCCCCAGCACGTCGTCGAACCAGCCGCCGCGCAGTGCGGCCGCGCAGCCGATCACCGTGCCGAGGGCGACGGTCAGGACGGTGGCGGTGACGGAGACGCCGAGCGCGTACCGGCCGCCGTAGAGGACGCGCGCGAGGACGTCGCGGCCGTACTGGTCGGTGCCGGCCCAGTGCGACCCGCTCGGGCCGAGCAGGGCGTGCGAGGCGTCGCCCGCGATGGGGTCGTAGGAGGTGAGCAGTGGCGCGAGCAGTGCGATCACTACGTGGACGGCGACGATTGCGAGGCCGACGACGGCGGTGCGTGAGGAGCGCAGGGTGCGCCAGGCGCGGGCGGCGCGTCCCGGGGCCACCACGGTCACCGGTGGGATGTCGAGCGTGGTCATCGGGTCCTCCCTCGGGTGCGGAGCCTGGGGTTGAGGGCCATGGCGCCGAGGTCGGCGGCGAGGTTGCACACGACGTAGACGACGGCGCTGATCAGGGCGATGGCCTGGATGACGGGCAGGTCCCGGTTCTGCACCGAGGAGAGCATCAGCTTGCCGATGCCCGGGTAGTTGAAGACGTTCTCGACGACGGCGACCCCGCCCGCGAGCCAGGCGACGTTGAGGGCGATCACGTGGAGGGTGGGCAGCAGGGCGCTCGGCAGGGCGTGCCGGGTGACGACCCGCCAGGTGGACAGGCCCTTGAGGCGGGCGGTGGTGACGTACTCGCTCGCCATCACGTCGATGACCGAGGTGCGGGCCATGCGGAGGATGTAGGCGGCCATCACCACGGCGAGAGCCAGGGCCGGGAGCCAGACGGCGGGCAGGAGTTGGCCGACGGTGGCGTCGGGGCCGTAGAGGACGACCGCGGGGAACCATGGCAGGGCGACCGAGAAGCACAGCACCAGGACGGTGGCCACGACGAACTCGGGGACGCTCATGCCGACGAGGCTGACGGTCGAGATGACGTGGTCGGGCCAGCGGTCGCGGTGGAGCCCGGCGAGGATGCCCAGCAGCAGTGAGCCGGTCACCGCGAACAGGACCGTGATCAGGGCGATCAGCGCGGAGTTGCCGAGATACTGGGCGACTTCACCGCCGACGGGCTTCGTGGAGACGAGGGAGGTGCCGAAGTCGCCGTGCAGGGCGCCCTTGATCCAGTCGACGTACCGCTCCCAGGCGGGCTGGTCGAGTCCCAACTTGCCGCGCAGGTCGGCGACGGCGGCCGGGGTCGCGTCCTTGCCGAGGACCTGGGTGGCGACGTCGCCGGGCAGGGCCTGGACGGCGAGGAAGACCAGCACGGAGGAGAGGAAGAGGGTGCCGAAGGCGGCCGCGATCCGGCGGGCGAC
Source organism: Streptomyces sp. NPDC001663 (assembly GCF_042893105.1). NCBI lineage: Bacteria > Bacillati > Actinomycetota > Actinomycetes > Kitasatosporales > Streptomycetaceae > Streptomyces > Streptomyces sp. NPDC001663. The sequence goes on along the minus strand of NZ_JBIAUR010000019.1, from coordinate 100,835 downwards.
GAAGGACAGCATGCTCACGCCCCCTTCAGGCCGATGCGGAGGTAGTCGAACTCGAAGCCGTGCTCGGCGTATCCGCGCACCTTGCGCGAGATGCCGACGAGCCGGTCGGCGAACATCGGGGTCATCGCCCCGCCCTTCTCGATCACCAACTTCTGTGCCTCGCCGTACAGTTCGCGGCGTCTGGTGTCGTCCGTCTCGGCGCGTGCCCGGTCGAGGACGGCGTCGAAGTTCTTGTCGGACCAGGCGGTCTCGTTGTAGGAGGAGCCGGTGCGGAAGATCTGGGTGAAGAGCTGGTCGACGGGCCTGCCGGTGAACCAGTAGGTGGCCATGAGCGGCTTCTTCATCCAGATCTGCGTGTAGTACGAGTCCGCGGACGCCGTCTTGACGCGGATGCGGATGCCGGCGCGTTTCGCCGACTCCTGGTAGGCGAGCGCCATCGGCGTGAAGAGGGGGTCGTAGGAGGAGGTGTACAGGTCGACGGCGAGATGCTCGTGGCCCGCCTTCTTCAGCAGGTACCTCGCCTGCTCCGGGTCGTGCTTCGGGTGTGCGGAGATGTGCGCCGGGTCGTTCGGCGGTACGGGGTTGTCCCAGCCGGCCGTGCCGGCGCCCTGCAGCGCGACCTGCACCACGTGCTCCGGGTCGTAGGCGAGCTTCATGGCCTGGCGTACGCGTACGTCGGTGAAGGGCTTCTCCGTGGTGAGCATCGGCAGCACGTACCACTGGGCGTTCTGCACCCGGGCGATGGTGGCGCGGTCGGAGGCGGCGACGACGCGGGCGGTGGCGAAGTCCAGGTTGGTCTGGGAGAGCAGGTCGACCTGCCCTGCCAGCAGGGCATTTGAGCGGGCGGACATGTCGGCGACCGAGTAGAAGGCGATCGCGTCGAGGACGGGGCGGCCCGCCCAGTGGTCGGCGTAGGCGGTGATGCGGCCGGGGCCCGCGGGTGCGAACGACTCCAGCTCGAAGGGGCCGGTGCCGATGCCCGTGCGGCCGATCGACTTCGCGCTGCCGTCGGGGACGACGTAGCAGTTGTAGTGCGTCAGCAGGCTCGGGAACTCGGCGTTCGGGGTTTTCAGCGGGACGACGAGGGTGTGGGCGTCGGGCGTGCGCAGCTTGTCCGGGTCGACGAGCGGGGCGAGGACGGCGGCCTGCGGGGAAGCCGTCGCCTTGTCGAGGATGTGGCGCAGCGTGTAGGCGGCGTCGGCGGAGGTGAAGGCGCGGCCGTCGTGGAAGGTGACTCCCTTGCGGAGCCGGAAGGTCCAGGTGCGCGCCTTGCCGTCGGCCTCCCAGGACTCGGCGAGGTCGGGCGCGAGCTCGCCGTCGGCGCCGATGCGGACGAGCCGGTTGTACAGGGCGCCCAGGTATTCGTACGCCGACAGGGCGCTCGCCGGGTCGAGGGTCTCGGCGTCGGAGGCGGGCGGCCGGGCGATCCGCAGGGTGCCGCCGCGGTCGGGGGCGCCCCGCACTGCGGCGGCCGGCACGACGGGGGCGGCCGTGGCGCCCGTACAGCCGGACAGCAGCCAGGACGCGCCGAGTGAGGCCACGGAGGCGGCTCCCGCGGCGAGCACCGACCGGCGGCCCGGATGGTGGATGTCGGACATGGACCGACCGTCCCTCTCGCTATTCGTTCAGTGGAACGATTGAGTGAAGTGCGTGAACGATAACGAGACGACGGTTTCCCGCCAACCCTTCGGGCGCGGAAATTTACGTCGGAAACGCAGCGGTTACCGACGGCGGGCAGCCGGGAGCGCGATCAGCCGGTGACCTCGCGGGCCCACGGCAGCAACAGTCGCTCCAGCAGGACGACGAGGTAGAAGAGCAGCACGCTCATGACGCTGAGCAGGGCCATCGCGGCGAATGCGAGGGGTGTGTCGGCGTTGCCGCCGGAGGCCACGATGACGTAGCCGAGGCCCTGGTCGCCGCCCGCGAACTCGCCGACGACGGCGCCGACGACGGCCAGGGTGACGCCGAGCCGCAGTCCGATGAAGACCTGGGGCAGGGCCCAGGGGATGCGCAGTTTGCGGTAGGTCTGCCAGCGGGAGGCGGTGAGCGAGCGGGCCAGTTCGGTCAGTTCCAGGGGCACGGAGGTCAGCCCGGCCATCGTCGCCACCACGACGGGGAACCAGGCGAGCAGGGCCACCATGAACACCTTGGGCGCGGTGCCGAAGCCGAGCCAGACCACGAGGAGCGGCGCGACCGCGATCTTGGGGACCGCGTTGACGGCGACCAGGAGCGGCATGACCGCCCGCTCGACCGTACGGGAGGCGGTGAGCAGCACCGCGGTGGCGAGACCGGCGGCCACGGCGAGCCCGAAGCCGACCGCGGTCTCGGCGAACGTCTGCCAGGTCTGGCGGAGCAGATAGCCGGGCAGCCGGTCGAAGGCGTCGACGACGTCGGGCGGCGCGGGCAGCAGGAACGGCCGGATGTCGAAGGCGACCGTCACCAGCCACCACCCGGCCAGGGCGCACCCGGCCGCCAGGACCGGAGGTCCCGCCGACAGGACGCGTCTCACGCCGGGGGCCTGCGGCCGATGGTCGAGTATGTGAAGTGGCTGCGCACGATCAGGCGGGGGTCGTCGACCAGCCCTACCAGGGCGTCGAGTTGGGCCTCGGTCATGCCCGCGGCCAGGAAGTCCTCCCGGGCCTGGGCGAGGTTCGCGCCGATCAGCAGGGCGCCGGCGGTGCCGCCGGGCCAGGACCGGGCGTGCATCGCGGTGTCGACGTCGGTCAGGCCCGCCTCGAGCATGGCGGCGGGTGCCCGGGAGGCCCAGGTGGGGTCATTGCCGTGGGCGGGCAGGACGCGTTCGACGAGCAGGGTGTGGTACAGGTCGACCAGTTCGGCGGCCTCCGGGGTGGGAGCCGCCAGCACCATCTTGCGGAAGGTCGTCTCGAAATCCTCGACCACCAGTGCGCCGCCGGGGGCGAGGGCCGCGGCGAGCCTGCGCAGAATGGCCTCGCGGCCGGGCAGGTGCAGCAGCACCAGCCGGGCGTGGATGACGTCCCACGGCCCTTCGGGGACCGGTTCCGTCTCCAGGTCGTGCTGCAGCACCTCGTAGGGTGAATCGGTCGGTAGATGGCGGGTGTTGATGTCGGTGGCCAGCACGCGTCCGGTCGGTCCCGCCGCGCGGGCGAGCCAGGCGGCGATGCTGCCGCCCCCGGCTCCGATCTCGAGGCAGCGTCGGCCGGTCAGGTCGCCCAGGGACGTCAGCCGCGAGGCGGTGAACTCGTCGAGGACCACCGGGAGTTGGTTGTGCCGGTCGACGGCTGCCGGGTCGTCGTTGTCGAAGGCGTAGGTGAGCGGGGTTTCCATGGGCGTCAACTCGCCTTCATGGCAGCGAAGTCGACGACGTCCTGCGGTGTCATGCCGGGCTCGATGAGACCGGCTTTCTGCAGGCTGCTGATGGCCCGCCGCATCCGCGCCTCCGTAATCATCCCGATGTTCGCCCTGCCCTGCGCCGTCACGGACGGTGTCATCAGTTCTATCTCCTGGGTCGCGGCGGCGGCGTCGGTCTCCGGCTGTTCGGCGTGCAGCAGCCTTCCGGCCTCATCGGGGTGCTCGATCGTGTACTTCAGGGCATGGAGCATGGCGGTACGGAAGCGCTTGACCAGGTCCGGCTTGTTCGTGGCGAGGGAGTTGGGGGTGACGACGGCGTTGCCGTACAGGTCGGGCAGGTGGTCGCTGTAGGGGAACACCACGACATGCTTCGACTTGGCCTGCACGGTGGCCTTTTCGATGGTGGGCCGGCCGATCAGGAAGGTGCTGAGCGCGTCGGCCTTCCCGCTCGCGAGGGCCGGGCCCAACTGGACGGGCTGGACGGCGATCCAGCGGATTCCGGCGGTGTCGATGCCGGCGAGCCTGGCATAGCCGGGGAAGAGCAGCTGGTTCACGGAGTTGGCGGCGGCCGCGATGCGCTTCCCCTTGAGGTCCTTCGGGGCGCTGATGCCCGAACCCTGCATCGCCATGATGGAGACAAGGGTGCGCTGATGGATGGCGAGCACCGCACGGAACTCGCGATAGGCGGTGGAGTTCTTGGCGCCCTCGGAAATCATCGCGCCGGTCAGGTCCAGGCTTGCGAACTGCGCCTTTCCCGCGGCGAGGGCCTTGAGGTTCTCTCCGGTGGCCTTTCCGAGTTCGATCCTCACATCGAGGCCCGCCTGCCGGAAATAGCCCTTCTGCTCGGCCACCCAGACGAACGCGTCCCGTCCCGCGGCCCCGAACGCGGTGACGTACGTGTCGTGGTACTTGGCCGAACTCGCGTTCTTGGCCGACGAGTTGGAGTCACAGGCGGTCGCGGCGGCCAGCAGCGCGGCCATCGCGCAGAACACGGCCGTGGTGCGCCCGGCACGGAGCATGCGGCCTCCCCGGTGGGGAATGGAGGGGAATGAAGCGGAATGGTGGGGGGACGGCGGCAATCGGCCGAGCCGTATTGCCGGGATCGCGATCCCGAAAATCGTACGCGCGCATGCCACAATCCAGCAGAGCGATTTTCGGTACTCCGTGCACGGTGGCCGGCTGGAGTCGACGCATGATCCAACTACGGAATGTGTCCAAGGAGTTCGCGCATCGGCGGGGCCGCGTCGAAGCGCTTCACGGTATCGACCTGGAGGCCGGCGACGGGGAGTTCGTGGCCGTCGTCGGGCGCTCGGGGTGCGGGAAGTCGACGCTGCTGCGGCTGATCGCCGGGCTGCTGCCGCCGACACGGGGCGAGGTGCTGGTCGGCGGGCGCTCGGTCACCGGACCGCGCCGCGACTGCGCCTTCCTCTTCCAGCGTCCGGCGCTGCTGCCCTGGCGGTCGGTGCTCGACAACGTGCTGCTGCCTGCGGAGATTTCGGGTGAGCGGCCGGGCGGCGCCCGTGAACAGGCCCTCGAACTGCTCGCGACGACGGGGCTCAACGGATTCGACCGGCGGCTGCCGCACGAGCTGTCCGGCGGGATGCAGCAGCGGGTGGCGCTGTGCCGCTCGCTCATGCAGCGACCCCGGGTACTGCTGATGGACGAGCCGTTCTCCGCGCTCGACGCGTTGACCCGGGACGAGTTGTGCGCCGAGTTGCAGCGGACGCACCGCGAGCGTCCGGCCACCGTGGTCCTCGTCACCCACTCCGTGGACGAGGCGGTCCTGCTCGCCGACCGGGTGGTCGTCCTCACTCCCCGCCCCGGCCGAATCCGTACGGTCCTCGACATCACCCTCCCCCGGCCGCGCACCCGTGCCGAGACCGGCCAGGCGGAGCAACTGGCCCGTCGGGCGGCCGAGTTGCACGCGCTGCTGCTGGACAGCGAGCGCAAGGGGAGCTGACCCCCCGCGCGCAACTTCCGTCTCATCAAGCGCTGTTGACATCACACAGCAGGCGCATAGCGTGTCCACCGCACAGCATGTCGCACAACATTCGGTATTTCGAACCGGAGTGGAGTGGTGGAGGGACACCGCCGCCCCGACTCCTCGACATGCAAAGGACATCGGTGATGACCCCACCCCTCGGCAGACGCCTGTTCCTCGCCGCCACCGGCACCGCCTCGGCCGCCTTCGCCCTCGCCGGCACAGGAACTGCGCACGCCGCCACCGGAGCCGCTCCGGCCGCCGCCACCCCGGTGCGGCCCTTCCCGCTCACCGCGGTGACCCTGCTGGACAGCGCCTTCCGCCACAACCAGCGCCGCAACTCGGCGTATCTGCGCTTCGTCGACATCGACCGGCTGCTGCACACCTTCCGCATCAACGTCGGCCTGCCCAGCAGCGCCCAGCCCTGCGGCGGCTGGGAGGGGCCGAGCGTGGAGCTGCGCGGGCACTCCACGGGCCATCTGCTCTCCGGGCTCGCTCTCGCCTTCGCGGGCACCGGGGAGACCGCGTTACGGGACAAGGGCCGCGCCCTGGTCGCCGAGCTCGCCAAGTGCCAGGCCGCCTCGCCCGCCGCCGGGTTCGGCAAGGGGTATCTGTCGGCCTTCCCGGAGAGCTTCTTCGACCGGCTGGAGGCCGGGACGGGGGTGTGGGCGCCGTACTACACGATCCACAAGATCATGGCCGGGCTGGTCGAGCAGTACCGGCTGGCCGGGAACGACCAGGCCCTGGAGGTGGTGCTGCAGCAGGCGGGCTGGGTCGACGCGCGCACCGCGAAGCTGTCGTACGAGCAGATGCAGCGGGTGCTGGAGACCGAGTTCGGCGGGATGAACGACGTGCTCGCCGATCTGCACGCCCTCACCGGTGACGGCAGGTGGCTCGAGGTCGCCGAGCGCTTCACGCACGCGCGTGTCTTCGATCCGCTGGCGCGGGGCGAGGACCGGCTCGCCGGTCTGCACGCCAACACGCAGATCCCGAAGATGGTGGGCGCCCTGCGGCTGTGGGAGGAGGGCCTGCCCGACCGCTACCGCACCATCGCGGCGAACTTCTGGCAGATCGTCACCGGCCACCACTCGTATGTCATCGGCGGCAACAGCAACGGCGAAGCCTTCCATGAACCGGACGTCGTAGCGGGCCAGTTGTCCGACAACACCTGCGAGAACTGCAACAGCTACAACATGCTCAAGCTGACCCGGCTGCTGCACTTCCACACCCCGGACCGCACCGACCTGCTCGACTACTACGAGCGCACTCTGTTCAACCAGATGCTCGGCGAGCAGGACCCGGACTCCGCGCACGGCTTCAACATCTACTACACCGGTCTCGCCCCGGGTTCGTTCAAGCGCCAGCCGTCCTTCATGGGCAGCGACCCGAACGCCTACTCCACCGACTATGACAACTTCTCCTGCGACCACGGCACCGGCATGGAGACCCACGCCAAGTTCGCCGACACGATCTACACGCACGACGACCGCGGTCTGCTGGTCAACCTGTTCATCCCCTCGCGGGTCGTCTGGCGGGAGCAGGGCATCACCTGGCGGCAGACCACCGGCTTCCCCGACAGCCCCGCCACCACCCTGACGGTGGCCGCCGGGCGCGCCACGCACCGGCTGCAGATCCGCATCCCGGCCTGGGCCTCGGGCGCCCGGGCCACCCTCAACGGCCGTGCGCTGCCCGACCGTCCGAAGCCCGGCACCTGGCTCACCCTGGAGCGCGCCTGGCGCACCGGTGACCGCGTCGAGGTGTCCCTGCCGATGCGCACGACCGTCGAGGCGACCCCCGACGACGGCGACGTCCAGGCGGTGCTGCACGGCCCGGTCGTCCTGGCGGGGGCGTACGGCGACAAGGCCAACCCGTGGCTGCCACGCCTCGACGTCGCCTCCGTACGGCAGGAGTCGTCGGCCCCGCTGCGCTTCACCGCCCGCGCCGACGGCGAGGACGTCACCCTGCTGCCCATCGCCCGCGTCCACCACCAGCGCTACTCGGTGTACTGGCTGACCGGTCTGCCCCCGTCCCCTCCCCCGGAGTTCGCCGCCTGGCACCGCTTCGACGAGCCCTCGGGGACCACCGCGGCCGACGCGACGGGCCACGGCAAGGCGGCCCAACTGGTCGGCGGTGCCTCATGGTTGGCGTCCGGCCGGATCGGCGGCGCGGTGGCGCTGGACGGCACGGACGGTCATGTCGCCCTGGCCGAGGACCTGTTGGCGGGCGCCTTTGCCTACTCCCTCGCCGCGTGGGTGCGGCTGGACGGCTCGCCGGGTGCCTGGAGCCGGATCTTCGACATCGGCACCGGCGTCACCGCCAACCTGTTCCTCACCCCGCTCAGCGGAGACGGCACTCTGCGGTACGCGATCACCGCCGGCGGTGCGGGAGCCGAGCAGCGCATCGACGCCGACCCGCTGCCCACAGACCGCTGGGTGCACGTGGCGGTGGCCTACGGCGGCGGGACGGCCGTCCTGTACGTCGACGGCGCCGAAGCCGGGCGGAACGCGGGCGTCACGGTCGAGCCGCGACACTTCGGCAACCACATCCGCGCCGGGTACGTCGGCAGGTCGCAGTACGCCGACCCGTATCTGAAGGGCGCGGTCGACGACTTCCGGGTCTACGGCAAGGCGCTGAGCGCCGCAGAGGTGGCGGCCCTGGCGGCCCCCTCCGCGTAGCGGACGAGCGGGTGCGGCCGGTCCGCCCCCTCCCCCGTGGAGGGCGGACCGGCCGTCGCTCGGGGGCCGACCGTCACTCGCCCGCGTAGGCCTTCTCCAGAGCGGCGATGTCGAACTTGCTCATCGCCATGAACGCCTTGGTCGTGCGGGCCGCCTTCTCCTGGTCCGTATCACTGATCATGTCGATGAGCTTGTCGGGCACGACCTGCCAGGACACGCCGTACTTGTCCTTGAGCCAGCCACAGGGGCCGGGCTCGCCGCCGCCCTCGGTCAGCTTGGTCCAGTAGTAGTCGATCTCCTCCTGGTCCGCGCAGAAGATCTGGAAGGAGATCGACTCGTTGAACTTGAACTGCGGGCCGCCGTTCAACGCGACGAACTTCTGGCCGTTGGCCGTGAACTCCACCGCAAGCACCGAGCCGGCGGGGCCCGCACCTCCCTCTACGTTGCGGCCGACGCGTCCGATGCTGGAGTTCTTGAAGATCGAGACGTAGAAGTGGGCGGCCTCCTCCGCCTGGCCGTCGTACCAGAGACACGTGGTGAATCCGTCGGTGGTCATGAGCACCTCCTGGGGGCGTGGAACACGGTCTCCTGTGTCGACTGATCCTCGCGCCGGAACTCATCGGTCGGGCGGCCGATTAATCCAGATGGCCGCTACACGGTTCGGAACTAGCATCGCGGTCATGACGACTCCGTCCGCCGACAGCGGCCTACGTCCCTTCCGCATCGACATCCCGCAGCGCGACCTCGACGACCTCCACGACCGCCTCGACCGTGCCCGCTGGCCCGACGAGCTGCCCGGGGTGGGATGGGCGTACGGCGTGCCCTCGGACTACCTGCGCGAGCTGGTCGGGTACTGGCGGCACGAGTACGACTGGCGGGTGGCCGAGGCGCGGCTGAACGAGTGGCCGCAGTTCACGACCGAGATCGACGGCGCACATGTGCATTTCGCGCACATCCGCTCCCCCGAGCCCGACGCCACTCCGCTGATCGTCACGCACGGCTGGCCGGGGTCGATCGCCGAATTCCTGGACATCGTCGGCCCGTTGACGGACCCGGCCGCACACGGCGGCGACCCCGCCGACGCCTTCCATGTGGTGGTGCCGAGCATTCCGGGCTTCGGGTTCTCCGGGCCCACCCGCGAGACCGGCTGGGAGGCCCGCCGGATCGCCGACGCATGGGTCGAGCTCATGACACGCCTGGGCTACGAGCGGTTCGGCGCCCAGGGAGGCGACTGGGGCGCGGGCATCTCCCGCGAGCTGGGCCGCGTCCACCCCGACCGGGTCGTCGGCATCCACCTCAACCTGCTGCCCGGCGCCCAGGCGGCCACCGAGCCGACCCCCGAGGAACTGGCGAGGCTGAGCCCCGAGGAGCGGGAGCGGACGCTGACGTCGTGGCACCGGTGGGCCGCGTGGTTCCGCGACGGGACGGGCTACTTCCATGTGCAGTCCACCCGCCCGCAGACCCTCTCGTACGCGCTCACCGACTCGCCGGTCGGTCAACTCGCCTGGATCGTCGAGAAGTTCCAGGAGTGGACGGACTCCGAGGAGCTGCCCGAGGAGGCCGTGGACCGGGACCTGATGCTCACGAACGTGATGCTGTACTGGCTGACGGGCACGGCCGGTTCGTCCGCCCGCGTCTACTACGAGCGCGCCCACGCCACGGGCGAGCGCATCGCCGCCCCGCACGAGCCCTCGACCGCCCCGACCGCGGTGGCCTCCTTCCCCGGCGACCCGCAGATCCCGCTGCGCCACAAGGCGGAGCGCACGGAGCACATCGTGCGCTGGACGGAGCTCGACCGGGGCGGGCACTTCGCCGCGATGGAGGAGCCCGACCTGCTGGTGGAGGACGTACGGGCGTTCTTCCGGCAGCTGCGCGAGAAGGGCTGAGACCGGGCTCTGCCCGTGGCGAATCTGCCGCGGGCAGAGAAAGCACTGAAGGGCGTCGTCCGAGGTCAAGAGTGGAGTCGACGGCATCCCCGCCACCACGAGGAGAACCGATGACTCCACTCACCACGCTCGCCCCGCGGGCCGAGGAGGGCGACACCCCGCCCACCCGCTTCGACGACCATCTCGCCGCCCAGCTGCTCGCGCAGCGGATCGTGCTGCTGGGTACGCAGGTCGACGAGGTCTCCGCGAACCGGGTCTGTGCCCAGTTGCTGGTCCTGTCCGCGGAGGACCCGCGCACCGACATCAGCCTGTTCATCCAGAGCCCGGGCGGTTCGGTGCACGCCGGGCTCGCGATCTACGACACGATGCGGCTGATCCCGAACGACGTCTCGACGCTCGCCATGGGCTTCGCGGCCAGCATGGGCCAGTTCCTGCTCTGCGGCGGCGCACCCGGCAAGCGCTACGCCCTGCCGAACGCGCGGATCATGATGCACCAGGGCTCGGCGGGCATCGGCGGCACCACCGCCGACATCGAGATCCAGGCGGACAACCTCGAGCACACCAAGCGGACCATGGAGCGGCTCATCGCCGAGCACACCGGCCAGAGCCCGGAGACCATCTCCCGGGACGGCGACCGGGACCGCTGGTTCACGGCCGAGGAGGCCAGGGAGTACGGCATCGTGGACCGGGTCGTGGAGTCCTTCGCGGACGTCCGCCCGGCCGCCTCGAAGCGACGGATGGGGCTGTGACATGGGGAACTACACGATTCCGTACGTCGTCGAGCGCACCGCGAACGGTGAGCGGTCCTCCGACGTGTTCAGCCGGCTGCTGTCGGAGCGGATCATCTTCCTCGGCACCGAGATCGACGACGGAGTGGCCAACGTCGTCATCGCGCAGCTCCTCCATCTGGAGTCGTCGGCCCCGGACAGCGAGATCGCGATCTACATCAACTCGCCCGGGGGATCGTTCACTTCGCTGATGGCGATCTACGACACGATGACGTTCGTGCAGGCGCCCATCTCGACGTTCTGCGTCGGCCAGGCCGCGTCCACCGCGGCCGTACTGCTGGCCGGCGGGGATCCGGGGCGGCGGTTCGTGCTGGAGCACGCGCGTGTGCTGCTCGGGCAGCCTGCCTCCGGTGGCAGCCGGGGCACGATCTCCGATCTCGCGCTGCAGGCGAAGGAGATGGTGCGGATCCGCTCCCAGGTCGAACAGGTGCTGTCCCGGCACACCCGCCACGACCTGGCGACGCTGCGTGCGGACATGGACCGCGACAAGGTGTTCACCGCCGAGGAGGCGGTGGCGTACGGGCTGGCCGACGAGGTGGTCAGCCGGCGCCTCGTCTCGGTGTGAGGCGCCGACCGGAAGGCGTCCTCAGGCGGCCAGGCACAGTCCGTTGTACGGCGACGTGGACGTGCCCCGGCTGCGGCCGGTCCGGCGGCTGCCGATCCGGGTGAGCTCTCCCTGGGCCAGCGACAGCAGATCGCCCAGGCCCAGGCCCAGGGCGTGGGCGGCGGCCGCGAGGACCTCGGAGGAGGCCTCCTTGCGGCCCCGCTCCACCTCGGACAGGTACGGCATGGAGATCCGGGCCGCGTCGGCCACGTCCTTGAGGGTGCGCTCCTGGGCGAGACGCTCACGCCGCAGGACGTCACCGATCAGGTCGCGCCACAGGGGTTCCCTGGCCGCGGGAGCCGAAGGAACCGGCGGGGCCGAGGGCGCCGGGGAGGCCTGGCGCGGAGGCGGCGAGGTGGCGGGGCGCGCACCCTGCGGGCGGCGCAGCGGAATGACTCGGGCTTCGTTCGGCGCTTGGCTGCTCACCTCTTCAGCCTAGGTTTCCAGGACCCCGACGGAAGGGGGCGGCATTCCGCCGAGAGTGGAATCATGGAGGGAGACGACGACGTCGTGAGGACCGACGCAGCGCAGCCGACCCGTCGCCGTGGGTGCCGATGGGCATGCTCCGGCGCAGAGGGGGTACGCGCAACCAGTAGGGCTTGACGCAGACAGACGTCGAACCGTGACTCCGGGAGAGGACATGGACACCGCCGTGGAACGGTCGGAGGCGCAACTCGTGGAGACCGCCAGGACCGGCACGGAAAACGGACCACTGCCAGGGATCGCGGAACCGCGAGCCGTGGCTCCGCGTGACGCTCGGGAACTGTCCCGCCAATTCTTCCAGCGCCTGTCCGAACTCGAGGAGGGCACGCACGAGTACCAGTACGCGCGCAACACGCTCATCGAGATGAACATCTCGCTGGTGCGGTTCGCCGCCGGGCGCTTCCGGGGGCGCGGCGACGAGATGGAGGACCTCGTCCAGACCGGGATGATCGGTCTGATCAAGGCGATCGACCGGTTCGAGCTGTCCCGGGAGGTCGAGTTCACCTCGTTCGCGCTGCCGTACATAGTCGGTGAGATCAAGCGGTTCTTCCGCGACACCACCTGGGCCGTGCACGTACCGCGCCGGCTGCAGGAGTTGCGCGTCGAACTGGCCAAGGCCCGTGAGGAGCTCGCCAGCCGGCTGGACCGGGAGCCGACGGTGCCCGAACTCGCCACCTTGATGAACATCCCCGAGAACGAGGTGATCGAGGCGCAGATCGCCTCCAACGGCTACAACTCCTCGTCCCTGGACGCCGCGCTCACCGGCGACGGCCCGGAGGACGGCGAGGCGGTGCTCGCCGACTTCATCGGCGTGGAGGAGGACGGGCTGCGGCTCGTCGAGGACTTCCAGTCGCTCGCCCCGCTGATGGCGGAACTCGGCGAGCGCGACCGGCAGATCATCCACATGAGGTTCGTGGAGGAGGCCACTCAGGCGGAGATCGGCGAACGGCTCGGCTGCTCGCAGATGCATGTGTCCCGCCTGATCAAGCGGATCATCGCGCGACTTCGCGAGGGAATGCTGGGCGAGCTCGGCTGCGCGTGAGGGACGGACACGCGCACCTGTACGGGTGACCGCCGCAGGCCACTGCGGCGGTCATTCGCCGTTCAGCGCCACCACGGCGGACACCCGTTTGCCGACCGGCACCCGCTCGACGGTGACCCGGGCCGCCAGTACGTGGACTATCTCCAGACCGTGCCGGCCGACGCGCTCGGGGTTCTTGGGGAAACGCCGAGGCAGGGCCGCGCTGCTGTCGTACACGCACACCGTGACCGCGCTGTCGGTGCCCTCGAGTTCCAGGATGTACGGCCCGTTGCTGTGCCGGTCCGCGTTGGTGACCAGCTCGCTCACCACCAGGAGCACCTCGTCCCGGGCCCGGTCGTCGATCTTGGCGCACCACTCGGTTCTGAGCTGGTCCACGAAGTGTGCGGCGAAGGACCGTGCCTCGGCGATGCATCCGGGTTCGCCGGAGTAGTGCGCCGCCCGCCGCAGCGGTTCGACGGGCACGTCGAAACCAGTCGGTACCACTGCCCCGCCCACGTGCTCGATCATGCGTTTCTCTCTCGGAAGCCGGCCTGGCCGGACGCTGCTGCATCAGTGCTGTTACCCCGAGCCGGGCTCCGCAGTCCCATCCGGTCCGATGTGTCCGCTTCGACTCAGAGCGCCGGTGATGTGGTGATCGACTCCGACTGGAGCGCGGACGAGGTGGTGATCGACTCCGGCTGGCTCGTCTCCGGCTCGGAGGAGCTGGATCCGGAATCCGGCGGCGAGGAGGACGGGGAGCTCGGCGAGGACGGGGCGGTCGACGTCGGCGGGCAGCTGGTCGTGGAGGGGGTCGGCGTGCTCTTGCTCTCGCCGGGCGAGGAGGCACACGGTGACGGCGGCTTGGACGACGGCGAGGTCGGCGTGGACACGCTGACCGACGGGGAGGGCTTCACCGGCGGCTCGGTCTTGTGGTCGTGGCGGCCGGTGTCGCCGCGGTGCCGGCCGATCCACTCGTCGTGGTCTGGGTCGTAGATCACGAAGATGTTGATGATCCGCGGTGCGGGGGTGACCACGACGACGTTCGCGGGGCTGTACGCCGGCCAGGAGTCGCCGGTGCGCCTCGGGGTGGTCTGCAGGGCGACGGGCGGGGTGAGCGGGTTGCCGCAGGCGCAGCGCACACGGGGCACCCCGTGGCTGTCCACGAGGACGGCGGTGCCGGCCTGCAGGACGGCCTGGTAGCTGGTGGCGGCGCCGTCGCGGTAGCCGTGGTTGGTGACGCGGGTGTCCATGCGCAGCTGTACGGGGGTGAGTGCGCGCAGGTAGGTGGGGACCTGGGTGGGCGTGACGTCGGCGACAGAGGCGAATGCCTTGTTCTTCGCGGGGGCCGCCTGGAGGGCCTTGATCTGTTTCTCCACGTCGCAGCTGGAGACGTTGCGGGTGCCGCCGTACAGTCCGGGCGCGCCGCCTTCGACGCCGCGCACCGCGTTGGCCGGCGCGGATTCGGTGGCCGGGGAGGCGGAGACGGGTGGGGCGGAGCTCTCCGTGGCCGTGGACTGGGTGAACGGGTCGGGCCCGGTCTTGCCGGCGGCCTGCAGGAAGACCTCGCCGCCTTTGCCCGTGCCGCCGTCGGAGCGGGTGAACACGACGGCGAGGACCACGGCGGCGACCACCGCGGTGGTGAGCACGGCGACGCGGGGAGCGGACTTCCACCAGGGGCGGTGGGGTTCCGGCGACGGCGTGCCGCCGCTGCTGCCCGGTGGTTGCGAGGGCGGGCCCGAGGGTGGCTGGGAGGGGCCCGACAGCGGGCCGGAGGGGGGTCCTGTGGGTCGGCCGGAGGACGGCGGTTCGACGCTCACGAGCTCTTCTTCCCGACGCGGATTTCCTGCGGCTCGCCCCGATTCATGCCGCTTTCTTGCCTGGTGCACCCATTGTGTGCTCCGGTCCCGTGCTGCCCGCAAGCCGACGCGGACGGCCCTCCCGGCGGGCGGGGGCCGCGGGTGCTGCTTAGCGTGGCAAGGGTGAGTCCGCGACCCCCCTTCGCCCCGGCCGTCTCCCGCCATGGCTGGGTGCAGGCCCTCGCCGCGGTGCTGGCCGCGCTGGTCGCCATGGGAGTGGTCGCCGGGCTGGGGCTGTGGGCGGCCGGTGCGGGGGATCTTCCGGACGGCGCCTTCCCGCGGGTGGTCGCGGCGACGGTCGTCACGGCCGTCGGCGGCACGATCGAGCTGTCGGGGAACGCCGGCGGTCTGGCCGAGTCCAACGCCGGGCTGACCGTGATCCCGCTGTCCGTCACGCTCGTCGGGGCACTGGTGCTCGCCTCGGGTTTCCTGCGCCCACTGCGGCACCGGGCGGTCGCCGGCGCACCGGAACTGGCCGGCTGGGCCGCCCGGGTCGCCGTGCTGTGGCTGCTCGCGCTGCTCGGCCTGGCCTTCGCCGCCCGGCAGACCTTCACGCTCCAGCTCGGCGAGGGGACGATCGGCGACATCGGCGACCTGTTCGACGTCTCGCCGAAGGTCGGCTTCAAGACCGATGTCCCGCTGACCCTCCTCTTCGGTGTGCTGTGGCTGGCCGGAGTGCTGGTGCTGGCCCTGCTGGTCGCGCCCGGAGCGCCGCTGCCGGGGCGGCTGCTGCGCTTTCAGGAGTCGGTACGGCCGGCCGCGTACGCCATGGTCGTCCTGCTGCTGGCGTACGTCGTTCTGGGCATCGTCGTCGGCCTGGTCGTCGCGGTGGTCCGCGGCCACCGGGTCGAGACGCTGGCCGTGATCCTGCTGGGTATGCCGAACCTGGTCTGGCTGGCGCTCACGCTCGGCCTCGGCGCCACCTGGACCGGCCGGGTGCAAGGACCCTTCGGGCTGCCCATGCCGCATGTGCTGGACGAGGTGCTGCGCACCAAGGAGGTCTCCACGCTCAACCTGCGCACGCTCGCCGAGTACGACGGCCGGGTGTGGTGGCTGATGGTCGTGGCCGCGGTGCTGTTGCTGGCCGCCGCGTTCCTGCTGGCGACCCGCTCCCCGGCCCGGATACGCGCCTGGCAGCACGCCCTGCACATGGCGGTCGCGCTCGCTCTGACCGTGCTCATGATCTGCCTGGTCTGCCGGATCTCCGCGCACTACGGGCTGTCGGTGCTCGGCATCGGCGACCTGGGCGGGGACCTGGCCGGTGATCTGTTTCTCAAACCCCAGGTGTGGACCGCGCTGGGCCTCGCGCTGCTGTGGGGGCTGGTGACCGGTCTGCTCGGCGCACTGCTGGCCAGGCCGGTGCGGCGACGGGGCGAGACGGAAAAGAGGTGGGACCGATGATGCCGTCCGTGGGAGTGTGCGATCAGCCGAGAGAAGGGCAGGAGATGGCGCTGGCTCTCGAAGACCGCCTGGCGGTCACCGAGTTGATCGCACTGCACGGCCACCTGGTCGACGACGGGGACCTGGACCGGTCGCACGAGGTGTTCACGTCCGACGTCGTCTACGACCTGTCCGACTTCGGCCAGGGCGAGGTCGCCGGGCTCGCCGCCCTCAAGGAGGCGGCGCTGGCGCTGGGCGCGAAGAACCCCGTGGCACACCACGTGACCAACGTGGTGATCGAGGAGGCGGCCGACGACCGGGTGCGTGCCCGCTCCAAGGGCCTCGGGATCATGGCGGACGGCTCGTGCGGGTCGGTGACGTACGAGGACGTGGTGGTGCGCGTCGCGGCGGGCTGGCGGATCTGCCGGCGCAAGGTGGTGGCGCGGCGGGTGCCGCTCAACGGGCTGGGCCAGGAGGCCTGAAGACCGGTTCGGCCCACCGCGGCGGCGGTGCCGGCCGGCCCTGCCCGGCCGCCACGACCGGCAGATCCACCTCCGTCGGCGGATGACCGACGGCCGCCTCGCCCATCACGGCAGCGCGCAGGGCGGTCACGAAGGCCAGGCACGAGTCGTGGCGGTCGTCCGGGCTCTTGGCCAGGGCCGCGGCGAACACCGCGTCCACCTGGGGCGCGAGGTCGGGGCGGAATTCCGTCAGCGGGGGCGGCTGGTCGTACTGGTGGGCCCACAGCAGGGCCATGTCGTCGTCACGCCGGAAGGGCGGGCGGCCGGCCAGGGACTCGTAGACGACGCAGGCGAAGCCGTAGACGTCGCAGCGTCCGTCGACGGGTCGGCCGGAGATCTGCTCCGGGGCCACGTAGTCGAGGGTGCCGACGAACTGGCCGACGGTGGTGAAGCCGGTCAGGGACAACGACTTCTTGGTCAGGCCGAAGTCCGTCAGATACGTGTGCTCGGGGTGGTCGCTGTCGGTGCCGCGGGCGACCAGGATGTTGCCGGGTTTCACGTCCCGGTGGACCAGCCCGTGCTCGTGGGCCGCGTCCAGCGCGGAGCCGACCTGCGCGGCGATGCGCAGCGCGACCGCGGGCGTGAGCGGGCCACGCCGGTCGAGGAGATGACGCAGGTCGCTGCCCTCGACGTAACGCATGGCGATGTACAGGACGCCGTCCGTCTCGCCCGCCTCGTAGACCGGCACGATGTGCGGGTGGTCGATCGCGGCGGCCGCCCGGGACTCATGGGTGAAGCGGAGGCGGAAGGTGTCGTTGCGGGCGAGTTCCGGGGCGAGCAGCTTCAGCGCGACGGTGCGGTCCAGGCGCAGGTCGCGGGCGCGGTAGACGACGGCCATGCCGCCGCGGCCGATCTCGCGCTCGATGCGGTAGCCGGCGACCTGCCTGCCGATCAGTTCCGAGGGGCGGCCGGAGAAGAGGCTCGCGTCATGGGCCATCGGGTGTCACGACCTGGGTGGGAGCGTGGCCGGGGTCCGCGGCCGCGGCGCGGGGTTCGTCGTCCGTCGCGTACGTGCTCAGGCGCGTCCCGTCGCCGTACACCCAGCGGCCGTGCTCGGTGTCGTAGAGCCACATGGACTCGCCGTCGACGACCAGCCCGATCCGCAGTCCTTTCGTACGGCCGCGGAAGGACTCCCCGTCCAGGCCGCCGCCGGCGAGTTCCTCGACCGCGGTCCGGTAGCGGGCCAGGGCCTGTTCGGTGCGGGCGAGGAGGGGGCGGGGGTCGGCGGTGCGGGCCTGGGGATCGCCGGTGGCGGGCGGGTCCTGGGGTACGGCGACCAGGAAGCGGCCGTCGACCCAGGCCGACCAGCCGTTGGCGCACATCACGTGCCCCCAGTCGCCGCGCCGCTCGACCAGTTGGACGGGCAGGAGCGGGTCGAGGGGCACGGTGGGGCGGGCGGGGTCGGGAGCCTCCCAGGCGGGCATGCCGTGCTGGGGGACGACGTGGGTGGGGCGGAAGCCGGGGGACGTCATCGCGGCTCCTACTTCCGCATCACGACGGGTTCGTGCCGGCGCAGCAGCCGCGACACCGCGAACCCGAAGACCGCCGACAGCACGACCAGCATGGCGATGTTCAGCAGCCACACGCCGGCCGAGTGCTTGAAGAGCGGGTCGCCGGTCAGGTCGCCGGGCACGATGCGGGCCAGTCCGATGGTGCCGGCCATCGCGCCGAGCGCCCACCGGGAGGGCACCAGCCAGGACAGCTGTTCCAGGCCGGGTACGCCGTGCAGCTTCAACAGGGCGCCGCAGAAGACGACTTGGACGATGGCGAGCAGCACCAGCAGCGGCATCGTCACCTCCTCCTTACGCACCAGCGCCGACACCAGCAAGCCCAGCATCATCGCCGTGAACGCCAGCAGGGCGACGGCGATGGTGATTTCGACAAGGGGCGGCATCAACACGCCCTCGCCACCGGGCGCGTTGAGGTCGACGCCCGCCAGCCCGACCAGGGTCAGCACCACGGCCTGCAGCACGGTGATGGTCCCCAGCACGACGATCTTCGACATCAGGTACGCCGATCTGGACAGGCCCACGGCGCGTTCGCGCTGGTAGATGGTGCGCTCCTTGACGAGCTCGCGCACGGCGTTGGCCGCGCCGGTGAGTACACCGCCGACGCACAGGATGAGCAGCGCGTTCATCGCCGTCGCCTGGGTCAGCCTGCTGCCGGCCAGGGCTCGGGCCATGGCGCCCATCACGAACGGCAGGGCGATCATGATGGCGAGGAAGGTGCGGTCCGCGCCCAGTGCGGTCGTGTAGCGGCGGACCAGCGTGCCGAGCTGCCCGCCGCGGCTGCGCGGCCGGGCCGGCGGGGTGATCACGACCGGACCCGAGCGGGGCACGCGGGGCTGGGCGGTGGCCTCGGTGACGTAGGCGCGGTGGAAGGGCGAGAAGCTGAAGTCGCCCGCCCAGTCGCGGTCCCGGTCCCGTTCGAAGGACTCGAAGGCCTCCGGCCACTGCTCGAAGCCGAAGAAGGCGAGGGCGTCCTCGGGCGGCCCGTAGTAGGCGACCTTGCCGCCGGGCGCGAGGACGAGGAGCCGGTCGCACACGTCGAGGCTCAGGACGCTGTGGGTGACCACGATGACCGTCCGGCCGTCGTCGGCCAGGCCGCGCAGCATGTGCATCACCGAGCGGTCCATGCCAGGGTCCAGGCCCGAGGTCGGCTCGTCGAGGAAGAGCAGGGACGGCTTGGTCAGCAGCTCCAGGGCCACGCTGACCCGCTTGCGCTGGCCGCCCGACAGGCTGTGCACGGGCTGGTCGACGCGCTGCTCCAGGCCCAGTTCGCGGATGACCTCGTCGACCCGGGCGCGGCGCTCGGCCTTCGCGGTGTCCTCGGGGAAGCGCAGTTCGGCGGCGTAGGACAGGGCGCTGCGGACGGTGAGCTGGGCGTGCAGGATGTCGTCCTGCGGGACCAGGCCGATGCGCTGGCGCAGTTCGGCGTAGTCGCGGTAGAGGTCGCGGCCGTCGTAGAGGACGGTGCCGCGGTCGGCCGGCCGCTGCCCGGTCAGTGCGTTGAGCAGTGTGGACTTGCCGGCCCCGCTCGGGCCGACCACCGCGAGCAGGCACTTCTCCCCCACCGGGAAGGAGACGTGGTCCAGCAGCGTCTTGCGGCCGCGGTCGACGGCGACCGTGAGGTCCTGCACGTCGAGGGAGACCTCGCCGGTGTCGACATACTCCTGCAGCTGGTCGCCGACCAGACAGAACGCGGAGTGGCCGATGCCGACGATGTCGCCGGGGCCGATCGGGGCGGCGGTGACGGGCGAGCCGTTGAGGAACGTGCCGTTGTGGCTGCCGAGATCCGCGATCTCGTACGTCCCGTCGGGCAGCGCGCGCAGTTCGGCGTGCCGGCGCGAGACGCCCAGGTCGTCGAGGACCAGGTCGTTGTCGGCGGCGCGGCCGATGCGGACGGTGCGGGTGGGCAGCGGCCGTACGGTGGTGGGCTGCCGGAAGGTGCCGGTCAGGCCCGGCATCGACACCGCCGAGGGGCGCTCCCGGACCGGCGGCGGCACATCGGCCAGGACGGCGCGCGGGCCGTCCGACGGGTTGCCGAAGCGGATCACGCTGCCGGGGCCCACCCCCCACTCGTGGATGCGGCGGCCGTCGGTGAAGGTGCCGTTGGTGCTGTTCTCGTCCTCGATCAGCCAGTGGTCGTCGTCGGGCCGCAGCACCGCGTGGTGCCACGAGACCCTCGCATCGTCGATGACGATGTCGCTCAACGGGTCGCGTCCGACGTGGTAGTCGCGGCCCGGACTCATCACCAGGGAGCCCGTCTCGGTCTCCAGGACGAGGGCGGGCGCAGTCGGCGCGACCGGCCGCTCTGCCATGCGGTGAATTCTACCGATTCGTCCACATGCGCGCCCGGCGTGGCGGGCGTCGCGGACACTCAGCCGACGGGCAGGACGAGCGCCGGGATGGTCCGCTGCATGCGCAGGGCGTCGACGGACTCGGCCAGCAGCTCGTACTCGGTGGTCTCGTCGCCGGTGGCGATCCGCACCAGCCGCCCGCCCGCCAACTCGTCGGCCACCAGCTCCTGTTGGGCGACATCGCCGCACCAGGAGCGCAGCACCGCCGGGACGTCGGGCACCGTGTCGGCGACGGGGACGAGGGAGCTCGGCGGGAAGTGTTCGGCCTCGGGCTGCGGGTCGAGGCGGTCGGCGATCCAGTTCGCGCGATCGCGCAGCCACCACAGGGCGAGGGCCAGGGTGGGGGCCCGGTAGCTGCCTAAAGGCACCCCGATGCGTTCGCCCCCACAGGTGCCGTACGCGGTGACATGGCATAAGAACTCGTCGTGCACGCTTCGCTCCCCCGTTGCTCGTTCGCCTGTCGGCCGGCCTCGCTTTCAATGCGGCTCACGTGCTGTGCTCTCGGTGCGGCTCATGTGCTGTGCGTGATGGCGTCTTCGCTCGCCGTGAAGTCCCTTGACTGTTGAGTATGTTCACTACTGAAACACTGTCACCACGACTTTCCGGCCAGTCTCCTGGCATATTCACAGGGGGAGTTGGCCGAAATCCGGCGAGTGCCGCCATTACCCGAGGGGTAATCGACCGCGCTCGCAGCCGCGGGCATGGTTGTTCGCACCGGGTCGCCGGAGCGCGAATCCGGGTCCTGACCAGCAACGACCACCTCGATGGAGGCTGATCGCCCATGTCCGCGAACACCGATCGTTACGAGAGCGCCGTCGCCCGTTACTTCGAGGCTTGGAACGCGAGCGAGCCCGAGGAGCTGACAAAGGCGGTGGCCGCCGCCTGGACCGCGGACGGCTCCTACACCGACCCGCTCGCCGACGTCACCGGCCTCGACCGGATCGCGGCCGTGATCGCGGCGGCCCACGAGCAGTTCCCGGGTTTCGCCTTCCGGCGGACCGGCGCCGTGGACGGCCACCACGACACGGCGCGCTTCACCTGGGAGCTGGTGAGCGAGGCCGACGGCTCGGCGCCCGTCGCCGGCTTCGACGTGATCACCCTGGACGCGGACGGCCGCATCCGGTCCGTGCTCGGCTTCCTGGACCGCGTGCCCGCAGGGGCATGAGAACCCGCCCGCGATGAGTTTCCCCGCTCCCGGCGGTCTGCCGAATGAAGGACCGCCGGGAGCGGAGGAAGCATCATGGCTACGACCGGCAAGCTGGACGCGGAGTTCACCGCCGTCCTGCGCAGAAGCCCGAACGAGGGCGGCTGGATCTATCTCGTCTGGCCGGGGTCCGTCGAGTTCTTCGGCACCCGCGGGCTGGTCAAGGTCCGCGGCACGATCGACGGACATCCCTTCCGCAGTTCCTTCATGGCGCTGGGGGACGGCACCCACAAGCTGCCCGTGAAGGCCGAGATCCGCAAGGCCATCGGGAAGGCGGAAGGCGACACGGTGACCGTGCGCCTGGAGGAGCGGATCAGCTCCTGACCGCGTCGCGGTAGCGGCGCGGCGCGACACCGACGGCGCGCTTGAAGGCGTTGCTGAAGGCGCTCTCGGAGGTGTAGCCGACGGAGCGGGCGAGCACGGCGACGGGAACCGCGTCCTGCCGCAGGGCGCGCGCCGCAAGGCTCATGCGCCAGTTGAGCAGATACGTCAGCGGCGGCACCCCGGCCGCCTCCCTGAACCGTACGGCGAAGGTGGTGCGCGACATCGCGGCCGCCCGGGCCAGCTCCTCCAGCTGCCAGGGGTGGCCCGGGTCCTCGTGCATCAGGCGCAGGGCCGGGGCGAGCCGTTCGTCCGCGAGGGCGCGCAGCCAGCCGGGCGGGAGCCCCTCGGCCTCGGCGAGACAGACCCGCAGCACCTGCACGAACAGCAGCTGGGCCAGCTGGTCCGAGGCGAACTCGACACCGGCCCGGCGCGTCTTCATCTCCCCCACCAGCTGCCCGGTCAGCCAGCGCAGCACCGGCGCCTCGGCCGCGTCGGCCCGTACATGGATCAGCTCCGGCAGCGCCCGGCGCAGCAGTTCACCGCTGTCCCGGCTCAGGTCGATGTGCCCGGACACGCACGCGACGTCCTCGCCCTGGCCGAGGCGTGCCATCCGGGTCTCGGGGTCCATCGTCACGTCGCCGGAGTCGAGGGGCTCCAGGCCCGGCGCACTGCACAGCACGTACGGCTGTCTGCCGTCGGAGACGACGACGTCACCCTCGGACAGGGACACCGGCTCCCCACCACCCTCACGCAGCAGCAGACAGCCGCCCCGCACCACGGCGTTCACCTTCAGCTTGTCGCGGCCACGCAGCCGGATCGCCCAGGTCCCACCCGCCGTGAAACCACCGGAGAACACACTGCGGGCACTGGCGACGGCGAGGGCGTCGGAGAGCGGATCGGCGGACATGCTCGAACTATCACGCAAGTAATGCGGATTCTCAAGCATTCATCGTACGAAGACGCGACTCTACGGTGGCCTCGACAGCTCACTTTCGAGGAGACACCAGCCATGACCACCGCACAGCATCCGCTCCCCTCCGGCTTCGGCGCCGCGTCCACCGCGGAGGAGGTGATCAAGGGCGTCGACCTCACCGGCAAGGTGGCCATCGTGACCGGCGGCTACTCCGGCATCGGTCTGGAGACCGCCCGAGTGCTGCACGCCGCCGGCGCCGAGGTCGTCGTACCGGCAAGGGATCTTCAGCGGGCCCAGGAAGCGCTCGAGGACATGCCCGGTGCCGAGGTCGAGTACCTGGACCTGCTGGATCCGGCATCGATCGACGCCTTCGCCGAGAAGTTCCTGGCCTCCGGGCGGCCGCTGCACATCCTGGTCAACAGCGCCGGGATCATGGCGACCCCGCTGACCCGGGACGCACGCGGCTACGAGGTGCAGTTCGCCACGAACCATCTGGGCCACTTCCAGCTGGTCGCGCGGCTGTGGCCGGCGCTGGTCGCGGCGCGCGGGGCTCGGGTCGTGGCGGTGTCGTCGCGGGGCATCCGCTTCGGCGGCGTCGACTTCGACGACCTGCACTTCGAGCACCGGCCCTACGAGCCGTTCACCGCCTACGGGCAGTCGAAGACCGCCAACGCGCTCTTCGCCGTCGAACTGGACCGGCGCGGGCGGACGCAGGGCGTGCAGGCCTTCTCCGTGCACCCCGGCATCATCATCGACACGGGCCTGATCAAGCACGTCGACCCGGAGATCATCCGGGCGTCGGGCACGGTCGACGAGGCGGGCAGGCCGATCCGAGACCCCGAGCGCCAGTGGAAGACCGTGCAGCAGGGCGCGGCCACGAGTGTCTGGTGCGCGACCAGCCCGCAGCTCGCCGGTGTCGGCGGTGTCTACTGCGAGAACTGCGACGTCAGCCCGCTGGTGACCCCCGAGACCGAATCCGCCTGGTACGCGGGCGAGGAGACCCCGGGTGTCCTGCCCCATGCCGTGGACCCAGAGGCGGCGGCCCGCCTCTGGGAGGTCAGCGAGCGCCTTACTGCTTGATGATCGCGTCGATGCGGGCGAGCTCGTCGGCGTCGAAGTCCAGGTTGCGGGTGGCCGCGACGCTGTCCTCGATCTGCTGCGGGCTGCTCGCACCGACCAGCGCGGAGGTCACCCGGCCGCCGCGCAGCACCCAGGCCAGGGCCAGCTGGGCCAGGGTCTGGCCGCGGCCCTTGGCGATCTCGTCGAGGGAGCGCAGCCTGCCGACCAGTTCCGCGGTGAGCCGGTCCGAGTTCAGGAACGGGCTGTCGCTCGCGGCCCGCGAGTCCTCCGGGATGCCGTCGAGGTAGCGGGCGGTCAGCACGCCCTGCTCCAGCGGGGAGAAAACGATGGAGCCGACCTGGAGCTCGTCCAGCGTGTCCAGCAGCCCCGACTCCTCCGGGCCGCGGGCCAGCATCGAGTAGCGCGGCTGGTGGATGAGCAGGGGCGTGCCCAGCTCGCCCAGGATGCGGGCGGCCTCGCGGGTCTGCTCGGGCGAGTAGTTGGAGACACCGACATAGAGCGCCTTGCCCTGCTGGACCGCCGAGTGCAGGGCACCCATCGTCTCCTCCAGGGGAGTCTCCGGGTCGGGGCGGTGCGAGTAGAAGATGTCGACGTAGTCCAGGCCCATCCGCGTAAGGCTCTGGTCGAGCGAGGACAGCAGGTACTTGCGGGAGCCCCACTCGCCGTACGGGCCGGGCCACATGAGGTAGCCGGCCTTGGTCGAGATCACCAGCTCGTCGCGGTAGCCGGCGAAGTCCGCCTTCAGCGCCTCGCCGAGGGCGGACTCGGCGGCACCGGGCGGCGGGCCGTAGTTGTTGGCCAGGTCGAAGTGGTTGACGCCGAGGTCGAAGGCGCGGCGCAGGATGGCCCGCTGGGTCTCGACCGGGCGATCGGGACCGAAGTTGTGCCACAGGCCGAGCGAGAGCGCGGGGAGCTTGAGGCCGCTGCGTCCGGTGCGGCGGTAGGGCATGTCCGCGTAGCGGTCGGGGTGTGCGGTGTACAACGCGACTCCAGAGGGGTTGGCACACGAATCACGGATTCCGGGAAACTCTGGGAAACCAGTACCCACTCTTTCGTGACCTGCGGGCAGTGGTCCAACAGGAGAATCCGATGGAACTAAGCGGATAGGCTTCTCAATCATGGAACTGCGCCATCTCCAGCACTTCGTCGCGGTCGCCGAGGACCAGCACTTCACCCGGGCCGCGGAACGGCTGATGGTCTCCCAGTCGGGCCTGTCGGCCTCGATCCGGGCGCTGGAGCGGGAGTTGCAGACTCCGCTGTTCGTCCGCACGACCCGCCGGGTCACCCTCACGGAGGCTGGGCGGGCGCTGCTGGGCGAGGCGGAGCGGATCCTGGCGCAGGTGCGGTCGGCGCACGAGGCGGTCGCCGCCGTGCAGGGCGTGCTGCGCGGGACGCTCGCGCTGGGCACGGAGCAGTGCATCGCGGGGGTGCATGTGGCGGGGTTGCTGGCCGCGTTCCGGCGGCGTCATCCGGATGTGGAGATACGGCTGCGGCAGGCCGGTTCGGGCGCGCTGGCGGAGGAGGTCGCGGCCGGGCGTCTGGATCTGGCCTTCGCCTACCGCACGCAGGCGGACACCGATCAGCTGCGTTCGGTGTCGCTGACCGGCGAGCCGATGACCGTGCTGTGCCACCCCACCCATCGCCTGGCGACCGGCGGTGCGGCCGTTACGCCGGACGACCTCGGCGGCGAGGTGTTCGTCGACTTCCACCCGGACTGGGGACCGCGCCGGACCACCGACACGGCCTTTGCCGCGGCGGGTGTACGGCGCACCGTCGCGCTGGAGGTCAACGACGTGCACAGCCTGCTGGACCTGGTGGACGAGAACCTCGGCATCGCGGTGGTGCCCCGGCACTTCCGGTACAAGCGCGAGGCGCTGACCGCCCTGCCCGTGAAGGGCACCGGCGAGACGGTCTACGAGACGGTGGCCCTGCTGCCGCCGCCGCAGGCGACCAGCCCGGCGGCCCGGGCGCTGATGGCGCTTCTGGAACAGGGGACGCACGAGGGACCGTAATGCGCGATGGTGGATGCATGCATGCCAAGGACATCCTCATCGACGGGTTCAACCGCATCCAGGAAGAAGTCCACGCAGCCGTCGAGGGCCTCGGCCCCGACGACCTCAACGCCCGCCCCGCGGAAGACGCCAACTCCATCGCCTGGCTGGTCTGGCATCTCACCCGGGTCCAGGACGACCACGTGGCCGACGCCTTCGGGCTCGACCAGGTGTGGCTCACGCAGGACTGGGAGAAGCGCTTCGGCCTGGACCTCCCGCGCCACGACACCGGGTACGGGCACAGCTCCGCGAAGGTCGCCAGGGTACGGGTCGACTCCCCCGATCTGCTGACCGGCTACTACGACGCCGTGCACGCCCAGAGCGTCGGTGTCCTGCGCGGGTTGGCCGCCAAGGACCTCGAGCGCATCGTCGACGAACGCTGGGATCCGCCGGTCAGTCTGGGCGTCCGGCTGGTCAGCGTCCTGGGCGACGATCTCGAACACGTCGGCCAGGCCGCGTACGTACGGGGGTTGCTTCAGAGCGCGGCTTCGTAGCCCGGCAGGACGACGTCCTCGATGAGGGCGCTGCGCTCGTCGAAGGGGATGAAGGCGCTCTTGAGAGCGTTCACCGTGACGGTGCGCAGGTCCTCGACCGTCCAGTCCGCCTGCTCCACCAGCAGGGACATCTCACGGGTCATCGTCGTGCCCGAAACCAGCCGGTTGTCGGTGTTGAGGGTGACGCGGAAGCCGAGGTCCTTCAGGGCGGTGATCGGGTGTTCGGCGATCGAAGTCGCCGCGCCCGTCTGGAGGTTGGAGGTCGGGCACATCTCCAGCGCGATACGGCGGTCGCGGACCCAGCCCGCGAGCCGGCCGAGCTTGCCGTCGACGATGTCGTCGGTGATGCGCACGCCGTGGCCGATGCGCTGGGCGCCGCAGACCTGGAGGGCCTGGTGGATGCTGGGCAGTCCGTGCGCCTCGCCGGCGTGGATGGTGAACGGGACGCTCTCGCGGCGCAGGTGCTCGAATGCGTCGAGGTGGTCGGCGGGCGGGAAGCCGTCCTCGGCGCCGGCGATGTCGAAGCCGACGACTCCGGCGTCGCGGAAGGCGACGGCCAGGTCGGCGGCCTCGCGGACGCGGTCGAACATTCGCATGCCGCACAGCAGGGTGCCGACGCGCACCGGGGTGCCCGCGGCTGCCGCCTTCGCCATGCCGGCCGCGAGGCCTTCCTGGACGGTCTCGACGACCTCGGCGAGGGTCAGCCCGCCGTTGGTGTTCAGTTCGGGGGCGTAGCGCACCTCGCCGTACACGACACCGTCGGCGGCCAGGTCGAGGACGTACTCCTCGGCGGTGCGCAGCAGGCCCTCGCGGGTCTGCATCACGGCGAGGGTGTGCTCGAAGGTGGCGATGTAGCGCACCAGGTCACCGGAGTTGGCGGCCTCGAAGTACCAGGCGGCGAGCTCGTCCGGGTCGGTGGTGGGCAGGGTGTGGCCGACCGCTTCCGCGAGTTCCACCACGGTGGCGGGGCGCAGGCCGCCGTCGAGGTGGTCGTGCAGCACGGCCTTGGGGAGCCGGCGGAGAGTGGCGGTGTCTATGCGCGTAGAGGTCATGTGCGGTCGTTCCTCGGCGGTTCGGGTGGGCGGGATCAGGTGGCGGGCTGGAGCAGGTCCCAGCGGTTGCCGTACAGGTCCTGGAAGACGGCGACCGAGCCGTACGGCTCGTGGCGGGGCTCCTCCAGGAAGGTCACGCCCGCGGCGAGCATGCGGGCGTGGTCGCGGGCGAAGTCGTCGGTGTGGAGGAAGAAGCCGACGCGCCCGCCGGTCTGGTCCCCGACCCGGCCGCGCTGCGCCTCGCCCTTGGCCCGGGCGAGCAGCAGGGCGGTGCTCTGCCCTTCGACGCCCGGCTCGACGACGACCCAGCGGGAGCCGTCCGGGCGCGGCTCGTCCTCACCGAGCCGGAATCCGAGGGCCTCGGTGTAGAAGCGGATCGCCTCGTCATAGTCGTCGACGACGAGGGTGACCAGGGCGATGCGTCTCATCGGAGCCTCTCGGAGGGGGTGATTGACGGGAGAGGTTATACGTAAAACCCCGAGGACGCCAGTCGGATCCCGATCCGCCCTGTCGGAGCCGTCGTCTACAGTTCAGTAGACGGTCTACATGGATGTAGTCGATCGGCGGCGAAAGGGGCTTGCAACATGACGACAGGGCATCGCACTCCCACCCGCCCGACCGTCCCGACCGGCCCCTTCGCGATACCGGCGTTCCGTCTCCGCCCGTGCCCCTGCCCCACGACGGAAGAGCGCCGCCATGTGTCCCCGCCCCCCGAAGACGAAGACGACCGCTGACCACCAACCGCGACGAGCGCGCCACGCTCCCGTACCCGACCTGCTCCGCCGCCACCTCGGCCCGGCGATCGCCCTGGCTTACGCCGCCGCGGCACTGCTGCCCGGTCCGGGCCTGTGGTTGCGGCGCCCGCACGGGCTCGGCGTCCCCAGTCTGGCTGAACTGCCCCTGCGGACACCGCAGTTGCTGCTCGCGCTGGTGCTGTTCAGCGCCGGGCTCCAGGTGCCGTTGCGTGAGCTGCGGCTGCGGCTGCGGCGCCCGGTCGCACTCGTCGCCGGGCTCGTGCTGCACGTCGGCGCACCGCTGCTGATCGTGCCGGGGGTCGCCTTCGCGCTGCGGCAGTCCCCCGATCAGGACGGCGGCAGCGGCATGGTCGCCGCGGTGATCCTGATCGTCGCGATGCCGGTGGCGGCCGGGGCGACGGTGTGGACCGCCAAGGGGGACGGCGACCAGCCGACGGCCGTCGGGCTGGTCCTCGCCTCCACCCTGGTCAGTCCGTTGACGGTGCCGCTCACCCTGGCCGTCCTGTGCCCGCTGCTCCACGGCGGTTACGCAAGCCGGGTGGCCGAGGCGGAGCACAGCGCCGGGTACACGTTCGCTCTCACATCGGTGGTGCTGCCCTGCGGCGCGGGCATGCTGTGCCGACTGCTGCTGCCCCGGCACGCGTCGGCAGGGCTCCTGGAGTCCGCCGTCGCCGCGGCGCTCCCGGCTTCGCTGCTTCTGACGTACGTCAACGCCAGCGGGGTCCTCGGCCCCTTCCTCCGGCATCCGCGTCCGCTGCTGCTGACTGCCGCGCTCGCCGTCGCCGCGACCGTGTGCGGGCTGTCCTTCACCCTCGGCCGCGTCGCCGCGCACGCCCTGCGGCTGGACGCGAGAGCCGGCGCGTCCGTGACGCTGGCCTGCGGGATGAACAACAGCAGCGCCAGTGCCGTGCTGATCACGACGGCGCTGCCCGACCGGCCGCAGATCCTGCTGCCGGTGCTGGCCTACGGGCTGCTGCAGAAGGTGGCGGCCGGGCGGGTCGTGCGGGGGTTCGGTCCACGGGAAGGAGCGGAGGAGGCGGACGGACCCCGGCCTCGGTGAGCTGTTCACTGGACGTTCAAGAGGAAGACAGTTTCTTCGATGCCCAGTGAGCAGACTGGCCTCATGGCGACCGCACAGGCAATCGACAACAAGAACCCCGGCGAGCTCAAAGACGTTCCCGGCTGGTTTCCGCCGTTGGACCAGGTCCTGTTCACCTGGTTCCTGGAGCGGCAGGAGACCGGCGGGGTCGGGGGTGACCTGCTGGAACTCGGTGCGTACATGGGCAAGAGCGCGATCCTGCTCGGTCAACACCGGCAGGACGGCGAGGAGTTCACCGTCTGCGACCTGTTCGGCGGCGAGGCGCCGGACGGGGCCAACCGGGCCGAGACGGCGAAGTCGTACTCCTCGCTCACCCGGCAGGCCTTCGAGCGGAACTACCTCTCCTTCCACGACGCCCTGCCCCGGGTCATCGAGGCCCCGACGTCCGTGATCTCGAAGGAGGTGGAGCCGGGCAGCTGTCGCTTCGTCCACATCGACGCGTCTCATCTGTACGAGCACGTCCACGACGACATCGGTGCGGCCCACGACATCCTGCAGCCCGGCGGCATAGTCGTCCTCGACGACTTCCGTTCCGAGCACACCCCCGGCGTCTCGGTCGCCACCTGGGAGGCCGTGCTCAACCGCGGGCTGCGCCCCATATGTCTCAGCACCCAGAAGCTGTACGGCACTTGGGGCGATCCGGAACCGGTCCAGGAGGAGCTGCTGGCGATGCTCAGGAGCCGCACGGACTGCGGTCTGAGCGTCCAGGAGGCCGCGGGACACCGCCTGGTCCGCGCCCGCGCCAAGGGCATGCAGCCGCCGCCCTTCCCGCACTCCCGGTACTACTCGGCGCCGGAACCGCGGCCCCGGACATCCCCGACCCCGGCACCGGCCGCCGTACCCGCACCCCGCCGCCCCCGTCCCCGTCCCCGCACCCGCCGCATCGCCGTGGACCTGCTGCCCCCGATCGTCACCCGCGCGATACGCCGGGCGCGCGCGAACCGGGCATAGGGCCTGCCGGGGCCAGGCCGTACATCCCGTACCGGTCGTGAGGGGCGCCTCACGACCGGTCGTCGAGGATGTCCTGAGCCCTGCGCACCGCGTCGTCATTCCAACTGCGCTGTTTTTCCAGCTTGGTTCGGTTCTTGGTGATGAGCTGGTTCTGGATGCGTACGTCGATCGCGTGCACGGTGCGGACGTAGCCGGTCTGCTGCTTGCAGCGGGCGTCGGCGGTCGCGGTCTTCTTCTCCAGGGCGGTGGGCTCGTTCGGGTCGTGCCGTGACCCGTTCAACCGGTCCTCGAGCTCCTGGCTACGGCGATCGTCACCGGTCTGGGCGTCTTGCGGGGTGGCGTAGTGGTAACCCGCTTTGCGCATGCAGGCGGCCCATGCCCTGTCCGCCTTCTTCCAGGCGGGGTCCTTCTTGCCCTGCACGAGGCTCTTGCCCTCCAGCTCCAGGACCGGGTCCCTTCGGTCCTGGGGGTTGGTCCCGTAGATCGCGCGGTCGGCCTCACCGAGGCAGCCGCGTTCCGGGATGCGGTGGCCGTGCACGGTCTTCGGGTCGTTGCCGACGAACCCGCCGGTGAGCGCGAGGTATTCGGACAGGGTCCACTTCTTCTTCGGGTAGCGGTGCTCGTACTGGATCCGCGCGGCCTGATAGCCGTAGCGCGCGGCCTGCTCGGGGTCCTGGACGCCGTAACGGAACTCGTCGTCGGCGTACATGGCCATCGTCACCACACCCGTCCCGGCGGGGCGTTCGGGCCAGGCGGGTGTGGGGTCGACGTCGAGGTTCTCGAGGCCGGCGAACCCGAGGCGGACCATGCACTCCTTGGCGAGCGTCCAGCGGGCCTTCGAGACCGTTCGGGCGTCGTCGTGCTTGTCGTACGCGGCCAGCGGCAGGAAGCGCGGGTCGTCGGACGAGGTGGGCCGCCCGTCGGAGGCGGGCGGGTCGGTCCGCCCGCCGCACGCTGCGAGGGCGAGTGCCGAGGCGAGGACCAGTAAGAGGGGGGTGGCTGCTCTGCGCATCGGGCCAGCTCACCAGGGCTTGGTCCCGCCGACTGTGGTGGAGGCCATAGTTCCGGGTCACAGCCGCATCACAGGTACCGGCGCCCTCGTACCGGCCTCCTGATCAGCCGTCAGGAATCGAGGTCGTCGGCGAAGTGCCGGAAGCCGTGCCGGTCGCGGTGCATCTCCCACAAGGTGTCGGCGAGGACGGCCGGGTCCTTGCGGTGGTGGCCCGGGACGATCGCGCCGGGGATGACCAACTGCCCGACGTGGATGCCCTCGCCGGCCAGCGTGTCGTGCAGCAGTTGGCCGTACGCGCTCTCCGCCGCGAAGGCGATGGAGGTGCCGGCGCGGTCGGGGTGCGGGACGACCGCGGTGCCGCCGTTGACGAAGAGGATGGTGCCGCGGCCGAGGGCACGCATGCCGGGCAGGACCTGCTGGACGGCGGCGACCGGGCCGTAGACGGAGAACTCGATCGGTCCGGTGAGGTCGGCGTGGGTGGTTTCCAGCACCGGAAGCATGAACTCCCGCTGCGGGACCGGGCTGTACTGCAGTACCTCGATCGGTCCCAGTTCCGTGTGCGCCGCGTCGAGGGCGGCCGCGAGGGCCTTCGGATCACGTACGTCGGCCGCGAAGCCACGTGCCGTGATGCCCGCGTCGGCGAGGTCGGCGGCGAGCGCGTTCGTCCGCTGGTGGTTGCGGGAGACGAGCGCCACGTCGAAGCCCTCACGGCCGAAGCGGCGGGCGACTGCGGCGCCGAGGCCCGGTCCGGCTCCGATGACGGCGATGGTGGTCATGGCTCTTCCTCCGTCCGGACGGTCACTTCGATGTGGCGGGCTCGAGCACGGGCGTGGCCGCCGCGACGACGACCAGCAGCACGATGGAGATCGTGAGGCCGATCCGCATTCCGTGCAAGAACCCCGGCGAGGTGGTGGTCGGCGCGCCGACCACCCGCACGTGCGGGCGAAGCCGCCCTCACGGGGCCGGCGTGACGGTCTTCATCGCGCCTTGACCGTGTTCATCGTGAAGTGCGACGTGACGTTCTTGACGCGCGGGATGGTCATGACCCGCGTACTGAGGAAGGTCTCGTAGGCGCCCAGGTCGGCGACGGCCACGCGCACGAAGTAGTCGGGCTGCCGAACAGCCGGCGCAGCTCGAGGACCTCTTCGGCCTGCGCCCCCTCCACCTGGTCAGGAACCCGTTGGCCAAGGCGTATGCCTTCTACGCGATGATCGACGAGGTGTTCGCGGTCAACGCCTCGCTGCCCGAGCACGAGCGCTCGGCAGCCCGGCTGCTCGCGATGCAGATCGCCTGCGCGACCTACTGGGTCGGCGGCGGCCTGCTCGGCGTGGCCCTGCCCGCCCCGGTCAAGGGCCTGGAGTTCGCCCTGTGCGCGCTGTTCACCGTGCTCGGCCTGGACGCGTTCCGCTCCCGCGCCGAGCTGCCGTCGGTGCTGCTCGCCGAGGTGAGCGTGGCCGTCGCCCTCGTCCTCTCCCCCGGCGTCGCGATGTTTACCGCGCTGCTGCTGTTCGTCACCCAGCTGCCGGCCCACCACGCGCTCACCGCCCGCCGAGCCGCCAAGGAGGCCGCCGGTGCCTAGCACCTCGTACCTCATAGCCGTCCTCCTCGCAATCCGCGCCGTCACCGCTCTGCATGGCACGGTCGAGGCCGACCCGCACGCGATGCCGTACGCACGGCTCGCGGTGGCCGTCACCGCCGGTGTCCACCTCGCTTTCGGCCGACGCACGATCCTGAGCGTGGGCGTCGGCACCGCCGTCTACGTGGTGCTCGTCAACTCCGTGTAGGGAACATGCTGACACGTACATTGAGGCACGTCGCCGTCGCGCACCGGACCCGAGGGAAGACGCTCATGGACATCACCGCCGGCTCCATCCCCTCCAGCCATGCCTTCATGAGCGACAACATGGCCGGGGCGTCCCCGGAGATCGTCCGGGCCGTCGTCGACGCGGCCGCGGGTCAGGTCCTGCCGTACGGCAACGATCCGTTCACCGACAGGGTCCGACGCCGGCTGAGCGATGTCTTCGAGCGGGACACCACCGTCTTCCTGGTCTCCACCGGAACCGCTGCCAACGCCCTGAGCCTCGCCGCGCTCACCCGGCCCTGGGGCAGTGTGCTGGCCCATCCGCACAGCCACCTCAACAACAGCGAGTGCGGTGCTCCCGAGTTCTTCACCGACGGCGCCAAGATCGTCCCGGTGCCCGGTGACGACTGCAAGATCGACCCCGAGGCCCTGCGGCGGGCGGCGCACCACCAGGTGGGTGACGTGAGCAGCGTGCAACCGTCCGTGCTGAGCATCAGCCAGGCCACCGAGAGCGGCAGTGTCTACGACCTCGACGAGATCCGCCGCCTGTCCGCTGTCGCCAGGGATGCCGGCCTGCGCGTCCACATGGACGGCGCCCGATTCGCCAACGCCCTGGTCCGCCTCGGTGCCACACCGGCCGAGATGACGTGGAAGGCAGGCATCGACGTGCTGTCCTTCGGAGCCACCAAGAACGGCGCGATGACGGCCGAAGCGATCGTCGCCTTCGATCCCGAACCGGCCGCCGAACTAGCCTTCCGCACCAAGCGTGCCGGGCAGCTCGCCGCCAAGATGCGCTTCCACGCAGCTCAGTTCGACGCCTACCTCACCGACGACCTGTGGCTGCGCAACGCCCGCCACGCCAACGCGATGGCCACACGGCTCGGCGACGGTCTCAAGGCCATCCCCGGTACCGACCTGTTGGCCACTCCGCAAGCGAACATCCTCTTCTGCCGCCTGCCCCAACCGGCCGTTGAAGGGCTCCTCGCGGAGGGCTACACGTTCTACCGAGGCCGCTGGGGCGAGGGAGTCGTACGACTCGTGACCGCCTTCACCCACACCCCCGACGACATCGACCGGTTCCTCGACGCGATCCGCCACCACACCAACTGACCACCGTACGGGTCGAGTACGGCCCTGCTCACCGTCAACCAGGCCAGGAACAGACCTACTTCGCACCTATCGTCGCCGGGCGACAACGACATCGCCGAAAGGACTGCCATGTCCGAACAGACCAACGCTGCACCAGCGGGCTACACCACCGTTGCGCCCTGGGTCGTCACCGACGACACGGGAGCCTTCTTCGACTTCGTCACCCAGGCGTTCGGCGGTGAGGAGCTCGCGCGGGTGCCGACCGAGGACGACTTGATCGGTCACGGCGAGATCCGCGTCGGCGACACCGTCGTGCTGGCCTTCGACCGACGCGCGGACTGGCCCGCCATGCCGAGCCTGCTCCGCGTGTTCGTCGCCGACGCGGACCAGGCGTTCAGCCGGGCCGTCCAAGCCGGTGGCGAGGTCGTCACTGACCTGTCCGACAGCGCATTCGGACAGCGCGGAGGGCGTATCAAGGATCCGTTCGGCAACATCTGGTGGGTGGTCAGCCATGTGGAGGACGTACCTGAGGACGTGATGTGGAAGCGCCTGCAGGACCCCGTTTACGCGGAGTCCATGCGCGTGGCTCAGGAAACGCTGGACGCCGAGCTGAGCGGCCGACGGCACGGGCGCAGCAGCGCACCCGTGCAGCGGACCGAGTGACGGCCTGCGCTCAAGACGGGCAGGCCTTTCGCTCAGGACAGGTACGTCGCCAACCAGTCGAGCACCGGGCCGGGGCGGCGCTGGAATTCCAGATAGCCGTCGAACCGCGCGGTGGTGTCCTCGATCCAGTGCAGCTTCTTCTCCGCTACGGGGATGTTGTCGAACATCGTCTGGATGTCGCCGGTGTGGGTGAGGACGTCGTCGCGCACTTGGTAGAGGAGCGTGGGCACGCCGACGCTCTTCGCCCAGAGTCGGGGGTTCCGCGGTCCGAAGCCGATGCCCGTGCGGAGGACGAGGAGTTGTTCCAACTCGTCGATACGGTCGGCGAGTCCGAGCAGCGCGAGGCGGCGCTCGACGATGACCCGCGGCGTCACCGGCTGCGCCGCGACCAGGCAGCGCACCGTGTCGAACGCCTCGGGGTACCGGGCCATGGCGGCGAACGTGGAACTGGCGCCCAGGCACCGGCTGAAGAGACCGACGGCCATGTCGCGCGTGTCCGGGCGACTGCGGAGGTAGTCCAGCGAGCCGACGACGTCACGGGCCTCGTGGATTCCGTTGGAGGTGATCCCTCCGTTGCCCTCGCCGCTGAGGCCGTGGTTGCGCAGGTCGTAGGCGAGAACGTGGAAGCCGGCCTCGTGCAGGATCCGGTAGTCGGGGGTGAAGTCGATCTCGAAGGCGTTTCCACTGGCCGCCCACTGCGAGCGCCACGGCTCGAGATGGGCGGGCATGCCGGAACGGTTGAAGCCCATGGGGTGATTGGCGATCACCACTTTGTCCGAACCGGGCGCCGGGACGAACCACCCCTCCAAGGGCACGCCGTCCGCGGAAGGGAAGGTCACGTCCTCGTAGTGCAGACCCTGCTCGTGCGGTGAGTGCAGGACCGGTGAACGCCGCTGGAAGCAGAACGCATCGGCGAACTGCCGCAGCATGCCTGCGACTTGGTCATCTACGGTTGTGGCCATGTGATACCCCGTCATGGATTCGTCGAGCCTCCGTCGTGGTGGAGTGGGCTCAGGCGAGCACGGCCGGCTTGAGCACGTCCTCGCACCACTGGCGGAAGCTGGTGGGCGTACTGGCTCCGGCGGTGCGTGTTACGGCGTTGTCGAGGCCGGCGTCCTTGGCCAGCGCCATGTCCAGCAGCCCCTGGGCCATGGCCTCGGACGTTCCCAACCGCATCATCCGGTCCTTGAAGTCCGCCCCTGGCACCTGCTGGAAGCGGACCGGGCGCCGCAGCACCTCGGACATGATCTGCGCCATGTCGTCGAACGACAGGTCCTCGGGCCCCAGCACGGGAACTTCTTCCACGCCGCTCCAGGTGCCGTCGAGCAGGAGGTCCGCGGCGACCGCCGCGATGTCCCCGATGGCGCAGCTGGGCACCTTGCGGTTTCCGGAGATGGGCGAGGTGAACATGCCCTGCTTCTTGATCAGTTCGGTCTGGCGCAGCAGGTTCTCCATGAACGACGGCATGGTGAGCGCTCGATAGCTGACGCCTGTGCCGGCCAGCAGGTCGTCCATGGCGAGGGACGCGGTGACGTGTCCGGCGCGGTCGGCCATGGGTGTACCCCGCCCCAGCGCCGAGACGGCCACGACCCGCTTGACGCCCTGGGTCCGCAGGGCGACGCTCGCCGGCCGGCTGAAGCCCGTGTATGCGGCGTCGAGGCTGTGGGCGCGGGGGTCCGGCGGTACCAACCAGAAGAGCGAGTCCGCACCGGCGAAGGCCTTGTCGACCACATCGGGATCGCCGTGCGAGCCCTCGACGACCTCGACCCGGTCACGCACGGCGTCAGGCAGGCGGGAGGCCTCGCGCACGACCACACGGACCGGTGCTTCGGCGGCCAGGAGACGGTCGAGGGTCTGCCGGCCGATCTGACCTGTGGGAGTGGTGAGAACGATCACGAGAGTTCCTGTCAGGAGTACTGATGAGAGGGCGAGCAGGGGCCGCGCGCAGCGGTGTTCCCGAGCTGAAGGGGCAAGCTGCTCGCCGGTGACGTTCCTCAGTCAACTCCGAGCGCCTGCCGACCAGAAGGACCGATCCGAGCACCACTGATACCGTGCGAGTATGAGTGATCTGGAGGTCAGACAGCTCCGGTATTTCGTGGCCGTGGCCGAGGAACTGCACTTCGGACGGGCGGCGGAACGGCTGGGCATGGCGCAGCCTCCGCTGTCGCGGGCGATCCGCGAGATCGAGCGGCAGCTGGGCGTGACGCTGCTGGAGCGGACGACGCGCAGGGTCACGCTCACCTCCGCCGGCGAGGTCCTGCTGCGCGATGCCCGCACGGCACTCGACGCGGTCACGGCAGCCGCCCGCCGGGCCCGGCATGCGGGGCAGCCCGAGCCGGGGCTGCGGCTGGCGATGAAGGCCGACTACGACGGCGGACTGCTGCCCCAGATCCTGGCCGCCTACCGGAACGAGGCGGCTGCCCTCCCCGTGGAACTCGTACTCGGCGGACCCCGAGAGCAGGAGCCGGCGTTGCGCGACGGCCGCGCGGACATCGCGCTGCTGCCCCGGCCGTTCGACGAACGCGGCCTCGACGTGGAACCACTGCTGACCGAGCCCCGCCTCCTCGCCGTCGCCGCGACGGATCCGCTGGCCGCGCGCCCGCGCCTGCACCTGGCGGACCTCGGCGGAAGGGTCCTGCCCGACGGACGCGCCGCGGAGCAGGAGGGTCTACGACCGCTGCACTCGGCCGAGCCGCGCAACGACGACAGCCCACGACCTGCCCGCCCCTCGGCGCCGGCGGCCCCGCCCCGCCACCTGGACCTGGCCCAGATCTTCAACCTGGTCGAACTGGGCAGCATCGTCTGGTTCCCCCCGGCATCGATCGCCCGACGCCATCCCCGTCCGGACATCGCCTACCGCACGGTCATGGACCTTCCGCCCCTCGAGCTTGCTCTGGCCTGGCCTCAGGAGTCCCGCTCCCCGGCGGTGGCGGCCTTCGTACGCACGGCCTGCGCCCTCGCGACTGCGGATTCGTGACGGCTTCCCGGTGTCCATGACCGCCCGGTGCGCGTCACGCCCGGCTTCGTGTCACACATCGCCGACCGTGCCGGTCAGTAGTGCGTATCCGCACCACACGGCAAGGAGATCGCCATGGAACCGCGCCTCGACTACTTCGCTCACCCTCTCGCGGGAAGGGTGCTGAAGCACATCAACTCCGCCAACAAGGTCGTCTGGGACTCGACGCTGCCGACAGCGATCCAGGAGCTGGTGAAGCTGCGTGCAAGTCAGATAAACGGCTGCGGCTTCTGCACCGACATGCACACCAAGGACGCCGCACACGCCGGGGAGACCCAGCAGCGCCTCAACCTGGTCGCTGCCTGGCGCGAGGCCAAGGTGTTCACCGAGGCCGAGCGCGCCGCCCTGGAGCTGGCGGAGCAGGGCACCCGCATCGCCGACGCGGCGGGCGGGGTCACGGACGACGCCTGGGCGAACGCCGCCAAGCACTTCGACGACGACCAGCTTGTCGCCCTGCTCTCACTCATCGCCGTCATCAACGCCTACAACCGCATCAACGTCATCAACCAACAGCCCGCCGGCGACTACGAGCCCGGAATGTTCGGCTAGCCAACACCTGCCCAGCCGGACACGCACGGTCCGTCTCCGCGTCGCCCCAAGCTGCGACGGGGAGGCGGCAGGCGGCTACTTGTTGCGCATCGACCTGGTCGTCAACTGGCCGGACATCGACCCGTCACCGCCGCTCCGCTCCTCAAGCGCCGCCGCAACGCGTGTCACAGATCCCGGTACGGCCCGGTCGTAGTGAATGAGAACTCTGCAGGTCAATCTCGTGTGGTCCCCGACGACCGGTGTCACCCGGGAAAGCATTCCGGCAGTCCCCGACGAGATTTCCTCTCTGATGCAGGAGGTCTCGACCGATGGGAAGCTCGCCGAATAGGGGTGTCACAGGCAAAGGCCTTGCCCGGTCTCTTCTGGTACAGGCATCAGGGAAACCCGAAAGGAATTCCGTCATGAAGGTCGTAGTGATCGGTGGAACCGGGCTCATCGGCTCGAAGGTGGTCGCCGGGCTCGGCGAGCACGGCCACGAGGCGGTCGCCGCCTCGCCCAACACCGGGGTCAACACCCTCACCGGCGAGGGGCTGGCCGACGTCCTGAAGGGCGCGTCGGTCGTGGTCGACGTCTCCAACTCCCCCTCGTTCGCGGACGAGGACGTCATGGCGTTCTTCCGCACCTCCACGACCAACCTGCTCAAGGCGGAAGCCGAGGCCGACGTGACGCACCACGTGGCGCTGTCCGTGGTCGGCACCGACCGCCTCCTGGGGAGCGGGTACTTCCGGGCCAAGCAGGTCCAGGAAGACCTGATCAAGGCGTCCGACGCCCCCTACTCCATCGTCCACGCAACGCAGTTCTTCGAGTTCGCGAAGGGTCTCGCCGACGGTGTCACCCAGGGCGACACCGTGCACCTGCCCGACGCCAAGATCCAGCCCATCGTCTCCGACGACGTGGCCGCCGCCGTCGCCCGCACCGCGGTCGGGGCACCGGTGGGCGGCGTGGTGGAGGTCGCCGGTCCGGAGGCCTTCCAGCTCGAGGAGTTCATCCGCATGGGGCTCAGCGCCCAGAACGACCCCCGCAAGATCGTCACAGATCCGCAGGCGACGTACTGGGGTGCCCCGCTGGAGGAGAACACACTCCTGCCGGGTCCGGACGCGCACATCGCCGAGACCAGGTTCGCCGACTGGCTGGCACAGCAGCAGTAAGCCCTGCAAGCAGTGGTGGCCGGCATTGCGTTCCGGGGACTCTGCCCGTGGCTTTTCTCGCTCACCGCATCCTTCAGGCGGCGCTGCAGCCCTCACGGCGCCGCATCGCACGCCGTTCGCTCTCCGTCAGACCGCCCCAGATGCCTTCCGCCTGCCCCACCCGCACCGCCCAGTCGAGGCACTGTTCCACGACAGGGCAACGGCCGCAGACGGCCTTGGCCTTGTCGATCTGTCCACGCGCCGGGCCCCGGTCTCCGATGGGGAAGAAGAGCTCTGGGTCTGCGCGTAGGCAGGCTGCCCGCTCTCGCCAGTTCTCCGCGTAGTTCTGTCGTTCAGCCATGGAATGCACACCTCCAGGATTCGCCATTCGGCCGGAGACCCCGGAATTCGATCATCGCGGTTCTCGCCTCGACGACGCGGTGCCGACGGCTGTCAGTTGAGACCAAGCAGCCGGCGCATATGTGACACGCGGCGGCACCACGACGCTGCCCGAGTCGTCGCGAATCGTTGGAGCGGCTCATGTCACAGGATCCGTGCATGCCCGGTCTAAGGGATTGAGCAGAGAGAACGAAAGAGATGTGTGGTGGGCCGGCATGGCGGCACCACGGAGGGACGCCTGTGTCGTGCGAGAGGGAAGAGGCTGCCGTATGGACCATGCTGATGCGGTCCCGATCGCGGAACTGCTCGACGAGCGTCGGTATCTGCTGAATGTCGCGTATTGGATGCTGGGCGGTCACGGCGTGGCGGAGGAGGTCGTCGACGAGACCTACCGCAGGTGGTACGGCCTGTCGGACGCGGAACGGCAGCAGATCGCAGCACCACGGTCATGGCTCGCGAGGACGGCGGGCGGCATCTGCCTGAGCCGGCTCTCCCGGCTCGATGGGTCTGACGCCGACCGGCGCGAGGGGGAACAAACGCAGACCGGAGACACCGCGGGGGCGCAGGCAGGGCTCGAAGCCGAGGTGAGCCGGGCTGTGCTCAATGTGCTGGACTCCCTGTCACCGGCCGAGCGGGCGGCGTTCGTGCTCAATGACGTGTTCGGGATGACGCCCGACATGGTCGCCGACATCGTGGGCCGCCCTCAGCCGGAGTGCGCCGAACTCGCCGAGCGGGCCCGCCGCTCCCTTCGGCTGCACCGCTCGCACGCCACCAGCCGGGAGGAGCACGACGCCCTGGCCCGCGCCGTCCGCCGGGCCTGCCTGAGCGAGGACGCCGATCTGCTGGCATCGCTGCTGTGTCCGGACGCCATCGCGTTCTTCGACGGCGGCGGCAAGGTCCGGGCGCTGACGAGGCCGGTCCACGGCCGTCGCCAGGTCGCCGAGAGCCTGCTCGCCCTCCTGGCCCGCCGCCCGGGCACCACCCTGACCGCCCAGTCCGTCAACGGCCGCACCGGCCTCGTCGCCCGCTACGACGACCAGGTCGCCGCCGTCATCAGCCTCGACGTGACCGGCCACCGCATCACCCAGGTCTGGGCCGTCCTCAACCCCGACAAACTGCAGTCCTGGTCCTGATCGCTTCGGGAGCGTCAGTCGGACACACCCGCCGCAGGGACGAGAGCCGTGCTGAAGCGCGAACGC
This sequence comes from Streptomyces sp. NPDC001663, assembly GCF_042893105.1. Classification (NCBI taxonomy): domain Bacteria; kingdom Bacillati; phylum Actinomycetota; class Actinomycetes; order Kitasatosporales; family Streptomycetaceae; genus Streptomyces; species Streptomyces sp. NPDC001663. The sequence goes on along the minus strand of NZ_JBIAUR010000019.1, from coordinate 59,673 downwards.
GAAGCGAGGAACGCGGCGATCTTGCTCGGGTTGAACACCCACAACAGCTTGTGGATGCCTTCCTTCGAGGCCACGATCGTCAGGAAGGTGACGGGCTCGCCGTCTCGGTGGATCAGTACGCCCGCACTGCCGTTGGCGTCCACCAGCCTGGCGTCCCCTCCCGGCCAGAACCGCGGCCAGGCGCTCGTCAGAGCGGCCACGCGTGCACGGCCCAGCACCGGAACACGAGCGCAGCCTCGGATGCCGTTGCCGTCGGAAAGACTGACGGCGTCGGGGGTGAGAAGGGCTTCCAGCGACGCCACATCCCCCGTCTGAGCTGCCGAGACGAAGGCGTTCAGCAGGCGCCGGTGCTCCGCCGCGTCCACGGTCTCCCGTTGCTCGTCCGCCAGATGCCTGCGAGCGCGACTCACGATCTTCCGTACGTTGACGGGGCTGAGCTGGAGGATTTCAGCGATCTCGGGATAGCCATAGTCGAACGCCTCTCGCAGTACGTAGGCGGCTCGCTCGGTGGGGCTCAGCTTCTCCAGAACCAGCAGCAGGGCCATCTCCAGGGCCTCGGCACGTTCCGCACCCACCTCCGGGTCCGAGCTGGTGTCGACGGGCTCGGGCAGCCAGGGTCCGATGTAGGTCTCGCGGCGCACACGCGCCGATTGTGCGACGTTGATGGCCAGGCGGGTCGTCGCGCTCGAGAGGAAGGCCACCGGGCTGAGCACCACGGAACGGTCGGTCTTCTGCCAGCGCAGCCACACCTCCTGGACCACGTCCTCGGCCTCGACCGCGCTGCCGAGCACGCGGTAGGCGATTCCGAAGAGACGTGCCCGGTGTTGCACGAAGACAGCAACAGCCTCGTCGAGGTCACTCGTCGTCGGAGACGGTTCGAGATGCATGATCCTTCGGTCTCCGTTCCTCCGGTCGCTGAAAATCACGACCGCTCCTATCGCCTCTCCTTCAATAGACCGGGCTCGGCCCCTTCCTGTGACAGCGCCGGGCGGTTCAGTGCGACGATCCCAGGATCACGGCTATGCACACCCAGACCATCGCCCCGGTGATCAGAGCCATCGCGATCAGTGTTCCTCGCAGCCAGCGCCCGAAGCTGGCGTGGTGCCGCTGTTCCAGCACGCTGATGCTGTCGGCGATGTGCTCGGTGACCATCCGGGCGACGTATGTCTGCTCCTCGAGATACCACCGCTCGATGTCCGTCTTCTGCTCCCGGGTCAGCCCCGGTGCCCGTGCGGTGAACTCCGCAACGCGCTGATGCGCTGCTTGCAGATGAGCCTCCCGGTACAGGAACGACTCGATGTCGGTCAGGCCGCGCGCGGCCTCTTCACCTGCATCCATGGCACGCTCCAGAGGGAAAGGGTGGCCTCCGCCGACCTTCACATCACTTGGACCGTTCAGCTCGCACGGATGTGACATACCCCGTGGGCAGCCTCCGGCCACCCGTCAAGGGCGAGCCGCCCTGCCGAAGGCTGCCCGCGTCAGCCGTCACGCTCCGCACCCACGAGCACGAAGGCCATCGTGACCGGACGGTCGCTGCGGTTGCGCCAGCCGTGGCGGGTGCCGTTCTGGATCACGATGTCGCCCGTCGAGAGCCGGGTGCAGCGGCCGTCGTCGAGTTCGAGTTCGATCTCGCCCTGCAGCACGATGCCGTAGTCCACGGTCGGCGTCGTGTGCATGCCGTCGAACTCCATGAGGTCCGCGATGCCGGGCGAGTCGGCTCGCTGCTCCTGGTCGAAGGCGACGGGGTCGAACGCCGGGTCGGCCATCGCGGTGTCCGGCGGGAAGGTCAGCACGATGAAGCGTGTGCCGCCGGGCGCCGGGAGGAGGCTGGTGACCTTCGCTGTGCGGTCCTCCCCCGTCCGACTGACCGCTTCGCCGGGCTCGGTGGCCCACGGCAGGCGGGACACCCAGCCCGGCAGGCTGCTGAACTCCCGGCTGCGCGGGATGCATCCGTCGCTCACGACGACGGACCTGCCGGCCTCGTCATGGCCGGTGACGACTCTGCGCATCGTCTCTCCTCACTCGGTCAAGTCAGTCGTGCATGCCGGATTCGGTCGGGGCCTCCAGGGCCCTCCCCCAGGCGTCCAGGACGTCGGCCACCGACGCGCCCGGCGCCCGTAGCAGCGCCGACGCCGCCGTACGTACGAACAACCGGTGGCGGTCGTCCGTGAGGTACTCCACCGGGGACTTGCCGTCGACGCGCGCGAGCAGCAGTGCAGGCAGCAGAGAGGCGGCCCGGGCCTCGACGGCCGGCCGCGGCTCCCAGTCGACGCAGCGGACGTACTCCGCGGCCAACTCGCGCGCGGATCGCAGCAGTTCGGCACGGCGACCGCGTACCACCAGGCTCTTGAGGAGCAGATGGTTGACGCAGAAGGCCAGGTCGAAGGCCGGGTCCCCGTACCAGGCGCATTCGGCGTCCAGCAGTACCGGTCCCGACGGGCCGACGAGGATGTTCTTGGGGCTGACGTCGCCGTGCACCAGCGCGAGGTGGGTCGTGGCCGTGCGGTCGGCGAGGTGCTGGAGGATGTCGCCCAGGTTGGGATGCGCCGCAGCGGTGGCCAGTAGGTACGGCTCGATGCGCAGCGCGTGGAAGTTGTCGTCGGTGGCGAACGCCGCGGCGAGGGCGGCGTCGCCCGCGCTGGCTGCGTGCAGGGTCCCGAGCAACTCTCCTACGGCTGCTGCTGTCGCCAACTCCACCTCGCCGCCGAGGAGTTGAGCCTTCCAGACCGGGTACTGCCCGGGCGGCAGGTACGCCATCGCGAAGAGGCCGGCTTCGGCGTCGTGGGCCAGCAGTTCGGGGACGCTGTCCGGCCGGTGCCGGGACGCGAACCGCATCCAGGCCCATTCGTAGGCGTTGCGCGACACCGGTGCCTCCCAGTCGGCCGCGACCCGCAACCGGGCCAGGGCGCGCTTGACGCACAGGGAGCGTCCCGGCAGGTCCACCCGCCACAGGTCGGACGAGACACCGCCGGCCAGCGGCGTCCAACGTGCGGTCTCGCCGGGTGCGGCGAGCTGCCGGGTGATCAGGAAGTCGGCCAGTACGGGATCCGGGCTCGCCGGCGCGGGAGTCGGGCTCACCGCGGGTCACCCGACCCGCCGGTCAGACCGCGGGGACTGTTGCAGGCGTGGGCCGGTGCCTCCCCCGCCAGGATCCGTACGACCTCCTCGGCCGCACGGCGGCGCAGCTCCGTGACGGAGGCGTCGGAGGAGAAGGCGACGTGCGGGGTGAGCAGTGCGCCCGGCTGGTCCAACAGGCCGGAGGGAACGTGGGGTTCGGTCTCCAGTACGTCGAAGGCGGCGCCGTCCAGGTGTCCGCTGTCCAGGGCTTTGACGACCGCGTCGGTGTCCACCAGGCCTCCCCTGCTGACGTTGACCAGCAGGCCGCCCGGCTTCATCAGCGCCAGTTGCCCGGTGCCGATGAGGTGGTGGGTGTCGGGCGTGAGCGGCACGTGGAGGATCACGACGTCGCTGCGGCGCAGCAGTTCCTCCAGGCCCACCATCTCCACTCCGTGGGCGTCCTTCGGCGGGTGCGGGTCGTGGGCCAGGATCCGGCAGCCGAAGGCACCGAGCTTGCGCGCGGTGCCCCGTCCGATGCGCCCGAAGCCGACGACGCCGCAGGTCAGCGTCGACAGCCGGCGCAGTCGGGCGCTCGCGGGGTCCCATCGGCCGGCACGGACCTCGCGGTCGAAGAGCGCAAGGCCGCGGGTCCACGCCAGCACCATGCCGACAGCGTGGTCCGAGACCTCCTCGACGCAGTAGTCCGGGACGTTGGTGACCCACACGCCGCGCTCGGTGGCGGTGTCCACGGCGATGTTGTCGAGTCCGACGCCGAGTCTGGCCACGATCCGCAGGCCCGGCGAGGTGCCGATCGCGGTGGCGGAGACGGGCGCCCAGCAGGTGAGGATCCCGGTGGGCCGGTGTTCGGCGACCAGCTGCTCGACGGTCTCGGCCGATGCGGGCTCCGCGGGGCCGGTCACCAAGGTGTGCCCGGCCTCCTCGATGACCGATCGCTCGACGGAGTCGTCGGGCCAGGCGTGGTCGGTGAGCAACACGGTGCCCGGGCGGCTCGGTGGTTTCATGGCAGGTCGTCCTCGCAGTCTCAGCAGTCTCATCGCCATCCGGAACGGCGGCCGTCGGCTTGTCCGATGGACCGACGGTCGCCGCGGGTGGGGTGGAGGGTCGCTGGGTTCGGTTCAGGTGACGCCGGGGCATGTCGAATCACTCTGTCACAGCCACGTGATGCTAACGATAGCATTGAGGGTCTGCGACGCGTCAAGAGTGCGACTGCCCGGCAGCGCCGCCGACGCCCCCGCCGTAGGCGACGCCCAGACCAACCAGGTCCACCGTCCATCCGGCAAAGAAATCCGCTCCGCACATCTTGACGCGCCAGGGACTTCCCCTCATGGTTTCGTCCAGTCCCGACCGCGCGGCCCCATAAATGTCCGCACAAGGTCCGACTGTCGAAGACTCCACAGCCACGGACGTCCCCGACGGGCGATGCACGGCTGAATTCCGCATGCGGTGTCCGACCGCGCGGCAGCCGTCCGCCCTCATTTTCGTCAGCCGGCGACAGATTCGTCGTAGCCGACTCGAGTCCGTTTTCACCTCACTGCTCGGCGAGCAATTCGCCTCGGCCCGCCATGGCCCAACTCCTCTTCAGGAGCCGTAATGAATCACGCAGCACAAGTCGACACCACAGCCGCGCCCACCACGGGCACGCAACAAACAAGCAGTCGCGCTCCGATCTCCCGAGTGATGATCGGGGCGGGCTTCCTGCTGGTGGTCCTCTCCTACATGGTCAACGCGATGGATCGTCAGGTCTTTCCGCCGCTGCTGCCCAACATCCGCCAGGAGTACGGGTTTTCACTGGAGCAGGGCGGACTGCTGGCGACGAACTTCACCCTGGGCATGGCCCTGGCCGGCCTGCCCGCGGGCTATCTGCTGGACCTCTTCCGGCGCAAGACTGTGCTGGTGACCAGCATCGTGGTGTACTCCCTCGGCACCTTGGCCACTCCCCTGGCGACCGGTTTCGCCGACATGACCTTGTACCGGGTCGTCTCGGGTTTCGGTGAGGGCATGCAGTCCGCCGCCATCTTCGCGGCGCTCGGCGCGTTCTTCGTCCAGCGGCGCGGGCTCGCCTTCGGCGTCATCGGCCTGGGCTACTCCGTCGGCGTGTTCATCGCCCCGCTCATCGGCGTCCGGCTCATGACCCTGCACGGCACCTGGCACACACCCTTCTATCTCTTCGGCACGGCAGGGCTGTTGATCGCCGCCGCCTCGCTGTTCCTGGTGAGGACCGGCCTGACCGAGCACTCCGTCGAGAAGGCCGTCTCGACCAGGGCGTACGACTACATGCCGGCCTCCGCCTACAACCGCAACTCCCTTGCCCTGGCAGTCCATTCGGTCGTCAGCGGTGTGGCCATCTACGGGTTCCTCGGCCTCTACCCGACCTTCCTCATCACCTCGCTGCACTACTCCGCCGAGCAGGCAGCACTGGCGATGAGCTTCCTCGGCTTCGGCGGCATGCTGGGCGTTGTGGGCGGCTGGCTCGGAGACCGGGTGAATCAGCGCAGCCTGCTGGTCCTGAGCCTGCTGGCCGTTTCCGCCATCGGAGTGGGCATTTACGAGACGCATGCCTCAGTCGGCGTGCAGTGCGTACTCGCCTTCCTCATGGGCGCGTTCGGGCTGGGCTTCATCTATCCCAACACCAACAGTGCGATGCAGCGGGCGGTCCGCCCCCAACAGATCGGACGCGCCTCCGGCCTCTTCGTCACCAGCTACTACGGGACGGCCGCGTTCTCGGGCCTGCTCTTCGCGGCCCTCGTGGATTCCTTCGGCTGGAGTCGGGCCGGCCTCGTGCAGGTCACGTTCCTGCCGCTGGTGGGCGTCGCCGCCCTGGCCTTCGTACGGCCGTCGCGGTTCAACAACGCGGAAAGCTAGCAGGCCCGTTCACGCACACCGGGGGGCCCGTCCACCGCTCAGCGCCGGACGGGCCCCCCGGTACGTGGTCCCGACGTCAGACTCCCTCGGCCACAACCGGGTTGCGCAGTACACCGATGCCCTCGATCTCGACCTCGACCTCGTCTCCCGGGTGGATCGGGCCGACGCCGGAGGGCGTGCCGGTCATGATGACGTCGCCGGGCAGCAGCGTGAGGTGGCGGCTGAGGTAGCCGACCAGGTCGGGCACCGCGAGCAGCAGGTCGGCCGTGGTCGCCGACTGCATGACGGCACCGTTGACACGGGTCGTCAACGACAGGGCGGACGGGTCGAGTTCGGTCGCGATGACCGGTCCGAGAGGAGCGAAGGTGTCCTGTCCCTTCCCGATCAGCAGCGTTCCGAACTTGCTTTCCTTGCGCTGGACGATGCGGTCGCTGACGTCATTTCCGCATGTGTATCCGAGGATGTACTCATGAGCCTCGGACGCCTTCACATGACGGGCCTCCTTTCCGATGACGACGACCAACTCGCCCTCGAAATGGATCAGTTCACCGTCCGCCGGATAGACGATGGCATCGCCGGGCCCGACAACCGCCGTGCTCGGCTTCATGAAGCACACCGGAATTTCCGGAACATCGCGGTCGGTCTCGTCGATGTGCGAGGCGTAATTGTAGGCGAAGCCGAAGATCCGGGGCCGTTCGACGGGCGACAGAACGAGTACGTCGGCGATCTGGTCGACAAGGCCTGTGGGCCTCAGCCCGGTGAAAGGATCGCCCTCGAATCTGGCGATTCCGGCGTCATCGGCGCCGAGTTCTCCGTAGTGACACACGTCGCCGACGGCGTACCTGACGATCAGCAAGGGAACCTCCGCAACTGGGCAGCCGCGGGCGGCTGCAGGGCCCAATCAGCAATGCTAACGTTAGCACGACGAGTGTGACGACCGCGGAGCCCGACCTCTTTTCGACCACAGAGCGCAACGGCAGTGCTATCGTTGGCACACAGACAGTGACGACATCGGACCGGATCAGTCAGCTCACCGCACCAGTCAGCCCGAGGGGACCCGCTACGTGATCACGACCAGGGACATCGCCGAACGCCTCGGGATCTCCGTCTCGACGGTCGGCCGGGCACTCGCCGACGACCCCCGCATCAGCGACGAGACCAAGTTCCGGGTCCGCCAGACCGCTTCCGAGATGGGTTACGTCGCCAATCGCGCGGCGCGGATGATGCGCGGGGCGTCCAGCAACGTGGTCGCGCTGGTGATCCCGGACATCCGCAACAGCTTCTACTCGACCATCGCGCACGAGCTGTCCAAGAACATGGAGGCCGAGGGCTTCCAGCTGATGCTCTCGGAGACCGACGACGACCGGATGGTGGAGCTGCGCCATCTGCGGGAGCTGTCCGCGAACCGCGTGGCCGGCGTCATCATCGTGCCCACCGCTCGCCCGCACAGCGAGTCGGTCAAACTGCTGCGTGCCGTACCGCACCTCCAACTGCTGCGCAGGCACCCGTCGCTGGGTTCCCAGTGGTTCGGAGTGGACGACCACGAGGCGCTGAGGCAGGCGACGGCCCATCTCGTGGAGCTGGGCCACACCCGCATCGCCTACCTGGGCGGCCCCGAGGAACTGCCCACCGGCGCCGAGCGCCTGCGCGGTTTCCGCACCGCCCTGAGCGAGGGCGGCCTGCCGGACGATGCCGGGCGTACGGAGCTGGGCCCGCCGTCGTCCGTCGACCACGGGCGCCAGGCGGTGCGCCGGCTGCTGCAGGGCCCCAACTCGCCCACCGCACTTGTCCTGGGCTCGATCCAACTCACCCTGGGCGTCCTGGAGGAGCTGTCCGAGCAGGGCGTGAAGGTGCCCGGAGAGCTGTCGGTGGTCGGGTTCGGGGACGAGCCCGGGTTCTCCTGGTGGGGCCCCGGACTCACCACCGTCGGCCTGCCGATCCAGGAGATGGCCATCGGCTGCGCACTGTGGCTGATGCGCCGCCTCAAGACCAAGCCGAGCAACGACGGCCCGTACACCTCGGTCTCCCCCGGATCGCTGGTCCTGCGCGGCAGCACGGCACCTCCCGGCGGCAGCCGGGGCTCCGCCAAATCCCGCTGAGCCGTCCCGCCCGCGATCCGGCCCGGCGGGCCCGCGCCTACCTGTGCTGTCCGTCCTTCCAGGTAACGCACGGGCCCGCCGGAGTCCTTGCGTCCTTGCCGGCACCTTCTGGGCACGCTCCGGGCGTACTGTGCGAACGATAGCACGAGCCGTGAGCCAGCCATTGCGACCACCGCAAACCGCAACCTCGCGAGACAGAAGCGCCACCAGCCTCTTGACACAGCCGCCATCGCTTCGCACGATTGCGCTATCGATAGCACAACGCACGAGCCGCAGTGACAGAGCCGTACGACACGTCGCGCGCCACGCGACGCCCTCGCGCCGATCCGGATGGCACTCCACAGGTGCGCCCGCGTCCTTGCGTCGGCGAGGGCCCCGCTCCCCTCCTCCGATCTTCCGAACTCCGAAAGGTTGTCCCGCAATGACAGACCCCCGGATCGCCAAGCTCCACGGCCGCAGGGTGTGGGACTCTCGCGGGCGTCCGACCGTCGAGGTCGAGGTGCATCTCGCGGACGGAGCCGTCGGACGGGCCATCGCACCGGCGGGGGCCTCGACGGGCCAGGGCGAGGCGCTCGACCTGCGCGACGGGGGCGATCGCTTCGGCGGGCTCGATGTCGTTCGTGCCGTCGGCGCGGTGAACCAGGAGATCGCGCCGACCTTCCTGGACCTCGACGCGTCCGATCAGGAAGCCGTCGACCGGCTCCTGGTGGACCTCGACGGAACCTCCGACCGCAGCCGTCTCGGCGGCAACGCGATCGTGGCCACGTCGATGGCGGTGCTGCATACCGCCGCCGCGTCGGCGGGCGTACCGCTGTGGCGGCATCTGGCAGGCGGGCGGCCGGTCCGCATCCCGCTGCCGGAGATCCAGATCTTCGGCGGCGGCGCCCACGCCGACCGCCGCGTCGACGTCCAGGACTTCATGGTGGTCTGTCCCGCGGCCGGGAGCTTCTCCGAGGCCCTGGACTGGACGGCGGAGATCTACCGGGCCGCCGGAAGCCTGATGCGCAAGGCGGGCAAGGCGCAGGGTGTGGCCGACGAGGGCGGCTTCTGGCCCGCGTTCGACTCCAACGAGGAGGCGCTGGAGACGCTGACCCTCGCCATCGAGAAGGCGGGCTTCGCGCCCTCGGCCCAGGTTGGCATCTCGCTGGACGTCGCGGCCTCGCAGTTCGGCGGCGCCGGGCGGTACACACTGGCCCTGGACGATCGCACGCTGGACACCGAGGCACTCCTCGACATGCTGGGCCGCTGGATCGAGCGGTATCCGATCCTCTCCGTCGAGGACCCGGTGGGCGAGGACGACCACGAAGGCATGATCGAGTTCACCCGGCGGCACGGCCGGCACTGCCAGGTGATCGGCGACGACTACCTGGTCACGAACGCCAAGCGGGTCGAGGCCGCGGCCACCGCCAAAGCGGTGAACGCGGTGCTCGTCAAGCCGAACCAGGCCGGCACCGTCACGGAGGCCTTCCAGGCCCTGCGGGCCGGAAAGGACGCGGGCTTCGGCACGGTCGTCTCGGCCCGGTCCGGGGAGACGGAGGACGTCACCGTCGCCCATCTGAGCGTGGGGTGGGACGCGGGCCAGTTGAAGGTGGGCTCGTTCACGCGCTCCGAGCGAATGGCCAAGTGGAACGAGGTCCTGCGTATCGAAGAGGCCCTCGGAGAATCCGCGGAATTCAGCGGCTGGTCCGCCTTCCCGTTTGCTGATTCCACCCGGCCGTAACAGGGCCGCAAAGCATTACAGTCAACGAAATCCAGAGCCGATCGGAGCACGGAGACCAGCATGCTGCCACCCGTCAATCTGCGCCCGAGTTTCAACATCACCCGAACCAGCCATGTGCGTCTCACCGTGGCCGATCTCGCCGAGAGCCGCAATTTCTACGTGAACGCGCTCGGGCTCGTCGTCAGCGACGAGGACGACCGCACCTGCTACCTCCGCGGTCTCGCCGAGGCCTGCCATCACAGCCTCGTGCTGGAGCTTGACGAGGAGGGCGCGGGCTCCTGCAGGAGGATCGGTTTCCGGGTCTTCTTCGACGAGGACCTCGACATCGCGTACGACTGGTTCCGCGACCGGGGGTTGCCCGCGGAGTGGGTCGAACTCCCTTACCAGGGCCGTACGTTGCACGTCTCCGACCCGGTCGGCACGCCGCTCGAGCTCTGCGCGCACATGGAGACGCGGCCGAGGCTGCACATCGACTTCCAGCACTACAAGGGCGCCCATGTGCAACGGCTGGACCACTTCCAGACCTTCGCGCCGAACACGTACGAACTGTGCGCGTTCTACGGCGAGCTGGGGTTCCGCAACTCCGAATACCTGGCGCACGGCGACAAGTTGCTGAGTGCGTTCATGTACCGCAAGGGCACCTGTCTGGATCTCGCGATCGTGGAGAACACAGGTCCCGCACTGCACCACTTCGCCTACACCGTCTCCGAGAGCAGTGACATCTTCACCGCCTGCGACTGGGCGGGGATCCTCGGCTACGGCGAGGGTGTGGAGCGGGGCCCTGGGCGGCACGGTCCGGGCGGGATGCTCTTCACCTACCTGCGCGATCCCGACGGGCACCGGGTGGAGGTCTTCAACAGCCACTACCAGACGATCGACACCGAGGTCGAGCCCGTGCGCTGGGACGCTGGATCGCTGAGCACCAACGTCCGCTGGGGGTTCCCGGCGGTGGAGAAGTGGTACTTCGAGGCGTCGCCCTTCGTGGACGTACCGCAGAAGCCGCCCGCCGAACTTCCCCAGCCGATGACGCTCGAGCGGTTCCTGCTCGAACAGTCCGCGCACTGACCCTTCCGTCCCCCGAGGAGACGCCATGGCACGAGTTCCCTATCTGCGCCGCGAGGACGCGGACGAGTCACGAAAGCCCCTCTACGACCGGCTCGAAGCCGAGCGCAAGGTACCGACGGCGAACATCTTCCTCGCCCTGGCCAACGCGCCCGACCAGCTCGACGCCTTCCTGACCTACGCCAACGCCCTGCGGGCCGCTGGTCTGAGCCCCGAATTGCGCGAACTGGCGATCCTGACCGTGGGACACGTGACCCGGTCCGCGTACGAGGTCGCCCACCACCAGTCCCACGGGCTCAAGGCCGGCCTCTCCGAGGAACAGCTCGCGGCCGTCGCCGATTTCGAGTCGGCCGACGTCTTCGACGAGACGCAAAAGGCGGTCATGCGGCTTGCGAGGGAATCCACGCTCCAGGTCGACGTTTCCGAGGAGACGTGGCGTGCCGCGGCCGACCGTCTGACGGAGATTCAGATGGTGGAACTCGCCCTGTCCATCGCCTGGTACAACTCCGGCGTCCGGCTCATGGGGATGCTGGACATCGATCTCGAGAGCGGTTACCCAAACCCGTTCGCACATTCGTAAGCCGCGTCAGTAATTCCAAGGGGTATTTCAATGGCGAAAATGCTCGCTGCACGACTGCACGCCCTCGGTGAGCCGATGTCGGTGGACACGATCGACGTGCCCACGCCTCGGCCGACCGATGTGCTGGTGCGGGTCAAGGCGTGCGGGATCGTGCCGAACATGGCCAACGTGATCAACAACTGGCCCACTTGGTTCCCGCATCAGCCGCTGCCCAGGTTTCCCGCCGTCTTCGGTCTGGACGCCGCCGGTGTGGTCGAGGCGGTCGGCGAGGCGGTGCTGCACACCAGGCCCGGAGACCGGGTGTACGTCAACCCGCTGCGTTCCTGCGGCAGTTGTCAGGTGTGCCGGGGCGGCGAGCGCAGCCGATGCCGTTACTTCACGCTGAACGGGTACTTCAGCACCTCGCGCGACGGGCAGCGGATCTTCGACCTCTACCCGTACGGCGGATTCGCGGAGTACATGACCGCACCCCAGTACTCGATCGTCAATCTCCCGGACAACATGTCGTTCGAGCAGGCGGGCAAGCTCGGTTACATCGGCACGTCGTACGGCGCCCTGAAGCACGCGGCGGCCGGCCCCGGGCAGGTCGCGCTCATCGACGGGGTCACCGGAACCCTCGGCGTCGCGTCGACCGTGCTCGCGCTCGCCTCCGGTGTCTCCCGGGTCCTCGGTACCGGCCGCAACGAAACGCTCCTCAAGCGCGTCAAGGACCTTGCTCCCGACCGCGTCGAGGTCTTCCGCCTGGGCGACGGCTCCACCGGCGAGTGGGCGAAGTCCCTCACCGGCGGGGAGGGCGCGGACTTCGTGATCAGCGCGCTGGGCGCAAGGGCCCCGGTGGAGACGATGCTGGACTCGATGCAGGGTGTCCGCAGGGGCGGCAAGGTCGTCAACGTCGGCGGCGTGGCCGACCGGCTGCCCGTGGACATGAAGTGGCTCATGGACGAGCAGATCCAGCTGATCGGCTCCAACTGGTTCACCACCGCCCAGGGACAGGAACTCGCCGACATGGTGGCCACGGGCACCCTGGATCTGTCGTATCTGGAGACCAAGCCGTTCCCGCTGTCCAAGGTCAACGAGGCGATCTCGGGCCTCGAGGACCGGGACGGCGGATTCAGCAACTACGTCGTCATCCCCTGACCACGTCCTCGGCCCCTGCCCCGACCGTGCCCACGGACGCCATTGCTATCGTCCGCACACTACGAGCAGAACGGAGGAGCCGGTGGAACTGCGCTGGCTGGAATCGTTCGTCACCGTCGCGGAGGAGCTGCATTTCGCGAGGGCGGCGGACCGGCTGCATCTTGCTCCGTCGGCGCTCAGTGCGCAGGTCAGGGCGCTGGAGTCGCACCTGGGCGTGCGGCTGATCGACCGCGGTCGACGCACCCGGCCGGCCCTGACCAGTGCCGGGAAGCTGTTCCTGGAGGAGGCACGGCTCACCCTCGCGCAGGCCGCCCGGGCCGAGGCGGTGGGCCGGCGTGCCGGTCGCGGGGAGCTGGGGCACGCCCAGATCGCGTACGTCGCCTCGGCCGCGTTCTCCGGCGTCCTCACCGACGTCCTCACCCGCTGCGCGGCGCGGGGCACCGAACTGACCGTGCAGGTACGCGAGTTGGAGACTCCCGCCCAGCTGGAGGCGCTGGCATGCGGAGACATCGACGTCGGCTTCCTGCGCTGGCGGCCGGAGTACCCGTCCGAGGTCACGACGACCTGCCTGCTCACCGAGGATGTCGTCCTGGCGCTGCCGGCCGGCGCACCGCTGGCGGCGCACGAGGCGGTTCCGGCGGCGGAGCTGTGCGACGAGTGGTTCGTGGCCCCGCACTTCGACGAGGAATACGGCTGCCGCGACCAGATCCTCGAGGTCGCGGAGCAAGGGGGCTTCACGCCGCGGTGCGCTCCCCCGGTGCGGGATTTCATCGCCGCCCTGACGCTGGTGGGCGGCGGCCTCGCAGTGGCCCTGGTCCCCGATTCCCTACGGCGGGTGCAGATCCCGGGAGTGGCCTACCGCCCGCTGGCGGACGTGGCCCTGACCACCCGGCTGGTCGGCGCCTACCGCAAGGGCGAGACCTCACCCGCTGTGCGCGGCGTGATCCGCCGGCTGCGGGAGGCGGCCGAGGCCACGGCCGTCGTCGGCTGAGCGGCCGTAGGCGAGATGGTCCGCGGTCGACGACGGACCGGCGCACATCCGTGCGCGGAAACGCAACTGCCATACGCGAACGCACTGTCACAGGCGGAGGAACGCATGACATCGATCAACCACGTGGGTGTCGTCGGTGCCGGGCAGATGGGCCGGGGCATCACCGAGGTCTGCGCCCGTGCCGGGCTGCACGTCACGTTGTGCGACGTGACCGAGGACCGGGCCCGTGCCGGGCTGGCGGGCGTGGCGGACTCCCTGCTCAAGGCCGAGCAGCGCGGTGCGATCAGCCCGCAGGTGCGCGCGCACGCCCTCGCCGGAATCTCGGTGACCGGCGACCTCTCCCGCCTCTCCGGCGCGGACCTGGTCGTCGAGGCCGCCGTCGAGGACGAGCAGGCCAAGACGGAGCTGTTCCGGCAGCTGGACAAGGTGGTCGGCGACCCGGCCGCCGTGCTGGCCAGCAACACCTCCTCGATCCCCATCGCCCGGCTCGCGGCGGCGACCGGACGGCCGGAGGCGGTGGTCGGCCTGCACTTCTTCAACCCCGTCCCGGTCATGCCGCTGGTAGAGGTCGTCCCCTCGCTGCACACGTCGAAGGCCACGGAACTGCGAGTGCGCGCCTTCGCCGGCGAGGTCCTGGGCAAGAAGACGATCGTGGCGCAGGACCGCGCGGGCTTCGTCGTCAACTCCCTTCTCGTGCCTTACCTGTTGTCCGCGGTACGCATGCTCGGCACCGGCACGGCGACCGCGGAGGACATCGACACGGGGATGACGGCGGGCTGCGCGCACCCGATGGGTCCGCTGCGTCTGGCCGACCTCATCGGCCTGGACACGGTGGCGGCGATCGGCGAGGCGCTGTACGAGGAGTACCGGGAACCGCTGTACGCCCCTCCCCCGTTGCTGCGCCGCATGGTCGAGTCGGGTCTGCTGGGCCGTAAGTCGGGACAGGGGTTCTTCAGCTACCAGGCGGCTTGAGGACAGACAGCCCCTCGATGCGCAACCAATGGGTTGCACATCAGAGCTCGAACGTGCAACCTTCAGGTAGCGCGTCCGGAGGAGATGAGGTTGCCATGATCCCTGACACGATCGAGCGCACCGTCGCGATCGACGCCCCGGTGGAACGGGTGTGGTCCGTGCTGACCCAACCCGCCTTCCTGGGGCGGTGGTTCGGCAACGGGGAGCCGGTCAAGGTCGAGCTGCGCCCGGGCGGTCTCCTCGTCTTCGATCACGGTGTCCACGGCGTCATTCCCGCCCGAATCGAGACGATCGAACCGCCCCGTGTCTTCTCCTGGCGGTGGTCCCAGGGTGCCGCCGGCGAAGAGCCGGACGACAGCAACGCCACTCTGGTCGAGTTCACCCTGAGCGAGGACGACTCCACGGGCGGCACCCGGCTCACGATGGTCGAGAGCGGCTTCGCGCGGCTCGGGCTGCCTGGTGGCGAGGCCGCCGAGCGCCACCGTGCCAACAGCCGGAACTGGCCGGGCAAGCTCGACCAGCTCCGCGCGGACAGCGAACAGCTGAAGCCATGACCCGCACCGCCGACGCGGAGCGGGCTCCCGAGGATGTCCTGGTGGCCCTGGCCGACCCGATCCGCCGAGAGGTGCTCTCCACTCTCGCCCGCGACGGCGGCGCCACGTCGACGTCCCTGGCGGCGCGCCTCCCCGTCACGCGCCAGGCCGTGGCCAAGCACCTCGTCGTCCTCGACCGCGCGGGGCTGGTCCGCGCCCACCGCGCCGGGCGTGAGGTCCGCTACGAGGCCGACCTGCGGCCGCTGAAGCAGACCATGCACTGGATGAACGCCCTCGCCGCCCAGTGGGAACAGCGCCTCGACGCGATCAAGAAGCTGGCGGAGGGAACCGAGCAGACACAGAGCCCGTGACGAGAACGGCCTCAGCCCGCGGCCTTCTTGATGAGTGCGCCGATGAGCTCCTCGTCGGCCGGGCTCAGCTCCGTGAGGGCGAAGGACGTAGGCCACATGGCGCCTTCGTCGAGGTTCGCCTGGTCGCTGAAG
This sequence comes from Streptomyces sp. NPDC001663, assembly GCF_042893105.1. Lineage (NCBI taxonomy): Bacteria > Bacillati > Actinomycetota > Actinomycetes > Kitasatosporales > Streptomycetaceae > Streptomyces > Streptomyces sp. NPDC001663. The sequence continues at coordinate 44,136 of NZ_JBIAUR010000019.1, read as the reverse complement.
CCGAGCGTGGCGTACCTCGACTTGAACTTCTGCGCGCTCTGGAAGAAGCAGACGACCTTGCCGTTCCTGGCGTACGCGGGCATCCCGTACCAGAGCTTCGGGGAGAGGTCCGGCGCGCCGGCTTTGACGATGGCATGGATCCGCTCGGCGAGGACGCGGTCCGCCTCCGGCATCTCTGCGATCTTCGCGAGCACCTCGCCCTCCGCGTCCGCCTTGCCCGCACGCGAGCCGCGGCGCGCGGCCGACTTCAGCTCCTGGGCGCGTTCCTTCATCGCGCCCCGCTCCTCGTCCGTGAACCCGTCGTACTTCTCGCCGGTCGCGCTGCTGCTCTTGGCGGACGTCTGCGTGCGCTTCATCGCGGGTTCCCCTCGTACACGGCTTGCTGCGGACCACTTCATGCTAGGGATCCGCAGCCACGGCGGCTTCTCCGAAACTGATCGGATGTCGACCGCGCCTTTTGCCGCGGGCGGCCGGGGTCAGCGGAAGGCCGCCTGGCCGGTGAGCGCCTGGCCGACGACGAGGGTGTGCATCTCGCTGGTGCCTTCGTAGGTCAGGACGGACTCCAGGTTGTTGGCGTGGCGCAGGGGTGAGTACTCCAGGGAGATGCCGTTGGCGCCGAGGATCGTGCGGCACTCGCGGGCGATGGCGATGGCCTCGCGGACGTTGTTGAGCTTGCCGACGCTGATCTGCTCGGGCCTGATGCGGTGCTGGTCCTTGAGCCGGCCCAGGTGGACGGCGAGCAGCGCGGCATTGCCCAGGGACACGCTCATGTCGGCGAGCTTCTTCTGGGTGAGCTGGAAGGCGCTGATCGGCCTGTCGAACTGGATACGGGAGTCGGCGTACTCGATGGCCGCCTGCAGCGAGTCGCGGGCCGCGCCGACCGCGCCGAAGAGGATGCCGAAGCGGGCCTCGTTCAGGCAGGACAGCGGTCCGCGCAGGCCCTGCGCGTGCGGCAGCCGGGCCGCGTCGGGCAGCCGTACGTCGTCGAAGGACAGCTCGGAGGTGATCGAGGCACGCAGCGACATCTTGTGCTTGATGTCCTGGGTGGTGAAGCCGGGCGTGCCGCGCGGCACGAGGAAGCCGCGGATGCCGTCCTCGGTCTGCGCCCACACGGTGGCCACATCGGCGAGGGAGCCGTTGGTGATCCACATCTTGGAGCCGTTGAGGATCCAGTCGCCGCCGTCGCGCACCGCCCGGGTGCGCATCCCGGCGGGGTTGCTGCCGAAGTCGGGCTCGGTCAGGCCGAAGCAGCCGATCGCCTCGCCGGCGGCGAGCCGGGGCAGCCACTCCTGCTTCTGTTCCTCCGAGCCCCACTTCCAGATGGAGAACATCGACAGCGAGCCCTGCACCGAGACGAAGCTGCGGAAGCCCGAGTCCGCGGCCTCCAGCTCCAGGCAGGCCAGACCGTAGGACACGGCGTTGGTGCCGGCGCAGCCGTAGCCTTCCAGATGCATGCCCAGCACGCCCAACTTGCCTAGTTCCGGGGCGAGTTCGCGGGCGAAGTGGGCGTTCTCGAACCACTCGCCGATATGCGGGCGCACCCGGTCGGCGAGGAACCTGGCGACGGTGGCCTGGATCTCGCGTTCCTCCTCGGTGAGGGTGGAGGCGAGGTCGATCAGGTCGAGGGGGTCCTTCATCGGCTTGGCGCCGCTCATCGTGAGCTCCTGGAAGTTGCGGTGATCGGTCGGGGTGTCGGTGCGTGCGTCGGAAACGGTCGGGTGACCGCTCGCTTCGGATCTCAGGCCTGGTCGTCGGAGCGGTGAAGCACCTCCGCGGTGTGCCCGCCCAGGCTCGGCGGCGGCAGGCGGTACTGCGCCGGTGTGGCGCTCAATGCGATGGGGTGCGCGACCTGCCGGGAGGGGGTGCCCCCTGTCCCGTCGGCGGGCATGTCGACGATGCCGGGGAGGCCGAGCTTGTGGGCGAAGGCGAAGGCCTCGTCGAGGGTGTTGACCGGTCCGGCGGGCACGCCCACGGCCAGCAGCACGGCCGACCAGTGGTCCGCCCCGGCGGTGCCCAGTCGTTGGGCGAGGATGCCCCGCAGTTCGGCGCGATGGGCGACCCGGTCGGCGTTGGTGCGGAAGCGGTCGTCGAGGGCGAGGCCGGGATCCCCTACGGCTTCGGCGAGTGCCGCGAACTGCCGGTCGTTGCCCACCGCGAGCGCGATCGGACGGTCGGCGGTCGGGTAGGTCTCGTACGGGGCGATGCTCGGGTGCGCGTTGCCCAGGCGGCCCGGGACCACTCCGGCGACGGCGAACGCCGAGGCCTGGTTGACCATGGCCGACAGCAAGGAGCCGAGCAGGTTGACCTCGACGCGCTGGCCCTCCCCGGTGGCGTCCCGGTGCCGCAGGGCCGCGAGGATGCCGAGCGAGGCGTGCAGGCCGGTGATCACGTCGACCAGGGCCACGCCGGCCTTCGTCGGGTCTCCGGCCGCGTCCCCGGTGACACTCATCAGACCGCCGACGGCCTGCACGAGCAGGTCGTATCCGGGGATCGCCGCGCCCGCGCCGCTGCCGAAGCCGCTGATCGAGCAGTAGACCAACCCCGGGTGCCGGGCGAGGAGTTCACGGTGGCCGAGCCCCAGCCGTTCCATCGTGCCGGGGCGGAAGTTCTCCACCAGGACGTCGGACTCGGCGATCAGGGCGCGGGCCTGTTCGAGGCCGGTCCCGGTCGTGAGGTCCAGGACGACGGATCTCTTGTTCCGGTTGACGCTCAGGAAATACGTCGACGTGCCGTCCTGGTCCGCCGGCGGGTGCCAGGCCCGGGTCTCGTCCCCGATGCCCGGCCGCTCCACCTTCACCACGTCTGCGCCTAGGTCGGCGAGGAGCATGGTGGCGTACGGCCCCGCGAGAACCCGGGAGAAGTCCGCGATACGCAGCCCTTCCAGCGCACCGCGCCCGCCCGTCACCACCAGCGCTCCAACGGCGGTGCCGGACGGGTGAGTTCCACGACGGGAAGGCCCTGCCCGACGGGGGCGACGGCCCGCACGACACGCACTCTTGCACCGATCGCGACGGCGACCGAGGCCGTGCTGGTGACCTCGCAGACCAGCTTGAAGCCCTCGTCCATCGCGACGAACCAGGTGTTGTGCGGGGCGGTGTGGCCGTAACGGCGGACGATCACCCCGACGCCCGCACTGCGTTCGGGTGCGAAGGCCCTGGACCCGCAGGCGCGGCAGAACGAGCGGCGGTAGTCAGGGGTGCCGCACCAGAGGCAGCGCTGGAAGGTCAGTTCGCCGTAGTCCGCGGGTGCGGGGCTTTCCTGGAACGCGGTGTGTTCGCGGGTGTGGGTCTGGAGCATCACGGCCTCCTGCACGCATTTCGGTGCCCGAAAGCGGCTGATCGGAATCCGATGTGGCTCCTTCACCCTGTCCCTGCCGCGGACCGCCGGTCAACGACCGACTGACGCATCTTTGTGCGCCGAATGCGTTCCATTGGCGGAGGTCAGAGCCGGTTTTACGGCGCTACTCTCCTTGTGATCAGTGGTGAGCCGCCTCCGGTGGCCGCGTGTCCAGGGGCCGCAGTTCGTCCGCGTACGAGATGGAGAGTCGGCGCATCAGGCCGTCCTCGGTGATGTCGTACTGGCCGAGGCGCCACAGCGGCGGGGAGTAGGCGTGGATGGACACCGCGTCGTCACTCGCGCCGATGAGCCGGTGGATGTGCTCGGGGCCGAAGCAGAAGGACTCGCCGGCGTCGACGGTGACGGAGGCATGGCTGCCGCCAATGCGCGGGCTGGACTCGTGGAGCGCGCCCTGGACCACTCCGACGGCGCCTGCGGAGATGTCGTGGTCGTGCCAGCCGGTGTCGTTCTGCCGGGTCCAGCACAGCAGCCAGACGTCGACGTATTCGTCGCGGTGCAGCGAGACGTAGTGCCGCTCGTGGTCGGAGAAGGCCACGTGTGCGCGCCAGAGGTCCGGGCGGGCGGCCAAGTCCGCCACGAGCGCCTGGAGTTCGCGCTTGTCGAGGGTGCGCTCGGGCAGGGACTCGTACGTCATGAGTGGCTCCTTTCGGGCTGGTCCGCCACGGGCATGCCTCAGGTGGGGCCGTGCAGCAGGCGCGCGGGGTTGGCGGTGCGCAGGGCGTGGACGGCGGCGTCCGCGCCGAGGTCGGGGACGACCAGGGGTGCGTAGGGGCGGTCGCTGCCGCTGACGACCACGTCGATGCCGACGGCGCGGACGAGCGCGTCGACGGCCCGGGTGCCATAGGAGGAGGTCTCGTAGAACACGTCGAAGTCGATCTCGCCGCGTCCGCCGCCGCGGACGGCAAGCCGTTCGCCGTGCAGCGGGGCGAGGCCCGCGAGGGCGGCGAAGCAGACGCGCAGGCGTGGGTGGCGAGTGCGGCCGAAGGCGCGGAAGGCGAACCAGGACGCGTGCAGCTGCTGGAGGTAGGGGACGAGGGCAGGCCACCACGGCGGGGCGTCGGGAGTGGGCAGGGCCGCTCCGGGGTGGATGAAGAGGGGCTTGTCGTGGTGCGTGAGGACGTCGAGAAGGCGTGCGCAGTGGGCCCAGCCGTCCGCGTCGAGGAGGGCCGTGGCGGGGAGTTGGAGGCCGACGCAGCCCCGGTGGAGCTCACGTTCCACGGCTTCGGCGTCCGGTGCCGACAGGCACGGGGAGGCCCAGACGCCGAAGGGGGCCGGGAGGGCGAGAGCGCCGTCGTGGAAGGCGGCGAGCAGCGGGGCGGCCTCGGCGGGCGGCAGGTACTCGATGCCGAGGGGGCTGGAGAGGGAGATCAGGGCCAGGTCGAGGCCGTCGGTGGCGGCGAGGCGGGTGCGGGCCGCGATGTCGTGGTCGGCCGGGTCGACGTCGTAGGGCGGTTCGCCGGTCAGGTGCAGGGTCCAGCCGTCGAGGTAGGGGGGTGTCGTGCGGGAGCGAAGCAGCTCGACGAAGGCGGGCGGCCAGATGTGCTGGTGGACGTCGGTGGGCACGCGGTGATCCCGGGAAGTGCGTAGGTTAAGCGTTTCACTGATACGGTTAACTTAACCGCTTAACAAGAGGACGTGTCAAGCATGTCTCCGGACCGCGTACGGGGCGGCACGCCCACAACGTGCACACACCCCGGTAGGCTTCCCGGCATGGCCAGGCCCAACAAGCGCACCACCCTCAGGGAGGTGGCCGAGGCCACGGGCCTCTCCACCGCAGCCGTCTCCTACGCCCTGCGTGGCAAGCACGTTTCCAAGGAGACCGAGGAGCGGGTGCGCCGGGCCGCGGCCGAGCTCGGCTACGAGGCCGATCCCATCGCCCGCGCCCTGGCCAGCGGCCGCACCAGCATGGTCGGCGTCCTCGCGGGCGACCTGCAGGACCTGTGGCAGCAGCAGCTGATGGCGGCCATCGGACGGGAGCTGCTGGCGGGCGACCGCTACGCCCTGATCCTGGACGCGGGCGGCGACCCCGACCGCGAGCTGGTCCTCGCCAAGCAGCTGCGCGACCAGCGGGTCGACGCGCTGCTGGTGTCTCCCGTGGACCCCTCCGCCAAGGGCTGGGCCGCGATCGCCGACGCGCTGCCGGTGGTGGCTGTCGGCGACTCGCTGAGCCGGGCACGGACGGCCGGTCAGGTCATCTTCGACAACCGGGCCGGCATCGACGCCGTGCTGGACTATCTGCACGGGCTCGGCCACCGCCGGGTGACCGTCCTGACCCCGACCCGGCCGAGCACACCGGACCGTCCCGCCGACGTGTATGTGCGCGAGGCGGCCGACCGGCTCGGCCTGCGGGCCGAACTGGTGCCCTGCCCCCAGGAGTTGGGCGAGGCGACGGCGGTGGCACGCCGGGTGCTGGACGGTGCGCGCCCCACGACCGCCGTGTTCTGCTTCTCGGACTCGCTGGCGTACGGGGTGTACGCGGCCGCGGCGGAGGCCTCGCTGACGGTGGGCAGGGACGTCTCCGTGGTCGGCTTCGACGACCATCCGGTGTCACGGGTGCTCACCCCGCCGCTGACCACGGTGGACTGGGGGCTGACCGACATCGCGGCGGAGGCGGCGCGGCTGACCGTCGCGGCGATCGAGGGGAAGCGGGTACGGAAGAAGCGGGTGCTGTGTGCGCCGCGGATGAGCGAGCGCGGGTCCGCGGTGCGGGTCTGAACTCCTGATGAACCGCAGATAGACTCGTGCGGCATGACCGTCTCACACCCGTTCATGCGCTACGTCGCGATCGGCGACAGTCTGACCGAGGGCATCGGCGACCCCGGTCCGGCGGGCGGGCACCGCGGTTGGGCCGACCGGTTCGCCGAGATCCTCGCGGAGGCGCAACCGGGTCTCGCCTACGCCAATCTCGCCGTACGCGGAAAGACCAGCACGCAGATCAGAGCCGATCAGCTCGGCCCGGCCCTCGCGTTGCAGCCGGACCTGGTGACCGTGACGGCGGGCATGAACGATGTCGTACGCCCGCGCTTCGACCCCGAGTCGGTCGCCGCGAACATCGAGGAGACGTTCGCCCGGCTGACCGCGGCGGGCGCCCGCGTCGCCACCATGACCTTCCCGGACCTGGGCAAGGTCTCACCGGTCGCGCGTCGGGTGCGGCCGCGGATCCTCGACCTCAACGCCCGTCTGCGGATCGTGGCGGCGCGGCACGGTGTCGCTGTCCTGGACGTCTTCCCGCACCCGTTCACGGCCGACCCGCGCCTGTGGAGCGACGATCGGCTGCACGCGAGCCCCATCGGGCATGAGCGAATAGCCGCCGGCATGGCTCACAGGTTCGGCCTGCCGGGCTACGACGGCTGGACGGAGCCCCTGCCGCCGCGCTCCCCCGTCCCCGTCCTCCATGCCGTCGGGGCCGATGTGCGCTGGGCCGTGGACCATGTCGGACCCTGGCTGTGGCGACGTCTGCGCGGCCATGTGCCGGGCGACGGATTCACGGCGAAGCGGCCCGTGCCGGGCCCTGTGACGCCACAGCACGCGGGCTGAACAGCGCCCAGGCTAGCGGTGTCCCGTGGAGCGCGGGCGGGCGGCCAGGACCGCCACGTCGTCCTCGGCGTGCCGGGCGGCCAGGCGGGCCAGAACGGTTTCGAGGATGGCCTCGACACCGGCCCCCGGCGTGAAACGGATGCGGGTGAGCCGGTCCAGGGACAGGTCGATGTCCTCGCCCCGGCGCTCGACCAGGCCGTCCGTGAACATCAGCAGGGTCTGGGCCTCGTCCAGGCCGTACGTCGCGGGTTCGTAGCCGCCGACTCCGGTGCCCAGGGGTGGCCCGACGGGCACCGGGAGCACCGAGGTGTCGCCCTGCCCGCCGATCAACGCGGGTGGCAGATGGCCGGCTCCGGCCAGCGTGACCTGAGCGCGCACCGGGTCCACCCGGGCGACCAGGCACGTGGCCGGCCTGCGGTCCGGTTCGCCGGCGGCGATGTCATCCAGCTGGCGCAGGATGCGGTGCGGCGGCAGATCGGCGGCGGCGAGCGAACGCAGATCGGCGCGGTACGCGGTCATGTCGACGGCGGCCTCCACGCCGTGCCCCATGACGTCGCCGACGACCAGCAGCGTGCGGCCGAAGTGCAGCCGTGCGGTCTCGCACCAGTCACCCCCGACCAGGGCACGCCTGCCCGCGGGCAGGTACCGGGTGGCCACCTCAAGGTTCGGATGCGGCCGTCCGGGTTCGGTGCGCAGGGCGCGCTGCAGGTTCCCGGCGGTCCGGCTCACCTCGGCGTACTCCCGCGCGTGGCGGATGTGTGAGGCGGCCCGTTCGGTCAGGAGGGCGAAGAGTTCCGCGTCGGCATGGGTGAAGGGGTCGCCCTCCCGGGCGCACACGAGGATGCCGTAGTAGTGCTCGCCGGTGGCCAGGGGGACGCAGAGCACCGGCCGGAGCGTGCCGACCGCCGGGTAGGCGATGCGCTGCCCGTCCCTCTCGGTCGACGGGTGGGACGAGGGGGACGTCGTGTCCCGGGCCACGGCGGCTGCCCATGGGGCGTCCGGGAGGGCGACCGCGTCCCCGGTGATCGCCTCGTAGCCCGAGACGGTCGCTCCGTCGACCCGCATGACCGCGGCCGAGCAGCCGAACCGGTCGGCGACAATCCGGGTCAGCTCCGCACAGGTCGTTCCCTCGTCGAGCGTCGTGCCGATCCGGGCCAGCACCGCCCGCAGCTCCCCCGTCGCGACCGGTGCGTCCTCCACCGGGCCGGACGGGTCCACGCGCCCGGCCGCGTCCTTCGCCGGGGGACCGCGGAGCGAGCGGATCAAGCGGACAACACCGAACACCATCAAATCGTGTCAAACCCAAGGAGTGCCTGCACCGCGCACCGGGCCCGCCCCAGCGGGAGGCAGTCCATGGCGCTCAGTCCCCCCGTCCGCAGCAGGCGTCCGTGGAACCGGCGACCGCCTCAAGACGGCAGAAGCAGGACGCCTCGATCGGTACGTCCGCCGTCGCGGTGGCCAGCTTCAGCTGCTGGGCCACGATCTGCGCCTCGCCGTCCTTTCCGAGCCGTACGAGGCACTCGTGGAAGCCGTGCAGGGACCAGACGTTGCCCGGGTGCTGCTGTGCGCGCGGCAGGGTTGCGTCCAGGCCCAGGTCGGCGCGGTAGACGGCCTCGGCCTCGGCGACCAGGCCCTGTTCCAGGAGCAGTGCGCCGTACGCATGGCGGGTGGGCTGCATCCAGCCCCACGGCTCGTCGTACGGCAGGCCGTCGTCTAGTTCGATCGACCGGCGCAGGGCGGCGAACGCCGCTTCGTGGTTGCCCTTGCGGTAGTCGAGCTCGCCGTCGAGCATCTCGGCGGCGATCGCCAGGATGTCCGCGCAGGTGTTGTTGAACAGCATGCGTGTGTCGGGGACTTGGGCGACCGCGGCGCGGAAGAGTTCGCGCTCGGCCTCGGCCTCGTCGATCCGGCCCGTGGCCGAGAGCGCGACGCCGCGTGCGTAGTGCAGCATCGCCGTGGTCACGCAGTACAGCCGTGCGTCGGCGGGCAGCGGAAGGGCGAGGATGGCGTCCCAGCGGCCGAAGCGGATGAGCACGTGCACCCGCATGGCGAGGAAGCCCTCCAGCCAGTCGGCCATGGGCGGGCTCTGCACGCGCATCAGGTCCTCGGGCACGGCAGCTTCGAGTCGGTGCACGGTCTCGATCGCGTCCTGGAAGCGGCCGAGGAACATCGCGCCGTAGATCTTGAAGTGGAGGTTGTGGCACCGGTACAGGGTGTAGAAGTTCATCGCCCCGGCCTTGGCGTGGAACTTCTCGTCGACTTCGATCGCCGTGGTGTTGTCGGAGACGACTCGGCGGTAGTCACCGCAGAGCACTTCGAGATGTGACGGCATGTGCTGCAGATGTCCGGCGTCCGGCACGAGATTGCGCAGCCGTTCACCGGCGGGCAGGGCGGTCTCGGGGGTCGGGGACATCTCCATCAGGTGGATGTACATGTGGAGCAGGCCCGGGTGCCGACCGCCTGTCTCCTTGGCGAGTGCTCGCTCCAGCACCGCCCTGGCCTCGACGGTGCGCGCGCCGGGAGCCGGCTTGCCCGTGCGGAGGTCCCAGAGCTGCCAGGGGGTGAGGTTCATCAGGGCGTCGGCGTACAGGGTGGCCACGTCGAGGTCGTCGGGGGCCAGTCCGTGGACGGCCCGCATGCTGTCGGCGTAGGCGATGTTCCACACCGAGCACTCCTCGACGGCCGGGGCCCGGTGCTGCGGATAGCGGGCGCTCAAGGCGTCGATGAGAGCCTGCTCGACCGGGGTGGCAGCGGCGGCCTTCGCCTGGGCGCTCTGGACGGCCGCGTGCGTGCGCTCCACCGTCCGCGCCAGGTCCTGCTCGTCGAAGAACTCCCAGGGCTTGTTGTAGTTGGGGCCCAGTGCGTAGGCGACACCCCAGTCGGCCATGGCGCAGTCGGGATCCGCCGCGGCGGCGGCCTCGAAGCAGCGGACGGCCTCTTCGTGGTTGAAGGCGTAGGTCCAGTTCAGTCCGCGGTCGAACCACGACTGCGCTTCGGAGGACGAGGTCGTCACGCGTCGGCCGTGGCTGCCGAGGTCGTAATAGGTCACGAGTCACGAAATACCGCACATCGGCGGTGACACACAAGTCCCACCACCTGCACCGACAGTGGCACCGTAAAGGGAACGTATGGTCTAGACCAAGATGCTGTTTGGTCTAGTCCAGAGCGTGGACATGTCACCGACTCGGCGGGAAGCTGGGGCACTCCCCCACCCCCACCGGAGGCACACCGTGAGACGTCTTCGTGCATGTCTGGGCGCAGCCGCCGCCGTCGGACTCACCGCCGTGGGCACCACAGCCCTGGTAGCGGGCAACGCCTCGGGCGCGACCGCCACGCTCGACAACCGCTGGTACGCGGCGGCTCCCTATCTGATGCCGCTGGACAACGACCCGCCGGACCCGGGCGCCATCATGGATGCCACCGGCCTCAAGGCCTTCCAGCTCGCCTTCGTCCTGGCCCCCAACGGCGGTGGCTGCTCACCCACTTGGGGCGGCACCGCACCGGTCTCCTCGGACACCGCCGTGCAGTCCGTCATCAACGGCATCCGCGCCAAGGGCGGCGACGTGTCCGTCTCCATCGGAGGCTACGGCGGCACGAAGCTCGGCCAGGTGTGCTCGGACGCGGCGGCGACGGCGGCCGCGTACCAGCAGGTCATCACCAAGTACGGCCTCCACGCGATCGACTTCGACCTGGAGGAGCCGGAGTACGAGAACACGGCAGCGATCAAGAACGAGATCGGCGCCGCGAAGATACTCCAGCAGAACAACCCGGGGCTGTACGTCTCCGTCACGACGGCCGGCACGGCCGACGGCACCGGCTGGTTCGGCAAGCAGATGCTGCTGGAGGCGAAGTCGCAGGGCTTCACGCCGAACAACTTCTCCATCATGCCGTTCGACGGCGGCTTCAACGGAGCGGCCTCGCAGACCAGCGCGCTGACCAACTTCAACGCCATCCTGCAGTCGACGTTCGGCTGGGACCAGGCGACGGCCTACGCCCATGAGGGCTTCTCCGGCATGAACGGGCGCAGCGACACCGGCGAGATCTTCACCCAGGCCGACTTCCAGACCGTGCTGGACTACGCCACCAGCCACAACATGGACCGCTTCACGTTCTGGTCCCTCAACCGCGACCGGCAGTGCACGCCGCCCGACAACGGCGGCCGTACGTCGGGCACTTGCTCGAGCGTGGCGCAGAACTCCTGGGACTTCGCGAAGTATTCGGTGAAGTTCGCGGGCGCCACCCCGCCGTCCTCGACGCCCACCCCGACCCCCACACCGACTCCGACGCCCACCGGGTGCAAGGCCGCCTGGAGTTCGGGCTCGGTCTACACCGCGGGCGACGAGGTCTCGTACAACAAGCACAACTGGAAGGCGAAATGGTGGACCCAGAACGAGGTCCCGGCCGCCACCGACTGGGGTCCGTGGCAGGACGAGGGGGCGTGCTGATTCCGGCTCGCTCCTGGCGACGGCGCGAGTGGCCGGATTCCTTCCCCCGGTCGGCCCGTCCTCTGTCCACTGGGTATCCCTGCGCATAGGCCGAAGCGGACTGCGTTGGGGGGGCTGGCACTGTGGCGCGCCGAGGGTGGACTTCCAGCCCCTCTCAGACACACCGATCATGGCGACGGAACACCGTGGCGTCCGTGCGGGCGCCCGGACGCCACGGGCCCAGGTTTCGCGACGTACTGCCGGCGCTCGCCGGAGTGGTTGCCGCGTGGTGCTCGGTGGTCGCCGTACTCGCCACCGGCTATCGAGCACTCGGGATCGGTGTTCCCCTCGGGGGAGTCGCGCTTCTGGTCTTCCTCGTCGTGATGGGAGTCCGGCGCCGACGTCCGGCGGCACGCCGACGGCTCGGTTACTACGACCCCGGCGAACTGCTCGAACTCGACACCGAGGGACTCGCATTGGCCGTGGCCCGGATGCTGCGCCGGGACGGGTGGCGGGTACGGCTGCTGCCCGCACCGGACCGGCCGCGACTCTGCGCCCGGGACAGCAGTGGCCGCCGGCTCGACGTGGCCTTCCGGCCGGTCGCGGAGCCCCTCCCCGACGAGGACGTGCCGCACTCCGAGCTGCGCGGCACGGACACCGCTCCGCATCTCCAACTGGTCGTGCACCGCGGCACTTTCAGAGACCGTGACATCCGTTGGGCGCGGCGTCAGGGCAAGACATGGCTGCTCGACGGCTCCTCGCTCCGGCGCTGGGGCCAGGGCACGCGGCTGAGCGAGCTGCTCACGCCCGGTCGGTGACGGTGACCGGGGAGTCCTGGCCGCCCGGGTCGAGGCGGAACGGCGGGTACTGATCCGTCATCAGTGCGGCATAGGCGGCCACCCGTGCGGCCCAGCGGGCCAGGCCCAGCAGGAAGTCGAAGAGGTGAACCGGGTAACGGGCGGTGAACGCCAGGATGATCACAGCGACCAGTGAGAGGAAGGGGATCAGGCCGCCGCCACGCCAGCTGTCACCTTCTCCCCAACCCCAGCCACCGACGAAAATGCCGACGACGATGTACTGCGGGATGGCCAGCAACCACCACTTCACCAGGACCAGGCCGCGGGAGAGACGCTCCGGATAGGCGATGTCGAAATGCGCCGGGTAGTCGGGCACTTCCGCCAGGGTGAACGGCGGGTACCGGTCGGTGCCGAGCGCGGTGTGGGCGTAATAGCTGACACGCCAGTTCCAGCGCATTACGCCGACATTGAAGTCGAAGAGGGACCGGGGGTAGCGGCCGGTGAAGAGGATGGCGAAGAACGCGACGACGGTCACGAAGAAGAACGCGATCCACAGGAAGAACAGCACGATGTAGTGCGGGATCGCGAGGAGCCACTTCACCAGCCACAGCCATCTGGACAGCCGGGGATCGAGAAACGCTTCGATACGCACAGGCGACGCGGTGACAGGAATCATGTGGCCAACTCCTTTGGAGCGTTCCCGCCCGACGGCCACCCCTCCATGCCCTCCCCCGAACGGGCAGGCGGCAAGGCGGTCACCTGATCATGAGTTCAGGCTCGCACGAGAGACGGAAGGCCGCGACTCGGGTGCCTCCCGCTCGGCACTCCTCCGGTCCCGGCTAGAGGTCGATCGCGCCGTCCGCCGCGCAGGCCTGCGTGGCCAGCCCTTGCGCGTCCTGATCCGGCTGCAGTATCTGGGCGACGATCTCGCCCGTGGCCCGGTGCCAGTCGGCGCTGCGGCGGAGCATCGCGTGGTCTCCGCCTTTGACCATGACCATGCCGGCCTGGGCCCCCGCGGCCCGGGCCCGGCGCACATAGTCCGCCGATTCGGCGGGAGACGTCACGCGGTCGCGGTCACCGTGCACGACCACCAGCCGCACACCGCCGAGATGGGCGGCGGAGTCCTGGGGCGGACACCACGGTGCCAGTGCGAGCACGCCGTGCACCAGCGGGTGCGATGCGGCACGCAGGGCCGCTCTCGCGCCCATCGAGTGCCCTACGAGGATGGTGGGCACGTCGCCGACCAGCCGCTCGAGTTCGTCGAGCGCCCGTAGTGCGTCCTGGGCGGGATCGCTGTCGTTCCAGCCCTGGTACCGGTAGCGAACGTGCCCGAGCAGGACGTCTCCGGGCGAGGCCGCCGCGGCGGCCCGCAGAACCGGGTGCATACGGAGCGCGGCCGGCTGCCACGGGCGCGCCGCCCGACGGCTCACCTCGCGCCCGCCGTGCAGTGTCACGATCGCCGCGGTCGCGGCTCCGCTCGGCGCGTGCCGCACCATCAGCGCGGACTCGTTGCGCTGCACGTCCCCACCAGCCCTCATCGATACGGCACCTCTCCGCTCCGGACTCCCCCATCCTCCCCCAGAGATCCGGAGCGCCGACTGCGCGGGGGGCGCACTAAGCGGAGAAGTGAGCCCTGTACGCGCCTCCACGCGGACGGGGAAAATGCGCCAGGTCGGCGGTCTCGTGACCGAGTCGTCGTGCACCTCAGCTCCAACTCGTCGAGAAAGCAGGTCGGCTCCCGTGCTGCTACGTCTGCCCGAGTCCGTGTCCGAAGCGCAGGAGTGCATGGCGGAGGGGGCGGTGCCCATCGGCGGGGCGACGCTCGTCTGGGCGGGCTGGCAACAGGACGGGTTTCCGGCGCAGGCCATGTCGCTGCGCAACCTCCCGGAGGCCAACGTCATCGCGCGCGGGACGCTGGGTTCCGCCGTGGTGCTGAACCGGATCGACGACCGGGTGCCCGAGGTCCTCGCGCATGCGGCCGCCACGGTGGGCACCGGAGCCGTACGCCGCACGGCCACCGTCGGCGGCAACCTCGTCGGCAGCACGCTGCGCTGTCTGCTGCCGGCCGCCCTGGTGCTGGACGCCCGGGCGACAGTGCTCGACCAGGACCGGGTCTACGAGACCGACCTCGCCGAAGTCCTGGCCAAGCGCCACCTGCTGCTCAGCCTCCACTGGCGCGATCCGCTCACCAGCAGCTACCGCAAGCTGCCCGGCGAGGCGGGCGGACCGCCGCCGCTCGTCGTCGCCGCCGCGGTGCGCACCGGCGACGGCGGCCGCAACCGCCTGCACGTGGCCGTCCGTGACGGCTACGACGTGCTCACGGACAGCGTTGGCTGCGATGCCGGGAGCGACGAGGCGATCGACTCTTTGGCGGACACCTCCATCGGCACGCTCGAGCCGGCGGCGTGGGGAGCCGTACGTGAGCACGTCACCCACTTGCTGGCTCGCCCGGTCAGTCGGTGAGGCCCTCCACGTCCAGCACCTCGGCCGGCTTCGGGGCCTGGACGTTCAGCGGTTCGTCGAAGTCGCTGAACGATGTGGTGGTGTGGTAGTCGGTGCCTTTGTAGACCGTTCTGAGTAGGTACGGCTTGCCGTCGGTGGCCACGTAGAAGGTGTACGTGCCTTCCTTGACCGATTCGTCGGTCACGGTCAGTGCGAGAGCGTTCCTGCCGTCGATGCGCGTGATCCTGCCCTTCGTCGCCTTGCCGAAGGAGTCGAAGGAGCGTTCGCAGGAGGTGAGACCGTTCTCGCCGTCCTGCCCCTCCTCGACGGGCGACTTCACCCACAGCTTCAGTGAGCTGCGGACGCTCGTGTCGCCCTTCCATCGCTGGAGGTAGGTGCGGTCCGGGCGGACGTAGTCCGTTTCGCCGAGCCGGATCTGTTCGAGGCTGCCGCCCTCGGACCAGGTGGTCTTCGCCCGGCACCGATCGTCCAGGTCGGTCACGAGCCGGCTGGTGACGGTGCCGCCTTTGGTCGCGTCGGCGGTGACGTCGATCCTCACGGACTTCAGTGCGCGCATCGTGTCGTTGGCGTCGTCGAGTATCTCCTCGGCGGACCGCTCGTCGGCGCTGCCGTCGCCACCGCATCCCGATACCGCTGCTCCCGTCAACAGGCATGTGAGTGCGGTCGTCACCGCGGCGGCCATGTTCCGCATGGATCCCCCTGTCCAGTCCATGATCAGCCGGGAGAGCGTACCAACCGTTCGGCGGCGTCCCAGAGTTCACGCTCACGCTCCGGGTCGTACGACTCCGCCGACGACCGGGCCACCCGCGCACGGTCGACATACGAACCGGTCGGAGCAGGGATCGCGCCGAGGGCGAGGTCGGCGAGGTGGCGGCCCGCGGCCGTGCGGGTGGTGGCGAAGAGGGTGAGGGTGAGCGCCGGCAGGATGCGGCGCATCGCGAAGCGGGAGAGGGCGTCCGCGTGGCGGGCCAGGCCGGTGCCGGGGACGAAGCCCGGGTTGTAGGCGACGGCGTCGATGCCGGCCGGCAGGCGGCGTGCGTACTCGTGGACGAGATGGATGGCGGCCAGTTTGCTCGTCGAGTACGCGGTGCGGCCTGCGGCCGTGGTGTGCGGCTCGGGGAAGGCGCCCGGGCGGGCGAGGGTGTCCGGGGCGCGCCAGGCCGGACCGGGGACCATGCCCAGGTTGTGCCTGAAGTCGCCGAAGTGGGTGTCGCTGACCGTGATCACGATCCGGGCGGGGCGGGCGAAGTGCTCCTGGAGCCGGCGGACGAGCAGGTGGTTGGCCAGGACGTTGACGGCGAATGTGGCCTCGTGGCCTTCGGGTGTCTCGGTGAGCGCGTTCGTGTACTGGATGCCCGCGTTGCCCACGAAGCCGTGCAGGGGCGGCAGTTCACCGCGGTCGAGCCGGTCACGGATCTCCCCGGCCGCCGAGCGGACGCTTTCGAGTGACCCGAGGTCTGCCGTGACGTCTGTGACCTTCCGCCCGGTTGCTGCACCCAGTTCGGCGGCCGGCCGCGGCCCGGAGGAGCCGCGCGCCACGACGAGGAGGTGTGTGTCAGGCGAGTCACGCAGGATTCGCTCCGCTGCGATACGGCCGATTCCGCGGCCGGCGCCCGTCATCACGATGGTGGACTGCATGTACGGCTCCTTCGCCGGTCGGAATCCGATTCGAGCGGTGCGTCACCCACGCTCGCCTCTCCCCGTCCCGGCAGCCAGGGCCGCCCGCAACGGTAGGACCGGCAGTACCCAGGCTGATCCCGGCGCGGGTGACGACAATGGCCGTATGGCTGCCTCCCGCTCCGACTTCGGCTCGCTTCTGCACGCCTGGCGCGACCGACTCTCCCCCGCCGACGCCGGCTTCACCGCCACGGCCGGTCGGCGTGCCCCGGGGCTGCGCCGTGAGGAACTCGCGCAGCTGGCCGGCCTTTCCGTCGACTACGTACTGCGTCTGGAGCAGGGGCGCGCGCAGCACCCATCGGCCCAGGTCGTCGGCGCGCTCGCCCGGGCCCTGCAGCTCTCGCGGGCCGAACGCGACGAGCTGTACCGGAGCGCCGGGTTGCTGCCGCCGCAGGACGCCACGATCCACACGCACGTTCCGCCAGGCGTCCAGCGACTCACCGCACGCCTGGCGGATGTGCCCATCGGGGTGTTCTCCGCCGACTGGAGCCTGGTGTGGTGGAACGCCATGTGGTGCGCCCTGCACGGTGATCCCGAGACCCTGCCCGTCTCCGAACGCAACCTCGCCCGCGCCGTGTTCGGCGACGGACCCGCCCACGCCGCGCTGCGTCCGTTCCGCTCCGAGCGAGCGGACGACGCCTTCGCCGCGTCGATCGTCGCCGACCTCAAACACGCCGTGTCCCGCTACCCCGCCGACGTCCAACTGGCCCGCCTGGTGGAGGACTTGAGGACGGCGTCTCCTGCCTTCGCCCACTATTGGGCCACGGCGACGGCCTCTCAGCACACGAGCGACCGCAAGACCGTCGAGCATCCCGAGGTCGGAGACATCGTCCTCGACTGCGACGTCCTCGTGGTGCCGGGCGCGGACCTGCGGATGGTCACCTACACGGCGGCAGCCGGGAGCAGCGACGCGGGTAAGCTGGACCTTCTGCGCGTCACGGGCGGCCGGACCTCCCCGACGCGTCCCTGACGCCTCACTCGGCCGTCTTGCGGGCCAGTGCGTTGTTGTCGATGGAGTTGTGCACGCTGAAGCTCACGGCGTCCGAGCGGTAGCGGTCGTCCGACCACTCCACCGGGCGTCCCTCGCGGGTCGTGGTCACGCGGCGGACGCGCAGCAGGGGGCTGGTGCGGCGGATGCCGAGCAGGTCGGCGTCCTGGGCGCCGGCCGCGACCGCGTCGATGATGTGCTCGCCGTATGCGAAGACCAGGCCCGTGCTCTCGAACAGCAGCTGGGTGACGGACGCGGCGTCGGGGTCGATGACCTCGACGGCGGGTGAGATCCAGTCGGCGTACACGGTGCGCTCCACCAGGACCGGTTCGCCGTCCAGGCCGCGCACGCGCAGGACGTGCAACACCCTTGTACCCTCGCGCAGTTGGAGCCGGGCGGCGTCCTGCGCTGTGGCGGGCAGGTACTCCTGCGCCACGACGCGCCCGGTCGCCTCCCGGCCCATGGCGCGCGCCCACTGGGCGAAGCTGCGCAGTTCGGCGAAGCTCTGGCTGCGCCGGCTGGCCAGGACGACACGACGGGCGCCCTGCCGGGAGCCGATGAGGCCCTCGGTGGTCAGGGCGGCGACGGCCTGGCGGACCGTGCCGCGGGAGACGCCGTAGTGGGCGGCGAGTTCGGACTCGGAGGGCAGCCTGCCGCCGACCGCGTACTCCTCGCGGTCGATCGCCCGCCGCAGTTCGTCGGCGATCTCCTCGTGTCGCGTCGGCACCGTTTCCCTCCGAGTCGGCAGCTGTGCACAGCGTGACCACCCTAGTCGAGGCCGGCGGGTGACTGCGCTTTCCTCGAACTGTGCAGGGATTGGGAGGTCACAATTTCGCCACTGTTTACGAACGCGTCACCACAGGCAGCATTACTGGGGCCAACTTGTTCAGACAAGTTGCCGCCTCTTGTGCGTCCCCTGCACCCCCTTCTGGAGTCACCGTGTCCCAGCCGAGAACAGCCGTCCTGACCGGCTCCCTCGCGGTCGTAGCCGCGCTCGCCCTGAGTGCCTGCGGCGCCGCTCCCGACAACGCGTCGACGACCGCCGACGGCAAGAACGCCGCCACCGCCAGCTCCGCCGCCGACTTCGGCGGTATGGACGCGCTGGTGAAGGCGGCCAAGAAGGAGGGCACGCTGCACGCCATCGCGCTGCCCCGCGACTGGGCCAACTACGGCGCGCTGATCGACGGTTTCAAGAAGAAGTACGGCATCAAGATCGAGGTGGAGAACCCCGACGGCTCCAGCCAGGACGAGATCAACGCGGTGACCTCCCGCAAGGGCCAGGACCGCGCCCCGGACGTCCTCGACCTCGGCTCCTCCTTCGCGCTCAGCGCCGCCCAGCAGGGCCTGCTCGCGCCGTACAAGGTCGCCTCGTACGCGGACATCCCCACCGGTCAGAAGGACCCCAAGGCGCGCTGGTACAACGACTACGGCGGCTACATCTCCATCGGCTGCGACGCCAAGCGCGTGAAGACCTGTCCGACGACCTTCGCGGACCTCCTCAAGCCGCAGTACAAGGGCCAGGTCGCGCTCAACGGCAACCCCACCAAGTCGGGTTCGGCCTTCGGTGGCGTCTACGCGGCCGCGCTCGCGAGCGGTGGTTCCTTCGACAACATCCAGCCCGGTCTGGACTTCTTCGCCAAGCTGAAGAAGAACGGCAACTACACGCCCGTCGAGTCGACTCCGGCGACCGTCGAGAAGGGCGAGACGCCGATCAGCATCGACTGGGACTACCTGAACGCCGGTTACGCCGACGAGTTCAAGTCCAAGGGCGTCGACTGGAAGGTGTCGGTGCCGTCCGACGGCCAGTTCTCGCAGTACTACTCCCAGGCCATCAACAAGGACGCCCCGCACCCGGCGGCCGCCCGCCTGTGGCAGGAGTACCTCTACAGCACCGAGGGCCAGAACCTGTGGCTCAAGGGGTACGCCCGTCCGGCGCTGATGACGGCCATGGAGAAGGCCGGCACGCTCGACAAGACGGCCGCGGCCAAGCTGCCGAAGGTCTCCGGTACGCCGTCCTTCCCGACCGAGGCCCAGCAGAGCAAGGCCAAGACGGTCATCGCGCAGGGCTGGGCGAAGGCCGTCTCCGGATGACGGCCACCCTCACGGGCGTGGACGTGGCGCCGCCGGTCGCTTCGGTGAAGCGGCGGCGCCGTGCCCCCGGCTGGCTCGCCGTCGTCCCGCTGCTCGTGTTCACCGCGATCGCCTTCGGGGTACCGGCGATCGCCATGCTGAACGGCGCGTTCACCGTCAAGAACCAGACGACGGGGGCGACTTCGTACAGCGCGGAGAACCTGACCACCTCGCTGCACGGCGCCTACCTGACCGCCCTGCTCGGCAGTGTGAAGCTCTCCGCCGTCTCCGCGGGCATCGGCACCGTGCTCGGACTGCCGCTCGCGCAGGTCGTGGTCACCTCCCGGTTCCAGGCACTGCGCAACGCCGCGCTCACCGCGTCCGGCGTGCTCGCCAACTTCGGCGGCATCCCGCTGGCCTTCGCCTTCGTCGCCACGCTCGGCAACGCCGGTGTACTGACACGGCACTTGGGCCTCACGGACAAGGGCTGGGATCTCTACAGCTTCTGGGGCCTGGTCATCGTCTACCTGTACTTCCTGATCCCGTTGATGGTGCTCACCATCATGCCCGCGCTGGAGGGCCTGCGCTCCCAGTGGCGGGAGGCGGCGCAGAACAACGGGGCTACGGCCGTGCAGTACTGGCTGCACGTCGCCCTGCCAGTGCTGGTGCCCTCGCTGCTGGGCGGGTTCGTGCTGCTCTTCGGCAGCGCGTTCGCCGCCTACGCCACCGCCGCGGCGATGGTGGGCAGTTCGGTCCCGCTGGTCACCCTGCAGATCGCCGACGCCATCTCCGGCAACGTGCTCGTCGGCCAGGAGAACGTGGCGCTCGCGCTCAGCCTCGACATGGTCCTGGTCGCGGGCCTCGTGATGGCCGTGTATCTGCCCCTGCAACGACGGAGTACGCGATGGCTCGCCTGAACCCGTGGCGGTGGGTCGTCCTCGGCCTCGCCGCGCTGTACTTCCTGGTGCCCCTGGCCGCGTCCGTGGTCTTCACCGTGGACGTGCCCGGGCAGGGCGTCACCTTCGACGCCTACTCGCAGATCGTCTCCACCGACGGCTTCGTCTCCAGCCTGCTGCTCTCGCTGGAGCTGGCGCTCGCGACCATCGCAATCGTGCTGCTGCTGATGGTGCCCGCCATGGTGGCGCTGCGGCTCGGCGCGCCCCGGCTGCGGCCGGTGGTCGAGGTGATCTGCCAACTGCCGCTGGTCGTCCCGCCGATCGCGTTCGTCGCCGGGATCTCGACCGTGCTGAAGTGGGGCCCCGAGTACCTGTCGCGGACCCCGCTGTTCGAGACGTTCGTGGCAGTCCAGAACCCGAGCTTTCCGTTCGTGCTGGTCATGGCGTACGTCGTGATGGCGCTGCCGTTCGTGCACCGGTCGCTGGACGCCGGGCTGCGCGCGATCGACGTGCGGACGCTCGTGGAGGCCGCCCGCAGCTGCGGCGCGAACTGGCCGCAGGCCCTCGTGCGGACCGTACTGCCCAACCTGCGCGGGGCGCTGCTGAACGCGTCCTTCCTCACCCTCGCCCTGGTCCTCGGCGAGTTCACCGTGGCCCAGCTGCTCGGCTTCCAGCCGTTCGCGGTGTGGATCTACAGCGTCGGCGGCTCGCAGGCCCAGCTGTCCGTCGCCGTGTCCGTGCTCAGCCTGCTCGTCACATGGGCCCTGCTGCTCGCGCTCGCCGGTGTCGGCGGGCGGACCCGTACCGCTTCGTCCCGGGGATGATCCATGACCGTCACCACGCTTGAGAAGACAGCCGTCGACAAGGCCGCCACGGTCGAATTCCGCGGGCTGCGCCGGGAGTTCGGGGCGACCGTCGCCCTCGACGGACTCGACCTGACCGTGCAGCCCGGCGAGTTCCTGGCGCTGCTCGGCCCGTCCGGCTGCGGCAAGACCACCGCGCTGCGCATGCTCGCCGGGTTCGAACACCCCGACTCCGGCGAGGTGTTGGTCGACGGCGAGGACATCACCCGGGTGCCGGCCCACCGCCGGGACGCCGGGATGGTCTTCCAGTCGTACAGCCTCTTCCCGCATCTCAACGCCCTCGACAACGTCGCCTTCGGGCTGCGGATGCGGAAGGTGCGTACGGCCGAACGCCGGTCCCGTGCGGCCGAGTTGCTGGAGCTGGTCGGGCTCGCCGACAAGGGCGACCGGTTTCCGCACCAGCTCTCCGGCGGCCAGCAGCAGCGCATCGCGCTCGCCCGGGCGCTCGCGCTGCGTCCGCGTGTGCTCCTGCTGGACGAGCCGCTGTCCGCGCTCGACGCCAAGGTGCGGCTGACGCTGCGCGAGGAGATCCGTCGGCTGCAGCAGGAACTCGGCATCACCACACTGTTCGTGACGCACGATCAGGAGGAGGCCCTGTCCGTCGCCGACCGGGTCGCCGTGATGCACGCGGGCAGGCTCGAACAGTGCGCCGAACCGGCCGAGTTGTACGGCCGACCTGCCACCGCCTTCGTCGCCGAGTTCGTCGGCACGATGAGCCGGATTCCCGGACGGCTGTCCGGAGAGACGGTCGAGGTCCTCGGGCTCCGGCTGCCCGCCGACGGCACCCTTCCCGCGACGGCGGAGGTGGATGTGCTGGTGCGACCGGAGGCCGTACACGTCACCGCCGACGACACCGGCAACGCGCGCGTGATCGCCACCGCGTTCCTCGGCGCGGCCACCCGCTGTACCGTGCGGCTGGCCGACGGCACCGAGGTGAAGGCCGACCTGCCCACCCACGAGGTCGCCACGCTGGGCGCCGGAGCCGCCGTACGGGTGTCGCTGCCCGAGCGGCCGGTCCTGGTCGCCGAGCGAGCGGCGTGAGGCACGCCCACCATTGCCTCGTAGGAAATCCCCCCACGCGAAAGAAGAAACCGTGACCCAACCCCCGCTCCAGGCCGTCCTGTTCGACATGGACGGCACGCTCGTCGACACCGAGCGGCTGTGGTGGGAGGCAGTGCAGGACATCGCCTCGGGCCTCGGCAGGCCACTGACCGAAGCGGATCAGCCGGAGGTGCTCGGCAGGCCGGTCGAGCACACCGCCGCATGGCTCGGCCGGATCACGGGGCAGCCGGTCCCGGGGCTGACCGACCGCCTGCACCGCGGGTTCACCGACCGCGTCCGCACCGGCATCGTGCCGCGCCCCGGCGCACTCGACCTCCTCGACGCGCTCGCCCGCGAAGGTGTGCCGACCGCCCTGGTCACCGCCTCCCCCCGCACGGTCGCCGACAGTGTCCTGGCCGTGCTCGGCGCCGACCGCTTCCGGGTGTCCGTCACCGCGGACGACACGCCGCACACCAAGCCCGCCCCCGACCCGTATCTCGCCGCCAGCCAGGCCCTCGGCGTCGACCCGGCCCGCTGCGTGGCCGTCGAGGACACGCCCACCGGCGTCAGCTCCGCGGAGGCCGCCGGGTGCGTGGTCCTGGCGGTGCCGTCGCTGGCCCCCATCGACGCGGCACCCGGGCGGACGGTCGTGGCCAGCCTGGAGGAGGTGACGCCGGACCGGCTGCGCGCACTTGTCGCCCCCCGGCTGCGCGTCATGAGCTGGAACCTCTGGTACGGCGGCGCGAAGGTCGACGACCACCGCGCCAAACAGCTCAAGGTCCTCCTGGACACCGAGGCCGACGTCGTGGGCCTGCAGGAGACGGCCGGCACGGCGGCCCGCGAGCTCGCCGACGCGCTGGGCTGGCACCACCACCAGGCCGGCGAGAACCTCGGCATCATCAGCCGCCACCCCATCACGGCCCGCCTCGGCGACCCCGACGTCGGTTTCTACGGGGCGGCGGGCGTACGCCTGCGCATCGGCCGCGCGCACGAGGTGGACGTATGGACGGCCCACCTCCACTACACGCCGTACGGCCCCTACGAAGCCGCCTTCGACGGGCTGCCGCCGGAGGAGCTGATCGCGCACGAGGAGCTGAGGCTCTCCCAGATGCGGGAGGCCCTGCGGCAGATCGCCGAGTCGGGTGGCAGCGAGCGGCCCGTGATCCTCACCGGGGACTTCAACGCCCCGTCCCATCTGGACTGGCCCGCCGTGGCATGGCCGGTGACCAGGGCGGCCGAGGAGGCCGGCCTGCGCGACTCGTACCGCGAGGCCCGTCCCGATCCCGTTCTCGACCCGGGCCACACCTGGTCCCCGATCCACCCCCGGCACGAGAACGACCCCGCCCTCCCGGAGCCGCAGGACCGGATCGACTATGTCCTGCACAACGGACGAGGTCTGGCAGTGGTCGACTCCCGCACGGTCGTGACCGGCGTCCCGCGGGCCTGGCCGGACGTCGCCGACAACGACTGGCCGTCGGACCATGCGGCGGTCCTCACGACCTTCGCCTTGCGCCAAGGAGGCTGACCCGACGCTGCGGGTCAGGCACTCGCCTGCGGGTGCCGTACGTCAGCCGCCCGCGTTGTCGACCCGCAGCCGTACCTGCTCCTCGAGGCGCTCCAGGCTTCGGTCGAGGGCTTCCTGCGCCGCCGTGTCGCCCGGGTCGTGCTCGGCGTCGGCGAAGGACAGGTGCACGGTCACCTCGCTGGTGCCGCTGCCCGTGTCCTCGACCTGGAGCCAGCCGGTGTAGCTGCCGTCGTCGCGGGTGCCCCACTCCAGACGCATCCGGTCCTGGCGGGACCGCAGGAGGGCGGGGGTGTCCTGGTCGGTCTGGTCCTCGTGGACGGTGACGGCGGGCGGGGCCTCGGCGTGGACGTGCAGTTCGTCCGGCAGCCAGCCGTCGAGTTGGCCGATGTTCGCCGCCTGGTCGAAGACATGCTCGGGCAGCGCGGGCATGGCGCGGGAACGCTCGTATTCGGTCATCGCTCCTCGTCCCTCGGCAGGGTGTCGTACAAGGCGACGCGTGCCCCTTTTGTCGATATTGAACCGCGCGGTCGCGCAGTGCATTGCTCCGTCCGAGTGGTGCACGGCTCCCACCGGTCGTAGCGTCGGTAGCGGGGCCTTCGCTTGCGGCCCCGGTTCCGGAGGCGGCAGCCGGGAGCGGACATGCGCGCACACGTACTGACCACGGCGATCACGCTTTGTCTTGCTGCATCACTTGCAGCGGCCGCGGGAGCTCCCTCCGCCGCCAGAACGACCTCGTCGCCGGCCGCGCAGGCCGTTCAGCAGCGGCCCCGGGGCCCGGTGATCGTCGACTGCTTCTGGCACCCGCATGTGCGCCCGGCCGACTTCATCCTCGCGTGCGGCGACGGCAACAGCCGCCTGTCCTCGCTGCGTTGGTCCCACTGGGGTGCGCACTCGGCGAAGGCGGAGGGCGTCAACTGGCTCAACGACTGCAAGCCCTACTGCGCGGCGGGCAAGTTCCACTCGTACCGGGTCGTCGTGCGCCTCGACCGAGCAGAGCCCTGGAAGAAGCGCCCACAGGTGCAGCACTACACCCGGATGACCCTCACCTACTCCGACGGCAGGCCGGACGACTTCCCGCGGACGGTGACGTATCCGCTGTGGAACTGACCGCGCGCCGGGCTCAGGCGCCGGAGTCGATGCCGGTGATCACGGCGGGTCCGAGTGGCGCCTTGTCCATGTCCAGACCCGCGGCTCGCAGAGCGGATTCCGCGAGGTGCTGAGCGTCCTGTTCGGCGCGCGGGCCGCTGTCGGCCTCGACGGTGAGGCGGATGGTGAAGGTGTTGTCCTCGTTCACGGTGAGGACGTCGAGGCCCTCCGCGTCGCCCGTCCGCGTGCGGTGCGGGTCGACGGGGCGCAGGGCGCGGGTCAGCTCGGCCCGTGTGTCGGCGCCGGTCGCGGTGGTGAAGGTGCCGGGCACGGTGATCAGGTACGTCGTCATGGCGGTCCTTCCGTCGTGGTCGACTTCGCCTACCCCGGTTCGCGGCGCTGATCGCCGGGAGGGCCGGACGATGCGGCGTGCCGCCCGCCTCAGCGGCGGTCGTCCGCGTCCAGGGGCGGTCTGGGCTGTGGGGTGTCGCCTGCGGTGAGGTGTTCCAGGACCTCGACCAGTTCCTGGCAGGCCCGTTCCACCGAGCGTCTGGTGTTGAGCTGTTCGGTGATCACGGCGGACAGGAGCAGCGCGGTGAGGGCCATCGCGCCGTTGAACGCCTGAAGTTTGATCATGATCTCGATAGGGCTGAGTCCTGCGAACGGTCCGGCCTGGTCCGTCGCCGCGATGGTGGCCATGACGGAGGCGAAGAGGGCGCACAGCATGCTGCCCGCGAGCTGGAACCGCAGCGCCGCCCAGATCACCAGCGGGTAGACGAGGAACAGCAGGCTGACGGAGCTCTGGGCGGCGAACGGCACGAGGCCGCACGCGATGAGGGTCAGCCCCACCGCCTCCTTCCACCGGCGCGGGTGCGCGGTACGGCGCGCGCCGTACAGTCCGAACAGCACCAGCAGGGCCGGGGTGACGATCAAGACGCCCATCGCGTCGCCCGCCCACCAGGCCGACCAGACGAGCCAGAAGCCGTGCGGGGCGAGCTTGCCGGTCAGGACGAGGAGGCCGGCGCCGGCGGTCGCGCTGATGAGCGTGGCGGTCAGGGCTCCCAGGAAGACCAGAGCGAAGCCGTCCCGTAAACGGGCGAGGTCGGTGCGGAAGCCCACCTTGCGCAGCATGTAGTACGCGCAGACGGGGGCGGCGGTGTTGCCCACCAGCGTGCCGATCACTGCGGGCTGCGGAGAGGTGATGGACATGACGACGAGCAGGGCCCCGAGCGCGATGCCGGGCCAGACGCGCAGGCCGAAGAGGAGCAGACAAGCCACCGCGACGCCCGTGGGCGGCCAGATGGGTGTGACCACCGCGCCATCGACGACGAGCCGGCGCATGAGCCCCAGCCGCCCGGCCGCGTAGTACCCGGCGGCGACGGCCAGCGTCTGGAGGGCGAGGCCGGCCGGTCGGCGCAGATCCGCGATACCCACCACAGCTGCCATCAGACACCGCTGCCGCCCGCTCGGCGAGGCGAGCGGCGCGGTCTCCAGCCCCGGGGGCGGTCGTCGAGCCCGTCGTGGCCGACGACCAGTACGGCCGCGTCGTCCTCGTGCCCCACTCGCTCGGCCACCTTCATCACGGCGCCGGCGAGTGCGTCGGCCTCCATGCCGGCTACGGCGGCGATCCCGGCGAGCCGTACGACGTGGTCGAGGCCGTCGTCGACGCTCAGGGACGGCCCTTCCACCACGCCGTCCGTGAGCAGGACGAACACACCGCCCTTGGTCAGCCGGTACCGGGTAACCGGGTACTCCATCCCCTCCACGATGCCCAGGGGCGGTCCGCCCTCGTCGTCGGCGATGCCGGACTGTCCGTCCGCGGTGGCCCAGATGTGGGGCACGTGCCCGGCCCGTGCGCTCTCCAGCACGCCGGTGCACGGGTCGAGCCGCATGAAGGTGCAGGTGGCGAACAGATCGGTGCCGAGCGACATGAGCAGGTCGTTGGTACGGGAGAGCAGCTCGCCGGGTTCGCTCGTGACGGAGGCGAGGGCGCGCAGGCCGACCCGGACCTGGCCCATGAAGGCGGCCGCCTCGATGTTGTGGCCCTGGACGTCACCGATGGACAGCCCGATGCGGCCGTCGGGCATGGTGAAGGCGTCGTACCAGTCGCCCCCCACGTTGAGGCCGTGGAAGGCGGGGGCATAGCGGACGGCAAGGTGGAAGCGGCGGGCCGTGGGCAGATCCCGGGGCAGCATGCCGCGCTGCAGGGCGACGGCCAGTTCGACCCGGGAGCGCTGCAGCTCCGCGAGCTCACGTGCCTGGGCGGTCAGCGACCCGAGTCTGGCGAGCAGCTCGTCGCCGTCCTCCATTGGGCGCTCGAGGGACATTGATCACTCCGGCGGGGCCGTGGGCCGTGGCCCCTTCTGGGCATAAACCCATACGTCGCGTTTAGGAGATGATAGCGACATAAGCCCCTGACCAGACAAACCGGAAATATCTACGAAAGGGGGCCCGGACGAACCAGGCCCCTCGGTGCCGTGTCAGCCGCCCAGTGCCGCCATCACCACGTCCTTCGCCTCGTCCTGCACCTGGCGGAGGTGGTCGGGGCCACGGAAGGACTCGGCGTAGATCTTGTACACGTCCTCGGTGCCCGAGGGCCGGGCCGCGAACCAGGCGTTCTCGGTGGTGACCTTGATGCCGCCGATCGACGCGCCGTTGCCCGGCGCCTCGGTGAGCACCCCGGTGACCGCCTCTCCGGCCAGGGTGTCGGCGGTGACCTGTGCCGGCGAGAGCTTGGCGAGCAGGGCCTTCTCCTCGCGGGTCGCCGGGGCGTCGATGCGCGCGTAGGCGGGCTCGCCGAAGCGGGCGGTCAGGTCGGCGTAGTGCTCCGAGGGCGTCTTCCCGGTGACCGCGGTGATCTCGGAGGCGAGCAGCGCCAGGATGATGCCGTCCTTGTCCGTGGTCCACACCGAGCCGTCCCGGCGCAGGAACGACGCACCGGCCGACTCCTCCCCTCCGAAGCCGATGGATCCGTCGACCAGGCCGTCCACGAACCACTTGAACCCGACCGGCACTTCGACCAGTTGGCGCCCCAGGTCGGCGGCGACGCGGTCGATCATGCTGGACGACACCAGCGTCTTGCCGATGCCCGTGCCGGCGGGCCACTCCTTGCGGTGGGCGTACAGGTAGGAGATGGCGGTGGCCAGGTAGTGGTTGGGGTTCATCAGCCCGGCGTCCGGGGTGACGATGCCGTGCCGGTCGGCGTCGGCGTCGTTGCCGGTCGCGATCTGGAAGCGGTCGCGCTGCTCGATGAGCGAGGCCATCGCATACGGCGACGAGCAGTCCATACGGATCTTGCCGTCCCAGTCGAGCGTCATGAAGCGCCAGGTGGGGTCGGCGAGCGGGTTGACCACCGTCAGATCGAGCCGGTGCTGTTCGGCGATACGGCCCCAGTAGGCGACCGAGGCCCCGCCGAGCGGGTCGGCGCCGATGCGGACGCCGGCGGCGCGGATCGCGTCCAGGTCCAGCACGCTGGGCAGATCGGCCACGTAGGCGCCGAGGAAGTCGTGGCGGCGGGTGGTCTCCGCTGCCAGCGCCCGCGTGAAGGGGATGCGCCGTACGTCCTTCATCCCGGCGGCGATGATGTCGTTGGCCCGGTTCTGGATCCAGGACGTCGCGTCGGAACCGGCCGGGCCGCCGCTCGGCGGGTTGTACTTGAAGCCGCCGTCGGCGGGCGGGTTGTGCGAGGGGGTGACCACCACGCCGTCGGCGAGGCCGGAGGTGCGGCCGCGGTTGTGGGTGAGGATGGCGTGCGAGAGCGCGGGGGTGGGCGTGTAGCCGTCCCCGCTGTCGATGAGCACGGTCACCTCGTTGGCCGCGAACACCTCCAACGCCGTGACCCGCGCGGGCTCGGACAGGGCGTGGGTGTCGGCGCCGAGGAACAGGGGGCCGTCGGTGCCCTGGTCGGCGCGGTACTCGCAGATCGCCTGGCTGGTCGCGGCGATGTGGTCCTCGTTGAACGCGGTCGCCAGTGACGACCCGCGATGTCCCGACGTACCGAACGCCACCCGCTGCCCCGGGTCGGCCGGGTCCGGGTGCAGCGCGTAGTACGCGGTGACCAGCCGGGCGACGTCGACGAGATCCTCGGGACCGGCAGGCTGACCCGCTCGCTCGTGCTGCATGTGCCCGCTCCTCCACATCGGTTGACCAAAACGCTTGCCGCCCCATCTTCCCTCGTCATGGCGGCGGCTAGCGAGACCAGGTCAGTGCGCGGACCGGGTCAGTGCGCGGACCGGGTCAGCAGTGCGCAGACGAAGTTCTCCTGAACGGCTCGCATCCGGTTCAACAGGTCCGGGTTGCTGGAGTCGTTGATCTGCGTGGTGATGGAGAAGGTCAGGGACCGGCGGCCGTCCGGGGTGGCGGCGATCAGCTGCGTATAGCCGGGGAAGTTGCCGGTGTGCCCCAGCACCACGCCGCAGCGTGTCGTGTAACGGAAGATGGCAAGGCCCGCCATGTTGGCGCCGGGGCCCGCGGGTTGGGAGGCGCCGGGGATCCAGCGCCGCTGCTCGTGTACGACACCCCTGCCGTAGAGCGCGCCGCCCGCGTAGCCGCGGATGAAGCGGGTCATGTCGGCCGGTGTGGAGATGATGCCGCCCGACGCCCAGGAGCCGGAGACGCCGAAGAGCTCGCTGACGTCCTCCGGGGGCGGCGGGGTCACGGCGTACCCGTGCAGATAGGGCTCGGGCATCCGGTAACCCTGGGGAAGGCTCGTGTTGCGCAGGCCCAACGGCCCGTAGACCAGGATGCGCAGCAGCTGCTCGTACGGGGTGCCGGTCGCCGCCTCCGCCATCAGGGCGACGGCGATGTTGTCGGAGTTGGAGTAGCGGTACTGGGTTCCCGGGGGGAAGTTGAGGGGCCGGTCGGCGACGAAGTCGAGCAGCCGGCGGGAGTCGAAGTGATGGCGCGGGTCGGCCGCGAGAATCTGCCGGAACTCCTCGTCCTCCGTGTAGTCCGGCAGACCGCTGGTGTGGTTGAGCAGCTGCCGGAGCGTAACGCTGTGCCAGGCGCGGGGCAGCCGCGGCAGCCGCCGGCCGATGGTCTCGTCCAGGCGCAGGGCATGCCGGTCGACCAGGCTCAGAGCAACCGCCCCGCTGAAGGCCTTCGCCGTACTGGCGATCCGCATGTGGTCGCCCGGCTGCGGCGGCCGTCCCGTGGCGAGATCGGCCACGCCCGCGCGGACGACGCGGGTCACGCCGTCCCGCTGCAGCACGGCGATGGCACCGGGCGGTCCGCCGGGGGCGGCCACGAGCTGTTCGAGCTGGCCGCGCAGGTCGTCGGCGCCCGATCCGGGGGCGGCGGCCGTGCTGGTGGGCGCCTGGCTGAGCGCCGTCACGCAGACCGCGATGACGCAGGTCGCCCGCAGGCGGGAGCGGAAAGGGCGGGCCGGGGCAGAGCGAAGGGGCATCGGAACTCCCGTGACAGGCCGGTGATGCGGCCAAGCCTTTCGCCGGGTCCGGGTGGAGGCCCCTTGAGCTGCTGCATACGGCCCAACGACTCATTCGTCGGCGGGCATCACCTTTGTCACCTTGCCCTGGGGGGTGGCCTCCAGGTAGCCGCCACTGCCGTAGTCGTCGCTGAGGTAGACCGCGATGGCCGCCGGGGTGTGGAAGACGTTGTCCGGCTGCCGGATCGTCAGGTAGCGGGTGGTCGGATTCTTGACCTTCAGCTCCTTCTCCGCCCGGGCGAACAGGGCGGGCACAGCGTCCCAGCGGAAGTTCTTCAGGCTCACCGGCTCCTCGCTGTCGGGCAGCGTGCTCTTAATGATGCCCTCCTCCGCCCCGGTCCCGGGACGGTAGTTGTAGTCGATGTACCGGGTCTTGCTGCCGTTCGCCATCATGGACCCGGTCGCGTGGTCCGGGTAGACGAGGAAGTCACCGAAGCTGTCGCTTCCCGATGCGTCCTCGAGAGCCTTGATCACCATCCGGATGTTGCCGGGGGTGAGCAGGTTGGCGGTCTTCGCCGTGCTCGCCGCGGTGGAGGGCGTTGTAGTGGACGCTGTGGCGGTCGAGCCCGTGTGACCGGTCCCGGTCTGCTGCGTCTGTTCGCCCTTGCCGGTGGGCGCCAAGGCGTCATTGCCGTCCCCGCCCGAGAGGGCCACCCAGGTCACCCCGCCCACCAGCAGCGCACCGACCGCGACGGAGGCGAGGGCGATCCGACGCGGGTGCCGCTGCGGGGGTGCCGATGGCACGACGGTGCTGGAGAGCGCCGACGGCGGCGGGACGGGAACGGCGTCCTGCGGCGGCGCCAGCGGATAGGAGGTGGGCACGGAGCTCTGCGGAGGGGACAGCGGATAGGACGTGGGCGCGGTGTCCTGCGGAGGCGCCGGCGGGTAGGCCGTCGGCATCACATCGGCGCCTGATTGGGCCGCGACGGCGAGCATCCGGTCCACCGTCTCCGCATCCGGCCGCGCCGCAGGATCACGTACCAGCACACGCGCCAGTACGGGCGTCAGCGGGCCGGCCTGCACGGGTGGCGGTACGTCCTCGTGCAGCACGGCAGCCAGCGTCGCCAGTGTCGTTCCGCGCCGCAGCGGATGGTGGCCCTCGACGGCCACGTACAGCATCATCGCCAGCGACCACAGGTCGGCCGCCGGGCCGCCGGGATCGCCAGAGACGCGTTCCGGGGCCATGAAGTCCGGCGTGCCGATGATCGAGCCCGTGGCGGTCAGCGCGGTGGCCTCACGGATCGCGGCGATGCCGAAGTCCGTGAGCACGGGGCGGCCGTCGATGCGCAGCAGGACGTTGGCGGGCTTCACGTCCCGGTGCTCCACACCAGCGGCGTGTGCCGCGCGCAGGGCGTCGAGTACGCCCCGGCCGATGCGGGCGGCTTCGGCGGGAGCCATCGGCCCCCGGGCCAGCCGGTCGGCGAGCGAACCGCCGTCGACCATCTCCATGACGATCCACGGGTAGGTGCCTTCGCCGCCGTCGACGATGTGATGGATCGTCACCACGTTCGGATGCTGGACCCGGGCCAGGGCGCGCGCCTCGCGCAGCACTCGCTCGCGCAGCATCCGTGCCGTGCCGGGGTCGTACTCGGCGAGGTCCGGATCCGCAGGCCGGACCTCCTTGACGGCCACACTGCGGTGCAGCAGCAGGTCGCGAGCGCGCCACACCGTGCCCATGCCTCCGCCGCCGAGCCTGGACTCCAGCTCGAAGCGACCGTCGACAACCCGTCTGGCGGGCTCCCCCTCGTTCATGGCGAGGAGCATAAAGGACTCCAACGGCTCCGCCGCACGCCGGCAGCCCTGCGTCAGTCGGCTCCGACCAGCACGCGGACCTCGTACTCGTCGTGGATGTCCGGCACTTCGGGGCCGGCCGAGGACCGTGCCGGGAGCCGGAGTGTTGCAGTGCGCCCGATGCACAAAGACAGTCGACCCGCCGCACCGCCCTCCACCCGCGTCGGCGACTTAAGTGAACAGTTAACCAACCGTTGACACCCCTGGGTGCCGAGGGCCCAATGGGGCCCTGACAGGGGGAGGGCAACATGCAGGTTCCCGCTCCGTTCGAGTACCAGCGGGTGCACAGCGTCGACGAGGCGATCGCGCTCCTGGACCGGCTGGGCGACACTGCGCGCCTGGTCGCCGGGGGGCACAGCCTGATCCCGATGATGAAGCTCAGGCTGGCCAACTTCGAGTACCTGATCGACATCAACGAGCTGCACGACGAGCTGGGTTACATCCGCGTGGAGCCCGGGTCGATCCGCATCGGCGCGATGACCCGGCACCGCGAGCTGCTGGAGTCCGACGAACTCGCCGCCGCCTTCCCGATCTTCCGCGACGCCGAGCGCGTGATCGCCGACCCGGTGGTTCGCAACCGGGGCACCCTCGGCGGCTCGCTGTGCCAGGCCGATCCGTCCGAGGACCTGTCCGCCGTGTGTACGACGCTGGGCGCCTCCTGCGTGATCCAGGGGCGCGAGGGCGAACGGATCGTGCCGATGGAGGACTTCCACCAGGGGCCGTACGAGACCGCGGTCGGCGACGCGGAGATGCTCACCGAGGTGCGCTTTCCCGTCCGCCCCGGCGGGTCGAGCGCCTACGAGAAGGTCGAACGGCGGGCCGGCGACTGGGCGGTCGTCTCGGCGGGCTCCGCGGTCTGGCTCGACGGCGGGCTGGTGTCCGACGCCCGGGTCGGTCTCGCCGCCGTCGGCCCGAACACCGCCGGCATCCCGGGCATCGCCGAGCTGATGCGCGGCCGGCCGCCCGGCGAGGAGCTGTACGCACGGGCCGGGGACCTCGCGGCCGCGGCCTGTTCGCCGGTGACCGACCGGCGCGGCAGCGCCGAGTACAAGCGCCATCTGGCGCGTGAGTTGACCGTGCGGGTGCTGCGCCGGGCCGTGGCCCGGGCCGGCGGACAGGAGGCGTGATCGTGCAGGTCACCATGACCGTCAATGGCGAAGAGGTCACCCGGGAGATCGAGGGCAGGCTGCTCCTCGTCCACTTCCTGCGCGATCACCTGCGGCTGACCGGGACGCACTGGGGCTGCGACACCAGCAACTGCGGTACGTGCGTGGTGTGGCTGGACGGCGAGCCGGTCAAGTCGTGCACGGTGCTGGCCGCGATGGCGGGCGGGCACGAGGTGCGCACCGTCGAGGGACTGGAGCAGGGCGGCGAACTCGACGCCGTGCAGAAGGGGTTCGTCGAGTGCCACGGCCTGCAGTGCGGCTTCTGCACGCCGGGCATGATGATGACGGCTCGGGCGCTGCTGGACCGTAATCCCGACCCGTCGGAGCAGGAGATCCGGGAGGCGATCTCCGGGCAGATCTGCCGGTGCACCGGTTACGCCACCATCGTCCGCTCCGTGCGCTGGGCGGCCGCCGAGGAGGCAGGAACCCGCACCACGGCTCCGGAGAGCGTCTCGGGGAGTGCGTCATGACCACCGTCTCCGAGAACGGCCGGCGCACCGAGTTCGTCGACAACGACCAGAAGCCCTGCGGCCACGGGCGGATGCTCCGCAAGGAGGACCCGCGTTTCGTCCGCGGCAAGGGCCGCTACGTCGACGACCTCCAACTGCCCGGCATGCTGCACCTGGCGATCCTGCGCTCGCCGCTCGCCCACGCGCGCGTGGTCTCCGTCGACACCACCCTGGCCGAGGCGCACCCCAAGGTCCGCCTGGTGGTGACCGGCGCGATGCTGGCCGAGAAGGGCCTGGCGTGGATGCCGACCCTCTCCAACGACGTCCAGGCCGTGCTCGCCACGGACAAGGTCCGCTTCCAGGGCCAGGAGGTGGCCTTCGTCGTCGCCGAGGACCGCTACTCGGCGCGCGACGCACTGGAGTTGATCGACGTCGAGTACGAGGCGCTCGACCCGGTGATCGACGTGCGCACCGCGCTCGCCCCGGACGCGCCCGTCATCCGCGACGACCTCGAGGACAAGCGGGACAACCACTGCTTCGACTGGGAGACCGGCGACGCGGCCGAGACCGACGCCGTCTTCGCCCGCGCCGACGTCGTGGTCAGTGAGGACATCGTCTATCCGCGCGTACACCCGGCGCCGATGGAGACGTGCGGCGCGGTCGCCGACTACGACGCCGTCGACGGCAAACTGACCATGTGGTCCACGACGCAGGCACCGCACGCCCACCGCACCCTGTACGCGATCGTCGCCGGGCTGCCCGAGCACAAGATCCGCGTCGTCTCCCCCGACATCGGCGGCGGCTTCGGCAACAAGGTGCCGATCTACCCGGGTTACGTGTGCGCGATCGTGGGGTCCCTGCTCACCGGGAAACCGGTGAAGTGGATGGAGGACCGCTCGGAGAACCTCATCACCACCGGCTTCGCCCGCGACTACATCATGCGCGGCGAGATCGCGGCGACCCGCGAGGGGAGGATCCTCGCCATCCGCACCCATGTCCTCGCCGACCACGGCGCGTTCAACGGCACCGCCGCGCCCGTGAAGTACCCGGCGGGCTTCTTCGGCGTCTTCACCGGCAGCTACGACCTCGAGGCCGCGCACTGCAAGATGACGGCCGTCTACACCAACAAGGCGCCGGGCGGGGTGGCGTACGCCTGCTCGTTCCGCATCACCGAGGCGGTGTACCTGGTCGAGCGGATCGTGGACTGTCTCGCGTACGAGCTGAAGATGGACCCGGTCGAGCTGCGCAAGAAGAACTTCATCCGGCCCGAGCAGTTCCCGTACCGGACCAAGACCGGCTGGGTGTACGACTCCGGGAACTACGCGCCCACCATGGAGCTGGCCACACAGCTCGCCGGATACGCCGAACTCCGCGCCGAACAGGCCGAGAAGCGGGCCCGCGGTGAACTCATGGGCATCGGCGTGTCGTTCTTCACCGAGGCCGTCGGCGCGGGCCCCCGCAAGGACATGGACATCCTCGGTCTCGGCATGGCCGACGGCTGCGAGCTGCGGGTGCATCCCACCGGCAAGGCGGTCGTGCGGCTGTCGGTGCAGACGCAGGGACAGGGGCACGAGACGACGTTCGCGCAGATCGTCGCCGAGGAGCTCGGCATCCCGCCGCAGGACATCGAGGTGGTCCACGGCGACACCGACCAGACGCCCTTCGGGCTCGGCACCTACGGCAGCCGCTCCACCCCCGTCTCGGGCGCGGCCGCGGCGCTGGTCGCCCGCAAGGTGCGCGACAAGGCCCGGCTGATCGCCTCCTCGATGCTGGAGGTGTCGGTGGCCGACCTGGAGTGGGAGAAGGGCTCCTTCCACGTGGCCGGCGACCCGAAGGCCTCGGTCACCATCCAGGACGTCGCGATGCGCGCGCACGGCGCGGGCGATCTGCCCGACGGGGTGGAGGGCGGCCTGGACGCGCAGATCTGCTACAACCCGGAGAACCTCACCTACCCGCACGGCGCCTACATCTGTGTCGTCGACATCGACCCGGGCACCGCGAAGGTCACCGTCCGCCGCTTCGTCGCGGTCGACGACTGCGGCACCCGTATCAACCCGATGATCATCGAGGGGCAGGTGCACGGCGGGCTCACCGACGGCGTCGGCATGGCGCTGATGGAGATGATCGCCTTCGACGAGGACGGCAACTGCCTGAGCGGCTCGCTGATGGACTACCTCATCCCGACCTCCCTCGAAGTCCCCGACTGGGAGACGGGGTTCACGGTCACCCCGTCCCCGCACCATCCCATCGGCGCCAAGGGCGTCGGCGAGTCCGCGACGGTCGGCTCACCGCCCGCGATCGTCAACGCCGTCGTCGATGCGCTGAAGCCCTTCGGTGTACGGCATGCCGACATGCCGCTCACTCCGTCCCGGGTGTGGGAGGCCATGCAGGGCCGGCCGACACCGCCGATCTGAAGGTGGTCGCGATGACCGGCACAGTGAGCGCGCGGGCGCTGGAACTCGTCGAGCGGCGGGTGCCGTTCGTGCACGCGCGCGTGGTGCGCGCCCAGGCGCCGGCCTCCGCGCATCCCGGTGACGAGGCCATCGTGCACGGCGACGGCACGATCGACGGTTTCGTCGGCGGCCAGTGCGCGGAGGGTTCGGTGCGTACGGCCGCGCTGGGCGCCCTGCACGGCGGCACACCGCTGCTGCTGCGGGTGCTGCCGGCGGGCGAGGAAGGGTTCCCGGAGACGCCGGGCGCGCAGGTCGTGGTCAATCCCTGTCTGTCGGGCGGTGCTCTGGAGATCTTCCTGGAGCCGGTGCTGCCGCCGCCGTTGATCGAGGTCGCCGGGGACACGCCGATCGCCGAGGCGTTCCTCGCCCTGGCCGAGGTCCTCGGCTACGCCACCGCCCGCTCCCTGCCCGACGGCCCGCCCGCCGAGAACGCGGCCGCGGTGATCGTCGCGGGGCAGGGGCACGGCGACGCCGAGTCCGTACGTGCCGCCCTCGACGCAGCCGTCCCGCACATCGAGCTGGTCGCCAGCCGCCGTCGGGGCTCCGCCCTCCTCGACGAACTCGGCCTGGACGAGGCGGAAAGAGCCCGTGTCCACTCCCCCGCCGGCCTGGACATCGGCGCCCGCACGGCACCCGAGATCGCACTGTCGATCCTGGCCGAGGTGGTGGAGGTCGTACGGGCGAAACCCGTGACCGCGGCGCGGCCGGTCGAGGCCGTCGACCCGGTGTGCGGGATGACCGTGATCGTTCGGTCCGACACCCCTCATCTGACCACGGACGAGGGCGAGTTGTGGTTCTGCGGCACCGGCTGCCGGGACCGTCACGCCGCGAGGCCGGTGGGCTAGCGCGTGAGCGAGCTGTTCACGGACGCCGAGGAGGTACGCCAACGCCTGGATGCCGTCGGCCACTTGGTCGACGAGGGCACCGCGACCGCCCTCTTCCTGGCCACCGTCCTCGACCGACCGCTCCTGGTGGAGGGCGAGCCCGGCGTCGGCAAGACCAGCCTCGCCAAGGCCCTCGCCGAGGTGCTGGACACCGCGCTGATCCGGCTGCAGTGCTACGAGGGACTCACACCGGGCGAGGCCCTGTACGAGTGGAACTACCAGCGCCAACTGCTCGCGATCCGGCTCACCGAGGCGCGCGGCGGGCGGCTCGACGACGCAGATGTGTTCACCGAGGAGTTCCTGCATGACCGGCCGCTGTTGCGGGCGGTGCGTCATGCGGGCCCGGTTCCGCCCGTCCTGCTGATCGACGAGATCGACCGGGCCGACGACGAGTTCGAGGCGCTGCTCTTCGAGTTCCTCGGCGAACGGTCCATCACCGTGCCCGAGTTGGGCACGTTCGCCGCCGTGCGGCCGCCGGTCGTGGTGCTCACCTCCAACCGCAGCCGCGAACTGCACGACGCGCTGCGCCGCCGCTGCCTCTACCACTGGATCGACTTCCCCTCCCCGGAGCGCGCCGCCCGGATCCTGCGCCGTTCGGTACCGGCCGCGAACGAGCCCCTGATCGCGTCGGCGACGCACTTCATCGGTCGCGTACGGCAGTTGGACCTCGACAAGGCGCCCGGCATGGCGGAGGCCATCGACTGGCTCTCGGCGCTGGCAGCACTGCGTGTCGCACGGCTTACCCGCACCGACGTGGTCAGCACGCTCAGCGCGGTCGCCAAGAGCCCCGACGACCGCATCGCCATCACCGAGGCGCTCGAAGAACTCGGCTACCCCGAACAGGCGAGGAGACCATGAAGATCGACCAGGAGTTCGGTGTGGACGTGCCCGTCGAGCGTGCCTGGCAGGCGCTCACCGATCTGGAGGGCCTCGCCCCGTGCATGCCGGGCGCCGAGCTGACCGGAGTCGAGGGCGACACCTACAAGGGGCGGGTGAAGGTCAAAGTAGGGCCTGTGGTCAGTCAGTTCGCGGGTACGGCTCGCTTCGTGAAGCTGGACGACGCCGCCCACATCGCCGTCATCAGTGCGGCCGGGAAGGACACCCGCGGGGGCGGGAACGCCTCCGCGACCATCCACGCCCGGCTGCGCCCCGACGGCGTGGGCACGGTCGTGACGGTCAGCACGGATCTCAACATCAGCGGGAAACTTGCCCAGTTCGGCAGCGGCATGATCAAGGAGATCTCGGAGAAGCTGTTCGCGCAGTTCGTCGAGAACGTGGAGACGCAGCTGCTGGCTCCGCAGGAGTCGGCCGAGGAGACGGCCGTTCCCGAGCCGGAGGAGGCGGCCGTCCCCGAGCCCGCGGAAGCACCCCAGGCCGCAACCGAGCCCCTGGACCTGATGCGGCTGGCGGGGAAGTCCGTGTACCGGCGGCTGGTCCCGGCGCTCGTCGTGGTCGTGGTGGTCATCGCGGCCGTGGTCCTCCTGCTGACGCTGTGACCAGGGCCGGGCCACTGCTCCCGGCGGTGGACCGGGCCGCCTTCGCCGTCGCGTTCGCCGCCCGGCTCAGGGAGCGGGGCGTTGCCGTGGGGCTCACCGCCACGCAGGACTTCGTCCGTGCGCTCGTCGCCGTTCCGCCCGTGTCGCGGACGGCGCTGTACTGGGCGGCGCGCGTGACGCTCGTCCGCCGTCAACCGGATCTGCCGCGGTTCGACGAGGTCTTCGACGCCGTGTTCGGCGAGGCGCTGCTCTCCGTCGACCCGCACGCCCGGCGCAGCAGCGACCGGCCGGCCCCGCGCGGGGGCGAAGCCCGTACGCCGGCGCCCGTGCAGCCGTACGACGTCTCCGATGCATCCGGCGACCGGCGCGGTCTGCCCTGGGTGACCCTGCCGCCGGTTGTCGCGCGCCCCGACCACCGGGACGACGTCGCCCTGTCCGTGCCGGACCGTCTGCCCAGCGATCTCGCCGGTGCCCTGGACACGCCGTTCGAGCAACTCGGCGCCGCGGATGCGCAGTTGCTGGGCCGGTGGCTGGAGCGGGCGCTGCGGGAGTGGCCCACCCGGCGGTCGCGCCGGTACGCGGTGCGGCCGGGCGGACCCCGGGTGGCGATCCGGGAGACGGCGGCCCGGGCGCGACGCACCGGCTGGGATCCGGTCCGACTGGTGCGTACAGGGCCCGTGGCCCGGCCGCGTCGGGTGGTGGTGCTGTGCGATGTGAGCCGTTCGATGCAGGCGCAGGCGATGGCCTATCTGCATCTGATGCGGGCACTCACGCTGACCACCCACGCCGAGGTCTTCGCGTTCGCGACCTCGCTGACCCGGCTCACCACGGCTCTCGCCCACCGTTCGGCGCAGGAGGCACTGGACGAGGCGACGGAGCGGGTCGCCGACCGGTTCGGCGGTACCCGGATCGCGCACTGTCTGTCGACGCTGCTCGCCTCGCACCACGGCGGCACGGTACGGGGCGCGGTCGTCCTGATCGGTTCGGACGGCTGGGACGGTGATCCGCCGGAGCGGCTGGCCGCGGCCATGGCCCGGCTGCGGCGCCGTGCGCACACGGTGATCTGGCTGAACCCGCGGGCCGGGACACCCGGATTCGTCCCTCGTACGACGACGATGGCGGCGGCGCTGCCGTACGTCGACCTGCTGCTGCCGGCGGACAGCTTCGGGGCGCTGCTGCGGGTGCCGGGCGAGATCGCCCGGCATGCGCGGCGCGGCTGAACGGCCCGGGGCGGGGAGCCTGTCCGGGCCGTGTGCCGTCCGTGCTGCGCGTCAGCCGAACATGCCGGGCTGGTAGTCGCCGGCGGGCTGCTGGACGATGACATTGAAGCGGTTGTACATGTTGATCAGGGCGATGGTCGCAACGAGGGCCGCGAGCTGGTCCTCGTCGAAGTGCTTGGCGGCGTTCTCCCAGGCCTCGTCCGTGACCCCGCCGGCCGCATCCGCGATGCGGGTGCCCTGCTCCGCCAGTTCCAGGGCGGCGCGCTCGGCCTCGGTGAACACCTTGGCCTCCCGCCAGGCCGCGACCAAGTGGAGGCGCTGCGAGTCCTCGCCCGCGGCCAGGGCGTCCTTGGTGTGCATGTCGGTGCAGAAACCACAGCCGTTGATCTGACTGGCACGGAGCTTCACCAGCTCCTGTGTGGCGTGCGGCAGCGTCGAGTCGGAGACGGCCTTGCCCGCCGAGTTGATGTAACGGAAGACCTTGGCGGCGACCGCGTTCTCGAAGACGTTCATGCGAGCTTCCATGCTGCGCTCCCGTGTCGTTGTTGGTGGCTACACCCCTCTGACGGAGCGACTCGACACGGTGTGACACGCCCGAATGTGACCTGCGTCTCCCCCGGCTCCACGCAAGGACTGGGTAAATCGCCTAGTAGCTGTCGTAGCTGGGCTTACCGTTCGGCCGGTAGACGCCGACGATGGTGCCGCCCTTCGTCGTCGAGACGCTGACCGGCTCCAGCGCAGTGGGGATCGCCCCGTCGGCGAACAGCCGCTTGCCGGTGCCGATGATCACCGGATGGATGGTCAGCCGGTACTCGTCGACGAGGCCGTGCTGCATGAGGGTCTGGGCGAGGTCGCCGCTGCCGACGACGTTGATGTTGCCGCCGTCGGACTCCTTCAGCCTGCGTACGACATCGACGACGTCGCCCTCCAGCAGCGTGGAGTTCTGCCACTCGACGGACGTCAGGGTCCGAGACGCCACGTACTTGTGCATGCTGTTCATCCGGCTGGTGAACGGGTTGCCCGGATCGGCGGTCGGCCAGTACGACGCGAAGATGTCGTACGTCTTGCGGCCGAGCAGCATCGCGTCGGAGTGCTCGTACCAACCGGCGATGGCCGCGCCGACCTCGTCGTCGTCCACCGGTTTCTGCCAGCCGCCGTGCTCGAAGCCGCTCTCAGCGTCCTCGTCCGGACCGCCCGGCGCCTGCATGACGCCGTCCAGCGTCAGGAACGTGCAAACGATGATCTGGCGCATGGTGCGCTCCCTTCGTCGACAGGTAGACCGCACCACCGCCGAAAACTCATCGGCGGAACGTCCGCGGCGCGGCAACCTAGCTCCACAAGGTGACGTGGATGGCGGGCCGGAAGCGGCCCGCGGTCACTCCCGCGCCCCGCAGCATGGCCTGAGTGGCCCGCGGTGTGGTCACGAAGCGGCGCAGTTCCGCGGCGACCGGCGGGGCCTCCCGGTCCGGGAGGGCCAGCAGGTTCCAGGAGCCGCGGGCCGGCAGGTGGGGGCCGTCGAGCCGCCGTAGATGGCCGTCGGCCAGGTCTTTCGCGACGGCGAAGGCGACCACGAGGGAGATGCCCTTGCCGCGTTTGGCCTCGTCCACGGCGGCGGCGTGGCTCTGGAAGATGCGCTGGTTGTGCTCGGGGACGCTCAGCCGGCGCAGCACCGAGGGCACCAGGCCGGTGCGGCCGACGGCGGAGGGGCCGAGCAGCCATGTCTGCTCGCGCAGCTCGGTGGGGCCGACGCCGCCGGCGGCGAGCGGATGGTCGGGGCCGACGACCGCGATCACCTGGTAGTTGAGGAAGTGGGCGCAGGTCATGGCGGATTCGAGGGTGGCGGGCCGGGGTCCGATCGCCACGTCGACCGCGCGGTTGACGAGCATCGTGCCGAACCGCTCAGGGTCGTCCACGCTCAGCTCGACGTCCAGGTCGGCGGCGCGCTGCGCGAACAGTTCGATGAGGCCGGGGGCCGCGTGTTCGGCGAACAGGCTCGACGCGGCCACGCGCAGCAGCCGCCGTCCGGAGCCGGCCCGCCGTACCTCCAGGATGGTGCGGTCCTGCAGGCCCAGCATCTCGGTCGCTCGGCTGGCGAGCCGGAGCCCGCCCGGGGTGAACGCCAGCCCGTGGGCGGTCCGGGTGAACAGCTTGTCGCCGAGTTCCCTGCGCAGATGGGCGATGTGGATCGAGATGGCGGACTCGGTCACGGCGAGATCGGCCGCGGCGGCCTTCACCGAGCCGAGTCGCACGGTGGCTGCGTAGGCCCGCAGCTGTGCCGGGGTCAACGAGAACCTCCCCGCTCTCCACGGGTGTACGTCACCTGTGACCTGCACCTCAAATTAGCGCACCTGTTCCCCAAGAGCCACCGTTGTGCGGGGACCGTGGGGCTCAAGTGGCCGCTGGGGCACGGCAGTTCGGGATCAGTCCAGCAGCCCGGCGGCGAGCGTCGCGCCCAGTTCCCAGCATGCCTCGATGTCCCTCTTGGCGGGCTCTCCCGTCACGGTGACGGGCTGCGCGGCGAGCTTCCAACCGAGGCCGGTCGTGATCGCCTCGATCCCGCGCACCGCGCCGGTGACGTCGCTCCCGCCGTGGACGTAGTAGCCGAAGGGCCTGCCCTGGGTCGCGTCCAGGCACGGGTAGTAGATCTGGTCGAAGAAGTGCTTGAGGGCGCCGGACATGTAGCCGATGTTGGCGGGGGTACCGAGCAGGCAGGCGTCGGCGGCCAGGACGTCGGACGCCGTGGCCGACAGTGCAGGCCGCCGTACGACGTCGACGTTCTCGATCTCGGGCGCGGTGGCTCCGGAGACGACGGCTTCGAGCATGGCCTGGCAGTTGGGTGAGGGTGTGTGATGCACGATCAGCAGGGTGGGCACGTCCCGCACCCTAGTTCACGAGTTCACCCGCCCCGCAGCCCGATTAAGAAGAGACATCGCTGAATCCGATGAAAGGGAGTTGTTGGACTCCGGAATCCTGCGCGCGCAGAGTGAACCCATGAACCACCTCGCGGATCCCGAGCGCTACAACGGCACCATGCGCTACCGGCGCACCGGACGTTCCGGCCTCGACCTCCCCCTGCTGTCCCTGGGCTACTGGCACAACTTCGGCGACGACCGGCCGTTCGAGCGGCAGCGCGAGATCGCCCTGCGCGCCTTCGACCTCGGGATCACCCACCACGACCTCGCCAACAACTACGGCCCGCCCTACGGCTCGGCGGAGATCAACTTCGGGCGTCTGATGCGCCAGGACCTCGCGCCGTACCGCGACGAGCTGGTGGTCTCCACCAAGGCCGGCTGGGACATGTGGCCCGGCCCCTACGGCCAGGGCGGAGGCTCCCGCAAGTACGTGCTCGCCTCGCTCGACCAGTCCCTGAAGCGCATGGGCCTGGACTACGTCGACATCTTCTACTCCCACCGCCTGGACGCCAGCACGCCGCTGGAGGAGACGATGGGCGCGCTCGACACGGCGGTGCGCCAGGGCAAGGCCCTGTACGTCGGCATCTCCTCGTACGACGCCGAGCGCACCCGTGAGGCCGCGGCGATCCTGCGGGACCTGGGTACTCCGCTGCTCATCCACCAGCCGTCGTACAGCATGCTGAACCGCTGGATCGAGACCGAGGGGCTGCTGGATGCCGCGCAGGAGGAGGGCTTCGGGGTCATCGGGTTCACGGCCCTCGCGCAGGGGCTGCTGACCGGGCGCTATCTGGACGGTGTGCCGGAGGGCTCGCGGGCCGCGGCGGGGACGTCGTTCGACACGTCGTGGCTGTCGGAGGACATGCTGGGCCGGCTGCGTGCGCTGAACGACATCGCCGCCCGGCGCGGGCAGACGCTGGCGCAGATGGCGCTGGCCTGGGCGCTGCGGGACGAGCGGGTCACGTCGCTCGTGATCGGCGCATCGCGGACGGAGCAGCTGGAGCAGAACGTCGCCGCACTGGAGAACCTCGACTTCAGTACCGAGGAGCTCGCCGAGATCGACAAGTACGCGACCGACGGCGGCGTCGACCTGTGGCGGGACGCCCGGACGGGGAACCTCGGGTCAACTTGACCCGGCCCTAAAGGACCGGGCTTGGAGGTAGCGCCCAACTGGCTGCTGGGTTGACTCCTCCGTCCAGACACCCCTATCGGGTGGCAGGGACGCGTGACTCACGCCCCGCGTTCCACACGATCTCGCCACGGGTGGCGATGTTGTGGGAAGCATTCCGGTCGGCGTGGGCAACGACCCCGCACCCGCGGCAGATGAAAAGTCCCTGGTCGACACGGTTGCGTTTGTCGACGTGGCCGCACTCGGCGCATGTCTGGGACGTGTACGCGGGATCGACGAAGACCAGGGGCACGCCTGCCCCCTTGGCCTTGTAGACGATGAAGTCTGCGAGCTGGGCGAAGGACCAGGAGTGGAGCGCGACCCGTTGGGGCTTGCCAAGCCGTACCCTCTGCCGGATTCCCTTGAGTTCTTCCAGGGAGATCCCGGCCGAGGTGCGTTCAGCCTCGGTCACGATCGTCTTGGCGATGATGTG